>DAOTXX010000070.1:0-144025 GCA_034434835.1 Thermoflexales bacterium | reverse complement strand
ACCGCCTCCACCGATGGTCGAGTGTCCACCTGAACGGTTTGAAGACCGACCATATTGACCTCCTGAAAAGTTATGACAAACCACCTATCAGCCCAACTCTACCACACTCCCAAAAATGTGGGTAATGATTAGCTCTGGGAGGGGAGTGTGATGCTACCGCGACGGACTTCTGAGGCGCACACGAACGGCCAACGTGTCATTGAGCCTGTAGGTGCCCTCCAAATCCAGCACCCAGGAGGCGTAAGGCGTCAGCGTGGATGCTTTGTTCGCCGTGTCCACCTCGACGCGCAAGTCCGCCCGCCCCTCGCCATCAACGTCAATCTCTTCGTCAATGCGCGCCGGGAGAGCATTGGACGGCGCCCAGCCCACCTGGATGAACCCCTCGCTGCGCTCCCAGAGCAACGCGTCAAAGACCATGCGGTGGACCTGCGTCTTCATTCTCCTTTTATTTGCAAGAAGCCGTTGGGTGCTGACATGCTTACTTTACTCCAAAAGCCTGGCCGGGTCATCTGCCAATCGGTAGATTCGGGGGTTTAATGGGGGGTTTAAAAGACAGAGCGCGAGTGCGCCTGCCAGCAAAGCTAGCGGCCTGTCGGAGAGAACCCTCAAGGAGCGGGAGTCGAGGCTTCAGCCGGTGAAAAGGCGGCGATTTCCAGTCAAAACCGGCTGAAGCCTTGACTCCAGGATGCCACTCCGACAGGCTGCTAGCGGGGAAATCAACTGAAGAGAATGTCCATGATCAGCCGACCAAGCGCAGTGCCGCCTGGGATGAGCACAGAGAAGAATAACGTCCGTAGCATGGCCGTGTTGTAGGGCCAAGTCCTGGTGTCTTGAAGACGTCCTTCATACGCGACCAAAGCATTGATCTCTGCGGCCAGGCTTCCACTCTCTTGGTTTTCATCGAGACGCTGCACGAGATTCCTGCACGATCGTTGAATGTGCCTTTGCACCGCTTTCAGCTCTCGTTCCTTGGCGGCTGCCAGGACTCGGTGCGTGGGCTGCATACTCAGAAAGAAAACTATGACGGGCACAATCACCAGTGGAATGTAGGTCAGCCAGAATTCCATGCGGCGGAGAATACCGGGCTGGAACACCGTGAATAGCAGGCTCAGCGTAATGCCACCTACAAAGACCAGGGCCAGCAAGAGGCTCTGCCGACCTATGGCCTCGCAGGGGGTGACGTCAAAAGGATCAACGCGAAGGGGTTGGCGGAGGATGGCAGCCGTGAGGCGAGTGCTGGCTAGTGAGCAGTAGATGATCCAGGCCAACAGGCCGTACATCAAGGCCACCGAGAGGGCCCAGTAGACCATGAGCCAGGAAATGGAAGCGCCAAGACTCCCGGCGACCGACAAGAGGCCCAGCAGGGCGCCAGAGCCAATCGCGATCAACTCATTCCGGGGATTTATGTAGGCAGCCTCTCGGATGATGCGTTCGAAGGTGTGATTCTCGGCAAGCACCAGCGGGCGAAGAGAATTGACCACGCCGGTTTCCATGCGCGCCAACCTGGGGGTGACGGCCAGGATGTACAGGATCATTGTGGGCTGAACAACCAGTCCGCGCCACTAGCCGTTGGTGAGCAGCTTGTCGAGAGCGCCCTCGGCCCAGGCGATCACAAAGGGCGCCAGCAAGAGAAGATCGGCATCAACACCAACTAAGCGGGCGATTACCTTCGGGGGCACGCCGATCACAACGGGACCGCTATGTCACGCTATCGTGCCCGCCGAGCGCAACGCGCTGCAATTGATTCGGTATTGCGAATGGTTTACTGACCGCCTCGAGCAAGGTAAAAGCTAACGAGCCAGGGGACTGCGGCTATACCCAAGCCCAACAATGAGATTACCATTCCGGCTATCTTCATGCGCTTGACCACCAAGAATAATCCGAACAGCAACAGCAAAACCCCAAGCGCCATCATTACCAAAGCAACCGGGTTCACCATTTCCTAGCCTCCAAAGCTCTTTGTATTTGTATACGACTGGAGCGTGAGACCTGGCCTGAAGCAAGAAAGGCGCAGTCGGCGGCGGAAGTGAACACGGCTTGCGCTACTTTGTGGATGAAGCTGCTGGCTTCTCCCGTAGCTTCGTGACCAGGGAGAAAATGCCCTGCCCGATGAGCAGAGCGATGATGCCGTACACCCACCAGGGGAGATTCCGGCCGAAAACGAGCACGTACAGAAAAGGCGCCACGTTCGCGCACAGGAAGATGGCGCTCCAGAGCATGACCTCCTTCCCGATCCTCTTGGCGAGCGCGCGGATCATGCGAAACAGCGAATAGTAGAAAAACGGCGCCGAAACCAGGTAGATGATCAGGAAGACGACTGGATCGACGCTATAGTTGTCGCGAGCCGCCTGCATGAGCGCCTCGATCTTTGAGAGGACGAACTGCACCATCGTTCGACCCGCCCCAGATGATTTCTATCGCCCTTATTCTTCCTGCGATTTCGCGTGACCTGGCTTGAGCATCCAGAAGGCAAACAGCGTGGCGATCAAGAAAGCCACGCCCAAGACTCCCGTGATGATGGACAATATCCACATGAGCGCCGAACTCGAAGCGGATTGGATCCACGCGTGGAGCGGCTGATCGGGATCGTAAAGGATTGTGACCGACTGGCCTTTCTCGTAGGCCGGCGGCCAGCTTCCTTCCGAGATCTGGACGAGCGTGAAGCTTCCATCCGGCAAATAGAATTCGACCACGGGATAATAGAACTCTTTGCCGGTCTCGTCTCGGCGCGCGACAAGATCGATCACGTGGCCCGGCGCACTTTTTTCTCTGGAGAGCGCGAGGCCCGTATTGATCGCCGAGACGGCCGAGATCGCCAGCATCAGGACTGCGACGGCAAGGAAAACCGACAGGATGATTCTGGGGAATAGAACCAGCATTCTCACCGCTCCCATTTGATCTGGAACTCGACCTCCTCCGAGCTGCCCGATCGCTCGTGCTCGACGCTGAGGCTGGCATCGGCAGGGACATAGACCCGCTCTCCCGCTACTCGAATGGAGAAACGCTTGCCTTGCTCCAACGCATCCGCCAGGCGTCGCAGCCTGGTCACGAACGCCTGGGTCGAATGAACTTTTTCCACGTCTCGCTCTTTCTTCTTTGACATCTTGCCTCCGAAGGGTAGTATGTGCCTGGCCGCGCGTTTCTGCCCGGTCCAGGATCGGCCATCCGATACCCCTTGGGTCGCCGCCGACACGATCCCTGACTCGGCCTATCAGTCGCTATCCGCAGCGAGCGACCTTTTGACCCCGGTAAGCCCCAGATTTCACCGCCGAGACGCGGAGGGCGCAGAGAAAACCCTAATAAAACTCGGCGTGCTCCCTGGCCTGACCGCCAGGGCAGGCTGTGCCTCTGTGGTGCTAAACAGGACTTGCTCAGGAGTCTCCTTGATGGGTATCAAGGTTTGGGCCTTGCGGGCCGCGTGCCCAGCGAGGCTTCCAGGCTGCCCAGTCCGGCTTTGGCCTGCGGCACCTGACCGCGCGCAAGCTGGCCGGTGAGCTTGTCAATAGAGCTGGGAATTTGCTGGAGGGCCGGGCCGCCTTGCGCTTTGAGGCCGGCGCTGGCGTTCGCGCCCAACTGGGCGATCTTGACCAACTCGGCTTTGGTGATCTTGTTGTCGCCCATCGCCTGGCGGACGGCGTCCACATAGTCAAAGGCGCTCAAAAGAGCACTCGCACGGTCATTGGCAATCTGGGTTGGTTTCACCCCCAGCACGGCTGCGGCCCGCTTGTCACGATCGGCCGGAAGGCTCTTGGCCCAACTTTGCGCTTTGGCCTGAGCCTGGGCAGCCTTGTCACTCGCGTTCTTGACGGCGGTGTTGAGCTGCGTAATGGTCTGCTGGGCCAGGGCCAACCCTTGCGAAAGCGCCTTGTTGATCTCGGCCAGTGTCGCATCAAGGGTCGCGAGCGAATTGGCCATCGCGGCCAGGTCTTGGTCAATGGCCTGCAACACGGCGAGTGTTTCGGCGGCGAGGTCAGCATACAGGCCATAGTAAGCGTCAATCAATTCCTCGGCTTCGGCAATGGCCTGCTCCGCGTTCGCCGCGTAGACGACGAGAGCCGCAGCCTCTTGCAGAGTGATTGTGCCATCGGCAGTAGCGGAAGTCGTCGCGGTGGAGCTTGCCTGCGTCAAAGTGACGGCCTCAGCGACGGCCTGGTCAATCAGCGCGGCCAGTTCCTCTTCGCTCATGGTCACGGCGTTGATGGGTGTGGGCGTCGGCGCTGCGGTGGGCGCTTTGGCAGCGGGCACGAGCGTCGGTGTTGCGGTAGCCTTGGACTGCGCCGCCGTGGTCGCTTTGACGGCGGCATCCACCGTCGCTTTCATGCTAGCCTGGGCTGTGCCGGTGGCGGCGACGGCAGCGTTCACAGTGGCCTGCGTGTCCGGCGTAGGGGCGGACCCGGTCGCGTTGCACGCGGGCAGTGCCGCGGCCAACAAGCTGACGACGAGAACAAGGGTAAAAGAGTTTCTCATGGCCTCCTCCACAAAACAAATGGGGTTGATGATTGTTGAGGCTACTCCAGCGCCAAGCCGCCCAACACGTCTCTAAACCAGCCCCAGGTCTTTGGCGCGCGTCACGGCCTCAGTCCGGTTGCGGACGCCCAGCTTGCCGCAGATGTGATTGACGTGCGACTTGGCCGTACCTGGACTGATGATCAGTTTCTCCGCAATCTCTCGGTTCGAAAAGCCGGCCGCCACCAGCCGCAGCACCTTTAATTCCCTCTCGCTCAAAGGCTCGACCAGCGGCGAAGGCGATGGGGCAACTTGTTTCTGCTTGATGGCAGCCAAGATTTGTCCGACATACTCTGGCGCGATCCCTCGCAAGGCGGCCTCCCGAAGGATCGGCACGAGTGGCTCGCCCACATCGGCAAAGGTGCGAATGTAACCTTCGGGCTGGGCCTGCCTCAGCGCTTCGGACAGCCAGTCGAGCGCCGCCTGGGGCTTGTCCGCTGCCAGGGACTGCAGGACGCGCACCGCAATGACGGCGTACCCCCAGCCAGCACGCGAGGCAGTCTCCAGGCACACTCTCAATTGCTCGGACGCCAAATGCTTCTGTCCCTGGGCGATGAGCAAGCGCGGCTGCGTGAGTCCGAGGAATCGGTGAAAGGGGTGAGCATCCACGTCCGCGGGCACTCGATCTCCCACATGCAACGCTGTGTCGAGATCGCCCCGCGCCAGGGAAATCTGCGCGTGACAAGCCGCGACACGAGCCTGTGCGGCAGGAGGCAGCTCACGCGCCAGCGTGTGAGCGGTCTGAACCGCATCGAGGGCTGCGGCGGTATCTCCTCGAGCCACTTGCAGAAAAGCATCCAGAATATGCCCCGCGATTTGAAACTCGACGTTCCCGCTACGAACGCTCAACTCCAGGCCATGCCGCAGGTGCTCCTCAGCCTTGTTCAGTTGATTCCATTCATAGTGCAGGGCGCTCTGGTCGTAGTGGGCCAACGCGACGATGGGGATTTGACCTCCATTCTGGATGAACTGTTGATACATGGCAGCGGCTTGCCGCAAGGCCCCTCGGCATGCCAGCGCCCGGGCAGAAAATATCTGCGCGGTCAGCTCTGCCATGCGATTGCCCACACGTTGAGCTGCACTCTGTGCTTCGGGCAATACCTCCTCTGCTTCTGCCAGCCGTCCTTCGTGCCAGTAGGCCAGTCCCAGGTTGAGCGCCAACATGCCGCGCGAGACCCACTCGGTCTCTGGCAAAAGCATAAGCGCCTGCTGCGACTTGACGATGAGCCTCCTGTTATCGCCTCTTGCTCGCGCCAGGTAAGCTTGCGCCGTGGCGACCTGGCCCAGCAATCGCCGGTCGGTTTGCGCCAGTCGCTCGGCGTGTTCCAACAGGTCTCCCGCAGGCTCAGTCTGCCCGGCCAGGAGCAAGGCCCACGCATAAGCCATGCAGAGTAAAGGCTCTGCTCGAACCATCTCGTCAGGCAGTTTTCTGCACCAGTTGATCAGTGTCGCAAACTCCCCCCGCTTGAGCATCCCTTCGCTGGCGCGACCGATAAGCGAGGCGGTTCGCCCCCAGTCCTGCACAGCCAGACTGTGCCCGATAGCGTCTGCGAGGTAGCCTTGAGCTTCGTACCATCGGCTGGCTCGCTGATGTAACGGGGTCGCGTCGTACCGGGCTTCAATTTGCAGGCGATGATGCAGCAAGTCGGCAAACAGGCGGTGATAGCGATACCACTCCCGCGACTGGTCGAGCGGCACGATCAAGAGATTAGCCTGCTCCAGAGCCAGGAGCACCTGACGGCTGTCATCTCGTTCGGTGACAGCATTGCACAGAGGGGCAGTAAGACGGTCGAGAATGGATGTCTTGAGCAGGAACTCTTGCACGTCGGCAGTTTGGCGCTGCAACACTTCGTCCCCCAAATAGTCCAGGACATAGCGGTTGCTGCCGGTAAACAATTCAACCAGCCGCCTGGCATCGTCGTGACCACGAAGCGATAGAGCGAGGAGCTGCAGGCCAGCGATCCATCCCTCGGTGCGCCGATACAGAGCGGCAATGTCATCCGGGGCAAGTTCCGCCTGCGCGACTCGCTGCAAAAAATCGGATGTTTCCTCCACCGTGAACTGCAAGGCGGCTTGGCGAATCTCTACAACCTGCCAGTGTGCACGCAGGCGGGAAAGCGACAACGGGGGATCCTCGCGGGTGATGATGACCAGGTGCATCTGGGGCGGCTGATGCTCCAAAAGAAAAGCCAATTGCTGGTGAACCGGCATCGAATGGATCAGGTGATAATCGTCGAGGACAAGAACGAACGGAGTGGACACGGACGCAATATCGTTGATGAGAGCGCCGAACAGCGCCTGAGGCGGCGGGGGCTGTGGGCTTGACAACATCCCCTGAACGCTCTGGCCGATAGCAGGGTCAATTTGCTGAAGCGCTGCGATGAAATAGATGAGAAAATGCGCCGGGTCGCTATCGTCTTCGTCGAGCGAGAGCCAGGCGCATTTGATATTTGGCATGTGGTATCCGAGATTGGAAACCCATTCGCTGACCAATGTGGTCTTGCCAAAGCCAGGGGGAGCGGAAACAAGGATCAGGCGGCTGGACAGCCCTCGATCTAAAAGCTCTACCAGGCGAGGGCGCGGGACGATACTATCACGGGGACGCGCAGGAGGAATGTAGAGCTTGGTCGCCAGAAGCGGGCTGGCATTCGGCGTTGAAGGTGGTGAGGGCATAATACACCTTTCCCGTGGCTTGTCCCCATACGATCTCTTGGACGATCCCGTACAACGTGCCAAAACGGTGCTGCCTTCTCAACAAGATTATACACCGAATTCCGCAAGCGGCGTGTTCGCACATATGCCGTGAAGGCAGGCATCCGTTCCCCCAGCCGTTGGCTCGTGGCCGCTGCGCCCAAACGGACACTGTCGTTGAATTGATTGACGTTTTCGGCAAAGAATGATATATTTCCTGCCAGAAACAGCATAACTGGGGTGGCCGTATGAGCTGCAAGGTTGATGAAACAGATCGGGCCATCGTGGATCTATTGATCCAAGACGGGCGGATGTCCAGCGCCGAGATCGCGCGCCAGGTGCGCGGTCTCACCGAGCGGTCCGCCCGTTATCGCGTGGATCGGCTGGTGAAGGAAGGCATCATCCGTATCAGCGCGATCGTCAATCCCAGGGCCGTCGGCCGGCCGGTCACCGCCGACGTGTTCATCGAGGTGGAGCCAGGGCGCATCGCCGAAGTGGCCCGCAAGATGACCGAGTTCGACTGTGTGAGTTACGTGGCCTGCTCGACCGGCGACCGCGACGTGAGTGTGCAGATCGTCGCCAGCGATAATGAAACGCTGTTCAAGTTTGTGACCGAAGTGATCGGCCAGGTGTCAGGCGTCCGCAAAACGACAACCGTGTTACTCCCGATTATATTGAAGGATGTGTATCAGTGGTCCATTCCTCGCTCCGAGTGCGTTAGCCGAGACGCCAAGCGCAGGACAAAATCCCGCAAAAAATAGCCGTGGAGGCGCTCATGTCGCAATCATTGGAAGAAGCCATTGCCTATTCCCAACGCTGGCTCGACCTTATCCATAAACCTGCTGTATCGGAGCAGGAAGGCAAGCAGATTATCGAAGAATCCAAGACCAACTTTGCAGAGCACTTTAACCGGGGTTGGCTCGAGTATCGCAAGTCGGTGACCGAAGCGGGGGATTGGGCAGCGACCGAATGGACCGGACGCGGCGCCGTCTTTTACGATGTGTTAGGCCGCGAGTACATTGACTGCCTGGGGGGTTACGGGCTGTTGGACCTGGGCTGGTCTCATCCAAAAGTCGTGGACGCCGTGCGCGCGCAACTGAACCGCACCCCGATGCCCAGCCAGGAGCTTATCGACCCTTTGCGCGGCGTGCTGGCGCGGCTGATGGCGCTCATCACGCCGGGCGACATCCAGTACAGCTTTTTCGCCGCCAGTGGCACCGAGGCCATCGAAGGCGCGATCAAGCTCGCCAAGATGTATACCCGTAAGAACGGTTTTATCGCCGCACTCCAGGCCTTTCACGGCAAGACGATGGGCAGCCTGAGCATGTTGGGCAAAGCCGACTATCGCCAGCCGGTCGGCATGTTGTACGGTGGCCCGGTCTATCACGTGCCATTCGGCGATGCCGACGCCGTCGAGCGCCAGCTCGAGACCTGCCAGCGGGTCGGCATAGACATCGCTGCCGTATTGATGGAACCCATCCAGGGCGAAGCTGGCGCGATTGTGCCGCCGGATGATTTCTGGCCGCGCCTGCGCGAGATGACCAGACATTACGGCGTCCTGCTCATCGCCGACGAGGTGCAGACGGGCCTGGGGCGCACCGGCAGGCTGTGGGGCGTGGAGCACTGGAACGTCGTCCCGGACATTTTGGCCGTCGCCAAATCGCTGGGCGGCGGCGTGATGCCGGTCAGCGCGTTTTGCTCAACGGCAGACATCTGGCAAGTCATGATGCATCCCAACCCGTTCATCCACACCACCACGACGGGCGGAGGGGCTTTGGCGTGCAGCGCCGCCATCGCCGCGATCAACGTCACACTTCAAGAGCGGTTATGGGAGCAAGCGGCTGCCAAGGGCGAGTATCTCATCCCCAAGTTGAAAGCGTTGGCGTCTCAATACCCGCACATCTATGAGAGCATCACCGGACGCGGGCTGCTCATCGGCATGCACTTTCACAACGCCGAGGTGGGCTACAAGGTGGCCGCCGGACTGTTCAAGCGCGGCGTGTTGGTGGCCGGGACGCTCACCAGTGCCCATACGATCCGGATCGAGCCGCCGCTCATCATCACCTACGAGCAGATAGACGCTGTGCTCGACCGCCTGTCGGATACGCTGGCTGAAGTGAGCAAGACGATCTGATCCAGGTTCAGCCGGAGGAGGCCCATGAACATTAAATTCGACAAGAGCAACGCTCTGCATCGCCGGGCCGCTGCCCTGATGCCTCTGGGCGTCAACTCGAACTTTCGTTACTGGGGAGACGACCTGACCCCTTACGTGCAGAAAGCGAAAGGCGCCTATCTGTGGGACGTGGACGGCAACCGCTATATTGACTATCGGATGGCGTTCGGTCCGATCATCCTGGGTCACGCCTACGATGCGGTGGACGCTCGAGTCCAAGAAGAGATTGCAAACGGCAGCCTGTTCGCCATGACCGGCGAGCTAGAGATCAGCCTGGCCGAAAAGATCGTCGCCATGTGCCCCGGCGTCGAGATGGTCCGTCTGGCCTGCTCGGGCACCGAAGCCACGATGCACGCGCTGCGCGTGGCGCGCGCCTACACCGGCCGGGAAAAGGTCATCAAGTTCGAGGGAATGTATCACGGGTTTCACGACTATTTGCTGTTCTCGACGTACGCCCCGGTCGCAGCTTACGGCAATGTCAACAGCCCGATCCCGATCCCGGCCAGCTCTGGCATCCCCAAGTGCCTTCACGATCTGATCATCACACTGCCCTTTAACGATTTCGAGGTTCTGGCCAAGACGTTGCGCCGGGTCGGTCACGAGGTGGCCGCGATCATTGTCGAGCCGGGCATGGGTAATTGCTCCGCCATCGAGCCGCTGCCGGGCTTTTTGCAGTTCATCCGCACCCAATGCAACGAGTACGGTATCGTCTTGATCCTGGACGAGGTCAAGACGGGCTTCCGGGTGGCGCGCGGAGGCGCGCAAGAGTTGTTGAGGATCATCCCCGACCTGGCGACCTATGCCAAATCGCTGGGCAACGGCTATCCCATTGCCGCCCTCGGCGGGCGGCGCGAGATCATGCAGATCATTGGCCACGGCGTGGCGCAGGGCGGCACGTTCAACAACAACAAGTGCGGCGTGGCCGCCGCCAACGCCACACTCGAACTTATCCAGAATCAACCGATTCTGGAGACCATCGCTCAGCGCGGCCGCCGGTTGATGGACGGCCTCAAGAAAATCTTTGCAGAGGCCGGCATCCCGGTCAGCGTACACGGCTACCCGGCCATGTTCTCGTTCGCCGTCGGCGTGGACAAGGTGATCCACCAACGCGATTGGGCCAAGAGCGACCATGCTTATTATCTGCGTTTGATGGAAGCTGCGATGGAGCGTGGTGTCATGCCCGACTATGACCCGCGCGAGCCGTGGTTCCTGTGTTACTCACACAGCGACGCCGACATTGACGAGACGCTCAACGTCATGCAGGATGCAGTGCGAGCGGTCAAGCGTTAGGGCAGCGTCATGACCCTTTGCCACTTTTTAGACACTCAAAATTTCAGCCGGCAAGAACTCCTCGACATGATCGAGCTGATCCGTCTCCTCAAAGAGGCGGACCGGCAGGGTGCGACGCCCAAGCTGTTGCAAGATGCTTCGCTGGCCATGATCTTTGAGGAGCCTTCGACGCGGACGCGAATCTCGTTCGAGGTCGCCATGACCGAATTGGGCGGGCACGCGCTCTATCTCAAGCCGGGCGAGATTCACCTGGGCGCGCGCGAGTCGCTGGAAGATACGGCCCGGGTCATTTCGCGCATGGTGGATGTGATCATGGCACGCACGCTCAAGCACGAGACAATGCTGAGGTTGGCCGCGGCGGCCACCGTGCCCGTTATCAACGGCCTGACCGACTATAACCACCCAACACAAGCCGTGTGCGATGTCCTGACGATGATCGAGCACATGCCCCCCGGCAAGCGACTTGAAGACCTGCGCGTGACCTTTGTAGGCGATGCGACCAATGTGCTCAGCTCGCTCATGCACCTCTGCACCCGGCTGGGGATGCGCTTTACCCATACTGCCCCCTCCAGGTACCAGCCACCCGCCGAGTGGCGAGCTATCGCCGAAGAAAACTGCAAAGCATCAGGCGGCACGTTGACCATCACCGAAGACGTGAAAGCAGCGGTCAAGGAGGCGGATTTTATCTACACCGACCTGTGGTGGTGGATCGGCCAGGAAGCCGAGATCCCCGAGCGTCGCGCGGCTTTTATGCCCAAGTATCAGGTGAACACGGATTTGCTCAAGCAAGCGCCTGCACATTGCAAGTTCATGCACTGCTTGCCGGCTTCGCGCGGCGTCGAGGTCACCGACGAGGTCATGGACTCGTCCCAGTCTATTGTCTTTGACCAATCGGAGAATCGCCTGCACACAGAAAAAGGTTTGCTGGTGTGGTTTGTGTATCCGCGTCTCAAGCATGCATCTGACGAACTGCGCGCTTTGCATGCAGGCCACATTCAGGCATTTCTCAATCGGCAAGGCGAATGTCGCTAACACTCTAATACCGCGCGAATTGATACGCCATACGGAATACGCAACACGCAGTATACACGAGATGTCTGCTACTCTAAACTCTACTCCCAAGCAGGATGGCTTTCGCATGCCAGGCGAGTTTGAGCCGCACGCCGGATGCTGGATGCTTTGGCCGCAGCGCCCCGATAATTGGCGCAACGGCGCCAAGCCAGCTCAACGCGCTTTTGCAGCAGTAGCGGCGGCCATCGCCCAATTCGAGCCGGTGACGATGGGCGTATCCCGCGAACAATTTCTCAATGCTCGGGGCATGTTACCCGCGTCCGTTCGTGTGGTGGAAATGTCCTACAATGACTGCTGGATACGCGATTGCGGCCCTACCTTCGTAGTCAATTCAGAGGTCGGAAGTCAAAGGTCGGGAATCCGACATGCAATACCCAATACCCAATACCCTCACACTATCCGCGGCGTTGACTGGAACTTTAACGCCTGGGGCGGGTTATACTTTCCATGGGATCAAGACGCCCTGGTCGCCCGCAAGGTGCTAGAGATCGAGCGCATTGACCGTTACAAAGCTGATCTGGTCCTGGAGGGCGGATCGATCCATGTGGACGGCGAGGGCACCTGCCTGACGACCGAAGAATGTTTGCTCAATCCCAATCGCAGTCCCCATCTGACCCGGGTGCAAATCGAAGAACGTTTGCGTGACTATCTCAACGTCGAAAAGGTCATCTGGCTGGAGCGCGGCGTTTACAACGACGAGACCGGCGGGCACGTGGATAACCTGTGCTGTTTCATTCGCCCGGGCGTGGTGGCGCTGACCTGGACCGACGACCGATCGGATCCGCAGTACGAGATTGCCCAAGAGGCTTATGAGCGGCTGGCCGCTGCCACCGATGCTCACGAACGCAAATTCGAGATTCACAAGATTCATCAACCGAATCCCACTTACATCACCGAAGAAGAAAGCCAAGGCGTGGACATGATTGAAGGGACGTTGCCCCGGCGAGCCGGAGATCGCCTGCCCGCGTCCTACATCAATTTCTATATCGCCAACGGTGGAGTGATCATGCCGACTTTTGGTGATCCGCACGATCGGGCGGCTGTCGAGGCACTGCAAAAGCTGTTCCCCGATCGCAAGGTCGCGGGCGTGCCAGCCCGCGAGATTTTACTGGGCGGCGGGGGGATTCACTGTATCACGCAACAACAGTCGTGCGGTTGATGAACCATGCGTTGAACAGGAGGGGAGATGAACGAGGTCGCGGTCGAACTGCGCCATGTAAGCAAGCAATTCGCCACTCCAGAAGGCGGCACCGTCCGCGCGGTGGACGATGTGACGCTCCCCATCCGCAACGGCGAATTCTATTCGCTGCTGGGTCCTTCGGGCTGTGGCAAGACCACCTCGCTACGGCTCATCGCCGGGTTCGAATTGCCCACATCGGGCGAGGTCGTCATCGCCGGGCAGGTGATGGGACGGACGCCGCCATTCCAGCGCCCGGTCAACACGGTCTTTCAGAGCTATGCGCTGTTTCCGCACATGACCGTCGAACAGAACGTAGCCTTTGGTCTGGAAATGAAGCGCGTGCCCCAACACGACATCCGGCAGCGCGTGGCCGAGGCGCTTGCCATGGTGCGCCTGCCGGGCATGGAAAAACGTTACCCCAGGCAGCTTTCCGGCGGGCAGCAACAGCGCGTGGCGCTGGCGCGCGCGCTCGTCAACCGTCCCCAAGTGCTGTTGCTGGACGAGCCACTCGGCGCGCTCGACTTGAAGTTGCGCAAGGAAATGCAGCTTGAACTCAAGACGCTTCAGCGCGAGGTGGGCATCACGTTTGTATACGTGACGCACGATCAGGAAGAGGCACTGACCATGTCCGATCGCATCGCGGTGATGAACGCAGGCAAGGCGCTGCAGATCGGCACGCCGACCGAAATCTATGAGCGACCCAACAGCCGCTTTGTCGCCGGGTTTATCGGCGAGACCAACTTTCTTTCTGGCAGGCTCATCGGCTGTGAAGGCAAACGCGCGATCGTCGAGTGCGGCGCGCTGCGGGTCGTCGCCGAAACAGGCCATCCGCCCGCCCCAGGCGCCGAGGTCACCGTGGCCGTGCGCCCGGAAAAAATCCGCCTGCACCTCGAACCGCCCGCCAACGCTCTGAACTGTTTCGCCGCGCGCATCGAGAACATCGTTTACATCGGCACCGACACGCACTTTGAAGCGCGGCTGAACGGCGGGATCAAGATCCGTGTCCGTCAGCAGAACCTGCTTTCGACGCCGGACCCCACAGCATACTTTGGCGGACAGACCGATGTGTACGCCGTGTGGCTGCCAGAAAGCGCCCAAGTGCTTGTGGAGTAGTCTTATGCTCAAAGCCATCCGCGAACGCCCCAGTTTGCAAGGCATCATCTTGATCTCGCCCACCCTATTCTGGTTGACGGTATTCCTGCTCGTGCCGCTCGCGCTCATCATCGTCATCAGCTTCAGTGTGCGCGGGAGCTATGGGAACGTCGAGTACACGTTCGCGCTCTCCAACTATGCGCGCCTGCTCGATACGGAATACGCCAGCATCCTGTGGGATTCGGTCTGGATCGCGACGTTGACGACGCTCCTGTGCCTGCTGGCCGGCTATCCGCTGGCCTATTACATCGCGCGCATCCATCCGATACGTCGGTCATTCTTAATGTTCCTGATCCTCGTCCCATTTTGGACCAACTTTCTCATCCGCATCTATGCCTGGATGATCATTCTGCGCGGCGAGGGTGTGCTGAACGCCGTGATGACGGCTTTGGGGTTGATGCAGGGGCCGGGCCAGTGGTTGTTTGAGCAAATCCAACTCTATACGCCGGGCGCCGTGCTGGTGAGTATGGTGTACGAGTTCCTGCCCTTTATGATCTTGCCGCTCTACACGTCGCTGGAAAAACTCGATGTCTCCCTCCTGGAGGCAGCAGCCGACCTGGGCGCGCGACCGTGGCGTTCGTTCCTGCGCGTGACGCTGCCGCTTTCGCTGCCGGGCATCATTGCTGGATCGATCCTGGTCTTTATCCCGGCGATGGGGATGTTTGTCGTGCCGGATTTGATGGGCGGGGCCAAGACCGTGCTGGTGGGCAACCTGATCCGCAATCAGTTCCTCGTGGCGCGCGATTGGCCGTTTGGCTCGGCGGCCTCGATGGTGCTGATGGCGCTGACGCTCGGCGTGACCCTGGTGTACACCCGCTTCTTTGGCTTTGGCGAGGAGCTGGTCCCATGAACGAGCGATTGCGCCCTGGCAAGGGACTCACGGCTTACGCGATCTTGGCTTACGCCTATCTCTATCTGCCAATCTTGCTCCTGATCCTTTTCTCGTTCAACACCTCCCGGTTCAGCGTCCAGATGGAAGGTCTGACGCTCCGATGGTACGGCGACTTGTTCCGAGATCGGGCGATATGGGAGGCGACGCGCAACACCCTCATCGTCGCCTTCACCTCGACTGCCGTCTCGACGGTGATCGGGACGATGGCGGCCCTCGCGCTGCATCGTTACCACTTTCGCGGCAAAGGTTTTTCCGAAGCAACACTCTACATCCCGGTAATCATCCCCGAGGTGGTGATGGGGATCGCGCTGTTGGCATTTTTTGCCCAGGCGGGGTTCACCCTGGGCTTGCTCACCATCATCATCGCTCACATTGCCTTTAGCATCCCGTTCGTCACCCTGACGGTGCGCGCGCGCCTGCAGGGATTGGATCGCTCTATCGAAGAGGCCGCAATGGACCTGGGCGCCAACGAGCTCGTCACCTTTTGGCGCATCACGCTGCCGATGATCATGCCGGGCGTACTCTCCGGCGCGCTGTTGGCGTTCACACTTTCGCTGGACGACTATATCATCACGCTGTTCACCGCCGGGCCCGGTTCGACGACGCTGCCGCTGCGTGTGTTTTCGATGCTAAAGCAAGCGGTGACGCCCAAGGTCAATGCGCTCTCGACCTTGTGGCTTTTGGTCATCCTGGTGGTGCTGCTGGTCTCGCAAAGGCTCCAATCACGTAAAGCGTAATTGGATTTTCGATTTACGACTGCTGAGTGTTGATTGGGTGAGATCACTCTGATAATCTAAAATCAAAAATCGGAAATCTAAAATCGAAGGAGGTGCTCTGGCGATCTGATCCACGATCCGAAATCCACAATCCGAAATCTAAAATCATAGGAGGAGATACGATGTACAAGCTCAAGTGGTATTTGCCAACTGTGACCCTCTTGACGGTCATGGGCCTTTTGCTTTCTGCGTGCGGTGGCGCTACGCCGGTGCCCACGCCCACACCTGTGCCACCCACCGTTGCACCGACTCAACCTCCGCCGACCGTCGCGCCGACTGTCGCGCCGACCAAGCCTCCGACGGCAGCGCCGACGACGCCTCCAACCGTCGCGCCGACAGCTACCCCAACCCCCAAGCCGACTGCCGCGCCGCCTACGGTCACGTCGAAGGAATTCAACCTGTACGCCTGGTCGGAATACGTCCCGCAAGAGCTGCTCGACGCCTTTGCCAAAGAGTACAAAGTCAAAGTCAATTACGACACCTACTCTTCCAATGAAGAGCTGCTTGCCAAGCTCCAGGCCGGCAAGACCAATTACGACGTGATCATCCCCAGCGACTATACTGTCGGCATCATGATCGCGCAAAAGATGTTGGAGCCGATGGACCTGGACCACCTGCCCAATCTGGTCAACGTGGACCCGCAGTTCTTGAATCTGCCCTTCGACCCCGGCAACAAGTACAGCGTGCCCTATCAGTGGGGCAGCGTCGGGATCGCCGTCAACACCGCCAAAGTCTCCAAACCGATCGTCAAGTTCGCCGACCTGTGGGACCCGACGTTCAAGGGCAAGCTGGTCGTGCTCGACGACGAACGCGAGATCATCGGTATGGCTTTGCTGGTCCTGGGCTATGACAAGAACTCGACCGACCCGGCTCAACTGGAAGCAGCCAAGAAGAAACTCATCGAGCTTAAACCCAACATCAAACTGTATGACAGCGATAGCCCCAAGACGGCGCTGCTTTCGGGCGAGGTCGTCGCGGGCATTGTGTGGAACGGCGAGGCGGCGCTGGCGCACCAGGAAAACTCCAAGATCACCTACGTCTTGCCCGAAGAAGGCATGGGGCTGTGGTACGATAACCTGGCGATCCCCAAGGGCGCGCCGCACAAGGATGCGGCCGTGGCGTTCATCAACTTTGTCCTGCGCCCGGACATGAGCATCCTGATCACCAAGGCCTTTCCATATTCCAGCGTGAACAAGGCGGCGCTCGAGCTGCTCAAGACCAAGGACCCGGCCGCTTACAAGCAGTACATGGAATTCCCGGCCACCAACCCGCCCGCGGACGCAGTCAAGAAAGGCAAGATCATCATAGACGTCGGCGACGCGACCAAGCTGTGGGACAAGGTGTGGACGGAAGTCAAGGGGAGCAAGTGACTTGGAGTAGGGCAGGCGCGAGGACTGCCCCTACTTTAGGAGACAACCTCATGAAAGTTTTACTCGTCGGGGTGGGAGGCGTGGGCGAAGCGATCGCCATCGTGGCCCAACATCGCCCCTGGCTACAGCAGATGGTCCTGGCCGACTATAACCTCAAGCGCGCGCAAGAGGTGCAGCGGAAGCTCGGCAGCCGCAAAAAATTCCCGGTCGAGCGGGTGGATGCCAACGATAAGAAGCAGATCGTCGCGCTGGCGGCCAAGTACGGCGTGGACCTGATCATGAATGCGGTAGACCCCGTATATAACAAAAAGGTCTTTGATGCGGCGTATGCTTCGGGTTGCCATTACATGGACATGGCGATGACGCTGTCTTATCCTCACCCCACCGACCCGTATCGCCAATGCGGGGTCAAGCTGGGCGATTACCAGTTCGAGCGCACCGCCCGGTGGGAAAAGAAAGGCCTCCTTGCGCTGGTGGGGATGGGCGTGGAGCCGGGGCTTTCGGATGTGTTTGCCCGGTACGCCGAAAAGCACCTGTTCGACGAGATTGACGAGATCGGTGTCCGCGATGGCGCGAACCTGCAGATTCAGGGCTATGCCTTTGCGCCCACCTTTTCCATCTGGACGACGATTGAGGAATGTCTCAACCCGCCCGTGATCTGGGAAAAGGACCGCAGTTGGTTCACTACCGAGACGTTTTCCGAGCCGGAGGTGTTTGACTTTCCCGAAGGCATCGGTCCGGTCGAGTGTGTCAACGTGGAACACGAAGAGGTCTTGCTCATCCCGCGCTGGATCAAGTGCAAGCGCGTCACCTTCAAGTACGGCCTGGGCGCCGAGTTCATCGGCGTGCTCAAGACGATCAAGCTGCTGGGCCTGGACAACAAATCCCCCATCCGCGTCAAGGGCGTCGAGGTCGCGCCGCGCGATGTGGTCGCCGCGTGTCTGCCGGACCCGGCGCGACTGGGCGACAAGATGTCCGGCAAGACGTGCGCCGGCACGTGGGTCAAGGGCACCAAGGACGGCAAGCCGCGCCAGGTATACATTTACCAGGTGGCCGACAATGCGACGACGATGGCCCGCTATGGCGTGCAGGCCGTGGTCTGGCAGACCGCCGTCAACCCGGTGATTGCGATGGAGCTGATCGAGATTGGCGTGTGGCAGGGCGCGGGCGTGTTGGGGCCAGAGGCTTTCGATCCCGATCCGTTCATCGCCAAGATGGCGGAATACGACTTTCCATACGGGATCAAGGAAATGTGAGCGCGATGGACGCATGACGTATGACGAAAGGAGACAGGCATGTTAGGTGGATTTGCTGGCAAGATTCTTCACGTGAACCTGACGACAGGGCAGATCACGATCGAGCAGCCGCCGGAAGAGTTTTACCGCACCTACTGGGGCGGCAGCGCGATGGGCACGTATTATCTGCTCAAGCACACGCCGCCCGGCGCCGACCCGTTGGGGTCGGAGAACACACTCTCGTTCATGCTCTCGGCCACTACCGGCGTGGCGATCAGCGGGCAGAGCCGCGCCACCGCCACGGCCAAAAGCCCGCTGACGGGATTGGTCGGCGATAGCCAGGCGGGCGGCTTTTGGCCGGCGGAACTCAAGTTCGCCGGTTTTGACGGCATCGTCCTGACGGGTAAGAGCCAGCACCCGGTTTACCTGTGGGTGCACGATGGCGAAGCCGAGCTGCGCGATGCCTCGCACCTCTGGGGCAAGGGACTGGTCACCGGCGAGACACAGCAAATCATCCAGCAAGAGCTGGGCGACGACAAGATCGAGGTGGCTCAGATCGGCCCGGGCGGCGAGCGATTGATCCGCTTTGCCGCCGTCATGAACATGTCGAATCGCGCGCACGGACGCACCGGCATGGGCGCAGTGATGGGCAGCAAAAACCTCAAGGCGATCGCGGTGCGTGGTCACGGCAAGGTCAATGTGATGGACAAAGAGGCCGTGGCCAAACTGGCGCGCCTGGCTTCGACTCGCCTGCCGGATTACCCGGACATGAAGGGCCTGCAAGACTATGGCACAGCCAGCGTGTTGAACTATCAAAACTCGATGGGCGGGCTGCCCACACGCAACTATACCAGCGGTGTCTTTGAGCACGCGGAACAGCTTTCCGGTGAGACAATGGCCGATACCATCCTCAAGGAAAACGACACGTGCTACGCCTGCGTGGTGCGCTGCAAGCGCGTCGTCGAGACCCAGTACAAGGGAACGAAAGTCGTGCCGTTCTACGGTGGCCCCGAATACGAAACGCTGTCCACCCTTGGCTCGTACTGTGGCATCGGTGACCTTTCGGCTGTGGCGCTGGCTCACCAAATCTGCGACCAGTACGGCGTGGATACGATCACCTGCGGCGCGACGATCGCCTTTGCGATGGAATGTTTTGAAAAGGGCCTCCTCACGCTTCAGGACACTGGCGGGATCGAACTGCGGTTTGGCAATGCCGATGCCATGCTGGCTGTGCTCGACAAGATTGTACGCCGCGAAGGACTGGGCGACTTGCTGGCAAACGGCTCGGCTTACGCCGCCCGCCAGATCGGGCGCGGCGCAGAGGACCTGGTGGTGGCCGTCAAGAATCAAGAGCTGCCCGCGCACATGCCGCAAGTCAAACGCAGTCTGGCGCTGATTTACGCCGTCAATCCATTCGGGGCCGATCACCAATCGTCCGAGCACGACCCCGGCTATACGGCGGAAGCCAGTCCGATCAGCCTGGAGCGTATGGCCAGCCTGGGCCTGACCAGTCCGCAGCCCGATCGCCTGCTCAACCGCGAAAAGGTCAAACTGGCGCTGTACACCGAGTGGAATTACTCGTTCATGGACACAGCCGACCTGTGTCAGTTCGTGTATGGCCCATCGTGGCAATTGCTGGGGCCAACGGAGATGGTCGAGCTGATGCGAGCCGTGACCGGTTGGGAGATGACGATCCCCGACATGCAGCGCATCGGTGAGCGGCGGCTGAACATGCTGCGCTGGTTCAACGCGCGCGAAGGCGCCGGTCGAGAGCGCGACACGCTCCCCAAGCGATTGTTCGACGAGCCGCTCAAGGGGGGGCCTTCAGATGGCGTGGCCGTCACGCGCCAGGAACTGGAAGCGGCGCTCAATGACTATTACGAGCTGGCCGGGTGGGACAAGACCACCGGCCGGCCCAGCTGGACCAAGCTCAAAGAGCTAGGGCTGGATAGCCTCGCCGCCGATTCCCAAATGGCAGCCCAGTAATCGGTCAGCGGCGTGGAAAAATATATCATGCGCCTTCGGATTTTGTGGATAAGCGTGGGCGTAAGCGTGGGCGAAGTCAGTGCCTTAGCCCACGCCAGCGCCCTCCGGGCGCGACGGGTCGCGCCAGGAAGGCGCTTCTACGCGGCAACGTTGGGATGATCATTTTCTTCCGCATCCCTTGGCGGGGCCCACTACCGTGAATCTATTTGCACCCATTCGAGGCGCACCAATTCTTGACCGCGCCATACACAGGACGCAAGGAAGAACCTGGCGTAGAGAAGCTGTACAGCGCGTTAGGCGAGAGGCCAGCAAGCGGCCCATAGTCCAGGTTGAACAGGATGATCATACGCGCGCCCAATTGTCGGGCCAGCGCCATCGCCTGAACAGTCCACTCAGCCTGATCCGCCTCGGTGTTGTCCTTGAACAAGTCAACGCCTTTGGCGTGTCCCACGCCTTGCTCCGAAGCCACACCGAACGAGGTGATACAGGCTTGCTTGCCCATCTGAGCCTGGTAGCCCTGCAAAAAGCTTTGGAACGGGCCGCCGACGGGCGAGGAGGTCGAGTCGTTGAAATACACGCCAATGCAATCCATGTACTTGTCCGCTCCGGCTGCCTTCATCTGCTTCAGGTAGGTAAATGGGTCTGTATCGCCACTGGAGACATAGGGCGCCGGCGCGCCGCCGATGACGATGATACCCGCGTCGGCGGCCTTGATTTTGTTGTAAGACGCTGCCAGCATTTGCGTGTAGCGCGCCGCGTCGAGCTTGGGAGTGACGTTCGGCCTTTCCCAGATTTCGATCGCAATCCCGCGCCCGGCGTAGCGCGAAGCCAGCTCGCCCACAAAGTTGGCAAACTCGTTGAGATCGTCCGGCGGCGCGTACACATCGTTCGTCCACGAATGGGTGCAAGGCGGCGCAGTCACCACACTGAACAGCACGCGCAGACCCTTTGAACCGGCGATGTTGATGACCTGGTTGGTGTGGTTCCAGTCAAAGCTGATATTGCCGCTGCAATCGTAATAGTAATCTTCCTCACCCCAACGAACCTGGAGCTTGGTCCACCCCAACCCCAGGTCGGCGATCTGAGACGCGGTTTTCTCCATGCGAGCTTCCTCATTGTACAGCGCGGCCCAATGCGCCTGGATGCCGTACATCGTTGGCCCGCCCGAAGGCGGCGCAACCGGCCTTGCGATCGGCGGAGCCAGCGAAGGTGTCGCCGTGGCGGGATTGCCAGCCACAATCACAACCGACAGGTTGGGCGAACCGGCAAGCGCCTTGCCGCCGCTCTGCAACTGCCACCGCCCCACCAGGTTGGCCGCATCCTCATTCGGCGCCTTCATGTTGACCGAAATGTCTTGGGTATCGCCCGGCCTGACTGCGCCGATCGGGATAGTCGTTTGATCCGCGTCCAGCTTGTTGCCTGCGACAAACACCAGCGCGGTATCGGCCGGCCAATCGCACGTGCCCGAATTCTTGACCCGCCACGTCTTGGTGAATGTCGCGCCTTTGTCGAACCGGGTATGGTCCGGCACAGTCACATCACTCACGAACGCGACCTTCAAGCAATCTTTGCTGATGAGAGTGGTCACTGTCAGCGTCAGCGTTGCGGCGGGTGTCCAGGTTGGTGATGGAGCGACGGTTGGCGTGGATGTCGGGAGCGAGGTGGAGGTAGGCAGTGGCGTAAAGGTCAGCTCCGGGGTGACCGTTGGACGACGCGTCCGGGTAGGCTGCAGGGTGGGCGCTGGCGTGGGCAAAGCGCAGCCGGCAAGGATCAGACTGAATAGAACAAGAAACACCAACACTTGCGGCAAAATGCGGTTCATGATCTACCTCCTTGAGCTGCCATACAGATTCCTACGTGTATCCGCCCGGCGGCGCCCCTCGATGCGGCTGGCTTTCCATGCCGCTGACCCACCCTGAGCTATGGATGTTCAGAAAAAGATTGGGGGTAGGGGCAGGCCTTGCGCCTGCCCTGGGCGACCGCAAGGGTCGCCCCTACCGCAAAACATTATCTGAAGGTCCGATACAAAAGTGCGCACGCAATGCTAGGCAACACGCACGCCGGTCAGCCGGATCTCTCCAACAAGAGGATCGCTGGAGTTAAAGTCTTGGGGCTTGAAGGGGTGAGGTTCGATGCGGTCATCAATTTGAGCGGCCAGGCGCATCAGGGCCAACCTCTCCTGAAACAGATCGGCAAAGTCGGGCGAGATCACGGCCAGGTCAATATCGCTCCACTGTGTGGATGTGCCCTTGACCTGTGAACCATACAGGTAGGCGGCTTCGACTCGCCGCTGTTGTTGCACGGCGGCCAGAAAGCGCCTGATGCTTTCGGCTACGGCATCTGGGATCGCAGCCATGCGAACAGCTCCTTGACATCGGCTTCAGTCAGCCAGTATGTGGTGACCAGGCCAACATCAAGCTTGTCCTGTGTCTTGTTTGTCCCACCGGGTTGATCAGGCATGATGTACTCATCCCTGACCATTGGTGTAAACTTTAGCCCCGGAGTGCAGCCTTCAGGCCAGGTTTTATGCAGGCTGAAGCCTGCACTCCAACCTTAAGTTGACACGCATGCATCCCTGGCACATTCTAGCCGCTATTCTAGCACGCGCTTTGTTCACGGTCAACTTGCATTGACCACAGCGTAACTGAGCAGGTAACTACTCTGCCGTCATTGCGAGGAGCCCCACAAAGTGGGCCAACAGCGCTGTACCCAACACGCAATCTTGCTGATGGGGCGTCAGGGCAATAGTGCGCTGCCAGATCGAGTGCGGCGATGCAGCGCGATGAACCACATCACCGACAACAACCCCGCGACCAGCCCGCCATACCAGGTGGTGACCGGGCCAAACGTGTCGCCCAAATAGCCGCCCATCACAGGCGCGATGCCCAAAGCCGCCGGCCAGGTGAGGCCATAGATGCTCATGTAACGTCCGCGCATATCGGCGGGCGCCAGGCCGGCCACATATGTAGACGAAGTGGGCATGACGATCAGCTCGCCGAGGGTCATGATGACCATGCTCAGCCAGAATCCCCCAAAGCCGCGCGCCAGCGACACGCTGCCCACGCCCGCCGCGTAAAACAGCGCGCCCACCGTCAGCATCTTGAGCGGCGGATGCCACCGCGTGACCTGGGTCACGGCCACCTGGAAAAAGACGACCATGAGCGCGTTCGTCGTCGGGATCAGGCCATAGAGGTTTTCCGGCACGTGGTATTGCTGCTTGGCATAGACGGCCATGAGCACCCACATCAGCGTCGCGCACATTTGCGTCAGTATGAGCGCGCCGACGAACGGCATGAACCGGCGGTCGCGCGCGATCTGGGCGTATCCCCTCAGGGACTCGGCGCGCGAAAGAGACGCCCCGACGGGCAGCGTCTCGCGCGCGAACAGGGCCAAAATCAGCCCATAAGTGACCATGCCCGTTGCCGCGCAGTAGAACGCAATCGAGTACGAAGCCGCAATCAGCATGCCGCCCACCGCCGGGCCGATGGCGACGCCGACGTTGTTGCTCAGGCGCAACAGCGCGTAGGCGTCGGGGCGCTGTTCTGGCGGGATGAGGTCAGCCACCATCGCGTCGCCGCCCACGCGGTACAGCGGGTTGACCGCGCCCGTGATGGACATCAAGATCGCAAAGGCGGGCAGCGAGTCGGCCCGGCTCATCACCAGATACGCCAGCCCGTTCGCGATCAGGCTCACGACCATCACCCCTTTGCGCCCGGCCCGGTCGGTGATTGGCCCGCCGATGAAAAAGGACGAGAGGATGCCGACCGTCGCGTTCAGCGTCGTCAGCCCACCCGCCGTGGCCAGCGGTATGGCAAGTTTTTCGCTCACGTATAGCATCAGGAACGGCCAGAGCATACTCGCCCCAACCGTGCTGAGCAGCATCCCAAAGAACATGAGCCAGAACTGACGGGGATAGCGCGAGGCAATGCCTTGAAGACGATTCATAAGCAGTCAACCTCCCGCAGGTTCGTAACCTGCGGGAGGTTTGATTACGGCGTTTCTCGCCGCAGTGCATCGGCGATGGCGCCGGCCCATGCGCTGATGGCATTCCAATCCCGAAAGTCGCCAACAGGCGCTTTGACGTTCTTGAGCATCCACTTTTCGATCAGGTTCAGCTTCTTTGGATCCACTGCCCCATGGAAGAGAGCAATGTCGCGGGCGTGGATGCGGTCGGCGATGGGCTGCAGCGCGGTGGGAAAGCGCCAGCCCTGCACCAACTGGACGGGATCTCCCTTGCCCGTAGGCCCGCTGGAAAAGAGCCACACCGGCCGCTCCGCCAATGCCTTCTCGTTGGCCCGCAGCCAAGTCGCGGCCTTTTTCTGCCATTGACCAATGTAAACCGCGCTGCCCAGAACGACCGCCTTGTAGGGGGTCAGGTCGCCGACGCGATCCGCAGGCAGCACGTCGGTTTGCAAACCTGCTTGACGAAGCACTTGGCCGATTTTCTCGGCGATCTCTGCCGTCGCACCGTACTTGGTAGCATAGGCCACGAGAACTCGCATGTCCATATCACTCTCCTCTTGTGTGCACTTTCTATCGCCGAAACACCGGGTCTGACATCAGCGGCAAGATTGTATGCTACGTGGAGCGAAATGTCAAAAGACGAATGAAGCCCCATCACCAAATCGCGCGCATACGTAACTACTCAGCCGTCATTGCGAGGAGGCCCGCAAAGTGGGCCGACGAAGTAATCTCAGCGATCTGAGCACAGAGATTGCTTCGCCTGCCTTCGGCAGGCTCGCAATGACAGCATGTGCGGTAGACTGGGCTGAGTAGTTACTGTGCAAGCCAATCGCCGCCCCCAAGAACTTGTAAACGGTTACAAAAATCGGTCCCTTTTACGTTGACATTTGGCAAATTCCGTGATATTATCTTACATGGCAACATCTGATCTCGTGCAAATATTGGGCACTAACCACGGCTAACAACACCATGGCTTTGTAAACGGTTACAGAAAATCGGCTGTGAACATCCGATGTGGCCCATCTCCAACAGGTAAACCCATAGCATTTTGAGAGCTTTTCCCCAAAGGTCTCGTATGTCCAGAAGTGGCGACCGCCCCAGCGCAAATGTCACCATCGTAGATGTTGCTTCTGAGGCAGGTGTCTCGTACGCCACCGTGTCACGTGTGATCAACGACGGTGCCCATGTCAAGGCCGAGACTCGGGAGCGGGTACGGCAAGCCATGGAACGCCTGGGTTACGTGGCGAACCGACAGGCGCGCAGTCTGGCCGGCGGTCGCTCCCGCGTCATTGGGATTTTGGTGCCGGACCTGGGCACCGGTTACATTGGCGAGATCATGCGCGGCATTGACGACGAGCTGGATCTGGCCCATTACGACATGATGCTGTACACCACCCATCGCCGCGAGGCCAAAGAATCAAGCTATGTCACCAGCCTGACGCAGGGCATGGCCGATGGTCTGCTGATTGTCTTGCCACGCAACCCGGCCACGTTCATGCAAACGCTGCGGCAGCGCAACTTTCCCTATGTCTTGATTGACCATCAGGGCACGAACGAAAAAGACCATGCGGTCGGCGCGACGAACTGGCAAGGAGCGTACAACGCGACCGAGTACCTGATCAAACTAGGGCATGAACGGATTGGCTTCATTACGGGGTGGATGGATTTGGGTTGCGCCCGTGACCGGCTGGCCGGTTACCAGGCCGCCTTGAGAACGCACCATCTCCCTGTTGACCCAAAACTCGTCTACGAGGGCAACTTTCATCAACCGGAGGGGTATGCTGGAGGCAATGCCCTGCTCAGCCTTCCCCAGCCGCCCACGGCCATCTTTGCATCGAACGACGTCATGGCGATGGGTGTGATGGATGCCGCGCGCAGTCGCGGCTTGCGCATCCCCGACGACGTTTCGATCCTTGGCTTCGACGACATTCCCCAGGCGCAAAACATCCGCCCAGCTCTGACGACTGTGCGACAGCCGCTGGAGAAAATGGGCAGAGTGGCCACTCAAATGCTGCTGGATTTGCTGAAGGATCCACAAAAAGACGTCAGCCGGGTCGAGCTTCCTACCGAGTTGATTATTCGCGATTCATGCCGGGCTCTGTCGTCTTGATGAAGGCTTAGACAACCAAAAAAGAGAGACCATCAGTGGTTAGCGGCCCGCATGGTCTCTGTCCCAGGTCCGTGAGACAGTCTCGATGGCATCTCAGTGCCTTCGATCTGTTCTCGCTGGCTGTTTGATCCTAACACAAGGAACGAAAATTTGCCAATGTCGGGAAAATCGGCCCGTGGTTCCAACTGCGCCCGAGGGAGACCGGTTCACCAATCAGCACCAAGCAAAGGAGGTGAAAAAAAGCTATAGATACAATCACTGGCTGTTACTCCATTCAACCTGGCCGTATGACAAACCATTCAGACGATTCAGGAGGAAGAAATGTCTAAAAGAATTAGTCGCCGCAAGTTCTTGAAGATGTCGGCTGCCGGAGCTGCAGGTCTGATCGCTGCATCCTGTGCACCCGGTGCCACGCCCACTCCGCAGGTGATCGAGAAACAAGTTGAGGTGACGCGCGTCGTCGCGGGCACCCCGGTCAAAGAGACGATCACGCAGGTGGTGACCGCCACGCCTGCGCCTACCAAGGCGCCAGAAAAGGTAGCCGATGTGTTGGGGGCTTTCCCCCGCCGGGAGACTGTGATCGCCAGGCAGCTCACCGGGCGTGTCGGCACACCCGACAACATGAACCTATGGGTTGGCTGGAAATGGCAAGACCGCGGCCTGCAGAACCTGGCCGACGAGCCGCTCTGGTCGGTTGACTTCGCCACGGGCAAAATCATCAACGGCTTGGCGGATGGGGACGCAAAGTACAACACAGACTTCACGGAATGCACAATCCCTCTCCGCAAGGGCGTCGCGTGGAATGACGGCAAGCCCTTCACCGCTGCCGATGTGGTCTTTACGGTCGAGACCATTATGAAGCATAAGGGCTTTAACGCCAATTCCAAATTTGTGGATGGAGTTGCCTCTGTGACCGCTGTGGATGATTACACGGTCAAATTCGTTCTAAAGAAGCCCAACTCCCGCTTCCACACCTGGTTCCTCGACCGCTGGGGCTGCGACAGGATCATGCCCAAGCACATCTTCGAGAAGGAAGCTGATCCGGTCCAGTTTAAATTCAATCCGTATGTAGGCTGCGGTCCTTACAAGCTGCACAGCTTTGATCCCCAAGGGTTCTGGACAGCCTGGGTGAAGCGCGACGACTGGGCCAAAAGCCCGACCGGCATGATGTATGGCGAGCCGAAGCCCAAGTACGTCATCTTGCAGGCCTTTGACACTGAAGGCGCTCAAATCCTGGCGCAATTGCAGCACCAGCTAGATGTGGCGGAACTCTCAGCCGATGGTCTCAAGGCGCTGTTGGCGCAGTCCAAGACCTCCCGCGCCTACCAGCCGACCTTCCCCTTCGTGGTGAACAACGACCCGTGCATCACCGGCATTCTCTTCAACACCGCCAGGAAACCATTCGATAACGTCGATGTCCGCTGGGCATTGATACTGGCGATCGAGATGGTGGAGTACATGAGCATCGCCGTTGATTGCACCGGCACCGTAAGCGCAATACACGTCCCGCACCTTGGCCCTTACCCCAAGTTATACCACGGGCCGATGCAAGACTGGTTGAAAAAGTTCACCATTGATGTTGGCGGTGGCCAAACCTTTGCGCCTTATGATCCGGATGTGCCCAAGCGCATTGCAGCCTACGCCAAGAGCCGTGGCTATGTCTTCCCCGACACGCCGGAATTTCAGGCACAGGCTTTCGGACTTGGCTGGTACAAGTATGCCCCCGACATCGCCACGAAACTGCTTGAGAAAAACGGCTTCAAGGCGGACAAAGACAAAGACGGCAAACCCACCAAGTGGTACCTGCCGGATGGCAAGCCCTGGAAGATCTCCTATTTGTGTGGCACTATCCTTACCAACCATGATGCGCGCAATGCCGTGGCGGCTGTGCAGCAGTGGAAAAAGTTCGGCATCGATGCCCAGGTGCTTTCCATCGCGGATAATGATGGCATCCAGGCCGTTGGCGACTTTGATGTGAGCGGCAACTGGCCTTCCCAGGAGCCCTGGGGTGCAGGACCCGATCTGTATCGCGTGCTCGACAGATGGAACTCTGCCTACAAAAAGCCCCTGGGAGAGCGCACCCAGGGCATTTACTCGCGTTGGTCGAGCCCGGAGATGGACGCCATCATCAAGGAGCTGCGCGAGACGGATCCCTTCAATACCGAGAAGGTCGTCGCCGTGGGCACCAAGGGCCTCCAGGAAGCCGTCAAGAACATGCCCGGCGTCCCGACCTACGGCTATATCGGCTTTGTCGGCTGGGATCAATACTACTGGACCAACTGGCCTGGCAGCGAAAACGCCTATTGCGAGCCTTACACACACTGGCCCAACTTCAAGTACTTTACTCCATTCCTGAAACCCACTGGCGCATAAGGTATTTCAGGGTCTACTTGAACCATGTTACAATTCTCCCTGGGCGGGGAAACCCGCCCAGGGGGAACGTATTTTTCCACTTTTCTGGTTTCTCGTTATAATATAGAGGTATAGCTTGTTGCCTCGAATTGAAGAACGTGTGAGGGTAAAGCCGTGACATTCCTAAAACGATATCTCATCCCCCGTCTGATTCAATACGTTCTAGTCATTTGGCTGGGCATCACTGTTGTTTTCCTCATTCCCAGAATCACCCCGAATGACCCTGTCATGGCAATGATAGGTATGATGAGGGCGCGCGGTTCAACCTTGGAACCGGGCGCGATGGATGGCATCATCCGCGACCTGACCGAGCTGTATGGCTTGGAGGGCTCCTGGCTCGATCAATACTGGGCTTTTTGGGGCAGGCTGTTCCGCGGTGATTTCGGCGTTTCCTTCTTCCAATTCCCCACACGCGTTAACCAGCTCATTGCCACCGCCTTGCCGTGGACTTTGGGACTCTTGCTGACTACGACCCTCATCTCGTGGATATTAGGGAATATCCTTGGCGGGTTAGCGGGTTACTATGCGCGTAAGGGTTGGTCGCGAACGTTGGATGCCGTCGCCATGGTGATCCGCCCGCTGCCCTATTACATCTTCGCTTTCGCGTTGCTCCTACTTCTTGCTGGGGTCGTGCACTGGTTCCCGGTTACAGGCGGGGCGTCAATGGGGGCCATACCCACCTTCACCTGGGGCTATATCAAAGATGTCCTCTGGCATTCGTTCTTGCCTGCCCTCTCGTTAACTGTCCTGGGAGGGGCGGTCAATTTCCAAATAATGAAGCTGATTGTACAGAACGTCAATGCAGAAAATTTCGTCCAGTATGCCAAGCTGGGCGGCGTTACAGAAGACCGCATTGTGGGCAAGTACGTCATTCGCAACGCTTTACTGCCGCAAATCACCGGCCTGGCCCTCTCGCTTGGGCAAATCTTTAGCGGGGCACTGATTACAGAGATCGTTTATGGTTACCCTGGCCTGGGAATGTTGATGTATAACTCCATCATTCGAGCAGATTACAACCTGATCATGGGGATCACCCTCTTTTCTATCGTTGGTATCACAACGGCGATCCTGATCGTTGACCTGACATATCCCTTGTTTGACCCACGGGTGAGATACGCTTAAGGAGGTCAGTCACGTGCAAGTCCTCAGAGATCTATTCAGAGATTATCGCTTCTGCTTCAGCTTCGGCGTACTTGTGATCGTCCTGATCCTGGCCTTCCTGTCCAATTTTTCGCCCTATGACCCCACTTTATGGAATGTTGTCCCGAAAGATTTGAGGCCGTCGGCTAAACACCTGCTCGGCACCGATTCGAACGGGCAGGATATCTTCTGGCAGGCTACCTATGCGGTGCGCAATTCCTTGATCATCTCACTTATCGCTGCATTGATCTCAAGGGTGATCGCCATCCTGGTTGGCATGGTGGCCGGATATAAAAGAGGCTCAACCGACCGGGTATTGATGTTTATCAGCGACAGCCTGCTGGTGATCCCGCTCTTCCTGATCATGGTCATGTTAGCCATGATAGTGCGTAAATACATGAACCTGGTAGTATTGGGATTGATGTTGTCGGTTTTCGGCTGGGCATGGGACGCACGCACGATCCGCTCGATCATCTTGAGCTTGCGTGAGCGAGAGTTCACCCAGACGGCTGTCCTTTCAGGTACGGGGACGGTCAAGCTGGTATTGAACGAATACATGCCCTTTGCCATGCCGTTTGTCTTCTCGACTTTGATCAATAACATATCATGGGCAATTGGGTTGGAGATAACACTAGCATACCTTGGATTGGTCGATCTCAACATTCCCACTCTGGGCACGATGCTGAATTGGGCGATCACGTACCAGGCTATGTTTTTAGGACGCTGGTGGTGGGTCTTGACGCCGGTGGTCTTGTCAGTCTTCCTGTTTATCGCCCTCTACTGGCTCTCGGTCAGCATCAGTGAATACCTCGATCCCCGAACGCGCATCCAACGCGTCGGGGCGTAGCGAGGAAGCCATGAACGAGACGATACTCAGAGCAGAAAGACTGAAAGCCTTCTACGTGCTTGACATGCACGGGACTCAAAAGGTGGTCAAAGCAGTCAACGAGGTAGATCTCGAGATCCGCGAGAATGAAGTCTACGGGATCGCCGGGGAAAGCGGCTGCGGAAAGACGACACTTTTAAAAGCGCTCTTGGGCGCCATTGAGCCTCCGTTGAGGCTGATGGGAGGAAAGGTCTATTACTGCGCTAACGGTGAGGAGACAGATGTTACAGCTTTCGGCGCTGAGGAGAAGAGAAGGCTGCGCTGGGAGTATATTTCCTACGTTCCGCAAGGCTCGATGAGCGTTCTCAATCCTGTGCTCAAACTGAAAGAGACCTACCAGGATTTCCTCGCAAGCCACGTGGGCGGCAAGACCAAAGAAGAAGCCATCGAGATTGCCAAGCGGCATATTACGGAGCTGGGACTGCCCCGGAATATCCTGGAGGCCTATCCACACCAACTATCCGGTGGAATGAGGCAGCGAGTGACGATCGCCTTGGCGACGATTCTCAAGCCCCGCATGATCATCTGCGATGAGCCGACGACGGCGCTTGATGTGGTTGTCCAAAGGGGCGTCGTGCAACTTTTGAAGGATATTCAACGCAACCTGGAAAACACGATCATCCTGGTCACGCACGACATGGGCGTTCAGGCCAACATCGCCGACCGGGTCGGCATCATGTATGCGGGCAAGATTGTCGAAGAGTCCACCACCGAAAAGATTTACGACGAACCGTTTCACCCTTACACGCGATATTTGATCAACTCCCTGCCGAAATTCGGCGATAAATCCGTCCGGGAGAGCGTGCCCGGAAGTCCGCCTTCCCTTTCAAGCCTCCCAAGTGGCTGCCCCTTCCACCCCCGGTGTCCTCGCGTCATGGATATTTGCACAAAACAGACACCTAGCTTTATAAAGCTGGATGCCAACCACAAAGTGGCGTGCTGGCTGGCTGGAGATGGAGAACATGGCCAAGCTGCTTGAAGTTGACCGTCTGACCAAAGTTTTCTCTTTGGGGAGTATCCTGTCGCGAGTGAGGATCACCGCGGTGGATAATGTGTCGTTTGACGTCAATCCGGCGGAAATCTTTGCCCTGGCCGGCGAAAGCGGCTGTGGAAAAACGACGACCGCCAGAATCGTGCTGGGATTTGAAGAGGCGACCTCAGGAACGATCATCCACAATGGCAAAAAGGAAGCGAAAAACGAAAAGGTGTGGATTACTGAAGGCATTCAAGCGATATTCCAGGATCCCTTCGCTACATTCAACCCTTTGAGGACCGTTGACAACTATTTCTTTGAGACACTTTACAATTACAAGTTGTCCCAAAATAGGCAAGAGGCTGTTGAAATCATTACTGAGAAACTGAAGGAAGTGGGCCTGTCTTACGAAGAGTTCGCGGGCAGGTATCCCAACGAGTTTTCAGGCGGGCAGTTGCAGCGAATTTCCATCGCCAGGGCCTTGTTGACTAATCCAACACTTCTGATCGCGGATGAACCCGTTTCGATGGTGGATGCTTCCTTGAGAATGTCGATTGTGAATCTGTTCAAAAAGCTCCGGGACGAGTTGGGCGTGAGCGTGCTGTACATTACTCACGATTTGGCGACTGCCTACTATGTGAGCGACCGCATCGCCATCATGTTCAGAGGAAACATTGTCGAAATGGGGCCGGTGGAACAGGTGTTGATGAACCCACGGCATCCCTACACCAAGTTGCTCAGAGAATCTATCCCCGAAGCAGATCCCCACAAACGCTGGAAGGATGCGATCACGCTGACGGAACTGGAGCATGAAGAGTATTTGAGACAAGGCTGCAAATTCGCAGGAAGATGCCCGGCGGTCAGGGACAAGTGCAAGAGCATAGTACCGGAAGATATTCATGTTGACGATGTGCTCGTCAAGTGTCATCTGTACAGCGCAAGTTCCACACATTCCTAGGAGCTTTCCATGCCCCAATCCACCCATACCGACCCGCCTGCATACCTGGATACTGCTCGACCCTTTGCCGAGCGAGTGCAAGACTTGATCGCGCGCCTGACCTTGCAGGAGAAAGTGGGCCTGATGAGCCACCCGGCGAAGGGTGTGCCGCGTCTGGGCATCCCTGCCTATAACTATTGGAGCGAGGCGCTGCACGGCGTGGCGGGCAACGGGCGCGCGACCGTTTTCCCCCAGGCGATCGGGATGGCGGCGACGTGGGATCGCGATCTGATCCAGCGCGTCGCCTCTGCCGTCGGCGATGAGGCGCGGGCCAAATATCACGAGGCACTGCGCCGCAAGGGCTTTACTGACTGGTTCCAGGGACTCACCTTCTGGTCGCCCAATGTCAACATCTTCCGCGACCCGCGCTGGGGACGGGGGCAAGAGACCTGGGGGGAAGATCCTTTCCTCACTGGCGAGATGGGCGCGGCTTTTGTGCGCGGGCTGCAGGGCGATCACCCCAAATACCTCAAGGCGGCTGCCTGCGCCAAGCACTATGCTGTACATTCCGGCCCGGAGAGGCTCCGTCACGCCTTCAACGCCATCGTCTCGCGCCGCGAGTTGTACGATACCTACCTTCCCGCATTCAAAAAGCTGGTCATGGAAGCCAGGGTGGAAGCCGTGATGGGCGCCTACAACCGCACGCTAGACGAGCCATGCTGCGCCAGCCAACTCTTGTTGGGGGACATTCTGCGCGGCGAGTGGGGCTTTCAGGGCCACGTGGTCTCGGATTGCGGCGCGCTGAGCGATTTTCACAACAACCACAAGGTCACTCGTGACGCGGCGGAGTCGGCCGCACTGGCGCTGCGGCGCGGTTGCGATCTGGGCTGCGATAGTGTCTTTGATGAGATCCCCGAGGCCATCCGGCGCGGCCTGATCAGCGAGGCTGAGGTAGACCAAGCTCTGGAGCGCACGCTGGGCACCCGCTTCAAGCTGGGCATGTTCGATCCGCCGGAAGAGGTCCCGTTCACTACGATCTCGATGGATGTGGTCGCTTGCCCCGAACACTGCCGATTGGCTTACCAGGCGGCGGCCGAGTCGGTAGTGCTGCTCAAGAACAAGAACAATATCTTGCCGATCCGGCCGACCACGCGCAGTATCTTTGTCACTGGTCCCACCGCCACCTGTCTGGAAGTGCTGCTGGGCAACTATTATGGGGTCAACAACCAGATGAGCACGCTGCTGGAAGGCATCACCGGACGCGTGCCGGAAGGGATGGGCATGGCTTACCACCCCGGCGCGTTGTTGACGCAGCCCAACGCCAATGAAAAGACCTGGGCGCCGTGGTCAGCACAGAGAGCCGATTTGACTATCGCCTGCGTGGGGTCTTCGCCGTTGCTCGAAGGCGAGGAGGGCGACTCGCTGCTCACGCCCAACAATGGCGACCGCGACGACATCCGCCTACCCGCCAGTCAGGTGGAATACATCAAACAACTCGCCATCCACGGGGCCAAGATCGTGCTGGTGGTCACTGGCGGCAGCCCACTGGCGCTGGGCGAGGTGGAGGACCTGGTAGAGGCCATCTTGTTCGTATGGTATCCAGGCCAGGAAGGCGGAAAAGCTGTGGCGGATGTGCTGTTCGGTGATGTCTCCCCCTCCGGCAAGTTACCCGTGACCTTCCCTAAATCGCTCGACCAACTCCCGCCCTTTGAGGATTACGGGATGGCAGGACGCACCTATCGTTACATGACCCAAGAGCCGCTGTATCCCTTTGGCTTTGGCCTGAGCTACAGTTGCTTCGAGTATGCGGAGCTGGTCCTGGAGAAATCCACAGTGCAAGCCGGGGAAAGTCTGGGCATGAGCGTAAAGGTGAGTAACGTCGGCCAGTGCGCCGCGGCTGAGGTCGTGCAGTTTTACCTGACCGACCTGGAAGCTTCAGTCCCCGTCCCGCTGCGCCACCTGGTGGGCTTTGAGCGGGTTTTCTTGCAGCCGGGTGAGAGCCGTACGGTGCAGTTCACCCTGACGCCGGAGATGATGTCGTTCTTTGACGAACAGGGCAAACTGAAACTGGAAGCCGGGGCGTTCCGGCTGGAAGTGGGCGGTTGCTCGCCGGGCAAACGCGGACTGGAATTGGGCGCGCCCACCCCGGTGACCGCGACGTTCCGAGTGATCTAAAGCCTCCTGCAGAGTTATAACCTGCGAAAGGTTGAATGGCGGTTCCATGACAAGTAACCAGACAGCTCTGCCCGGCTTCGAGCCGGGATTGACCAGCGAGCAAATCGAAGCCAAAGCCAGAGAACTGCTGAGACAACTCACGCTGGACGAGAAAATCGAGATCATGGACGGCGACCCGCCTTTTTGGGCAGGCATGGCCGAGATGATGGGGGGAGGCTATGCAAACCATCCATGGAACGCGGGCGTCATTCCCGGCCGGAGCTTTCCCGGGATCCGTTTTGCGGATGGCCCGCGCGGCATCGTCATGGAAGGAGCGACCACATTCCCGGTATCCATGGCCCGAGGCGCAAGCTGGGATGTATCGCTGGAAGAACGCATCGGCGATGTCATTGGGCGAGAGTTGCGCGCATTGGGGGGCACGCTGTTCGGCGGAGTCTGTATCAACCTGCTGCGTCACCCGGCCTGGGGGCGCGCTCAAGAAACCTACGGCGAAGATCCTTGTCACCTGGGCGAGATGGGTGCCGCGCTTGTCCGGGGCGTGCAGCGACACGCAATGGCCTGCGCCAAGCATTTTGCGCTCAATTCGATGGAAAACGCCCGTTTCAAAGTGGATGTGACCATTCGCCCCAGAGCGCTCCACGAGATTTACCTGCCCCACTTTAAACGTGTGGTGGACGAAGGAGTGGCGGCGGTGATGAGCGCGTACAACAGCGTCAACGGCGAATGGTGTGGGCAGAACAAGGTTCTGCTGACCGATATACTCAAAAAGCAGTGGGGCTTCACAGGCTTTGTCTTGACCGATTTTATTTTCGGTATGCGCGATGCCAGGAAGGCGGCGCTGGCGGGCCAAGACCTGGAAATGCCTTTCCGAATGCACTATCACCGACATCTAAAGCGACTGGTCGAAAACGGCGAGGTTCCGCTGGAGCGAATTGATGACGCTGTGAGCCGTTTGCTGCGCCAACAAATCCGCCTGATCAAGACCGGCGACTATCCTGTGGAGCAAGTAGGCAACGAAAGCAACCGGGCGCTGGCGCAAGAGGCAGCCGAGAAATCCATCGTGCTCCTGCAAAACACTGGCAACCTGCTGCCATTGCGCGCTGTGCGAAAAATGGCTGTGATTGGCCGGTTGGCAGACATGCCCAATACCGGCGACAGCGGTTCCAGCAACACTCGTCCTGCGCACGTGGTGACCCCGTTGGAAGGGATCCGGGCTGCGCTTGAGGGCCAGGCGGAGGTGCTGTACGACGATGGCTGCAATATCGAAACAGCACAAGCCATCGCCCAGAAAGCTGACGTGGCTGTGCTGGTGGTAGGATACGACTACAGGGATGAAGGCGAGTTTCTTGACCCGAAAACGGTGCAAGATTTGGCTTTCCTGTTCCCGCCGCCTTCTCCAGAAGAGATGCCTATTGTCCAGAGGTTTATGCAAGGGATGGCAGGACAGCCAGAGCAAGAGTTCTTGTCAGGCGGAGATCGCGACCGGCTTACCCTGCACCCCGACGATGAAATGCTGATCCAGGCGATTGCCGCTGTGAACCCACACGTTGTCGTCGTGGTGATGGGCGGCAGCGCCGTGATCATGGAAGCCTGGCGTGAACGTGTGCCGGCCATCCTGATGCTTTGGTATCCTGGCATGGAGGGCGGCCACGCGCTGGCCAATATCCTGTTAGGTCGGGTCAATCCGAGCGGCAAGCTGCCGTTCGTCATCCCCCGGCGAGCGGAAGACCTGCCCTGCTTTGATAAAAACGCGACTCGCATCGAATATGACCTGTGGCATGGCTATCGCAAGCTCGAGCGTGACGGCAACGCTCCAGCTTTTCCCTTTGGGTTTGGCCTCAGTTACACCAGCTATCGTTACGCCGATCTGTCTCTCACCAAAAACCGACTCGGCCCCTCAGACACCTTGCAGGTGAGCCTGGATGTTTCCAATACCGGGGTCTATGCTGGCGAGGAAGTGGTACAGCTTTACGTTTCAGCCATTGGCTCGAACGTGGAGCGGGCACCCAAAGAGTTAAAAGCGTTCGCCAGAATTGCCCTGCGCCCCGGCGAGACCCGGAACGTACAACTTGACGTGCCCATATCCCGATTGGCTTACTATGATGAAGCCCGGGCAGACTGGATTGTGGAACAGATCGAATACGAGGTCTTGGTCGGCGCACATTCCCTGGATCCACATACTTTGAAAGCGCGTTTTCTGGTTCACGGCAATTAGCTGCCAGCATGCTGCTTGGGCAAAACGCCGGTAACTGTCCAGGAGAAATCCGTCAACGAATATGGAACGAATAAACGAATGACGGTCGCGATTCGTTTATTTGTTATGCCGAAGGCGATTCGTTGACAGAGACTTGCTGGAATCCAAAGACATTGGCTGAACAGTGACAAAAACGAAGCTATTCGTGCGGAGAAATCAAAATGGCAGATCAATTTCAACCCAAACCCGAACACAAATTCACCTTTGGCTTGTGGACGGTCGGCAGCATAGGCCGCGATCCTTTCGGCGAGCCGGTGCGCGAGCGGCTGACGCCCGTCCAGCTTGTCCACCTGCTGGCCGAGGTCGGCGCGTATGGCGTCAACCTGCACGATAACGACCTGGTGCCCATTGACGCCACGCCCGCCGAGCGCGACCGCATCGTCGCCGAGTTCAAAAAGGCGCTGGCCGAGACCGGCCTGGTCGTGCCGATGGCGACCACCAATCTATTCTCCGACCCGGCGTTCAAGGATGGCGCGTTCACTTCCAACGATCCCAAGGTGCGCGCCTATGCGCTGCAAAAGACGATGCGCGCGATTGACCTGGGCGTCGAGTTGGGCGCCAAGGTGTATGTCTTTTGGGGCGGGCGCGAAGGCGTCGAGAGCGACGCGGCCAAGAACCCACTCGAAGCTGGCAAGCGCTTCCGAGAAGCGCTCAACTTTTTGTGTGAATATGTCTTGGACAACCAGTATGATTTGAAATTCGCACTCGAGGCCAAGCCGAACGAACCGCGCGGCGATATTTACCTGCCGACGACGGGCGCGATGCTGGGCTTTATCGCCACGCTCGATCACCCGGAAATGGTCGGCGTCAACCCCGAAGTAGCTCACGAGCACATGGCAGGCCTGAACTTTATGCACGCTGTGGCCCAGGCCTGGGATGCTGGCAAGCTCTTTCACATTGATCTGAACGACCAGGCTTTTGGTCGCTACGACCAGGACCTGCGCTTTGGTTCGAACAATATCAAATCGGCCTTCTTCCTGGTCAAGTTCTTGGAAGACGTTGGCTACACCGGTAGTCGTCACTTTGACGCCCACGCTTATCGCACCGAAAACTATGAGGGCGTCAAAGACTTTGCGCGCGGCTGTATGCGAACCTACCTGATCCTGAAGGAAAAGGCGCGCCGCTTTAACGCCGACCCGGAAATCCAGGCTCTGCTCAATGAACTCCGAGCGGACGATCCAAGCCTGGCCGCTCTATGGGGCAACTATACGCGCGAAAAAGCGGCCGGCCTCAAGAACATGACCTTTGATCGGATCGCATTGGGCCAGCGCGGCCTGTCTATCGAACGACTGGATCAACTGACGGTCGAATTGCTGCTAGGGGTGCGCTAAGCGCCCAACAGTATCCGAGAGGATGACACATCGCATGGATAACAACACACGACGGTTGCCTTTTCAAGACTCTACTCTGCCTATCGAGGCGCGCGTCAGGGACTTGGTCTCGCGCCTCACGCTCTCGGAAAAGATCGGACAGTTGGTCTTTGAAGCGCCTACGATTCCACGTCTGGGCATCCCCGCTTACAATTACTGGAGTGAAGCGCTGCACGGCGTGGCGCGCAATGGGCGCGCGACCGTGTTCCCTCAGGCGATCGGCCTGGCCGCAATGTGGAACCCGGCGCTGATCCAGCGGGTGGCCTCTGCCATCGGTGACGAAGCACGCGCCAAATATCATGAGGCGGTGCGTCGTCATGGATTCTCGATGCAGTATCAAGGGCTGCATGTGTGGTCACCCAACATCAACATCTTTCGCGATCCGCGCTGGGGACGTGGACAAGAGACGTGGGGCGAAGACCCGTTCCTCACGGGCGAGATGGCCTCGGCGTTTGTGCGCGGTCTTCAGGGCGATCATCCCAAGTATCTCAAGACAGCCGCGTGTGCCAAGCACTTTGCCGCCCACAGCGGCCCGGAAAAATACCGCCACCACTTTAACGCGTGTGTCTCGGAGCGCGATTTGAGAGAGACGTACCTGCCTGCCTTCAAGCAACTCGTCACCCAGGCCAGGGTCGAAGCGGTGATGGGGGCGTACAGTCGCGTCAATGGCGAGCCGTGCTGTGCCAGCCAGAAACTCCTCGGCGACATTCTGCGCGGTGAGTGGAAGTTCCAAGGCCATGTCGTTTCCGACTGTGGCGCGTTGGCCGATATACACCTTCATCATCACGTCACGGCGGATGCGCCCGAATCGGCTGCGCTGGCGATCAAGCGGGGCTGTGACCTGGACTGTGGCGGCGTGTTTGAGCAACTGGGCACGGCTGTTCAACGCGGACTGGTCACTGAAGTAGAGATTGACCGTGCGCTGGTGCGCGTCTTGACCTCGCGCTTCAAGCTGGGGCAGTTCGATCCGCCGGAAATGGTTCCATACGCTTTGATTCCACCCAGCGTCATCAATGGCGCGGAGCATCGCGCGCTCGCGCACCAGGCGGCAGTCGAATCCATCGTCTTGCTCAAGAACAAGAACAACATTCTGCCCATTGCGCCGGGCATCCGCCGGATCTTTATCACCGGCCCCCACGCCGCCGATGCGAATACCTTGCTCGGCAACTATTATGGGGTCAGCGATACACTCACGACGATGCTGGAAGGCATCGTCAGCCACGTGCCGGAAGGTGTGCGCGTGGACTATCGCCCCGGCTCCACGCTCACGCAGCCGAATCGCAACCCGCTCAACTATGCAGCACATGGAGCCGCCTCGTGTGACCTGGTGATCGCGTGTATGGGCACGTCGCCGCTGATGGAAGGCGAAGAAGGCGAGGCGATCCTGGCAGAAGAAACGGGCGACCGCGTCAACATCGGCCTGCCTCGGGCGCAAGAGGACTTGATCCGGCAACTCGTCGCCGCGGGCGCCAAGGTCGTGCTGGTGCTGGCCGGCGGCAGCGCGATCGCGTTAGGCGACATTGCCGACCTGGTGGAAGCGATCGTGTTGGTGTGGTATCCGGGCCAGGAAGGCGGCGCGGCCGTCGCCGATGTCTTGTTCGGCCAGGCCAACCCGGCTGGCCGCCTGCCCATCACGTTCTACCAGTCCGTTGATCAACTGCCACCGTTCGACGATTACAGTATGGTTGGCCGCACGTATCGTTACATGACGCAAACACCGCTCTATCCGTTCGGCTATGGCCTCAGCTATACGCGCTTTGAATACGATCGCTTGCAGATGAGCGCGTCTGCGATCCCGGCGGATGGGCAGCTCTGCCTCAGCCTACAAGTCAAGAACTGCGGCGAACGCGCTGGCGATGAGGTCGTTCAGCTTTACGTGCGCTATCCCAACTCGAAGGTGACGCGGCCGGTCAAAGAGCTGAGAGGCTTTCAGCGCGTTTCACTTGCGCCGGGTGAGAGCAAGGCCGTCACATTCACGCTAGAGGCCAGCCAACTCGCCTACTATGGCGAGAGCGGATTTGTGGTCGAACCTGGAACAGTTCAGGTGTTGATTGGCAGTTCGTCCGCAGATATTCGACTGACGGGCGAGTTTCAGATCAAATCCTGATATACTGAGCAGAAATCAAACGGGTGCATTGGAATCGAGGCTTCAGCCGGTTCTTGCGGCTAATTCCGGCTAAAGCCTTGACTCCGATTGCACTGAAATCATTTCCGACCAGTATATACTCGGCGCGGCCAAGTTTCATTTTGTCATTGCGAGGCCGAAGGCCGAAGTAATCTCCAGCGAGCCAAAGAGATTGCTTCGCGCCCTTTGGGCGCTCGCAATGGCAGTGTATGACGGCCAATTGCTTGCAGACAGAGTGAAAGTTTACGACCGCTGACAGTATAGGTCTTGGAGTGAGCCATGCCCAACTTGCTATTAGGGATTGACGTTTCCACCACCGGCGCCAAAGCGCTGTTGATTGATACACAGGGAACGGTAGTTGCCAGCGCGACGACGCCCCTGACGCTTTCCACTCCTCGTCCGCTGTGGTCCGAGCAAGACCCACAGGAATGGTGGGCGGGGACCAGCCGCAGCATCCGCCTGGCGCTGGAGCAGGCAGGCGTGTCCGGATCGGCTGTTGCCGCGGTGGGCCTGACCGGGCAGATGCACGGGCTGGTTCTCCTGGACGAGCGCGGCGAGGTGCTGCGCCCGGCGATCCTGTGGAACGATCAGCGCACCGGGGCGCAATGCGATGACATCCGCGCACGGCTGGGCGTGGAGCGTCTGATTCGGATCACCGGCAACGACGCGTTGACCGGCTTTACTGCGCCCAAGATTCTGTGGGTCCAGCAAAACGAGCCGGACGTTTATGCCCGCGCGCGCCACATTCTGCTCCCCAAAGACTATGTGCGCTACCGGCTGACCGACTCGTTTGCGATGGACAAGGCCGATGGATCGGGCACGATCTTGTTCGACCTGAAAAAGCGCACCTGGTCCAAAGAGGTGCTTGAGGCACTGGGCATCCCAGAGGTCTGGTTGCCCCCAACTTACGAAGGCCCTGAAGTCACCGGGTTGGTCACCAGCCGGGCGGCTGCCGAAACTGGCCTGGCGGCCGGCACACCGGTGGTGGCCGGGGGAGGCGATCAGTCCGCGCAGGCGGTGGGGGTTGGTGTGGTGCAGCCCGGCATCATCGCCTTGACCCTGGGCACTTCGGGCGTGGTGTTTGCGGCCACGCCCGAGCCGCTGATCGAGCCGCGCGGGCGACTCCATGCATTTTGTCACGCGCTGCCGGGACGCTGGCACCTGATGGGCGTGATGCTCAGCGCTGCCGGAAGCCTGCAGTGGTATCGTGACACCCTGGCTCCCCACGAAAGCTTTGACACATTGACTGCCGAGGCCGAGGCCGTGCCGGCCGGAAGTGAGGGCTTGCTCTTCTTGCCCTATCTGAGTGGAGAGCGCACACCTTATCCCGATCCGCTGGCGCGCAGCGCGTGGGTCGGGCTGACGCTGCGACATACCCGCGCTCACATGACCCGCGCGGTGCTGGAAGGGGTTGCCTTTGGCATCAAAGACAGCTTTACGCTGATCCAGCAAGCGGGGCTGGGTGAGATTCACCAAGTGCGGGTTTCGGGCGGCGGCGCCAAAAGCGCGCTGTGGCGGCAAATCCTCGCCAGTGTATTGGAAGTGGAGCTGGTCACCGTCAATACGACCGAGGGGGCAGCTTACGGTGCAGCTTTGCTGGCTGGCGTGGGCGCGCGAGTGTGGGCGGATGTGCCTTCGGCCTGCGCGGCCACGGTCAAGGTGATAGGGCAAACCCGGCCCAATGAACAACAAGCAGAAATCTATCGTCGTCGCTATCCCCATTATCAGGCACTGTACCCGGCCCTCAAGCCGACGTTTGAGGCCTCGGCTTGACGTGTGCGCCCGAACAGCGCTCGCTGGCTCGACAGATTGCGCAGCAAGGCATAGTGTTGCTCAAGATTGATCACTCCTCTCACTCCCCAAACACCACCGCGGTGAACGCATACAACGACGCTTGCTCCGCCTCCCGCCAGCAGCCAGTCGGGAGGCTAGCCTTTCGGCACAACCCTTCGAGGTATTCGTCTCGGCTCCATCCCTGTTCAATCGGCACCTGGGGCAGGAGCACTCCCTGTCGCTCGCCTTGTAGGATCATCAGCCCATGCGTACCGACCTGTATTTGTTGTGCGTCTGTGATACGGCGCAGCGGCGAGAGTACCGAGATTTCGATATGTACCTTGCTCAGTTCATCCACCTTCATCGGCGGGAAGCGCGGATCAGAAGTCGCGGCAGAAGCCGCCATCTCTTGCACGACTCGATACAGTGGCGTGTCGGCGCGCATGTGACCGATGCAGCCGCGCAACTCGCCATTCTCCTTCAGCGTGACAAAGGCGCCTGAGCGTCGAATCAACACTGGATCGTCCGTCTTGACATCGGGGACGCGGCCGGTCTTGAGGTATTCTGTGATGGCCGCGCGGGCCAGATCGAGCAGTTCTTGCTTTCGAGCTTGCGTCAGATCAGGCGGGGCATAGCGCCAGAACATCACAGCACCATAGCCCACCACCTGGGTAGGGTCTCCGAGGGGGGAATCCGCGGAATTGGCGTAGCGGAGGATCGTCGTCGTGTCGGCGCCAAGTCCGCGCGCGACCTGCATGGCGGCCCGGATCGGCCCCTCGCCGCAAGCACACGTCGCCAGGTTGGGGACGCCCACCTTCATCAGCGCCGCAATCGTTCCTTGCACGCGCGCCGGATCGCCCGTCTCAATGGCCGCCAGCGTCGCCCCATCCACCCACAGCGCAGCTTCTCGTGTCGGATAATGTGAGAGATCCGACGAGGCCACTATCACGGCTCGGCGTCCACGCAGCACCGAGAGCAAAGCCTTTGCGACCATCTGGACGGTCGCATCATCATCAGCGCCCATCAGCACCGGCACTATGCTGCACCCCGGGCACACGCGCTGAAGAAAAGGCAGCTCGATCTCGATGACGTGCTCTCCCGAAAAAGCTGCCGTGTCGAAGGTGATGCGCGGCTCGGCCGCCATGAGCGCCCGCGCCAGTTGGACATCCACCGGCACAATCCCCAGCGGCGTCTCGAATCCACCCTCGGCCCAGACGGCGACAGGGCGCGCGAGAGGCATCTGGTGATCGGCGGCAATGATGACGGCGACCTCGTACGGTTTTCCCTCCAATTGCTTGAACCCATACGCGGCGACCGGGCCGGAGTAAACGTAGCCTGCATGAGGGACGATAAGGGCGATGGGATCGCCATCCACCGGAACAACTGCTGTAAGCAGCTTGTCCACTGTCTGGGCCAGCTCATCACGATTGCCAGGATACCAGGAACCGGCAAACTCGACGCGGTGGACTCGACCTGAGGGCACGGTGAGAGAAATCGCGGGTGATGGGAATGGCGCAATTGTCGCCGGCGTGGCCGTCGGCGCAATGCAGGCAGAATGAAGCACAATGCAGACAGCCAACATCAAGAGAGGTTTCAAGCCGCAGGCATGTTTCTTCATCCCGACCTCCCTCACGCTCGATCAGGCCACCAGACGCCTGGGATCGGCTCGCCACAATAAGCGCACTTGTTTCCCTTGAGCTGGTACTCGGTCACAGCAAAGCCCTGCCTCACGATGATGGGCTTGCTGCAGGCTGGACAGTAGGTGTTGTCGCCCGGGTGGCCTGGGACGTTTCCCACGTACACAAAACGCATCCCTTCTTCCAAAGCGATCTGGCGCGCTTTTTCCAGCGTCTCGACCGGCGTCGGTGGCAGGTTGGCTAATTTGTATTGCGGCATAAAGCGCGAAAAGTGGAGCGGCACATTGGGGCTGATCTCGCGCGTCAGCCATCGCGCCAGCGCGCGCAGTTGATCCAGTTGATCGTTCAGCGTCGGCACGACCAGGTTGACGATCTCCAGATGCACCCCGGCCCGGTGGATGGTTCGAATGGCCTCCAGCACCGGCTCAAGCTCCGCGCTGCATACCTTGCGGTAAAAATCCTGATCGTACCCCTTGAGATCAATCTTGATCGCATCGACCGTCTGACAAAGTTCGCGCAGCGGCTCGGGGTTGATAAAGCCAGCCGAGATGACGACACTGCGTAACCCGGCCTCGCGCGCCAGCCGCGCCGTGGCGAGCATGTATTCGTAAAAGGCGGTCGGCTCAGAGTAGGTGTAGGCGATTACGGGCGCGTTGGACCTCACGGCAGCGCGAACCACTCCCTCTGGTGGGAGATCGACATTGTCTGTTTCTTCTGGCGGAAATTGAGAGATGGTCCAGTTCTGGCAATATAGGCAACGCAGGTTACAACCGGCTGTGGCGATAGAGAAAGCCGCCGAGGTGGGCAGATAGTGATAAAAGGGTTTTTTCTCGATGGGATCAACCTGAACGGCACAAGGGTTGCCATAGACCATCGAGTACAACCGGCCATTCCGATTTTCTCGCACCCGGCAAGTGCCTCGTTCGCCATCCGCGATGATGCAACGGTGTGGGCACAGGTGACACTGAACATAGTTGCCCGTGTGCGGGATATGGCAATACGAAACCGGCAACGGTCCTTCCGGCGCGCTGTGGCAAGCTGAACAGTTGAGCGATCCTTCGGCGGCGAACGAGGCGTAATAGCGAGCTTCCACAGACCAAGGATTGGGAGGCTTGACTTCCCCCCTACCCTCCCCGACTGTAACCGGGGAAAAGGTCTCTGGCCGCTCCCACCAGCGATTGCCACTCAGCCCGGCTGCCGCTCCAACGCCACAGGCGACCAACGCCCCCACGCCTGTCAAGAATTGCCGTCGCGTGATGCCGCTCATTTCACACCTCTGCGCCATACATCAGAACCCGTGCAGGCTTTCCAGTCGCACGGTGCGCACCAGCCAGGGTACACCGATGAAGGTAAAGATCACCACACCCAGGCCCGCGATAACCAATCCCGCCCATCGCCGACCATGCCAGCCACGCAGCGTCCTCACGTGTAAGATCAAAAGATACCACAGCCAGGTGACCAACGCCCAAGTCTCTTTGGGATCCCATCCCCAATAACGGCCCCAAACATTCTGCGCCCAGATCGCGCCAGTCAGAATACTCAGCGTTAGCCAGGGAAAGCCTAAAGCGACCGCTCGCCCCATCGCTCGCTCGCTCTCTGCGACGGGCGGCAACCACGCAAGCTCACTCTGGTCAGGCAACGCGCGCTGCAACAGTCGCGCCACGCCCAGACCCGCCGCCACGCCAAAGGCGCCATAGCCTCCAAGCGCGCTCAACACGTGGATTTGTAACCAGACCGAGCGCAGCGCCGGCAAGAGCGGCGTGATGGCCTGCTCGGCAGCGGAGCGTGTCACGGCAAACGTCGAGGCCAGCAGAGCGACCGCCGACACAAAGGCCCCTGCTCGCTGCTCGCGCCAACTAGCCTCCAACAACAAATAAACTGTGAGGACGGCCCACGCAAAACAGAGGGCAAACTCGTAGCGATTCGTCAGCGGCCAATGGCCGGCTGTCAGCCCACGTTCCAGCAATCCCGCTGCCAACAAGCCCCAGGCAATGATCGCTATCCCCACAGCGGACCAACCCGTCAGCCGCCTGCCCAATCTTGTATGGACCAAGTATGCAGGAACGGCCAGCCACAGCATCACGTAAGCCAATCCGATCAACATCCCGGCTTTTCCCTCTCGCCTCCCATTGCGCGCTCGATCTCTTGCACCAGCGTCGCAAACTCGCGCTCAAAATCGCTGGCGTATCTGCCAGCCTCTCCGGCCAGACGCAATCGCCCGTCGGATCCGATCCGGACACGGATACAACAATAACGATAGTTGAAAATCACTGCCAGTCCCAACAGCAGCAGCAATCCCGCCACGACGACCCAGCCATAACCTGGATCGTACACAGCCAGCAACGTCACCTCATAGCTATCTTCGACTTTTCGAAAACCCTGCAAGGAAAATCCAATACCATTGTAACTCAATGGCCCGTTGACCCGCACATTGCGGCGATCTATCCGGCCGTTTTGGATGACAGCGACTTGGGCTTCGTAGGCGGCGACGTTGCCATCGGGATAGCGCGTGATAGTGAATCCTTCATGGCGCAGTGCCACACCGCTCTCGTGCCCAACCTGGATCGTAGCGCCTGGCCCAATCGTCCATTCCTCTCGCCAGCCATATCCACTGCTCAGCACTGCCCCCAACAACAAAAGCAGCACCGCCAGATGGTTGAGCAGTGTCGCCAAAGGGGCAAAGCGATTGCGATCTCCTCGCACATAAACGCTGCCGTCAGCAGCTTCCGAACGCACACGAAAACCCCGCGATTCCAATTTCGCTTGGATGACGTGAACGAGAGAGGTGTTGGGCGGCGCAACCAGACCGGCTGCGTGTGGCGCAGCTTCAAACACGAGATCGGGACAACGCACCGATTGACGAAATACTCGTCTCCATACTCGCGGCCAGCGGTCGAGGGCGCAGGCCAACGTGGCAACTGTCAACAACGCCAGAGAGATCAGAAAAACCGGAGATTGAAACCAGCGGAATACTCCTCCGGCGACAAGCGCATCCGTCAGCGCGCCGTATCTCACGCGTGTGTCTGTTTCCCAGCGAGTCCATCGGTCTGTATCGCTCATGGTGGATGACGAAAGCTGGGGAAAGCAAGAGCCAAGCGCCGCAGCGAGCAACACCAGGACGATGAGAACGGCAGCCACATCCATCCGCACCCCAAAACGCCATACGCGCTTGAGGGCGTCCTTTACCAGCCGGGTTAGACGCTGCTCATATATCATGCGCCACATCACATCCGGGTCTCCCGCAAGGTCAAGCTACTTCCAGTTTAGCACAGATGGGGAGATCATATCAAGCCCATAGCCAGCTCATTCGTTTATTCATTTCCCATTCGTTGACAGAGGCGCCGGCTTTCACGAACACCCGGAGAGTGGAGCGTCCAGGCGTTCATGCCCCTTTTAGCACAGCGCGAGCCGCGTTATAATGTGTGGAGAGCAGCCGTTTCTTTAAGAGGCGAAATGGAGAACCGCGCATGAAGAGGCTCTTGAGCTTCGGGTTCCTGCTCATGGGCTTGAGCTTCACAGTCACCCAAAGCCTGTTGATCCGCGAACTGCTCGTCGCGTTCTATGGCAACGAGCTATCCATCGGACTCGTCCTGGGAAACTGGCTGATTCTGGAAGCCCTCGGCAGTGGGCTGCCGGGCAGATTGGCCGACCGCTGGGGACACAAAACCTCATCGTTTGCCACACTCCAAGTCCTGTTTGCTCTCTTTCTCCCACTGTGCCTCGTTGCGGCCCTGAGCGTCAGGATGATCGTCGGCGCTATCCCTGGCGAAGGAGTAGGCCTCGTTCCTGTCTTTTACTCATCTCTGCTCATCTTGATCCCCCTGGCCCTGGTGGACGGGGCGATGTTTACTTTCGGCTGCCAGGCCTACGCTCACCTCGCTGGTCACCAGGCGCCTGCCATCGGCTGGGTCTATGTCTTGGAAGCAGTGGGGGCGATAGCCGGCGGGATCATCTTTACCTACATCTTTATCCCCTTTCTGCAATCCATGCAAATCGTCTTGCTGTTGTCTGGCTTGAATCTTTTTTCGGCAGCTCTCCTGCTGGCTCGGTCCAATTCGCCCCCTCAGAAACGTCGCACCCTTGCCCCCAGCTTGACCGGCGTTCTTGTCTTGTTGATCGCCAGTTTCGGTCTCTTGATCTCCCCATTGGCAAGCGAGATCCAGCATTGGGCCACTCGCCGATCATGGGGCGGCCACAATCTGATCTACTCCGAGAATTCGGTCTATGGTAACGTGGCAGTCGTCCAGCAAGAGAGCCAATACACTTTTTACGCCGACGGCATTCCTATCCTGACCGCGCCCGTGCCTGACGTAGCATCTGTCGAAGAGATGGTTCACCTGCCCCTGTTGTTTGTCCCTCAGCCTCGACGCGCCCTGGTGCTGAGCGGCGGCGTGGGGGGCGTGTTGCGGGAGCTGGCGAAATACCCCCTGACGCAAATAGACTATGCCGAGCTAGATCCCTTGCTCATCAAAGCCGTTCAGAGATTCCCGACTCCGTTGACCTTGAGCGAGTTAGGCGATCCACGAGTCAGGGTCGAGTACGTAGATGGCCGGTTGCTCGTGCGAAGGAAAACCTGGCAAAGCGCGCATGCCCCCCAGACAGGCTATGATCTGCTCATTGTCAATTTGCCTTATCCTTCGACCCTACAACTGAACCGCTTTTACACGGTCGAGTTCTTTCAGATGGCGCGGGAGCTTTTGGCAGAAGAAGGGATCATGGTCGTCGGCTGTCCAGGCACGCTGACCTACATGAGCGATGAGCTGCGCTCTCTCAATTCAATGATTCATCGCACCTTGCAACAGGCCTTCCCCTACGTCCGCCCCATACCGGGCGACGTGACCCTCTGGCTGGCCTCATCCTCAGACACACTTTCGACAGCGCAGATGGAGACACTCATCGAACGATGGCAAGCGCGCGGCCTCGAGACTCGAATGATGACTGCTTCGCACATCCGCCTCAAATTCGACCCGAGGCGTTTAGATTGGTTCCAAACGTCCCTGGATAGCAAGGGCAAGATCGCCGTCAATCGCGATCTCCACCCGACGGGACTGTTCTATGGCCTGTTCTATTGGAACGCTCTTTTCTCTCCCGACCTGGCCCGTGTGTTCGCCTTGGCCGATCGGCTGAATTTGTTGACCCTCAGTCTACCTATCATCGGATGCGCGCTGCTTTTCCTGATCGCCATACGGCTGATCCCAAGGGCGCGCAAGGTGATCGTTCCCATGGTCATTACGACCACTGGTTTTACCGGGATGACGGCTGACCTCCTCATGGTCTTTGCCTTCCAGACTCTCTACGGGTATGTTTACCATTGGATCGGATTGCTCATCACGGCCTTTATGGCCGGGCTGAGCCTGGGCGGGCTGTTCATGACCCGCAGGCTCGACACCCTCGCGCGCAGGTCCACACTGTTCAGGCTTGAGATGGCCCTCGTGCTCTACGGGGTTTTCTTGCCCATTGCCTTGAACATCCTGACTTGGCGCATCAACGATCCCGTTGTGTTCACCCTCATCCAAGGGGGATTTTTTGGCCTGAACGCTCTGGCAGGCTTGCTGGTCGGCGCTCAATTTCCCATCGCCAATCGGATGTGGCTCAAAGACAGAGAAAACCAGCCAGCCGCGGCCGGCGTCCTCTACGCCTGTGACCTGGCAGGGGCTTTTGTCAGCTCCATCGTCGCTGCCGTGATCCTGATCCCGGTGCTGGGCATTCTGGAGACATGCGTTCTGACGGCGCTGCTCAAGCTGAGCAGCCTGATGTTGATCGCCGCCTTGCCCTCAAGTAGCCCACAGTAACCGACGACTAAAGTCGTCACTACAAATTGCCCCTCAAGCGTCTCGCCAGACGCCCGGTATGCGGTGGCCGCAGGATGGGCACTTGCCCTTCTCGACTTGGCGCGTGAACACCGTAAAGTGAATCCGCACAATGAGCGGCTCACCACACTTGGGGCAGTAAGTGCTATTGCGCTTGTGTCCGGGCATGTTGCCAATGTAGACGTATTGCAGGCCCTCTTCATCGGCAATCCGGGCCGCGCTCTCGAGCGTCTCGACAGGCGTGGGCGGCAGGCTGGTCAGTTTGTAGGCAGGGAAAAAGCGTGTCAAGTGGAGAGGAACCTCGGTGCTCAGAGTGTCGCGGATCCATCGGCACATGCGCCGGATGTCGTCCATGTTGTCATTAAGAGTCGGCACCATCAGGTTCACGATTTCCAGGTGAGTGCCGCTCTTGTGGACCTGCTGCAAAGTGCGCAGAACAGGCTCCAATTGAGAGGAGCTAACCTCCTGATAGAATTGTGATGTAAAGGCCTTCAGGTCAACTGTGACCGCATCCATGTATTTCAGTAGCGCCGCCAGCGGCTCTTCATTCATCCCGCCGTTAGTGTGGAACAGAGTCCCCAATCCCGCCCGTTTGGCCGCTTTGGCCACGTCGAACATGTGCTCGTAAAAGACGGTCGGTTCATTATAGGTGAACGAGACGGCATCGCACCCTTCTTCTTTGGCCAGCTCAACCGTCTGCTTGGGAGTGATGACGGCATGCTCAATTTCCTCAAAGCTTTTTTGAGAGAGATGCCAGTTGTGGCAGAACTTGCAGCGGTTGTTGCAACCGGCGGTGCCCGTGCAAAGGATCTTGGTGCCGGGCCACATGTGGAAGGACGGCTCCTTTTCGATGGGGTCTATCTGCAAAGCGCTGGGATAGCCGTAAACAAGCGTGTAATAGCGACCGCCGAGGTTGACTTTGTTACGGCAAAAGCCGCGCTCGCCTTCGGAGACTATGCACCTCCGAAAGCACATCTGACATTGCACCCGGTTGCCATCGAGTTGGGAATAATACAATGCTTCGTGGTGTTTGGGGATTTGGGTTGGGGCGGGAGTGAAAGCAAGCGAGGGCGCTGGAGTGATCTCGATCCGGCGTGGCGGGCCGGCGCAGGACATCAACCCGGCCCCCAACGCTGCCATAAGACTCGACCGGAGAAATTCTCTTCGGGTCAGCTTTCCTCTCATGGCCACAACCTCCGAAACTCTGGGGCTGGCCCCGCCGTGCCAAGTGCCCGGCTTACCTGACCCAATTATACCGCAAAACAGCCCCCCAAGCCTGGCCGGTTCGCGCCTACTCCGGGAACCCAATCGCCTCCTGCTCTAACTTGATCCCACGCGCCAACATGTGCGCGATGAGTGGCTGCATATCGGCCAGTTTTGAATTCAGCGCCAATCGCGCCAGATTCTTTTCATCTGCGCGCGTCAATGGCTTACCCCACTGCGCGTGTGCATCGAGCGTGACCATGTCCATGCGATAGGGCATGAAGCACGGACTGATCCGCCGCAATTGAGCCAGGATGTTCAGCCCGCCGTAATCGAGATCGGCCCAGACCAACAGCGGCACGCGCTCCGGCAACGTTTGAGCCAGGCGACTCAACAGATGACGGCATGCCGGAGATGGATTGCCCCACAAGCAAATCGCCGCCAGGCCTTCGCTTTCGTGACGGATCAATTCGTAGAACGTCGTCGGATTCTCTACACACACCACGCGCGCGGCTTGTGCCTCCACGCGCTGAACACGCGCCGCCTGCGCCGCCGGCACTCCAACGGAAGGATAGAATTCGCCCAGCGAAATAACCTGACCTGTCTCGTCCACCAGCCGCCATGCGCCGAACAGGTACAGGTGGCCTGGATTGGCGACCAATCCCAACTCGCGCAGCGTCTCGTCGTCCGAAAGGTCGGCCCACTCTGGCTGATGGCGGCGGGCGAGCGTGACCAATGCACCTTTGAGCCACTCGAAACGTTTGCTATCGTTGAACACGCGCACGCTAAAAACGCGATAGGGCGTTTCCTCCTGCACCGTGTCCAGCGCAGCCAGGGCGGTCAAGAGATCACGATTCAAGTCCCCATCGGTCAAGCTGAACGGCGCAGGAGACCTGGCCTCCCTCAATTGCGCAAGCGTCCACTCGATCGCCCGCAGTCGCCAATCCTTGAAACGGAATCGTTCGCCCAGCAGCAAGTCGCGCAAGCGCGCGCGCAGCGTAGCGACCGGCACACGGTTCAGCCACACGAACAATTCATCCGCGCGTTCTGGAACCAGCGTGACCGATTCGAGCAAGTGTCCCTGTTCGCCACGCAGCCACACCAATCGGACGTGGCCAAGCTGCTCCAGTGCCGCCAGTTGCTCGTTGGCGACCAGACGCGCATCAGGGTCAATCTGACTGTGATAGCCAGGCAGCGCCATCGAATGGACATCGCAGCGGATGGCGCGGCGTATTCTCCCTTCCCCTGCCGAAGACGGAGGAAGGGCCGGGGATGGGGGTCGCCGCTCGTAAATGTCCAACAGCGCATTGAGGATGGCAGCTACGTCGGGGGATGGAATAAAAGTCACGCAGTCTCTAACTCCTTGATCACATCCGCCTTGTCCATCTCGATCACAAACGAGTGATTGTTCTGCCGGACGACAGTTCGGACGCAGTCCACATAGGGCAACAGCCCGGCGGCTTTGTCAGGCGGGGTCGCCAGCAGGACCTGGAGGCGCGTGTCCACCATGAACTTGAGCGCGCTGGCCGTCCGCGCCGAATCCATCTTGCTAAAGGCTTCATCAAAGAGCGCGAGCCGGATCGTGTCGGACGCGCGCGGCTGATTGAGCCGATACGCTTGCGCGAACGAAGCCGCCATCGCCACGTAAAACGGCGTGGTCGTCTCGCCCCCGGATTTCTTGGCATTGATCTGACTGAGCAGCGCGTGGTCGCCGTTGGGATAGTGAATACGGATGTCGTACTGCAGGTAATTACGATAGTCCTGCAACTGTCGCAGTTCCGCTGCCGCATCGTCGGTCTGGCCCCGGGTCAATCGCTCAAAGAGCAAATCCCATCCCTGTTGATGCTTTTGGCGAAAATCCGAATCGGCCAGCGAATCGCCCAACGCACTTTGGCTGTCCATCAGCATGTCATAGATCGGACGCAGGGACGGCTCCGGGTGAGTGATGAACTCGAATCGCTCGCCGCCAAAGCGCAATCCCGCCAGGGTTGTGTTGAGATGACCTAGTTGCTGGCGCGCATCCTCGATCTGTTCGCGCAGGCGATGAATAAAGTTTTCCACCAGCTCCTGCTCGGCCAGCTTGCGCTGCGCGGCGATGCGCTCCTCGTACTGTGGCAGCTCGGACTGCACATACTTGTCGCGTTCACGGATGTAGCGCGCGGCATCCTCGTCCACGTCGTAGCCAAAATCATACTTGAGGCTATAGGCCTGCTTGGCCTCGCGCAGGCGATCGCGGCTGCGGGCTTCGGCAGTTTGATAGTCGTTCTCGTAGCGTGTCGCGTTCTGCAACACTGTTTCGAGTGGCTGACGATCCCGGCGACGCTCGTATTCTTTCTCGACTTCGTCGAGCGCGTCCTCGGCCTGCTCAAAGCGCAGGAACTCGCGCGCGCTCAAGGTCATCTGCTCGGCCTCACGTTCAAGCGACGGGATGGTTTCTTCGGCCAACGTCTTGCATCGCATCTCCAGTCCGCCGATATGTCGCTCGATCTGCACGAGCTCGCCTTGCAGTTGATCGGTTTGCGCCTGTCGCGCGGCGACCTCGGCGCGCAAAGCCTGGACGCTTTGCACGTCGAGCCGCGCCAGTTCATCTTGCAGCACCACAAGCTGATCGGCTTTGGCAGGCAGCGCGGTCAAGTCGGACAGATCGCGCTGCAGATCATAATAGAGACGCGCCTTGTCTCGCGTCAGCGCGATCCGCTCGCGCAATGCGTTGGCCTGGTCTTGCAAGGCCAACAGCTCATCGCGAATCTCCCCAAGCCGCGTCTGCCGCTGCTCGATTTGACGCGGCACGGCCCGCTCGCCGATAAACCAGCGGCGATAGACGCGTGGATTCATGTGGCTGGTCGTATAGCTGCGGCGCAAGAAACACTCGCGCGTAATGGCCGTCCGGTGCTCACGCAAATCGTCCAGCCTGTCGCACTTGATGATGTTGCCGAGCAGCAAGTCTATCAACGCTCGCGCGCCTGGGTGCTGGGTCTGGACTTCGGCGGCCAGACGGTCGCCCCCAGCCGCAGAGCGGCGAGAGGAGCAAAACGGCACATGGCTCAGAATCCGTTCGACATCGAGCAGGCCCACGCCGTGCAAGTTGTCCTGCTGGCGGTGCTCACGATAAAGGCGCACGGCAGCGTCATAGTGCTCCGGCGGCACGAGCAAGCTGAAACGATATTGGCCCAACACGCCCTCGACCGCATCCTGCCATGATTCATCGGGGACTTGCAAGACGGTGCAGAGAAACGGAATCTGCTCCGCGCTCAACCCCAACTCGCCGCGCAAGAGGCGGCGCAGTCGCGCCGCCTCGGGCGCTTCGGCTTCGTAGCTGGCATCATGATCGCCGGTTCGCAGTTGATCGATCTCGCGTTGAAGCTGTTCAGCCTCTTGGCGCAGTTGGCGAGATCGTTCGCCCAGCAGCGTGTTTTGTTCGGCAAAAGAGTGCCCTAATGCCTCCAGATCAACTTGCAGGCGAGCGAGGAGACTCGCATCCCCTACTCTTCCCTCTGCAATGAGGACTGGAGTTTCAACGAACTCGTCCAATGCAGGCGGAACGGAAAGCCCGTCCAGTCTCAAGAATTCACGCAGCTTGCGCACATCCTGCGCCTCCCGCGCGAGCGCCTGGGATACCAGCGCCTGACGCTCGGTCAATTCACGCACCGCAGTTTCCAGCCCGGCGATTTTCTCTCGCAATTCCTTTTCGCGCGCCGCGTTCGCGTCAATCTGCAAGGCCACTTGAGCATCGAGCAAGGCTTGCCTGGCGCGCTTGAGGTCCTCGCTCAGGGCATCGCGCTTTAGGGTAGCGCGGTTGATCTCGACGCGCACCTCGTCCAACTCCAAACGTAAGCGTTTGAGCTGCGCCAGTCTGACGTCGGCCTGGGCACGGCGCTGGATGTAACCATTCGTCAGGCGGCGGCGGCGATTCGCCACACGTTCCTGATCAAGCTCCTCAATACGGCCGAGGGCGTCAATTCGCTCCCGCACATTGAGCGCCAGCGACTCGAAATGGCGCAGCGTCTCTAGCTGATCTTGAAGCGTCTTGACGTCCACCAGGCTTTCATCCAACAAATAGTTGTGGACAAACTCGCGAATGTTGGTCAGCGGACTGAACGCCAGGCCCTTGACAAGCTTGGCGGGAAAGGTGTCTTTGAGTTGACCGAGCCGATTGAGCAGGTGAAAACGATAATCTTCGACGCGGCTGAACAACTGCGCGCGCCCACCAGGCGGCAGCGCAAAGCGCTCCAGGTGACGCTTGAACGCTCGCGAGTCGAACAGCTTGCCTGCTTCTCGAAAAAACCACGCGTCGTCGAGCATGGCATTATGGACGATGAAATACATCACATCCGGCGCGCGGCCGTCGGCATAAGCGTCAATCACCGCACCGTGACAAAAGTGCGAGCCATCCGAGTTGCGGAACTCGAGCGCCACTACACCAGTCGCATCGTCGCGCAAAAAACGCTGGCCCTCGGTGCCCAGCTCGCCGCGCACGTAACTGGCCAGGGTACGCTTGCCGCCCGCGATCGCGGCCTGGTTGAATCGAACGTCGCGCTGACCGCCGACCAACGCAAACTGCACCGCATCCAGGATCGTGGACTTGCCCACGCCGTTGACGCCGATGAGATACGTCGTGCCGTTACAGGTGATCGTGGCGTTTTCAAATAGATGCCAGTTGATCAGGCGAATCCTTGTCAGTTGCTTCATGTCACTCCTTGCAAGATGTGAGAGCGGAAAGCCATTGCCCTACTCTCCACTTTCCACATTCATCGTACGATACTTGCGCAACCACGCTTCCATCTCGTCTGCCGATTGAACCGGCAGGATCATGCGAATCGAGCTGCGCAGGCGCAGGCGCGTCTCGCCGTTGCGGACATCAATCGTGCGCCCGTCGAGCGTGTCAATCAACCCCAGCGCTCGCAGATGCCGCAAGATCGTCTCGTACTGGACAATACCCAGGTCGCGTTCTTTGCCCGTGATGGTGCGATATTCCTCCCGCACTTCGCCTACCGTCACGACCGGATCGGTCGCCAGGCTGAGCTGTTCTGATCGCTCCTCATAGAGCTTGCGCAGCACAACGATCATCAACGTCTCGTCCAGCCGGTAATGCGCGCGGCAATAGCTGAACTCGGACACGGCCTGAAAGATGCGGTGATACTCGTTGTGCAATAACTTGAATCCGCACAACGCCAGCAGCGTCTCGACCACCTCACGGTGGCGATGAACGAAATAATAATCGTCCCGGTCGGCCTCGATGTCCTGGTGCAGAAACGTCTGACCCAGCAGACGATTGACCACGCGCGGGACATCGCGCCGGGCCTTTTCGGGCAGCGCAGCAGATTCAAGAATAGTCGCCGCATCGAATGGCATAGATGCACTCCATACTGTAGATTACCCGGTCTCTCGCGTTGAACCATCTCGAACTTGGCTCTGGCCGTGACACCAAGAACCTAAAAACCCAGCCAAGGCGGCTCCCATGCCGCTGCCCCCCCAACTCCCCCCGCTTCGCAGGGGGAGAAGGCGGGCATGGGAGCCCGACCCGTTTATTTTCGGATAGGCTGCGGGAGGCCGAACAATTACTCTGCAATTTACGCATTACAGTTTGATCAGCTCAAACGGCATGACCTTGTATGGTCCGATGGTCACCGGGTCGCCGGATGTGACCTCAAGCCCATAATTCACGTCGGGATGATAGCTGAATGCTATCGCATAGATCAAACGAGGGACATCGCTCAACGCATCGGGCGGCAATTGGGTCACGTGAAGGCGGCGATGGCCGTTGAAAAATTGACACACAAAGCGATTGATCTTGTCCGGCGTGAGGCTCTGCACGAGCTCCTGCAATGTGGTCGCGCGCAGCGCGGCCACATCGAGCGGGTGCAGCGCGGGTGAATGGACCACATCTGGCTCAAAGGGTGCGCGGCGCTGCGGCGGCGTGTAAAAGCTGTTGCTGTCCGGCAGGCGGATCGGATCCAGCTGTAGCCCCGGCGCATCGTCAGGCCAGGTGACCTGTTCCTCGCTTTGCAAGGCTGCCAGCCGCCGGGCCAGACTCGCCAGCCGATCCTTGAAACTGCCATCCGCGCTGATGAGCTGATAACGGATCTGCCGCAGCGACGTGCGAAGGTATTGCGCATGGCGGCGGTCAATCTCATCCAAGAGCGGATCGAGGCTTTCGAGTTGCTGAATGATAAAGCGAATGTAATGCGCGATCTCACTGGCGGCCTGAGCCGGGGTGAGCCGCGCCTGGGTGGCCAATTCGTCGGCGGCGTGGTCGAGCCAAACGGCATCGGACTGCCACGCTTGCAGCTTGTTCACAATGTCGCGCCGGTAACGCGAGACGTGATCGGAGGTCTTGAGTGCGTGATACGTCGGGCCGAGCGTGGCGGCGTAATCGTCATATTGCAGGCGGAGCAGTTCGGCCACGTCGCGCCCACGCGTGGCGCGCTCGATGTAACGGCGGATGTTGTGATTCAGCTCGTTCAGCCCGCGCACCACCTGACGCACATTCTCGTAGGCTTGCGTCAGGGCCAGCGCGGGCGAAAAGCCTTTGTCCTCGTGCGTGAGCAGTTGATGAACCGTATACAGTTGGCCGGTGTACTCGCGCGGCTTTTGTTCCTGGATCACCCGAAAGGCTTCCAGAAGCGTAAAGGCGTAATCGGGCAAGGTGATGTATTCGGTGTAATCGGCGTCCTGCTCACGTTCCACCCAGCCGGTCTCGACCAGCCGGCGCAGCAAAAAACTCGCATAGTCTTGCAGAGTGGACTGGCCCGTGATCGAGGTCTGGTCAGGAGTATCGCCAGTGGACTCGTCCATCGCAGCAGCGACAGCTTCTTGCGCGCCTTCGATTGCTAGATAATCTATAATCTCAGCGATGACGACCTCGCGCGTTAACCCAAAACGGTTGAACTCGGCGAGGGCATACAGGCGGAGGAGAATCGCCATATAGTGACGGCTGAGATTGCCGCCGCCCTGTGTGCTAAAGGGATTGAACAGGTTGGCGGGGAGAATATCAAACGGATTGCGTGCCGCGCTCGGCGGGGGAACCGTCGCCATCGTCACTCCATATCAGAATGTCGCTCAGTTTACAGTCCAGCGCCTGGCACAAGCGGGCCAGCGCATCGAGGTCAACGTAACGCGCCTGACCCGCGTCCAGGCGGTACACCAGGTCTTTGGGGACGCCTGCCACATCCGCCAGTCGGCGCAGCGAAAGTCGTTGGCCGGTGACCGCCTGGCGCTGCCCCAACAGTATAGTAAGCCTGCCACAAGTGCTGATTTTACCCATATTGGCACAAATGTTCTAATTCTTGTCCGAGTATACCACATTCTATGGACGCTGTCAAGACCTTTGTCGAGGAAAAATGACAATCGGGACAAGCGATAGACCCGGCCTGACCGACTGGCGCATTCACATGATTTGGTGCATAATCAGCCACAGCTTCATGATCTGACACCTCCATCGCACCTCACGGACATGTTCGCAGGGACATTGCACCCGCAGCCCCGTCGCCTCTGGGGCTTGCGAGCGATACGACTGAACTTGCCTTTGATATGCCGAACCGCAGCCGCTGGGAACAAGCCAGCGTGCGGCGAGAGGTTGCATCAGCACAAGGCCTATCCCAATTGGAGAATTCATCATGGACATTCACCAGTTTGAAAATCCACCCCAAGAGTACCGCGAGGTCCCCTTTTGGTCATGGAACGACGACCTCGACCCGGAGGAACTGAAGTGTCAGATCGCCCTCATGGATCAGGCCGGCTGGGGCGGCTTTTTCATGCATTCGCGTGTGGGGCTGGTCACACCCTACCTGGGACGGCGATGGATGAATTGCATCCACGCCTGCATCGAGGCCGCCCGCGAGCGCGGCATGGGCGCGTGGCTTTACGACGAAGACAAGTGGCCGAGCGGCTTTGCCGGTGGACTGAGTATCGCCGCTCACCCGACTTACCGTGACCAATGCCTGGCCTGCAAAGTGGACAACAAGCCAGCCCTATTGGCCGAGCGCATCGCCACCTTTGCGGCCCGTGAGGTCAATGGGCAACTCGTGGACATTCACCCCGATGACGTGCCCGCTCTGGCCGACGACGCCGACCGCGTGCTCCAGTTTTATCCACAGGCCATGCCAATCGGCCAGGCGTGGTTCAACGACTATGCTTATCTTGACGTGCTGAATCCCGAGGCCGTGCGCGCCTTTTTGGATTCCACGCATGAAAAGTATGCTCAAGCTTTGGGCGCAGATTTTGGCAGCGTGGTGCCCGGCATTTTCACGGACGAGCCGCAGCTCCGCTTTTTCCGGGGCAGATTGGCCGTGCCCTGGACGGCCGATTTCCCAGCCTATTTCCGATCGCGCAACAGTTACGATCTGCTACCCCACCTGCCCTCCCTGTTCTTTGATACGGGTGAGTTTTATCGCGTGCGCTATGACTATTGGCGCGCGGTCACGCAGCGATTCGTCGAAAGCTACACCCGGCAAATCTGCGAGTGGTGCGATGCCCATCACCTGGCCTACACCGGCCACTATAACGCCGAAGACACCTTGCTCTCGCAAATCGAAGGTGTGGGAACCGCCGTGATGCCACACTATGCCTACATGCACCTCCCTGGCATAGACAAATTGAGCCGACTGATCAACGAAAAGCAAGGCACGGTCTTGACGTTCAAACAACTGGATAGCGTCGTATGCCAACTGGGCAGACCGCGCGCGCTGTGCGAAAACTATGGCTGCAGCGGACAGGATTTTGCACACACCGGGCGCAAGTGGATCGGGGACTGGGCCTATGTTCTGGGCATCAACCTGAACACGCCGCATCTTGCGCTCTACAGTATGCGCGGCGAGCGCAAGCGCGATTACCCGCAGAACTTGTTCTATCAGCAGCCCTGGTGGCCGGAAAACCGCCCGATCGCCGATTACATGGCCCGCCTGAGTTATGCCCTCACGCAAGGGCGCCGCGTCGTGGACATTCTGGTGATCCATCCCATCGGCAGCGCATGGGCGCTCTACCGGCCCGGCGCCACTCACGCTGTACGTCAACTCGATCAATCGCTCGACAAGCTCCTGATGACGCTGATGCAATCCCACCGTGATTTCCATCTGGGCGACGAACTGTTGATGGAGCCAGGCGCGCCATGCGAAGCTCATGTCTCGAAAGACGAGAGGGGCGCACGGCTGGACTTGGGCCAGATGGCCTATCGAGTCGTCATCGTCCCGCCGGGGGTGACCTTGACCGAAAACACGGTGCGGCTGCTGCGTGAATTTGCGGCGATGGGCGGGCTGGTGCTGGCGATCGAGCCAGCGCCGACGCTCATCCATGGCCGTCCCATCCATGCGTCGGTCTTGCCCTCTACAGCGCGGACGGTTACGCTCGACGCGCTGCCGGGCGCACTCGACGAACAGTTGCCCTTTGATGTCCTTGTGCCAGGGCATCCGGCAATTTGGGTGCATCATCGCCGGACGGACAAGGACGACATATACTTTCTCGCCAACACAGACCTCGATCGGGGCAGCGTGGCTACAGTGCAATTGCGCAGCGCAGGCCGCCTGGAAGACTGGGACCCGGCCAGCGGTCAAGTTCGACTGCTGTCCAGCCGACAGTGCAATGGCGTCACCGAGATCACGCTCGACTTCCCGCCGGTTGGCTCACACTTGCTGGTGCTGCATCGCGATCAGCCCCCAGCGACCGTCGAGCCAGTCGCCGAGCGGATTGTATCCGAGATCCAGTTGGGCGATACGTGGGAATTGACACTGAATGGCCCCAATGCATTGACGCTTGATACGCCCCAAGTGCAAATTGGCGAAAGCGAGTGGAGCAAGCCCCTGCATGTCCTGGAGGCGCACGCGGCGATTGCCGAGTCAGGTTACGGGACGCCTTTTGCACTTTGCTTTGGCTTTGACGCAACCGTTCGCCCTGCCGAACCCATCTATCTGGCAGTCGAATCGCCCGAACGCTTTACCTTCTCGGTCAACGGCCAACACATCGCCAACACCGACGCGGGCTGGTGGACAGACATTTCTTTCCGCAAGATAGATATTAGCAAGGCCGTGCAGGCCGGCCGGAACGAGATCGTGCTGCGCGGGACGTTCGCACGAGATACCGAACTCGAAAGCGTCTATGTGATCGGCCACTTTGGCGTGGCCGCGCGACGGATCAAAATGGAAAACCGCTTCAATGGGCAAATCTTTGATCGTTATGCGCCGGATTTTCGTCTCATAGAGCCGCCCGCCCGTGTCCAGGCCGGACATGACAGAGAAGGTCTGGCGCTCGATCTGACGGCGCAAGGTCTGGCGTTCTTTGCGGGCCGCGCTATCCTGCGTCAAAAGGTCAATCGGCCCCCTGGCGGACACGCTGTGCTGGAGATTCACAACCTGTGCGCGGCTGTTGCTAACGTGCGCGTCAATGGGCAGCCTCAAGGGGTCATGGCCTGGCCGCCGCACCGGCTGGACATCACAAGTGGGCTGCGCCCCAGCGAAAACGAGATCGAGATCGAACTGATGAGCACGCTGCGCAATCTCTTGGGGCCGCATCACCGCGCGGGCGGCGATACGCACTGGACCGGCCCCAAAGAGTTCCGCGACAAAAACTGTTGGACGGATGATTTCATCCTGGTTCCATTTGGCTTTGACGGGGTGACGATACGGAACATCCCGGCGTGATGCAATGGAGAGATTGATGGCAAAGCACATTCACTCACTCGATCCAAAAGCGCAGCAGTTGGTTGAGGCTTCCCTGGCGTGGATGGACAATTACTGGGACGAAGCCGCCGGCTTGCTCTGGTCGCCCGGCGAGGTGGCGGACCCTCATCAGCCACGCCCAGCGGGCATCCACATGGTGCGCGAAAGCGGCTGGTACGCGCTCGGCCTGCTCATGCGCAACGCCAGCGGCGATCTCGAACGGGCCATTCGCGCGCTCGACGTGATGTTGACCTATCAGTTCGACGAGCCGGGGCGTCCATATCATGGCACGTTCCTGCGCGCGCCCGAAGAGCCACGCCCGCCCGCGGAGCCGATCGAGTGGAAGCATTACGATCCGAACTGGCGCGAGTTCATCATCACCACAATGGCGATCATCTTGCTAGAGTATCAAGATCGGCTGCCCCAGAGGCTTGTGCAAAAGATAGAGGCAGCGATCCCCAAAGCGGTTCAGGGCGCATTGGCGCGGGGATTGCGGGCCTCGTACACCAACATCGCGTTGATGAACGCTTTCATGCTTTGCTTTGCGGGGGACCGGCGGGGTGACCCGACATGGACGGAGCAAGGCGAGCGCATGGCTCAAGAGATTTACCGCTTGTTCAAGCTCCACGACACATTTGAGGAATACAACTCGCCCACCTATTACGGCGTAGATCTGTACGCGCTTGCGCTCTGGCGAGTGTATGCGACCTCGCCGCTGTTGCGCGAACTGGGCGCAGAGATGGAGGCCGCCCTGTGGACCGACATTGCCCGGTTCTATCACGCCGGACTGCGGAACCTGAGCGGACCTTTTGATCGCTGCTATGGGATGGACATGCGGCGCTATGTGGCCCTGGTCGGCGAATGGATCTGGCTCGTGACAGGCCAGGCGCAGGCACCTTTTCCACCGTTGGATCGTCCCTTTGCCCATTCCGCAGATTTTTGCTTTGGGCCATGCGCAGCGATCTTGGGCGCGCAAGTGCCACCCGAGGCCGCACCGCATTTCCGCACATTCCAGGGCGAGCGTCAGATCGAACGCGTGATTGGTGATTCCCCTCGACGAGTGGCGACAGCCTGGCTCGGTCAAGACCTCATGTTGGGCGCAGAACATACCAGCCTGGTCAAGCGCGGGCAACCTCAATTTCATCCAGCGACAGTGTACTGGCGAATCGGCGCGGATGACGTCGGTTGGATTCGGCTGATCCACTCGGAGCCTGTGGACGCCCGCGCCGGCCCCAATCGGCTCGAGATCACGGGCGCGGGCGAGTTGACGTTCCAGATTCAAGCTTCGAATGTGCCAAGCGATGCGATTCAGCCTGGCTGCTGGCGGCTGCCCGGCCTGTCGGTGCAAGTCGAGACGGATGCCCCGCCAGCGCACATCCAACACCAGCCAGATGGGATCCAGGTGCGCTATCACACCCGCGCCGGGCAGCCTATTACATGCCAGTTGACAATCAATACCCACCCCGGATAAATTCTTATGTCTGGTTATGAAACAGGCTGCCGTTTCAAACCTTGACGTCCCACAAACCGGTACTGCCTATTGACAAAGTTGATTATTGATTATAAAATCACCATTGTAAACAGTTACATCGCACGATGATGTCTACTGCCTCGCAGTGTAAACCGTTACATCAGAAGGTTTTCTTGTTGACCACGGCATGGTCACCATCCGAGACGTAGCCAAACACGCCGGCGTATCCGTTGCAACGGTCTCTCGCGTCATCAATGGCACAGGCGGTGTCAGCAGCGAAACCGTCTGCCGCGTTCGGCGGTCCATTGAGGCGTTGGGCTTTGAGCCAGATTTTTTAGCGCAAAGCTGGCGCACGCGTGTGACCCGCACCATCGCTGCGGTCGTCTCGGATAATACCAGCCCGCATCATAGCATCATGTTGCGAGAAGCGGGCAGTGTTGCACTGGCGCACGATTACAGCCTGATCCTCTGTACCACCTATTTCGATCCCGAAGTCGAGCGCCGTTATTTGCGAATGCTGCGCTTGCGCCAAGTAGATGGCATCTTGCTCAACAGCACAGGTGATTGCCAGGAACCTATCCACAAGCTCACTGAAGCCGGAATTCCGGTCGTGATGCTCAATCGTCCGCTGGGCGATTATGGCCCTCTGGTGGACGCTGTGGTTGTGGACAGCTATGCCGGTTCGTTCGAGTTAGTTGACCACCTGATTCGATTGGGACATCGGCGGATCGCGCTCGTGTATCACAAGACTTTGAACGAATATCACCGACATGAGCGAATGCGTGGTTACCGGGACGCGCTGCAGAGTCACGGCTTGCCCTGCGAAAACGACCTCGTCTTTTGCGGGAATCTCATCAATGGTTCAGATGCATTGGGCGATTGTCTCGATATGTCCCCCCGGCCTACGGCATTGTTTGCGGCGAGTTACAACACGGGATTGGCGGCGATGTCGGCATTGCGCGCGCGGGGGCTGAGCATCCCAGAAGATATGGCCTTTACGATGTTCGACGATGTCATGTGGGGAGCCTTTGTAGATCCTCCACTGACACTCGTATGTAATCCAGCGGAAGAGGTAGGACACATGGCGATGGAGCTGCTCTTTGCCCGGCTGGCTGATCGCAACCGTCCACCGCAGGAGGTCAAGCTCAAGCCCAGGCTGGTTCTGCGTCGTTCGTGCGGTTGGACTGGCCCGATCGGCGAATCGTGCGTGACGAGCAGAGACACTCTCCCAGCGCAGGCGTCCACTGTGTCTGTGGCGTAGATTGGGTGAGGCAGGGCACGTGGCGTGAGCGCTTGTTTATGCCAGCGTGAGCGATAAAAGGGTAGCCTGACTGGATGAGAGACAGGCTCCGGGAGGAAGCAAATTGGCTGAACATGCGCAGGGCGACAAGTTATTGCTTGAGGTCAAGGACCTCAAGATGCACTTTCCCATCAAGCGCGGCTTTTTCCGCTCCCAGATTATTGGCTATGTCAAGGCGGTGGATGGGGTGAGCTTTTACATCCGCGAAGGCGAGACCCTGGGGCTGGTGGGTGAAAGCGGCTGCGGCAAAACTACTGCCGGGCGCTGCGTCTTGCGCGCTTACGATCCGACTGGCGGCGAAGTGTGGTTCCAAGACCGCAATCTGGGGCGGGTCAATATTACGACGTTGGATAAGCAGCAGCTCCGGCAACTGCGCCAGAACATGCAATTGATCTTTCAAGACCCGTACTCCTCGCTCAATCCCCGCATGACGCTGCTGGAGATCGTCGGCGAGCCACTGTACGTCAACAAAGTCGCGCAGGGGAGCGAGATGAAAGAGCGGGTCGCCGAGCTCTTGCGAGTTGTTGGCTTGCGCCCCGAGTACATGACCCGCTACCCGCACGCTTTCAGCGGCGGCCAGCGCCAACGCATCGGCGTGGCGCGCGCGCTCGCGCTCAACCCTCAGCTCATCGTCTGCGATGAACCGGTGTCGGCCCTCGACGTTTCCGTCCAGGCGCAAATCCTCAATCTGCTTCTGGACCTCCAGCGGGAATTTGGTCTGACCTATTTGTTCATCTCGCACGACCTGAGCGTGGTCGAGCACATCAGCAACCGGGTGGCTGTGATGTATGTGGGCAAGCTGGTGGAACATGCCTTGACAGACGAGTTATTCATCAACCCCAAGCATCCGTACACCGAAGCATTGCTTTCGGCGGTGCCCAAGCCCGATCCGCGCATCCGGACCGAGCCGATCGTGCTGCAAGGCGAGGTGGCCGACCCGGCTCATCCGCCTAGCGGCTGCTATTTCCATCCGCGCTGCCGGTATAGAATTGATCGCTGTGAATCCGAGGAGCCGGTCTTGCGGCAGATTGCCCCGGACCACTTTGTGAGTTGTCATCGTGCCGAAGAATTGAAACTGGTTGGCGTCCTGGGCCTGGCCCAGGCTGTGTAGCTTGAGCTTTTTGAACGTGTAGAAAGGAGGTCTGCATCGGACAGTGGCAAACGATCCCAAGTAAACCTGTGCAACGGTGTAAAATCACTCACGATTCTCAAAGGAGGTCAAGAACCATGAAGCAGCAAAAGACAATCACCCGGCGCGAGTTTCTGCGAATCTCTGCATTCGCTACCGCCGGAATCGTGTCTGCCGCATGTGGCACTCCTGCCACGCCTGCTCCTACCAAACCGCCTGCGCCGGCCGCCAGCCCGACCACGGCTGCGCCGGTCAGCAAGTACAAGGAAGCGCCCATGCTGGCCGAGTTGGTCAAGGCCGGCAAGCTGCCGCCTGTGGACCAGCGGCTGCCCAAGAATCCCATGGTCATGACAGGGTATGAGGGCATCGGCAAGCACGGCGGCACCTGGCGCCGCTGCTTCAGCGGCGTCTCGGACCGCTGGGGCCCCACCAAGCTGGTGGACCGCGCGTGGGCCTGGTTCGACAAGAACCTGAATCTGATTCCCCGCATCCTCGAGTCCTGGCAGGCCAGCCCGGATGGCAAGGTCTGGACCATCAAGCTGCGCGAGGGCACCAAGTGGTCGGACGGCGTGGAGCACACCACGGCAGACTATGCGTGGTGGTACAAGAACGAGCTGACGAACAAGAAGGTGACCCCCGGCACGGTGACGATCTGGGCAGACCCGGATAAGAAATACTGCCAGTTCGAGGCGGTGGACAAGTACACCGCCAGGTTCACGTATGGCAAGCCCAAGCCCATGTTCATCTACAACATGGTCCGTGGCGGCCAGGGCGGCACTGCCTCTGCGGGCCCCATCACGCCCAGCCACTTTATGTCCAAGTTCCACGAGGATACGGCACCCGACAAAGCGGCGCTGGAGGCAGACTTCAAAAAGCGCGGCTTTGCGAGCTGGGACAAGTACTATGTGGATTGGGCCCAGTGGTGGTATCTCAATGTCGCCAGGCCTCACCTCGGCGGGTGGGTGGCCAAGGCTGAGATGGCCAAAGAGCTGTTCGTGATGGAGCGCAACCCATACTTTTTCGCCGTGGACGCCGAAGGCAACCAGCTCCCCTACATTGACAAGATCACGCACCGCCTGTTCGAGAATCAGGAGGTCAAGAACCTGTGGGTAACCAACGGCGAGATTGATATGCAGGCCCGTCACATGACCATCGCCGACCTGGCGCTCTACAAGAGCGGCGAAGCCAAGGGCGATTACAAAGTGGTTCTGGCAATCGGCGCCGGTCACATCGCCATGCAGCTCAACCTGACGACCAAGAACAAGCTGCTCAACGAGTTCTTTAACCAGCGCAACGTGCGCATCGCCATCTCGCACGCCATCAACCGCGACCAGGTCAACCAGTTGGTCTATAACGGCCTGTTCAAGCCGCGCCAGTACAGCCCGATACCCATGTCGCCGCAGTACTATGAAAAGCTCTCGAACGCCTACCTCAAGTACGACCCGGACCTGGCGAACAAGCTGCTGGACGAGGCCGGCTATACCAAGAAGGGCGCGGATGGCATCCGGCTGCACAAGGACGGCGTGACGCCGATCAGCTTTATCGTCGAGGGCACGGACCAGGCTGGCACGCCGACCGAGGACGCGGCGCTGCTGGTCGCCAAGGACCTGGCCAAGGTCGGCATCAAGATGACCTACAAGTACTTTGAGCGGGCGCTCTACACCGAGCACTATACCGCCAACAACATCGAAGCAGCCTGGTGGGGTGGCGACCGCACGGTGCTGCCCCTGGTGCCGGAAGCCCAGCTCTTCCGCGGCCTCAATGCTGACCGGCCTTGGGCTGTCGCCTGGGGATTCTGGTACCTCAACCCACAGAATCCCAACGCCGTCAAACCGCCCGATGGCCACTGGATCTATGACATCTGGAAGATCTGGGACGAAGAGGTCATCGTCGAGGTCGATCCCGTCAAGCAAACCGCGGCCTTCAAAAAGCTGCTCGATATCTGGGCCACCGAGTTGCCGTACATCGGCATCCTGGGTGAGCAGCCGATACCCACCATCGTCAAGAACGGCTTCAAGGGTTATCCCCCTGGCATGCCCAATGACGATCCGACCGGCGACGAGCAATTCTGCCAGAGTGAGACCTACTACTGGGACGATCCCAGCAAGCACATGGGTTAGGATTTGACCCTCATCCCCGCCCCTTCTCCCTCGCCAAAGGCGGAGAGAAGTGAGCACACCCCCTCCCCCTCTCAGGGGGAGGGGCTGGGGTGGGGGATGTGTTACGAGGAGGTCGTGAATGTTCGGCTACATCATGCGACGTGTCTTGTTGATGATCCCAACGCTGATTCTTATCTCGATGATCTCTTTCGTCGCTATCCAGCTCCCGCCCGGCGATTATTTGACCTCGTATTTTGCCCAGTTGCGCACGATGGGTGACAATATCGAACAAGAGGCGATTGATTCGATGCGGGAGCGCTATGGACTGGGCCAGCCAATCTATGTGCAATATGGCAAGTGGGTCTATGGCATCATCACGCGCGGCGACTTTGGCCAATCTATGGAGTGGCAAAAGCCGGTCGGCGAGCTGATCTGGGAGCGGCTCGGGCTGACGATCGTGCTCTCGCTCGTCTCGCTCATAGTCAGTTGGTTTGTGGCGATTCCCATCGGCGTCTATTCGGCTACCCACCAGTACTCTATTCCCGATTATCTCATGTCTATCATCAGTTTTATCGGCGTTGGCGTGCCCGGCTTTTTGCTGGCGCTGATCGTCATGTATTTTGCCCAGACCCAGCTCAACCTGAATGTGGGCGGGCTGTTCTCCGAAAAGTATATCAATGCACCATGGAACTTGGACAAAGTCTTGGACATGCTCAAGCATCTCTGGATTCCGGTAGTGATCCTGGCGGTGGAAGGCACAGCCGGAGGCATTCGCACGACGAGGGCCAACCTGCTCGACGAGCTGAACAAGCCCTACGTGGAACTGGCTCGCGCCAAGGGCCTGACCGAGGGAAGGGTCGTCTGGAAATACCCGGTGCGCGTCGCGCTGAATCCCTTTTTCAGCACCGTCGGTTGGTCGCTGGCCAATCTGATCTCCGGCGCCACGCTGATTTCAGTGGTGCTCAGCCTGCAAACGACCGGGCCGATGCAGTTGCGCGCGCTCACGTCCCAGGACATGTACCTGGCCGGCACTTTTCTTTTGCTGTTGAGCGCGCTCACCGTCATCGGCACGTTGATCTCGGACATCCTGCTGGCGTGGGTGGACCCGCGCATCCGGCTGGAGGGATAAGTTATGGCTGATCTGACTCGGGCGAATCGCATGGATACCGGCCCCGCCGTCGAAGAAGAGTTAGAGAGCGGCGGGGAAAAGGTCTATGTGGCTCCACCCTGGAAACTGATGTGGTGGAAGTTCCGCAAGCACAAGATGGCCATGGTCAGCGCCGTCGTCCTGACCTTGTTTTACTTTACCGCCGCCTTTTGCGAGTTTGTCGCGCCTTACGATCCCGATCAGGCTCTGATCCAGTTCAAGCAAGCGCCGCCGACGGCGATCCACATCCGCGACGCCCAGGGGCAGTTTCATTGGCCGTTCGTCTACCAGCACACGCGCGCCATGGACCCCCAGACGCTTCAGATCAGTTACACCGAAGATACCACGACGCGATATACGATCCAACTCTTGGCGCGAGGCCCCGAGTACAAATTGTGGGGACAGTGGAAGTCGAACCTGCATCTATTCGGTGTGCCCTCCGGCAGCGATCAACAAGGCGTCTTTTTGTTCGGCACCGACCGCCTGGGACGCGACATGTTCTCGCGGGTGTGTTACGGCGCGCGCCTGTCGCTGTCGCTGGGCCTGGTCGGCGTGTTCCTCAGCCTGATCTTGGGCGTTGTTTTGGGCGGCATCTCGGGCTATTATGGCGGGATGGCCGACACCGCCATCCAGCGCGTCATCGAATTCATCCGCACCATTCCCACCATCCCGCTCTGGATGACGCTCAGCGCGGCGCTGCCGAGCGATTGGCCCGTCGTCCGGATCTATTTTGGCATCACGGTGATCCTGTCGCTCGTCGGGTGGACCTGGATGGCGCGCGTGGTGCGTGGGCGGTTCCTGGCGATGCGCGAGGAGGATTTTGTGATGGCCGCCCGCTTGAACGGTTCCAGCGAGATGCGCATCATCCTGCGCCACATGTTGCCATCCTTCCTCAGCTACATTATCGCTTCACTGACGTTGAATATTCCCAACATGATCCTGGCCGAGACGGGCCTGAGTTTCCTCGGGCTGGGGCTGCGCCCGCCGGCGATCAGTTGGGGGGTGCTGCTGCAGGAGGCGATGAACCTGCGCTCGCTGGTGCTGTCGCCCTGGGTGCTGGTGCCGGGATTTGCCGTCGTGATTTCGGTGCTGGCGTTCAACTTTATGGGCGATGGCCTGCGCGACGCAGCCGACCCATATGCTCGCTAGATGTCGCCTCACTTGTTCGGCGGTCCCTTGGGCCACGGACGCAGGTCTTGAATCGGAGTGTCCGATATGAAAAGTGACCAACTGCTATTGCAAGTCCAGAATCTCAAGACGTATTTCTTTTTGGACGAAGGCACCGTCAGGGCAGTAGATGGCGTAGATTTCAGCATCTGGCGCGGGCAGACGCTGGGCGTGGTGGGCGAAAGCGGCTGCGGCAAGAGCGTCACGGCACGCTCGATCCTGCGCATCGTGCCCAGGCCAGGCAAGATTGTGGAAGGCGAGATCACACTTCACCGGGAATGTGGCTCCAAGAACGGCCACCTCGTCGAAGAAGTAAAACTGACTGCACTCAACCCGATGGGCACGGCGATCCGCAGCATCCGGGGCGCCGAGATCGCGCTCGTGCCTCAGGAGCCGATGGCGTCGCTCAGCCCGGTTCACACGATTGGCAACCAGATCATGGAAGCCATCACGCTCCACCAAAAGGTCAGCAAAGCGGTCGCGCGCGCCAAAGCCATCGAGATGCTTGACCTGGTCGGCTTTCCCCAGCCTCAACAGCGCATGGACGCCTACCCGCACCAGCTCTCGGGTGGGCTGCGCCAGCGCGCGGTGATTGCCATGGCGCTCTCGTGCCATCCCAGCCTGCTGATCGCCGACGAGCCGACGACAGCGTTGGACGTGACGACCGAAGCTCAAATCCTCCGATTGATGCGCAGCCTCCAGCAAGAACTGGGCATGGCGATCATGTACATCACGCATAATCTGGGCGTGGTGGCGCAGATGACAGAAGACGTGATCGTCATGTACATGGGCAAGGTAGTCGAGGAAGCCACTGTGGATGCAATCTTCCATAACCCTCTTCACCCTTACACTCAAGCCTTGCTGCGTTCTATTCCTCGCCTGGGCCAGACGACCAGAGAGCGCAAACGGCTCGAATCCATTCGAGGCACGGTGCCCGATCCTTACTCCATACCCAAAGGCTGCTCATTCCATCCCCGGTGCAGCCAGAGGGTCGTCGGAGTGTGTGACCGACAAGAGCCGCCCAACGTCGAGGTCGAGTCGGGGCACAAAGTTCGATGTGTGCTATACTCATTAGGCCGTGCCTGATAACTCGTTTCAGATGACATTTCTTCTTTGTCTGTGGATCGCAGTCCGGCTAAGGCTTGGGATGTGCGATCCGCAGTTATTTTCGGTCTGAAAGCGGACCCTGTGACTCCAATGACTCCCCAAGATATTTTACGGTACGTGCTGGCCTACTTGCTCTTGCTGGTCAACATGGTCGTTTGCATCGTGGTTGTCATTGAATTCCGCTCGACCATCAATGTGCTCTGGGTTATGACAGGACACAGCCGTTGGACGCTGGGCCTGGCTAACCAGCTCAGTTTGCTCTTGGGTGGCTTGGCTGCTTTTGTTTATGTGATATTCTTGGAGGGTTACTATCGCCAAAGTATCATACGCAGAGACCAAAGGCCTGAAGTGAGCAGCGATGTTTCGACACAAGGGCAAGCTTCGCCTCAAGGCCGCATCTCGCAATGGTTGACCCGGCTGGGGCTTGCAGTTCTGCTGCGACGTTTCGCGATCACGATTGCCATTCCACTCGGCTTGCTAGTCGTGTCCCTTGTGATGACCAAAGTCGCCTGGCGCGGCTTCCATTAGCTCTGTTGCCCCCACCCTAGCCCTCCCCCTGCAGGGCCAATCATTACCCGCAAGTTGGGAGGTGTGGTAGAGTAGGATTGACGAGAGGGATGCAATGAAACGCTCAGAGATCAATGCTATCATGCGGGATGCAGATGCCTTCATCAGGCGACAGGGGTTTCACCTACCACCATTTGCCTACTGGACTCCAAAGGAGTGGGCTACCAAAGGTGAACAAGTCTTTGAGATCGTAGACCGCCAGTTGGGCTGGGACATTACTGACTTTGGATCAGGCGACTATGCACACACCGGCCTATTCATCTTCACGTTACGCAATGGCGATCCAGAGAACCTAAAGAAGGGCAGTGGCAAGCTTTACGCCGAAAAGATCCTTGTCTCAGATGTGAACCAGGTGACGCCTATGCACTTTCACTGGCGAAAGGTGGAAGACATTATCAACCGGGGCGGCGGCAAGCTGGCGATTCAGCTCTACAACTCGACCGAGGATGATGGTTTGGCCGATAGCGATGTTACGGTTAGCCTGGATGGCGTCAGGCATGTGGTCAAGGCCGGCGACACTATAGTCCTAAGCCCCGGTGAGAGTATCACCTTGCCGGCCCGTCTGTATCACAAGTTCTGGGGAACTGAGGGCCGTGTACTGATCGGCGAAGTCTCACTGGTGAATGATGACAACACAGATAACCGGTTCTATGAACCCTTGGGACGCTTCCCTGAAATCGAAGAGGACGAGCTACCCTTGTATTTGCTGTGCACTGACTATCCCAGGTACTATCGGCCTGGCAAGTGAAGGTCGAAGCCCGGCGAGTAGCCAAATGCACAGGTGGCTCACTACGACCTTGCCTGCCTGGTTGCATCTATGAAAGAGGAACCTATGCCCATCCACTATGTTCGCTACGAACTCGAAAACGGCTATATTCACAACTGGCTGGTCGCAGGTCCCCAGGCCGTGCCTGTGCCTGACCTGGAACACTTTCAGGACCAAGATTGGAAATTGCAGATCGCCCGGCACTATTACGAAGTGGGTTCAGGTGTGGCCCAGGCGCCGGTGATGGATCAACCTTTCCAGGTGGGAGAGGCGCAACTCGAGTGGAGCTATTTCCGATGTGATGACGATCATTTTGTGGACTGTTCGGCCTTTTATCACACCTGCCACTATCTGCGGGCATGGGCGTACAGCCAGGTCGTCAGTCCGGCAGCGCGAGAGGTGACGTGCATCCTGACGACCAATGGCCCTGCTGATGTGTGGTTGAACGGTCAGTACGTCCACCGCCAGGAGCATTTTCATCACCAGATACCGCACAGCGTCCCTTTTCAGGCCAAATTGGTGGAAGGGCCAAACGAGTTCCTGGTGCGCTTTGAACAAGTGGCGGCGCGCGAGTGTCCGTATGCGATGGCATTGCGCATTGTGGGCTTGTCACCCGAAGCGTTCGTATTCTTACCTACGATCCATGAGGGCGTGGCCCGCCGCGAGGTCGTCGAAAAGGCTATCGAGTCCGCTTATCTGGATCGAGACGTGTTCGTGTGGGACGACGAGGTCACAGTGCATTGGCCGAAGGACCTGGCTGTGTCGTCGTCGCTGACGATTCGGCTCCAACGCCCGCCAGCCTGGATCTATTCCGAGTCGCGCCCGACTGCCTCAGCGGGCCGCCAGCAGCCCTTGGCTGTACCTTTCCAGGTCCCTGAAGGCCCGTTCCACGTTGTGTTGATGCCCACGCTTGACGAGTATTACATTGGCAATTTGCGCCTTGAGCGCAAAATCGCTCTGACGACGCTGAAAAACAAGCATTCCCAAACCCCTTATGGCACTTTCGACGAGCGCCGCACCGAAGCCTTGATGGACGCAGCCCGGCGGGAGGATAGTAACGTTTTTTCCGAAATAGCCAAGATGGCGCTGGGCTACTGGGCCGATGTCAAAACCGACGTCATCATGGAGACCATCAAAGGGATCAACCAGCGCAAAGACTGCAGCGACTTTTACCTGACAGGATTGTTGGGCATGATGCACCGCTACGGTGACGATCCGTCTTTTCCCGAATCGCTCAAACCGCCATTGGAAGAGTGCGTGCTCAACTTTCGATATTGGGCCGATGAGCCGGGCAGCGACGCAATGTGGTTTTGGTCAGAGAATCACCAGATTCTGTTTCACACGTGCGAGATCCTGGCCGGTCAACTCTATCCAGATCGCATCTTTACCAACGTCGGCCAGACGGGTCAATGGCATCGAGAAAAAGGCGAGCGGATGGCGCTTGCCTGGTTGCTCAAGCGAGGCGCGGGCGGGTTCAGTGAATGGGATTCGAACTGTTATTTTGAAGAAGACTTGCTGGCGCTTTCGCACCTGGCCGACCTGGCCGAAAGCCAGGCTGTATACGATCTGGCCACGGTCGTCATGGACAAGCTGTTTTTGACGATGGCGCTCAACTCGTACAAGGGGACGTTCGGCTCGACGCACGGACGCACCTACACGCCGCACATCAAGAGCGGCCGCATGGAAGCCACCGCGGGCGTCAGCCGTTTGATGTGGGGCATGGGCGCTTTTAATAGCCATATCCTGGCGACGGTGAGCCTGGCGTGCATGCAGGACTATGGCTTTCCACTCATCATCGGCGATATTGCCGCCGACCTGCCCGAGGAAATGTGGAACCGCGAGCGCCACGCCGGTCAACTGGAAGAATGGTGCGACCGGGCGACCGGCGATTGGGAAGTGAACAAGGTGACGTACAAGACGCCGGATTACATGCTGTGCTCGGCGCAGGACTATCACCCTGGCGAACCCGGCGTCCAGCAGCACATCTGGCAGGCCACGCTCGGGCCGGATGCGGTCGTCTTTGTCACGCATCCGCCTTGCCTGAGCGAGGAAGGATCGCATCGGCCCAACTTTTGGCACGGGAACGTAGTCTTGCCGCGCGTCGCGCAGTGGAAAGATGTGCTCATCGCCATTCACCAATTGTCGGAAAATGATTGGCTGGGTTTCACGCATGCTTTCTTTCCAGTCTGGGCATTTGATGAGCATGCGCTGCGCGAGGATGACAAAGGTCGCCTGTGGGCTTTTGCGCGCAAGGGCGAAGGTTACCTGGCGCTCACCGCGGCGCGCGGACTAGAATTCATCACGCGGGGCGACAATGCCTATCGCGAGCTGCGCTCCTACGGTCAAAACAATGTATGGGTATGCATGATGGGCCGCGCTGCGCTCGACGGCGATTTTGGCGAATTCCAGAACAAGATACTGTCGCTTGATGTGCGATTTGATGAACTCGCCGTGCGCTGCGCCACGCTGCGCGGCGAGACGCTGGCCTTTGGCTGGCAAGGGCCACTGCTGCGAAACGGTAAGGAAGAACCTATCACCGGCTTCAAGCACTATGACAATCCCTACTGCGAGGCCGACTTGCCCGCTTCACAGATGGAGATTCGATATGGCGATCAGGCCATGCGGCTGGACTTTTCTGCCAGGTGATTTACCTGACCAGGAATTTATACTGAGCACGGTCATGTTTCGCGCTTTTGTATTTGTCCTCATCCCCGTCAACGAATCGCCTTCGGCGCAACGAATCAACGAATGAGCGTGGCCGGAGGGCCTATTCGTTTATTCGTTCAATATTCGTTGACAGGGGAAAAGCGCAGTTTGTGCCCGCGTCGGGTATACAAGTTTTTTCGTATCTTTTCAATATTTCGGGGACAGCAGGCCGGGCTCCCACGCCCGGCCATAGGCGGCGTGGGAGCCGCCCCAGCTTTTTGAGAAGATACGTTTTTTCTTGTGGCCTTGGTGACTTGGTGGTAGAGATAAACCCCTTATGAAAGTCTTTTTGGTCCTTCCACCGCAATGGATACCGGCGATGCCGCACCTGGCATTGCCGGTGCTCACCTCGTTTTTGCGCTCGCAGGGCGTGGAGGTGATCCAGCGCGACCTGAACGCGGAAGTGTATGACGCCATATTGAGCCGTGCGTATTTGGAGTCGGCGGTTGACCGCTTGCAGGCAGACTATTCGATTGGGCAGTGGCGTGCGCGTCCCCTCCCCGAAGAAATCCAATGGGCGCTGACAGAAGGTCGCAAGATTGCCTCTCAGGTAGAAGCGGCCAAAGCCGTGTTTCGCAGTTCCGACTTTTACGATGGGCCAAAAAGCTTTGAGGCGTTCCAGGTCATTGCGCAGTCGCTCCAACTGGCTTCTTTGCCCTTTCTCCCAGCGCAGCTCGACCTCTTGAATTACATCCCGGCTGGTCAGGTGGACAGCAGCCGCAGCTTGCTTCAGGCAGCGCGTGATTCGGGGCATAACATGTTTCTCGATCTCTTTCAGCGCATCATCCTGCCAGATATCGAGCGCGAGCAGCCGGACATCCTGGGCATCTCAATCCCGACGATGGGGCAAATGCTGCCGGGGATGACGCTGGCGCACCTGGTCCGGCAAGCAGGCCTGACGTGTCACATCACTGTGGGCGGGCCGCACATCAGTATGCTGCGCAAGCAATTCCCCAAGGTGCCCGCCCTGTTCAATCTGATTGACAGCGCCGTGGTGTTTGATGGCGAATTGCCGCTGCTTCGACTCGTCGAGGCGCTGGCCGGCGATGGCAAGCTGGAAAACGTCCCGAATCTGATTTACAAAGCAGGCGATCGGATTCAAGCAAACTGTAGTGACGACTTTAGTCGTCGGAGGGCGACTCAAGTCGCTACTACGACGCCCGATTTCGACGGTTTGCCGCTCGACCGTTACCTGGTGCCAGAGCCGGTGCTGCCGCTGATGACGGCGCACGGCTGCTATCATGGGCTGTGCGCCTTTTGCAACGTGGGATACGGCGCTGGCAAGGGGTTCTATCCGCTACCGGTTGACCAGATACTCGACCAAATGATGGCGCTGCACCAGAAATACGGCACGCGCCACATCTTTTTCGCGGACGAGGCGATCCCGCCGCGCACGCTGCGGGAGCTTTCGACCCGGCTTGCCGAGCGAGGCTCGCCGATCCACTGGTGCGGATGTGTGCGGTTCGAGCGCGCGCTTTCCCAAGAACTCTTGGACACCATGTCGCGCGGCGGGTATCGGATGGCGCTCTTTGGACTGGAAACCGCTTCGGAGCGAATGATCCAACACATGATCAAAGGCACGCAGCGCGAGACGACGAGCCGCATTTTGAGGGAAGGCACTCAGGCCGGCATCTGGAATCACACGTTTTTCTTTTTCGGTTTTCCGACCGAGACGATGGAAGATGCACAAGAGACAGTCAACTTTATCTATGCCCATCAGGACTCGATTCACTCGGCTTCGCCCGGCGAGTTTGTCCTGGAACGCTATTCGCCGGTTCATCTGAATCCAGCCCGGTTCGGCGTCAAGCGCGTCATCGAAAAACCAGAGCAAGACCTGGCGATCTATTTCGACTATGAGCCAGAGTCGGGGCTGGACGAGAACATGGCGCACACGATCGTCGAGCGGTTACTGGACGTGCTGCCGATCAAGCGTTTCCCGCAATACTATGTCCATGATGTAAATCGTTTCCTGTATGCCAGTTATCTACACGACCATGGCCGGCCGCTTCCACCCTGGCTGGCCGATGAAGAGATCGGGGCATGTCCCACTTGACGTGGGTAGCACTGTCATTGCGAGAACCTCATGCCCGTTGGCGGGCATGTGTAATGGCAGAAACTCGTGCTTGGCGTGCCCGCACGGGGATGAATCCCCGTGCTACGGAGCAGCGCCCGATGAATCGGGCTGAAAGATGGCTTTAGCAAGCGCCGCTGTATAGCCCGCCGAGTTCATCGGCGGGCGGGCACGCGCCAACACAAGCGCAAGTTTCTGAGCAGGGCGAGCAACGCCCGAAGCAATCTCCATACTGCAAGGATGAGATTGCTTCGCCGCACCTGCCCCCGCCAGGGGGTTCGGCGGCTCGCAATGACAATCTGCAGAGATTTACCATGCCATGTGGGAAATACCCAGAAGTCAAGGAGGCTCCAGATGCAATATCGTAGATTTGGAAAACTGGATTGGCGAGTTTCGGCACTAGGCTTTGGCTGTATGCGACTTCCGACGATAGGCGGGGACAGCGCCCGCATAGACGAGCCAGAGGCATCCCGGATGCTGGCTTACGCCATCGAGCACGGCGTGAATTACCTCGACACGGCGTATCCGTATCACGGCGGGAACAGCGAGTTATTCCTCGGACGATTCCTCAAGAGCGGGTATCGTGACAAGATCAGGCTGGCGACCAAGCTGCCCTGCTGGAAGGTCGAGTCGCCCGATGACTTTGACAAACTCCTCGACGAGCAGCTCGGCAAGCTGCAAACCGACCACGTTGATTTTTACCTCTTGCATGGATTGAACAAAGACCGCTGGCCCAAGATGCGCGATCTGGGCGTGCTGCGGTGGGCCGAGCGGGCCATCGCCGATGGGCGCATCGGGCATCTGGGCTTTTCGTTCCACGACAAATGCGCGGTCTTGCAAGAGATCGTGGACGCACACCCGTGGACGTTCTGCCAGATTCAGTACAACTATATGGACATTGAAAATCAGGCGGGCACCAAGGGCCTGCAATACGCCGCGTCCAAAGGACTGGCCGTCGTCATCATGGAACCGCTGCTGGGCGGCAAGCTCGTCAATCCGCCGGCTTCCGTTCAGGCGATCTGGGATACAGCGCCTCGGGAGCGAACGCCGGCGGACTGGGCTTTGCAATGGCTGTGGAATCAACCGGAGGTGTCGGTCGTGCTGAGCGGTATGAGCACGATGGAGCAGGTCCAGGAAAACGTCGCCAGCGCCGAGGCCGGCGGCATCAACACGCTGACCGGGCCGGAGCTTGCGCTATTCGATCAGGTGCGCGCCCGGTACACGCAGCTCAGCCCCATCCCCTGCACGCGCTGCGAGTATTGTATGCCATGTCCGAACGGCGTTGACATCCCGCGCGTCTTTGCAATTTACAACGAGGGGGTCATGTACGACAAACCCGATGTCGCGCGCGGGACTTATCGGCAGTGGGTCCCCGCCGAAAACCAGGCCAGCGCCTGTCTGGCGTGCCTCGAGTGCGAAGAAAAATGTCCCCAGAGCATACCGATCAGTGAGTGGATGCCTGTTGTCCATCAAGTGCTCGGCGAAGGCAAACCGTATGTGATACATTTGCCGTCGTAAACACATATCACTCCACACATGGCGCGCCTCGCCACGTGTGGAGGCGTGGTATACTTAGCCAAGTGATGATATACAAAAAAGGAACAGTTCGCCATGGAATCGCCGCCTAAGCGTGTCTACCTGGACGTTTGCGCGTTGAGTCGCCCTTTTGACGACCAAACACAGATGCGCATCCGTTTAGAAACAGATGCGGTTCAACTGATCCTAAGTCATGTTCGCTCTGGCGTTTTGACCTTGATAGTTTCGCCTGCTCACGATGTCGAAATTGCTGCTATTGATGACATAGCTGAAAGAGAACACCTTGCCTCAACAATAGCACAAATCGGCTATCGTGTTCCGTTCGATTTGAGGCAGGTCCGAAAGCAAGCAGAAGAACTGGTGCAACGCGGCCTCGGCCCTGCCGATGCCGCTCACCTGGCTTTTGCTGAGGCAGCCAGAGCTGATTTTGTCACCTGTGACGACCGTTTGATTCATCGGTACAGCCGTATTCGACGCACGTGGTGCGGTTCACCCATAATGTTTTGCGACAAGGAGAATCTGCGATGAAAGAGCATACTTATCTTCAAGAAGATGAAATGATCAAACGCGCCGTGAACGTGCTGATCAAGAATTTGGGGCCAATTGAGACAGCTCGCTTTTTGACATTGCCGCACAAGCGTAGACTGGACTCGGTGAGGCGACATCGCCGCTGGCAAGATAAACTGGATCAAGGCCGTTTCTTTGACCAGGTTTTCGGCGCTGTCCGATAGGCCTGGGTACGATGAGATCGTTGCTGTCACGATCTCATTGCTTTAATGCATCTCATCCGAGGAGAAAATGGACAACGTGACTTTTGCCCTCAGCGCCTTTGGCGACGAAATAGATCAAGACCTCAAGACCCAATTGCAAACCCTGCGCGAGCTGCGCATCAGCAGACTGGAATTGCGCGGCGCGTGGGGCACGAACGTGCTCAAGTTGAGCGATGAGCAAGCGTCCACCGTCCGCCGGATGTGTGACGAGTACGGCGTCCAGGTGAGCTGCCTGGGCAGCCCCATCGGCAAGACGCCCATCCTCGACCCCATCGAAAAAGAAGAGGCCAACCTCAAGCGGCTGTTTGAGATCGGTCGCATCGTGGGCACGCGCCGCATCCGCATCTTTTCGTTCTATCCGCCCGATACGAGCAGCAACGCCGACTACGATGCCTACGTCGAGCCGTCGGCTGCACGATTGACTCGACTGACTCAACTCGCAGCTCAAGCGGATTTTCTTCTCCTGCTCGAAAACGAAAAGGACATTGTGACCGATACGCCCCAGCGATGTCGCGCCGTCCTCGGCCGCGTCAACTCGCCGCATCTGCGCTTCGCCTGGGACCCGGCCAATTTTGTCCAGGTGGGTGTGGAGCGCCCGACGACGCGCGGCTGGGAGATGCTCAAGCCCTACATCGCCTACATCCACGTCAAGGACGCGATGCTGGCAGACGGCCAGGTGCGCCCGGCCGGTGAAGGCGATGGGGAGGTCAAGGAACTGCTGCTGGGTCTCAAAGAGATGGGTTATCGAGGCGTGCTGGCGCTGGAACCACACCTCAAGATTGCCGGACACAGCGGCGGGTTCAGCGGCGCGGAGGGGATGACGATTGCGGCCAATGCGCTGCGCAAGCTGATGGCGGAGACGGGCTGTCAAGAAGTCGAATGACGAAGGACGAACGTTGGTCATTTGTCGTTCGTCTTTCATCTTGCTGCGGGACGCTTTGTAAGGAGCCGCTCTCTTGCTTTTTGAAAAGACACGAATAAAGGGATGACCAGCGAGAAGCTGTCATTCGTTGATTCGTTCGAGATTCGTTGACAAGCGCGAAACCTGTCAACGAATCGCCTTTGGCGCAACGAATAAACGAATCCCACCGGCAAGCCGTCACTCGTTGATTCGTTCGATGCTTGTTGACAAGGGAGAATCCGTCAACGAATAGACCAACGAATAAACGAATCCCACCGGCAAGCCGTCATTCGTTGATTCGTTCGATTTTCGTTGACAAGGGGGAATCCGTCAACGAATCGCCTTTGGCGCAACGAATAAACGAATCCAACTGGCAAGCCATCATTCGTTGATTCGTTCGATATTCGTTGACGCAAAAACCGTCATAGACATCAGCCTACCGCCATGGAGGAAAGTATGGCCGGGGCGAAGAAGACCAAGCCAGGGCTGGTTGATGACAGGCTTGAGGGGCTGACATATCAGGTAATCGGTCTGGCGATGGCAATCCATAATGACCTGGGGCCGGGCCATCGGGAAGAGACTTATCACAATGCCATGACCCAACGATTCGCGGACGCCGGATTGCCTGCGGAAAGGGAACCGCAGCTTCCTATCTTTGATGAAAACGGTAACCTGGTGAACTTTTACTGGCCAGATCATCGGGTTACCTCAAGGCTATTGGTGGAATACAAAGCACATTCCCATCCCATCACCAATGATGAGATTGCCCAGTGTATAGACTATTTTGCCGCCGACCCAGACTGCGAGGTCATTCTGCTCTTCAACTTCGGAAGGCGGCGCCTGGAATGGAAGCGACTCTTTCCACCACAGCACATTCTCGCTCATCGGCGCAAGCAGGGGAAATCTGTCAACGAATGGAATAACGAATAAACGAATCTGCTGGCAAGCTCCTGCCATTCGTTTATTCGAGATTCGTTGACAGAGAGAAAATCCGTCAACAAATGGGACAACGAATAAACGAATCGAGGCACATCCCGCCATTCGTTGATTCGTTCGATATTCGTTGACGGGAATCTGGAGAAAATCACCATGTCCGCACATGAAAACCTGACTCGCCTAATCCAAGCCAGTGACGCGCTCAAGCCCTGGATCATGCTGGGGCCGTTCAACCACGACCTATCGAGCCAGGTCAGGTCGTCGGCCTGTCGTATTTCGAGAACAAGGCTTCGCCAGTGGGCCGCGCGGCGATGAACGAGATCGTGGACGAGGCGCGCAAAATTCTGGCGCTACAGCCAGTCGAAGGCCAGACGACAACGTTTCATGGCGAGACGGCGCGCTGGAATCTGGTGCGCGGGCCGGAGAAATTCCTTTCGTGGGGCACATACAACATCAAGAATCACCTGGGCGCCGCGTTCCTTTCGAACATCGTCACGCCCGACCAAGCCGGGATGCGGCAGTGGCGGCTGATCACCAACGATGTGCGCGCGTTGGTGTTCATCAACGGGATGCTCGTTTTCGACAGCGCGAACGCTTCTCCGACGCGAGAAGGTTACATCTACATCTATCACTTTGAAGCGGCGCTTCAACCGGGCGAAAACATTGTGAACGTCGGCCTGTTCCGCATCGCGCGCATGGCGCAGGTGGGGCTACGATTGGAGATCACAGATAGCGATGCGACTGTTCGCGTGCCGCTCGCGCCGGGGCTATCGCTCGAAACGCGCACGCAGGTCGAAGAGGAATTGAGCAGCCTGCGGCTGCCGCGCGACATCATTTATCCAGAGCATGATGTGACCCTGACGTTGGGCCAGGCCCCTGCCAGCGGGTTCAAGTTGCAAGTTGAACTCGTGTCAAGTGAAGGTCAGGTATTGCAGACCAGCCAACCCACCGCCGCTGGCCAGGTCAGGCTGGCTTCAGGCAAAGAACTGGCGGACGGCGTGTATCACATTCGCTGTACGTGGCTGGACAGGGACGGCCAGCCGTTCACGACCGCGTCATTCAACAACCTGCGTAAGGTCACGCCCGTCGCTGCGCCGCAAGGCTACGACAAGATTGACGAGCGCCGACGACTTGTGCTGGAACACTATGCCAGCAACATCGAAACACACGACCGCAACGACATCTGGACGCACGTCGCGCGTTACGCGCTTGGGCAATATGAGCGCGTGGATGAAAAGGTGATCCGCTGGACGTGTGAATTCATCGCCGCGCGCAACGACTGCGCCGACTTTGCTATTCAAGGCATTTTGCGGCTGATGTTCTGGGAGCGCGAACAGCGCCGCCTCAGCCCGGAGATCAACGCGCTGATGAAGGACACGGTGCTGGGCTTCAAGTATTGGATTGACGAGCCGGGCGACACGGTCATGTACATGGGATCGGAAAATCACCGCTTGCTCTTTCATGTGGCCGAGTGGATGGCGGGGTTCCTGTTCCCGACCGACGAGTTCACCAACAGCCGCCAGAATGGGTTGTTCCACTATCACAAGGCGTTCACGTACATCACCGAGTGGCTGCGGCAGCGCGGACGGTTCGGCTTTGACGAGTGGCATTCCAATTCCTACTTTCCCATCTGCATCGCGCCGCTCTTGAACGTGTACGACTTTGCCACGCACGAAGGCCAATACAAATTACGGCAGATGGTCAGCGCAGCCCTCGACGAGATGTTTTTCAATCTGGCCGCCGATAGTTACCAGGGCATCTGGGGCACAACGCATGGGCGCAGTTACGGCATCTATATCAAATATCCCGATTTCGAGGGAACGTCGGCGCTGTGCTGGTTGCTGCTTGGCAATGGTTCGCTGACCAAAGGCACATCGGGCATGGCGCCAGTGTGTCTGGCGACCAGCGACTACAAACCGCCCAAGCTCATCTACAACATGGCGGTGGATGATACGAGCGTGGTCGAGTCCAAAGAACGGCACGGCATCCTGCGCACGTCGGCGCGACACGCAGATTTTGTCGTCTATCGCACGCCCGATTACATGCTGTCCGGCTTGCAGGATCATCGCAAAGGCGAGTTTGAACCCTCGACCCATGTGGCGCAGGTGACGCTGGGCAACAAGGCCGTCATCTTTTGGTCGTGCCCGCACACCACCGGCGAAGGGTCGGGGCTGCGGCCCGATTACTGGTCGGGCAACACCATCATGCCGCGCGTGATTCAACACAAGAACGTCATGTCGCTCACCTTTCGCCTGAACGAGTATTTTACGTGGATGAGCCACTGCTGGTTCCCGCAAGAATTGTTCGACGAGGTGCGCTTTGCGGGCAATTGGGCTTTCGTGCGCGTCAAGCGCGGCTACGTGGGTATCTATTCACAGAACGGATTCAAGGTGGGCGACTATGGCCAATACGCCGGGCGCGAACTGCAATGCTGGGCGCCGGAAAACACCTGGCTGGTCGAGTGCGGCCGCGAGGAAGACTGGAAATCATTTGATGCGTTCGTCAACGCGCTGGGCCAGGCCAGCATCACGGAGCAAAACGGCGTGCTCACGTTCGAGTCGCCTTCGATTGGCCGTTTCGTCACCGGATGGGATGTCAGGCCAACGGTCAACGGCGAGCCAGTTCAGTTGAACCGCTACCCGCTGGTGGATAGCCCCTGGGCGCACTCGGACTTTGGCTCCGGCGAGATGACGTTGCGCTACGGCGATGAGGTGTACGAGTTGTGGTTCAATCAGTAGCGTGCTCCTGCGATTGCCCCCAAACGAGAAGAGTAGAATGACTTGGACTGATGCCGAAACCGCAGATCCCCGATGGAACTGGCTCTACAAAATCGGGGGCGTGGCTGCCCTGATTGTATTGGCGCTGTTCCTGAGTGGGATTATCGGCATTATCGGCGCCGTTACTGCAGGTTCGCCACCGACCGTCACAAACGGCTGGTTCACGCCGTTTCAGAACAATTGGCTCGTTGTACTCTTCAAACTGAATGTTGGGTTCAGCGGAGTTCAACCGGACTCGCTCCATGTGCTTAATCTCTTGGACATTGTCATCATGGCTCTTTTTGGCATAATGTTTCTCGCCCTCCACGTTGCACTCGGGCAAACTAGTAAAATTTGGTCGCTCGTCGCTGTGTCTCTACCATTCCTGGGGATAGCGGTCTTTCTCATAACGAGTACGGCTGGTCGTAGCGGGCTGTTACTTGGAGGGCTAATCTTCTCAGCTATCATGCTGCGATGCAATATCTTTAACAAGGTGAGCGCTTGTGTGGGAATCGTGGCAAGTGCACTCCTGTTCTTTGCTGGTGACATTGGCACCGCCATCTTCTCTTCCTCGAATATCATTGCCATCCTCATTGGCATTGGGTATGTGCTTTGGATGATATGGTTCTTTCTGATTGGTCAAAGACTCTTTCAACTGGGACAGGACAAATCAGATGGAGCGGTTCACAGACAATGAACATAGCCGTCGAAACCGAGCATCTCGTGAAACGCTACGGCGACGTCACCGCCGTTGACGGCGTATCTTTACGCGTTGCCCAAGGCGAAATCTATGCGTTCCTCGGCCTGAATGGCGCAGGCAAGACGACGACCATTCGTCTGCTGCTCGGAATGGTCAAGCCGACCTCTGGCGAAGCGCGCGTGCTGGGAACGAAAATCCGCGTCGGCGACAAGAAACCGTGGGAGTCGGTCGGATACTTGGTCGAGACGGCGGACGCCTATCCAGAATTGACGGTGCGCGAGAACCTGGAAGTGATGCGCCGTCTTCGGCCTGGCACCGAGCCGCAAGCCGTTGATCACGTCATCGAGCGACTGGGCTTGAGCGCGTATGCAGACCGGCGCGCGGGCACGTTATCGCATGGCAATAAGCAGCGGCTCGGGCTTGCCAAGGCGCTGCTGCACAATCCCAAGCTGCTCATTCTCGATGAGCCTGCTCTTGGCCTGGACCCGGCGGGGATCGTCGAAATCCGCAACCTCCTCATTGGCCTGGCGCGCGAGCAAGGCGTCACCGTCTTCATGTCGAGTCATATTTTGGGCGAAGTGTCGCGGCTGGCCGATCGAATCGGCATCATTCATCACGGGCGATTGCTGCAAGAACTCGACGTGGACGAACTCGAGCGCAATCGTCGCCGCCGATTGCTTGTGCGCGCGCGAAACTGCGAGGCGGCGCGAGTGGTGCTCGTCGGCGCGGGATTTTCCGCCGACCTCGCGTTGGATGGCGCAGTCGTCGTGAAGGACAGCGCGGCCATCGAACGACCCGAGGAGATTGCGACACGGCTCGTCAACGCCGGTCATGCGCCGACGATGCTCAACGTTGAAGAAGAGGACCTGGAGCATTACTTTCTGCGGCTCGTCGGCGCAGATGGAGGAGACGCCGAATGAACAACCTGGCGGAAGCGATCTGGGTCGAGTTTCTCAAGGCGCGCCGATCCAAAATGCCCTGGCTCACCGCGCTGGGATTTGCCATGGTTCCGCTGGGCGGCGGTTTCTTTATGATCGTCCTCAAAGATCCCGAAATGGCGCGCCGGGTTGGGCTGATCAGCACCAAGGCGCAGCTCACAATGGGCGCCGCCGATTGGCCTACCTACCTTCGGTTTCTGACCACGGCGGTCGGGGCCGGCGGCATCATTCTTTTTGGTCTCATTACCAGTTGGGTGTTTGGCCGCGAGTACTCGGATCGCACGGTCAAAGATTTGCTCGCGTTACCCACCTCGCGTTCCGCGATTGTGTTGAGCAAGTGCGTCGTGATCGCGGTGTGGTCAGCCGCATTGACCGTGCTGATCTGCCTCATCACGCTTGGCGTTGGCGCGGCGCTCGGTCTGCCGCCAGTCCCGGCGCAAGTTTTCTGGCAAAGCGGGATTACGATAACGGTAGCCGCCTGCTTAACCATCACACTCGTCACGCCGATCGCTTTAGCGGCAAGCGCGTGGCACGGTTACTTGCCGCCCATCGGCGTGATGATCCTTGCGATGGGACTGGCGCAGCTCATCAACGCCGCGGGATGGGGAGAATACTTTCCGTGGTCTGTCCCCGCCTTGTATGTCCAGGGCGAAAATCTCGGAATGGTCAGTTACGCAATTGTCATACTGACCGGCGTCGCTGGACTCGGCGGCACGCTCCTCTGGTGGGAGTGGGCGGACCAAACACATTGATTGCAGTGAACAAGGTTATGAACTTGAGCGAAGACGGATACGAACTTTGGCTGCGTTATCGCCCTGTAGATGACACAGAGCGATTGGCACAATACCGCCAGGCCATCGGTTGCGTCGTCGTACCGGGCACCAGTGCGACCGCCGAGATCATCCGGCGCGAACTGGCGCGCGCGCTGCCGGCCTTGCTCGACATGGCCGTGCCATTTGCCGAAAGGCCAACCGGCAACGCTTTGATTGTGGGCACGGCTGCCGAACTCGAAGCGATAGGAGTGACGATACCATTGGCCGAGTCCCGTGAATTGGGCGCGGAAGGATTTCTGATTCGCTCTCTGCCCGCGGTCATTGCGAGCCGCGTAGCGGCAAAGCAATCTCCGGGTAACTTGCTCGACCAGTCAAATCGCAACTGGATTCTCATTACCGGCAACTCTGCGCCCGCTGTCCTGACCGGCACATTTCATTTCCTGCGACTGCTCCAGACGCATCAAGACATCCGCGCGCTCGACATTAAAAGTCATCCCCGCATCGCCCGCCGCGTCCTCGCGCACTGGGATAATCTCGATGGCTCCATCGAGCGCGGCTATGCTGGCCGCTCGCTGTGGAACTGGGATACGTTGCCCAAGACGATTGATCCCCGCTACCACGACTATGCGCGCGCGTGCGCTTCCATCGGCATCAATGGCGCGTGTCTCAACAACGTCAACGCGAACGCCAAGAGTCTCACAACCGAATATCTGGAGAAAGCTGCTGCGCTGGCCGACGTATTCCGACCTTACGGCATTCGCGTGTATCTGTCGCCGGTCTTCTCTGCGCCGATCCTGCTCGGTGACTTGCCGACCAGCGACCCGCGCGACCCGGCCGTCGCTGCATGGTGGAAGACCAAAGTAGACGAGATTTATCGCCTGATTCCCGATTTCGGCGGATTCCAGGTCAAGGCCAGCTCGGAGGGACAGCCAGGCCCGCAAGATTATGGCGCAAACCATGACGATGGCGCGAACATGCTCGCCGAGGCGCTCGAGCCGCATGGCGGGATCGTGCTGTGGCGCGCCTTTGTCTACGACACCAGGATTGACGCGGACAGAGCCAAGTGCGCCTACAAAGAGTTTGTGCCGCTGGATGGCAGGTTCCGACCCAACGTGCTCGTGCAGGTGAAAAACGGGCCGATTGACTTTCAACCGCGAGAGCCGTTCCATCCTCTCTTGGGCGCGATGAAACACACGCCGCTGGCGCTCGAACTCCAAATCACACAGGAATATCTCGGCCAATCCATACACCTGGTTTACCTCGGTGGGATGTGGCAAGAGATTCTGGATTCGGATACATACGCCCAAGGGCCTGGCTCGACAGTTGCCAGGATTGTAGATGGTTCAGTGTACACTCATCCCATCTCGTGCATCGTCGGCGTCGCCAACACCGGCTCAGAGCGCAACTGGTGTGGGCATCATTTCGCGCAAGCCAACTGGTACGCCTTTGGGCGACTGGCCTGGGATCACACGCTGAGCGCCGAGTCCATCGCCGACGAATGGGTTCGCATGACCTGGTCGCATGACCCGCAAGTTGTGGACGCGCTCAAGACGATGATGCTCGGTTCGTGGGAGGCGTGCATCAACTACATGACCCCGCTGGGGCTGCACCATCTGATGCGCGAAGGTCATCATTACGGGCCTGATCCCGGCTTCAACGCCGCCCCACGACCTGACTGGAACAATGTGTACTATCACCGCGCCGACGCGAATGGACTGGGCTTTGACCGCAGCAGCAGGGGCAGCAATGCCGTCAGCCAATATCCCAGCCCCTTGCGCGAGCAATTCGATAACTTGAACACTTGCCCTGACAAGTTCTTGTTGTGGTTCCATCACGTGCCCTGGGATCATCGTCTGCAATCCGGTCGAACGCTTTGGGAAGAGCTTGTTCATCGCTACAATATTGGCGTTACCTTTGTGGAACAGATGCAAGGCATCTGGCAGAGTTTGCAAAGCAAGATTGATCCCCAGCGTCACGAGCACGTCCGCCGACGATTGGAGCAACAACTCGAAAACGCCCGCCTTTGGCGAAAGGTGTGTCTCGACTACTTTAGTCGTTTTAGAACACAAGGAGCATAACCCATGTCCCAATACTTTGCCCCCGACGAAAGCATTTACAACTGGATAGTAGAAAACGTACCACGCGCGCTAGAGATCATCGCCAACCGATACATCGGGCAGAACCCGCCGCTGCCGTTCACATTCCGCGCGTATAGCAAACGCGGATTCTTGCAGCGGGACGATGGCCGTTACGACCTGAACCTTCAGTCGAAATGGCCGCAAGCCAGAATCGGCCAATGGGCCTATGCCTATGGCTTGTTGTGGAGCGAAGCTGAAGGCCAAACCGATCTCCACATCAGCTCTTATTCGCCGACCAGCGTGTTCGTAAACGGCCAATTGATCTATCGTTCGTTATTGGCCCACGAGGCAGATGCCAAAAATACCAAAGCGGTGATCGCGCCGCTGCAAAAAGGTTGGAACGGCTTTTTCATCAAAACACGCAAGACGCCGGCCGGCTTTGGCTGCATCATCGGCACATCTCACAAAAGAGCGTTCCCCCTTCATTTCATGTCGCCCCTGGCTGAACGAGCCGGTCAGGCCGGATGGATTTACTCGCAGCTCACCGACCAGGACATTTACCCCGAAGGTCACTTGCCCGGCATCGGAGAGAGCGAGCAGGCCACCGGCCTGACGTGGTTCCCAGAGACGAAATGGGACGCCACCGCAGCACGCCAAAAACCGTGCGCCCGGATATTTGGCGTCCAGCCCGGCAAGACGGCTTACGGCAGGTCGTGCGTCGAAATCGCTGCGCCCGGCAAACAAAAGCTCGAGATGCAACTTGGCGCCGCCGGCCCGACCCAAATCTGGATTGACAGCGAATCGGTCTTCAAGGGCAGCCAGGCCGGCCAGTTCGACCTCGAACTGTCGCTCTCGCATGGTCGGCATGACGTGCTCGTCGCCACCGTTTCAGCTTCCGACGATTGGGGCTGTGTCCTTTCTGGCGCGGAATTTCGACAGCCGTATCCGGTCAAGGGGGTCGGCGATGCATGGCTGTACCTGGGACCGTTCGACGCGCCGCTGTCATCTTCCCCGACGGAAATTCAAACGCTGTACAAACTTTTCGACAACAACGGCACACCGGTTTACTGGCGCGTGGATATGCCCGAGACGTGGGTCAGGCCACACCTCGAGAACGAAAACTTTGCCAAGTGGAATTATCAAATCGGCGTGACATTGTACGGGTTGTTGCAGACGGGGCGATTATTGGGGCGCAAGGATGTAGTTGACTATGTTGTGCGGCATGTCAATGAGTGCGTCAAGACGTACCCATACTCGCTCTACGATCGCGACCAGTATGGCGCGCAATCCATCAACCATCAACTGGTCGAGATGAGCTGTCTGGACGACTGCGGCTCGTTCGGCGCGGCGACGCTGGAGGCATACAAGGAATCTCCATCGCCCGAGATCCGCGTGGTCGTGGATGCAATTGCCGATTACATTCTGAACAGGCAAGTCAGGACGCCCGACGGCGCGTTTTATCGTGTGCGGACAATGTGGATAGACGACCTGTACATGAGCACGCCGTTCCTGGCCCGCTACTACAAGCTGACGGGCAAACGCGAATACATTGACGACGCGGCCCGGCAATTTCTGCTGTTCAAGAAATACCTGTTCTTGCCGGAATGGAAGATCATGTCGCACATTTACGACTTTGAGTACAACATGCCCACCGGCATCCCGTGGGGACGCGGGAACGGCTGGTGTCTGTTTTCGCTCTCCGAAGTTTTAGAGATACTGCCGGCCGATCACCCGAACCGCCCCGCTCTGCTCGATTTCTTCAACGAGTTGTGCGAAAGCTATCTGGCTTTGCAGGGCGAGCACGGACTGTGGCATCAGGTGTTGAACGATCCCGAATCCTACGAAGAGACCTCCTGCACCGCCATGTTTGCGTATGCCTTTGCGCGCGGTGTGCGCTTCGGTTGGCTGAGGGAACCGGCCAGGTACGTCGAGGCCGTCTATAAAGCGTGGAAGGGGCTGACGCAAATCAGTGTTGACCGCTACGGCAACGTGCACGGCGTGTGTCGCGGGTCCAATTATGCGTTCACGCCGGACTATTACAAATACGAATTGCTGTGGCGGACGAACGACACGCACGGCATCGGTATCGTCATGCTGGCCGGCGTGGAGGCGATCAAGTTGAGGGAGTGGCTGGCAACGTGAGTCGGGTTGTCAACGAATCTGTAACGAATCAACGAATAACGAGAGGCCATTCGTTTATTCGTTGTGCCGAAGGCGATTCGTTGACAGTATGGAGAGACCATGATCGATCTTGCGGAATCCAAACTCTTTACTCCGATCAAGAACCCAGACAACGGAGTAACAATCTATCTGCTCACGCACAAAGTCGCGCCCGTTCAGCAGAGCTTTTACTTTGTCAATGACGGAATGACCGCCGATGGCCGTTTCCTCTGGTTCTATTGCGCGTTCCCACCCTCTCCGGGCAGGACACTCGGCCTGGTGGACATGGAATCGCAAACGGTTCGCCATTTCCCAGAGACTCAATTCAGCGACGCCTCTCCCTACGTTGACCCGGACTCTGGTTTCGTCTTTTGGGGCGCGCACGAGTCCATCTGGTGTCGCGGCCCCCACGAATCCGAAACCGTCCAGCGGGTGAACTCGCTGCCCAAAGACATCGTCCGCCACCGAACCATTCACCGGCTTGCGACGCATCTCACCCGGTCGGCGGACGGCAAAGAATTCTTTGTGGACGCGGCGCTGGGGCTTCAATGGGTCTTTGGCGCGCTGCCACTCGACGGCGGCGATTTTCAAATGTGGCAGCGATTCGACCGCAACTATAACCATGCCCAGTTCAGCCCGACCGATCCCGACCTGGTGCTCTTTGCCGAAGAAAACCACCCCGACCCCATCACCGGCCTGAGCTTTCCCATCGTGGATCGCATGTGGCTGATCCGACGCGGCCAGCCGGCGCGTCCGGTTTTTTCATCGCCGACCCGCGTCACGCACGAGTGGTGGGACGCGGATGGGAAACATGTCTGGTGCGTGTGGGGCAACCAGGCATGGCGAACCGACATCGCCAGTCAGCAGGTCGAAAAGATCGAGTGGCCCCATCACTGCTGGCATGCCCACAACAGCCGCGACGGGCAGTACCTCGTCGCCGATTCCAACGAGCGATTCTATCGAGGCTGCCCGTCCACCGTGAATTTTCTCAATCGCCTGACCGGCAAGCACCTCCAGATCATCAGCAATCCCGAAATGCCGGGCATCACGGGCGCCCGATACCACATAGACCCGCATCCACGCTTCTGCTACCAGGATCGTTGGATTGTCTTTACCACCACGATCCGGGGCCAGGTGGACCTGGCAATGGTCAAGACCTCGGATTTGATCGAAAGGACTTGACCCACCTGGTTCTCGTCAACGATACTATACCCAACGCGGGCACAAATTGCGCTTTTCTCCCGTCAACGAATATTGAACGAATAAACGAATAGACCCACTGGCTACACTCATTCGTTTATTCGTTGCGCCGAAGGCGATTCGTTGACAGGGATGAGGACAAATATAAAAGCGCAAAACATGACCGCGCTCAGTATATCAGCGGTCACTAACTTTCACTTTCAGGAGCAGAGCGGGCTCCCATGCCCGCCTTCTCCCCCTGTGAAGCGGGGGGAGTTGGAGGGGGGCGGCGGCGTGGGAGCCGCCTATGCTGGGTTTTCGGATAGGTTCTAAGCTGGCTTCAGCCAGCGCCGCTGTGTAGCCCGCCGAGTTAATCGGCGGGCGCACAGCAGAAAGCGGCCTGAATAGTTACCCCGGTTCTCGTCAACGAGAAACTTGCAGAGAGGAGCAAGACATGAGTTCGGAGGTGAAAAAACTCTCGGCGGCCATCCGACGGACTTGGTCGAGGCAGCCCAGCGCCAAAGCCCAAAAGTACGTTGGCGCATTTTTCGACGGCGTCCGGGTTGGGGCCAAAATCACGGCCAGGGTCGTCGGCAATTACGGCACCTACACGGTGTCCATTGAGGCCAAAGACGAACAAGTCATATCGGCCTGTAGCTGTTACATCGGCAAAGACGGATTCTGCCATCACTGCGAAGCATTAGCGCACACATTCCTGCAAGACCCCACCGGCTTTCGGGAAGTCAAGCCGAAAAAGCGTGAGGAGGTGCAGAGTCTAGACGATGTCCACGCTTACCTGCAAAGCGTCACGCTGGATGATCTGCTCAAACAAATGCGCGAAAAAGGCGTCACCCAGAAATCTTTTGCAGAAAGCATTGGGATGAACTCGCGCCATCTATCGGCGATCAAATCCAGTGAAGCTCGGCATCATTATTTCAACGAACTCGGCGCGACTAAACTGGCCTGCCTGTGGGTGCTGGAGCACCTGTCCGAGTTCAAAAGCCAGTGACGCGGCGGGCACGAGAGGAGATCAAAATGGCAAGGACCAACATTGGCAGTCGGTGGACGCCCGAATTGACGATCCGCCAGGACCCGGTCACTGGCGCGACGGTGCGCCAGTTGACCAACTACAAGGGACACAGCAATCACTTTTACTTTACCTACCCTTGCTGGTACGATCGCGGTCGCAAGATCGTGTTTTACTCTGACCGGGAAAATCGCACCAACCTGTTCGGCGTGGACCTGGAAAGCGGCGACATCACGCAGCTCACCGACCTCGACCCGGCCAGGCCCCTCGGCGGATTGAGCAAGAACCCGGTGCGCGAGGAAATCTATTTCACCTATGGCGACACGCTCACGGCGCTCGACCTGACCACGTTGAACACCCGCCCGCTCTTTACTCGACCCCCGGGCTATGTGGGCAGCGGCGCCAACGCCACTGCCGACGGCAAGTACATCTGCGCGGGCTATACGGAGGATCTATCCGATCGGTTCATGGTGGACCTGGGCCACGGCTACATTGGCTTTCACGAGTATTGGGAAGCGCATCCGCACTCGATGATTTTCAAAATCCCGATTGACGGCGGCGACGCGCAGCGCGTGTTTCAAGATCATTGCTGGCTGGGACATTTCAACGCCTCGCCCACGCTGCCGGACATTATCACGTTTTGTCACGAAGGCCCCTGGCACAAGGTGGACAATCGCATCTGGGGCTTGAACCTGCAAACTGGCGAGACGTGGAAGATTCGCCCCACCGCGCCGGGCGAGGCCGTCGGACACGAATACTGGATGCCCGATGGCGAGCACATTGGCTATCATGGTCGCTCCACCACCGGCCCGATGTACGGCTCGATCCGCTATGACAACACCGATCAGGTCGAAGCGCCTTTTGACTATCACTGCTGGCACTTTCACAGCTACAAGCTCGATCTCGTCGTCGGCGATGGAGATGCTCAAAATCCCTACCTGCTGCTTTGGCGCTTCAAGGCTGGCGAGTTCCAAGGCCCCAAGGCGCTGGTCTGGCATCGCGGCTCGTTCCACACCCAGCGCGTACATCTGCACCCCTGCTTCAACGCACAAGGCACGCAGATCGTGTACACTGCCGACCCGCAGGGATACGGTCAGGTGTTTGTGGTGGACGTGTCGGACTGGGATTCACTGCCCGACCGCAGCGCCATCACCAAGAACAAGGAAGTCTAGGTGTCAAACGATCCCATTTTGTCATCGCTGTTGAATGTTCCCCGAGACAAAGCCGAACGCGCCCTGGCCGCGCGTTACGCGCCCATCCTCATGTTCGACGCGCGCGAGCCGTTCCTGCCGCTGGTAGCAGGCTATACGATCTTCCGCGCCAGTGACCCTTCGCCCTCGTTCCGGCAAGGGCATGTCGTTGACCTGACGCCGCCCGATCAACCATCGGCCAGCCTGGCGATCGAATATGCCATCTGGTGGGATTGGGACATCGGGCACCTGTACGAGTTGGAGCATATCTGGATTTTCGTGGATGCAAGCGATCACGTCGTGCGCTGCGAGGCGAGCTGGCATGGCGACTATCACGACATGTGCCATGAGGGCCATCTGGCACTCGAGGGCGAGCATGTGATGGTCTATAGCGAGCCGGGCAAGCACGCTTTTGCGCCCACGCCCGATTGGTTCAGGAAACGCCGCCAGAAATTCAAACGTTCTGAGACAAGCGACCTGGCCGGCGCCAGCGGCATCCTGCTCGCGCCGTACCTCAAGGGCAAGGTCAAGCCCACGCCGCAGGCCAATCGCCTGGTTCACACTTACCTGGCGCGTCAGGCGTTCGAGCCGAGTTGGGAATTTTCGCAAGCCTTTCGCTTCACGCCCGAGATGCTCGTCCCCTGGCCCGCGCTGCGCGATTGGATGCCGGTCCGCGTCAACCACATTCTCGACCAATTGGCGTGCGAGATCGCGCCTGCCGACTATCGCTTTCTCCGCATCGGACATCGCGGCGCGGCGGCGCACGCTCCGGACAACACGCTGCTCGGCATCCGTAAGGCAGCCGCGCTCGGCGCGGACGCGGTCGAATTTGACGTGCGGCAGACCGCCGATGGACAGGTGGTGCTCTCGCACGATGCTCACCTCACCGATGCCACAGGTCACATCCGCCTGATCAGCCAAAGCGCGTTGGCCGAACTCCAGACGATTGACCTGGGGCAAGGCGAGCGTGTCCCTACATTGGCTCAGGCAATTGAGGTTTGCGAGCAAGAACTGATGGGGGCGTACATCGAGCTGAAAGAGGGGCGCTGTGTTTCAACGGTATTGGATATCCTCCGCCAGCGGAAATTCATGGACCGTTGTATCATTGGCTCGTTTCGGCCCGATTGGCTGATGGAGGTCAAGCGCCTCGCGCCGGGGCTGCCCACGTCCATCTTGTTTGGCTCGCCCGATCTCGACGCTGTCAAGCTGGCCCAGTCCGTTCAGGCGAATTTCGTTCACCCCTGTTGGGAGCGATTGGAGCATCCCAGTTCCCTGCTCACGCCGGAATGGGTAGCACGAGTGCGCCAGGCCGACCTGGGCATCATCTGCTGGCACGAAGAGCGCGCGGCCGAGATCGCTGCGCTGCGCCGCCTGGGCGTGGATGGCATTTGCAGCGATGCGCCAGAATTGCTGCTCAATACCCTGCAAGGATAAAACCATCTTTGACAAACCCGATTTCGATACGCCGTGCAAGTTTATCCGCTACGTCGAACTGGAGCCATACGCTTCGATCGGCAATCATCCGCACAGCGCCAACGAAGAAGTCTATGTGGTCCTATCGGGCAGCGGCGTGATGTTTGTCAATGGCGAGAGCCAGGCCGTCAAGGCCGGGGACGTGATCTTGAACAAACCCGGCTGGCAACATGGGCTGGAGAACACCTCGGCGGAGCCGCTCAAGCTGTTGGTATTTGAGGTAGACCAGGTGAGGTGATACCGTGAAATTTTCTGAGCTGCAACTCAAAGGTCTGAGTAAATGTCTGATTGCGGAACATCTTGATCCGAATCAGCTCCACATACACATTTCCGAGATCGAGGCGGGAACGCGCGCGCATCCACCCCACACCCATTCGGGCGTGGAAGCCTTTTACGTGCTCGAGGGCAGCGGCGCCGTCGAAGTCGAGGGCGAGCGATATACCTTGGGACCAAATGAAGCCATCGTGCTCGACCCGGCTCGATTGCACGGGCTGATCAACACCGGTTCGACGCGCATGCGGTACATGGTCATCATCACTCGATAGAAAATTCAAAGATTCAAAGGAGAGTCAAGTGTCAAAAGCAATCAAAGTCAGTGTGATCGGAGCAGGCAGCGCCCAGTTTTCGTTAGGCCTGGTCAAGGACCTGTGCCTGACGGAAGGGCTGGCCGGCAGCCACGTTTCTTTCATGGACATTGACGAGGAACGATTGGACATGATCTACAAGCTGGGCACGCGCTATGCTCAGCAGTTGGGCGCGTCGCTGACGTTCGATAAGACGACGGAGCGACGGGCTTCGCTTCAAGATGCCGATTTCGTCGTCAACACGGCCTATGTCCTGGGCCACATCGTCGAAGCCGACATGCGCAAGCTGGCCAGCGACAAGTACGGTTACTATCACACCGGCGGACAGTTTGGCCGCTACCATCAACTGCGCCTGATGCTGGACGTGGCGCAAGACATGGAAAAAATCTGCCCGGATGCGTGGCTGATCCAATCCGGCAACCCGGTCTTTGACGGCTGCACATTGATGACGCGCGAAACTAACGTCAAGGTTTGCGGGCTGTGTCACGGCCATTATCACTATCGTGAGATCGCCGAGACGATCGGCATTGACCCCGATCGTGTGATCTGGCAGGCGCCGGGCTTTAATCACAACATCTGGCTGACGCATTTCATCTACGAGGGCCAAGATGCCTATCCGCTGATTGACGAGTGGATCGAAACCAAAGCCGAAGAGTATTGGCGAACGCACGTCGCCACCCGAACGCACGACGCGCAAATGTCGCGCGCCGCCGTGCACCAGTATCACCTGTACGGTCTGTTTCCCATCGGCGATACGGTGCGCCGGGGCGGCTGGTGGTATCACACCGACATTGACACCAAGAAGCGCTGGTATGGCGAGCCGTGGGGAGGGCCGGACACTCACCTGGCGCGGCCGTATTTCGTGTCCACGCTGGAAGCGCGCATCAAACAAATGACCGAATGGGCCAATGACCCTCACGCCGACCTGGTCGCGGCGGTCGGCCAGGACAAGACGCGCGAGCAGATCGTGCCGATCATGGATGGACTGGTCAATAACAACGAAGGCTATTTCCAGGTCAATGTGCCGAATCGCGGCGCGCTGGAAGGTGTCCCCGATAACGTCGTGGTCGAAGTGCCCGCGATCGTCAACCAGAAAGGCATCCAACCGGTTCATGTCGGGAGCCTGCCGCCCAAGATCATGTTCGAGTGTATCTTGCCCGACTGGCTCGAAATGGAACGCGAGTTATTGGCCTTCAAAACCGGGGATCGCTCCGTCCTGTTGTATAATGCGCTGGATCATCACCAGACCCGATCCTATGATCAGGCAGTCGCGGTACTCGATGAATTGATGGAAATGGACGAGGTCAAAGCAGTCGAAGACTGGGAAAAGATGCAAAGGATCAGCGACTATTTCAAGTACCCGGCCGGGCTGCGCCGGTACGATGGCGGACCCAAGCCCTCTGCGACGTAATCTGGTTGATGTGTAGGGGCGACCCTTGCGGTCGCCCGCACTTGGGCAGGCGCACCCCCTAAAGAGGGAGATAGGCCTGCCCCTACGGTGGTGACCAATTGATTTTAGTCACACCCTTTTCAAATGCCCTTTGAGATTCAAGAAGGAAGACAAACCATGTCCACCGGAATCAAAATCGGCGTCATTGGTGCGGGCAGCGCCCAATTCGCAGCCGGATTGATCAATGACCTCTGCCGCACCGAAAGCCTGGCGGGCAGCCACGTTACCTTGATGGACATTAACCCAGAACGTCTGGCGTTGATGCACAAGCTGGCCGTGCGCTTTGCGGACGAATTGGGCGTGGACTATACGTTCGAGACCACGACCGACCGACATGTCGCTTTGCAAGATGCGGATTTCGTCATCAACGCGGCCTTTGTCCAGGGCCACCATCACGCCCGGGCTGCGCGTGACCTCACCGCCCGGCATGGCTACTATTACACCAACTTTAACTTCGAGAACTGGTATCAACTGCGGCTGATGCTGGATGTAGCGCAAGACATGGAAAAGGTTTGCCCGGACGCCTGGTTGATCCAATCCGGCAACCCGGTCTTGGACGGCTGCACATTGATGACGCGCGAGACCGGCATCAAGGTCTGCGGGCTGTGTCACGGGCACTATGGTTACCGCGAGATCGCCCAGACGATCGGGATTGACCCCGACCGCGTGACCTGGCAGGCCCCCGGCCTGAATCACAACATCTGGCTGACGCATTTCATCTACGAGGGCAAGGACGCCTACCCGCTGATTGACGAGTGGATCGAGACCAAAGCCGAAGAATACTGGCGGACCCACACGGCGACCCACACGCATGACATCCAGATGTCACGTGGGGCGGTCCATCAATACAAGCTGTATGGTCTGTTCCCCATCGGCGACACGGTCCGCAAGGGCGGCTGGTGGTATCACACCGATCTGGAGACCAAAAAACACTGGTTTGGCGAACCGTGGGGCGGCCCGGACACTGAGCTGGCGCGTCCCATCTTTGTCAGCAATCTCGAAACTGTGATCGCAGCCGTCCAACAAGCGGTGGAGGACCCCCGGCTTCGTCTGGCCGAGTTGGCGGCTCAAATGCTCGGCGGGCGGACGACGACGGGCGAGCAGATCGTGCCCATCATAGACGCGCTGGTAAACAACCACGAAGGCTGTTTCCAGGTCAACGTGCCCAATCGCGGCGCCCTGGAAGGCCTCCCGGACGATCTCGTGGTCGAAGTGCCCGCGATCGTCAATCAAAAGGGCATCCAGCCTTTGCACGTGGGCACGCTCCCCCCCAAGATCATGTTGGAGCACATCTTGCCCGAATGGCTGGCTGTGGAGCGCGAGCTGGAAGCTTTCAAGACCGGCGACCGTTCGATCCTGTTGTGGCAAGTGCTGGATCACCACCAGACTCGCTCTTACGAACAGGCTGTGGCAGTGCTGGAGGATTTGCTGGCGATGGAGGGGAATGAAGAGATGAACAAATACTTTAAACCTCCCACTCAACCTGCGGGAGACTGATCTGCTACCATGCCTCATCACCTGGCGGCCCTCTTGTTCGACCTGGGCGATACGATCATGATCGAAGAAAGCGAAGTCAAAGACGCAGACGAGACAACGGTGCGCGCAGACCTGATCCCCGGCATGGCGGATGCGCTGCGCCATTTCAAGGCGCAGGGCTGGCCGCTGGCGCTGGTGGCCGATAGCCGGCCGAACACACCAGTCAACGTCCTGCGCCAGCATGAGTTGCTCGATCTCTTTGATGTCCTGGCGATCTCTGAGATCGTCGGCGTGAGCAAACCGGACCCGCGGATCTTTCGAGTGGCGCTGGAGGCCTTGGGCATCGCAGAAAGGGATTATGGCCGCGTCGTCATGGTCGGCAACCATCTGGAGCGTGATGTGGTCGGCGCGAATCGGCTTGGCCTGATCTCGGTGTTCTTTCACTGGAACGACCGCCGTCGCAGTCAACCGCTGGCGGACCAGGAAAAACCATGCTACACCGTCTCCTCAGCTTCAGAGCTGATAGTTTTGATCGAGAGACTGGAAACTCGAAGGCAATTGGAGTAAAATCGTGTCCATCATCGAAGACGAGTTTATAGAGTTGACCGCAAGCCTGGACCTGGAAGCGTTTTGGGCCGAAAACGAGCGCTGCCAGGAGTTTACAACTCACAAGCCGCGCTGCGCGATGTCGTTCTCGCCAGATGACCATTGGCTGTTCGAGTTCATGCATGTGCCATCCACGTTGCGCTATTATCAGGACAAAGCGTACCGCGATCAGCTTCATCGTGAGGCTAACGAGATCACCCAGCAGTATGTAGGCAAGAAATTCTTTGACGAAGACACCTGGGTGCATAGCCCCAAACGGATCGAGAACCTGTTCAACTGCGAGTTCACTTTTACGGAAGGCGCGACGCCGTGGCTGACCCCGGCCACCAACGATCCGGACGAATTTGCCAAGATTCTGGACCGCGCCGAAGCGACGGACATGGCTCAATGGGCCTTGCCGGAAGAGTTTTTGCGCGAATGGGAGGAACGTCGGGCCGCTGGCAAACCCTTGCCTTTGCTGGGCACCGGCAGTCGAGGCCCAGCCACCATTATGACTTCGGTTTTGCATCCCGAGACCGTCTTTTATTGGATCTATGATCACCCTCAGCTTATGCGGCGCTTTCGCGACATTCTGGCCCGCAAGATGATCGAGCTGAATCAAGTCCTGCGCGAATTCAGCGGCAATACGCAACCGGGCTGGTGGATCACAGATGATAACAGCGCGCTGTTCAACCGCAAGCTCTATCGCGAGTATTGCTTTCCGGTGCTTGAGCAGGTGTTGAACGCGATGGCGCCACCAGGCTCCAGGCGCTATCAACACTCCGACAGCGCGATGGGCCATCTGCTGGACGAGCAGCGCGAACTGGGCATCAACAGCGTCAACTATGGGCCGACGGTGGATGTGGGCCTCATCCGAGACAAACTGCCGAACGCCATCATCAACGGTCACATGCCGCCGCTGCTTTTGCGCAACGGCTCGCCGGCCGAGATCCAAGAACGTATCATTTCCGATTTTCAAAAGGCTGGCGCAACTGGCGGGCTGATCGTCACGACCGCCGGGTCGCTGGCGGCCGGCACCGGCGTGGGTCGGATGCGCTATTTCATGCAATTGGTCCAGCAACACTGCCGATATGATCGCTCGGCCTGAGTCGAAGGAGAACATGCCATGACAAAGAAGAAACGTTTTGCGCAGGTAGGTCTGGGCGCCCGCTCCGAAATATACTCGATAGCATTGGTCGAACACCTGGCCGATCACAATGCGTTGGTGGGCCTGTGCGACACCAACCCCGGGCGTTTGCAGCAGCGCGCCGCCTGGGCCAGGGAACGCGGCGCCGATGTCAAAGCCTATGCCGCGCAAGACTTTGAGCGTATGATCGCCGAGTGCGAGCCGGACTATGTCATCGTCACCACGCAAGATAGCTTTCACGATGTCTATATCTGCCGGGCGATGGAGCTGGGCTGCGACGTGATCACCGAAAAGCCGATGACGATTGATGCAGAGCGATGCCAGCGCATCATTGATACGCAGCGCACGACGGGCCGCCAGTGCACGGTGACGTTCAATTACCGCTATTCACCGCCGCGCACCCAGGTCAAAGAGTTGCTCATGTCCGGCGTGATCGGCGAGGTGCTTTCGGTGGACTTTCACTGGCTGCTGGACACGTACCACGGCGCGGACTATTATCGGCGCTGGCATCGCCGCAAGGCCAACTCGGGCGGGCTGATGGTGCACAAAGCCACACATCACTTTGACCTGGTCAACTGGTGGCTTTCGACGATTCCGGTCTCGGTCTTTGCCTCGGGCAGCCGCAACTTTTACACGCCCCAGACGGCGGACCGCTACGGCTTGACCCGACGCGGCGAACGCTGCCACGGCTGCGCCGAAGCCGGGCGCTGTCCGTTTTTTCTCGACCTCGGCAAGGGCAAGCTTCGGTCGCTCTACCTGGACAACGAACAGTACGACGGCTACTATCGCGATCGCTGCGTGTTCAGCGCCGAGATTGACATCGAAGACACGATGAACGTGATCGTCAATTATGAGAACGGCGTGAAAATGTCCTACTCACTCAACTCGTTCATGCCGTGGGAGGGTTACGTCATTTCTTTCAACGGCACCAAGGGGCGGCTCGAGCACAAGCTCCAAGAGACCGTTTACATCAGCGGGGACGAATCCGTGCCGGGCGAACTCAGGCCGGAAGGCACAACCATTCACGTCTTTCCGCACTTTAAGCCCGCCTACCCTGTCGAAATCCCTCAAATCAAAGGCGGCCACGGCGGCGGGGATGTTCGGATGCTCCAAGACATTTTGGCTCCGTCACCGGAGCCGGACAAATACCTGCGCAAAGCCGATCAGCGCGCCGGCGCATATTCGATCCTGACGGGTGTCGCGGCCAACGTGAGCATGGCGACCGGCAAGCCGGTCAAGATTGACGACCTGATCAAGGGGATCGGCCGGCCTGACTATACGTCCATGCCGACCCGGCAAGACCCCCTCCCTCTGCCATAACGCCACCTCCCGCAGGCCTGGAGCCTGCGGGAGGTTCTATTTCATCTCTTGTGCCACAACTCGCGCAAGTGGTGAGCCGCCAGCTTGGGCCGACGGTCGCGCGTGAACACCCCTTTCAAGTTCATTCCGCCCATGCGCCGCACCGCCTGGCTGGTCTTGAAATCGCACAAATTCCAGATGTGTTCGCCTACCACGTAGGGCTTGCTGCGCAAAACCTGAAGATGCTGTTCAAGCAACTCTGCCTGATACTCTTCGCTGAACATCTCGGGCGGCTGCGCGTGATGCCCGGCGATAGTGTCCGCGCCGAACTCGGTGAGGATCAGGGGCTTGGGGAATTTGTCGTGCAGCGCATCCAGCTCTTTCGAGAGCATGACACAGCCAGACTCGATCCGACCCGAATCCACATACCAGCCATAGTAACGGTTGAGCGCCAACACATCGCAGAACTCGAACGACTCTTCCAGCAAGCTCAGGTAACTGACGAGGGTGACCGGCCGCGAGGGATCGAGAGTCTTGGCGAGGTCGTACAGGTCCCGGAAAAAAGCCTTGGCCGCCGGGTGATTCGAATGTGGCTCATTCGCCAGGCTCCACAGGATGACGCTGGGATGGTTCTTGTCGCGGTCAATCAACTCGCGGGTATATTGGCGGCACAATTGCAAGCGCCGCTCCAGCCCCTCTGAGGCAAAGAACAGTCCCACGGCAGGCGTCTCGTCAATGACCATAAACCCCAGCCGATCGGCCAGGTCCATCATCTGCTCCGAGTACGGATAGTGCGTTGTGCGGAAAGAATTGGCGCCCATCCAGTCCATGAGCGCATAATCCTTGACGACGACAGCCGGCACCAGGCCGCGCCCGGTGATCGGAAAATCCTCGTGACGGCCAAACCCTTTGAGATAGATCGGCTTGCCATTGAGAAGCAGCGCGTCACCTTCCACTTGGATCGTGCGGATGCCAATGGGAAGCCGATAGCGGTCGAACATCGCTCCCTGACGGACCAGCTCTACCGTCAAATCGTAAAGGTGAGGCGAGCCAGGCGCCCACAGCGCCGCCTGAGGCACCGGGATCGCAACATCGGCTTCGGCCTGGATAGACGCTTCGGTAGTGATATTGGCGCCATGTCCCGTGAGGGTGAGGCGCGCCAAGGCCGTGTCATCGGCCGGGCGCGTGACCCGCACGTGTACCTGGCCTGCGTCTCCGACAAGGTCGGTCGTGACGCTCAAATCGGCAATGCCGCCGGGCGGCGTCGCATGGATCAAGACAGGGCGATGGATGCCGCAAAATGGGAAAAAATCAAACGAGGCAGGCGGCCAATTCTCTCGCTGATCCACAAACATATGCTGTGGGTCGGGCGGGACGGCGCCGGGCGGGACGCGGTCGGGAGCCAGCTCGCCTTCGACGCGCACGACCAATCGGTTATCCTCGCGCCTGACGTACGATGTCACGTCGAACTCGAACGGCAGATGGCCGCCTTCATGCTGGCCTAACCGGACGCCGTTGAGCCACACCTCGGCCATATAGTTGACCGAGCCAAAGCGCAAGACGATATGCTGGTGCGCCGGGTCCAATCCCCAGGGCAAATCAAAGTGGGTCTGATACCACGTCGGCCCTAAATAGTCTCGCCCGTCCTCGAACTGATCATTCCAACTGGCCGGGACGGCCACCGGCCGGCCACTGGCAAAGCCTTCGGCCCAGCCGGCTCGATCTCCCTGCCCCTCCGGGTCAAAGCGCAAATCCCAAAAACCGGAAAGGTCAATGACCTGACGAAACGGATTGGATTGGGGATAAAGCATCAGAGCCTCCCGTTAACCTCCCGCAGGTTTGCAACCTGCGGGAGGTTTCATGCCGAACATAGCTTCTTTCAGATCCAGGTAGTACAAATAGTCATCCGGGTTGACATTGGGCGGGCAGCGGTGATCGCAGAATGGAATGTAGCCGCCTCGCTCGACCAGCGGCACCAGCGTTTCCAGATAAGCCTTGATCGCCTCTCGTCCCTTGCCTAACTCTAGCTTGTCCACGCCGCCCATGATGCGCAAATCTTTGCCGTACTGGTTCAACAGTTCGGCGGGGTGGGTGCAACTGTTGACCTCGAAGGGGAACAGGCAATTGATGCCTCCTTCCATCATCGCGGGCAAGATGGGCCGAACATCGCCGTCGCAGTCCGTGTACCAGAGATCAATCCCAGCCGCGTGGAGCTTTTGGCTGATGCGTTTGTAGCGGGGCACAACGACGTTTTTAAAGAACTTGACGGAGACGATCGGGCCGCCCTTGTAGCAAATGTCTTCCCAGCCAGAAGCAAAGTCGAAGTCCATGTGCGGCAAAACCTGATCGAGGAAATCTTCCACTAGCACACAGGCCGTTTCGACCATATCTTCGACCATGGCCGGATAATCGTAGCAGGCATACGCCAGGCCCTCAAAGGTCAGCACGTCTCGGATTTTCCCGATCATGGAGCCGCAGTTGACGCCCAGCGGGTAATTGCGGTCCGGTGGATGCTTTTTTTTGAGTTCCTCCACATTCACCTTGCGGGCCGGATCGTCTCTGCGAAACCTTTCGTCTTTGACTCTCCGCCAGTCATCGGGCGTCACGACCGAAGCCTTGAGAAAATGAGGAATGGTGTCGTGCTGGTCTTTGGGCACTTCGGCCAGCAGGCCGTCCTCGTTCATGATGACTTGGGTGGTCTCTCGTTCTTCTACGACGGTTTTGGCAAAGCTGGGGTGAATCCATACCACGCCAGAGACCACCTCGATCCGGTCGAAATTGAAAAAGACATCGGCCTCGGCATTGTTGGTGACGCCGTTTTCGTAAAAGAGCGGCCAGGCCTGAAAGTTTTCGTTCCAGTAGCCAAACTCCATATTGAAGCAACGGTCAACTGGCTGATAGTGCATCTGCCGATTGAACCGTTCGCGGTCGGTCATTGTGCCAACCCACTTGGGCCTGCAGGGTGTGACGGTCATCCACATACCCCTCTTATTCCTATCTGCTGAGCGGCCATGGCCCGGCTTGCAGGTCGGCCAGTAAGGCCGAATACGCCGCGCGATCCAGCGGCAGCGTCACCGGCTGACCGCGGTAGGACGACAGCGTGATCGCGTTCGCCAGCTCAAGCGACATCAATCCCTGGCGACCATCGGTGCGCGGGGGCCGCCCCTGGGCAATCGCCGCTTGCAGATCGCGATAGACCGCGCGATGCCCGCCGCTCGTATCAGGCAGGTCGAGTGTCTCGGCGCGCACCTGCGGCTTGCCAAACATCTCGTCGCTGGCGAGCATATACTCGCGCGTGGACGGCGTAAAGCGATAGACCGTCAGTTGATTGCCCACCAGCTCCAACGCGCCCTTTTCGCCCACGATCTGCACGCGCGGAAGCATCCCAGCCTCGACCGTGCTGACGGTGAGATAGCCGGGCGCACCGTTCGGATACTCGAGCATGGCCTGCGCGGTGTCTTCGACCTCGATAGCGTGATAGCGCGTGCGCGTCCAGCCCCACACCTTGCGCGGCATCCCCGCCAGGTGGCACAGGATGTCGAGCGTGTGCGGCGCCTGGTTCATCAGCACGCCGCCGCCCTCGCCGCTCCAGCTCGCCCGCCAGGTTGCCGTGCGGTAGTAATAGGCGGTGCGATACCATGGCTCGATGCTGAGCGTGCGCACCAGCGGCCCGATCGCGTCCTCTTCGATCAACGCGCGCGCTCTTTCGACGGCCGGCCGAAAGCGATGCTGAAAATTGACTGCCAGGACACGCTGGGTTCTCTCGGCCTCGGCGATCATCTCATCGGCGGAAGCCACGTCAACTGCCATCGGCTTTTCGGTCAGCACGTGGCAGCCAGCGCGCAGGCAATCTATCGTCATGCTGGGATGCAGCGGGTGCGGCGTGACGATGACAGCGACATCCGGCCGGGTCTCGGCCAGCATCGTGCGATAATCCTCGTAAAAGGCACAACCGATCTCAGCCGCCCAACGCTTGCCGTCCGTGACATTGATATCGCAGACGGCAACCACATTGACCCCTTCCGATACCTGCGCAGGATGATGCATGCTTCGAAAGACCGAAGCGGCCACACCGATGACGACATATCGAAGTGAAGCTGGGTCTGTCATTGTTCCTGTCCTTTCTATTGCAATCCCATCGCGTTCAGATTCTTGTAGCTGATGCGGAGGCTTTCGAATGGATCGCGCTGGCACACATCCTGTTCGACCGCGTACCATTCCACGCCGGCCTGGCGACAGGCTCGCAGAATGGCTGGCCAATTGAGATTGCCCTCGCCCACTTCGGCCATCACGGGCTGGCCGTCGAGGATCACCATATCCTTGAGGTGAACGACCGGCATCCGTCCTGTCATCTTGGTGATCCAGGCGGCCGGGTCGCCGCCGCCATGTTGAATCCAATACGTATCCAGCTCGGCCTTGAGATAGCGCGGGTCAGTCTCGTCATAGATCAGATCAAGACCGGTGCGTTTGCCAAAGCGGATCAACTCAAAGCTGTGATTGTGATAGCTGAAAGTGAGACCCGCCTGGCTCAACCGCCGGCCCATCTCGTTGGCTTCGGCGGCAAAACGCCGGAATCCTTCTTCGCTTTGCCGATATGTCTCCGGCATCGCGCCGACAGCCACGTGCTGACAGCTCCACAGATGATGTTGAGCGATGATCGAGTCGAGGTCTTGCCACGGCCAGGGAGCACGGACATGTGTGATGCAAACCGTTACCCCCACATCGTCCAGGATGGACTTGACCTCGGCATCGGGGATCGGCCCGATGGCCGAAATCTGCACCGACGTATAGCCCATATCACGGATCTTTTGCAGCGTGGCCGCCAAGTCAGCGGCGGTTTGGGTGAACTGGCGGACAGTATAGAGTTGTGCAGCCAAGACAGGTGGCACGATAGCATCTCCTTGAAGCTTCTGTCACGCAAACAGGCGACGACTGAACGCTCAATCGTCGCTTGCAGATAGGCACAGCCCCATCATGACCTGGCAGCATGCGCGACGCCCCGCAGGCTCAACGCCTCTGCAAAATGGCACGCCACCGAATGAGCAGACGCGATCTCGCGCAGCACAGGCGGCTCGGTCTTGCAGCGATCCTGGGTGTAGCGACAGCGCGGGTGAAAGTAACAACCGCCCGGCGGGTTGGCCGGATCGGCCACGTCGCCTTCCAGCAAAATCCGCTTGGAGCGCAGCCGGGGATCAGGCTTGGGGACAGCCGAAAGCAGCGCCTCCGTGTAAGGATGCTTGGGTGCTGCAAAGAGCGCATCGGTAGACGCCACCTCGACCAACTTACCCACATACATCACTGCCACGCGATTAGCGACATATTCGACCACGCTCAGGTCATGCGAGATAAAGATGTAGGTCAGGTTAAAATCGGCTTGCAGGTCTTGCATCAGGTTGAGGATTTGCGCCTGCACCGAAACGTCGAGCGCCGACACCGGCTCATCGCAAATGACGACGCGCGGCTCGAGCGCCAACGCGCGTGCAATGCCGATACGCTGGCGCTGGCCGCCGCTAAAGGCGTGTGGGTAGCGGCGCATGTACTCGGGCTGCAAGCCCACCCGCTTGAGCAAAGCGGCAACCCGGTCTTCCAATTCCTTGCCTTTAGCGATCCCATGGATCTTGAGCGGCTGCCCCACAATGTTCAACACGTTCATGCGCGGGTTGAGCGAGGCATACGGGTCCTGGAAAATCATACGCAGTTGGCGGCGATAGGTTTTGAGGTCTTGCTTGGGCAGCGTCGCCAGGTTGACGATTTCGCCGCGTTCGTTGCGATACAGGATCTCGCCGGCGGTCGGCTCATACGCCCGCACAATGCAACGGCCCACCGTCGTCTTGCCGCAGCCACTTTCGCCCACCAGCCCCAATGTCTCGCCGGAACGGACACCCAGGCTCACATCGTCCACAGCCTTGACGTGGCCCACAACCTGCCGGATGAAACCGCGATAGATTGGAAAATGCATCTTGAGATTATTGACGACGAGTTGAACGTCTGGCCCGGGTTGAGATGACAAGCCAACCTCCCGTGAACATCCTGATCCATAAAGTGCGCGAAAGCTTTCGTGTTTCTCCGCGTTCTTTGCGGAAGAAATCGAGTATTTCCCACTTGACGTGGGCCGCGCTGTCATTGCGAGAACCTCATGCCCGTACCCCCTCCAATTCCCCCCGCTTCGCAGGGGGAGGGTATGTGGAATAGCAGAAACTTGGGCTGGGCATGAATTCGCCGCGCTACCCCCACCCCAGCCCTCCCCCGCACGCAGGGGAGGGAGCAGCGCCCGATGAATCGGGCTAAAGCTGGCTTTAGCCAGCGCCGCTATGTAGACCGGCGATTCATCGCCGGTCGTCCCTGCGGAAGGACAAGCGCAAGTTTCTGAGCAGCGAGCCTTCGGCAGGCGAAGCAATCTCTGTGCTCCGATCGCTGAGATGGCTTCGTCGGCCCGCTTCGCGGGCCTCCTCGCAATGACGGCTGAGTAGTTACCGTTCTTTGCGGAAAAATCATTGGTAGAGAACGCAGCGTACTGCGCGCCCGTCTTTCAGTTCAATCAGCGGGATCGGCTCCTGATCACACTTGCCAGCAATTTTCCTGGCGCAGCGTGGATGAAAAGCGCATCCGGCCGGCCGATTGTACGGGTCGGGCACCATGCCCTTGATGGGATCGAGCCGGCCCAGCTTGCTTTGCCCCAGCACCGGGATCGAGCGCAAGAGCGCCTGCGTGTAGGGATGCAGCGAATCGTGAAAGAGCGCATCCGCGCTGGCTCGCTCGACCACCTCGCCCAGATACATGACAATCACTTGCTGACACATCTCGGCCACAACGCCCAGGTTGTGCGTGATAAGCATGATCGCCATGCCGAACTCGCTCTGGAGCGACAGCATCAGTTCGAGGATTTGTGCCTGCGTCGTCACGTCCAGCGCCGTGGTCGGCTCGTCGGCGATGAGCAGCGCCGGGTTGCACGAAAGCGCCATGGCGATCATGGCCCGCTGGCGCATCCCGCCGCTCAGTTGAAACGGGTAAGCATCCACGCGTTCTTGCGGTTGGGGAATACCCACCTTGTGCAGCATCTCGACGGCGTGTTCGCGGGCTTGAGCTTTGCTCATGGCGCGGTGCTGCTGTACTACCTCGATGATTTGATCGCCCACCGTGTACACCGGGCTGAGTGACACCATTGGCTCTTGAAAGATCATCGAGATTTCGGCGCCGCGCACAGCACGTATTTCACGGCCTTGCGGGTCAAGTTGGGCGAGATCAATGATCTCAGTGGCGCCACTGCCCTGCACCGGCCGATGCCAGAGGATTTGCCCTCCCACAATGCGGCCCGGGCGGTCAACCAACTGCAAGATCGAAAAGGCAGTAACACTCTTGCCGCAGCCGCTTTCGCCCACCATGCCCACCGTCGAGCCGGGCTGGATGGAAAAGTCGGCGCCTTCGACTGCCTTGACAGTGCCCTCATCCAAAAAGAAATAAGTCTTGAGGCCTTTGACCTCAAGAAGCGCTTCGTCCATCTGAAACCTCACCCACAAATCCAAATCGCAGGTCCCAGGTCGCAAGCAACGTGCGACTGTCAGCGTGCATAAGGATCCGCCGCATCGCGCAACCCATCGCCTAAAAAGTTTAATGCCAACACGGCCAGGACAACGGCCAGCGCCGGGATCAACAGCCAGGGTGCCGTTGCAATAGCGCGAATATCCTGGGCCTCTTGAAGTAGCACACCCCAACTGACCACTGGCTCGCGCAATCCCAGACCCAAAAAGCTCAACGCCGTCTCGGAAAGAATCATGCCAGGGATCGCCAGCGTGATCGCGGCGATGATGTGGCTGGTGAAGGCGGGCAGCATCTGAAAGAGGATGATGCCCAGCTCACTTTGTCCATCCAGACGGGCGGCCATGACAAAGTCCTCCTCGCGCAGCGAGAGGAACCGTCCGCGTACCACACGCGCCAGACCGGTCCAACCGATCAGAGAGAGGATGACGGTGATGCCGAAATACACGCGCTCTGGCGGCCAGTTCAAAGGTAGCGCTGCTGCCAATCCCATCCACAAAGGGATGGAGGGGATGGAGCGCAGGAATTCGACCAGGCGTTGAATGAGATTGTCCACCGCGCCACCATAGTAGCCTGAAAGGCCACCCAGCAAAATGCCGAGCACCAGGCTAAGGACAACTCCGACCAGCCCGATGGACATGGAGACGCGCGTGCCGGTGATCAGGCGGCTGAGCAAGTCGCGTCCCAGGCGATCCGCGCCAAGCAGGAACATGGGCTGGCTCTTGTCTAGCGGGCCGATGAGGTGACGGTTTGTGGGGATCAAGCCCAACAGCTTGTATTCGTATCCTTCAACAAAGAATCCCACCGGAATTTCGGCGCTGGGGTCCACGACAAATATCCGCCGTAATGCTACTGGCTCGATCTTGGACGTGTAGCCGTTCACATAGAGTCCAAGCCTGCCTTGCTTGTCAAAGAAATACAGGGTCTGCGGCGGAGCGTAGAGGAATTTCGAGTCTGTCTTGCCCGGCGGGAACGGAGAAAGGAACTCGACCAATAACGCCACCAGGTAAATCACGATCACAACAACGCCGCTCACCAACGCCAGCTTGTGCTTGCGAAATTTCCACCAGACCAATTTCCATTGCGGGGCGACATAGACAAGGGCTTCTTTTTCAGTTACGCTTGCCGCTTCGGAAGGAATACGCTTACTAGTCATGGATGCCTCTTCACCACTACTTCTCGAGGGGATTCGTCACTGATACCGGATGCGTGGATCAAGCCAAGCCAACAGAATATCCGAGAGCAGCGTGCCGAGGATCGTCAGAACGCTCAGAACCAAAATCACGGCGCCCGCCAGGTACATGTCTTGGACCTGCAATGCTCGCAGCAGCATCGGGCCGGTGGTCGGCAGATTCATCACGACCGAGAGAATGATCGAGCCGGACACCAGGTAAGGCAGAGTCCACCCGATAGTGCTGACAAACGGGTTGAGCGCCAGGCGCACCGGATGCTTGAGCAGCACCTTCCACTCGGGCAGACCCTTGGCACGCGCCGTGATCACATACGGCTTGCGCATCTCATCCAACAGATTGGCGCGCATGATGCGAATCAGCTCAGCGGTGCCGCCAAAGGCCAGGATGAGCACGGGAATCCATACGTGTTGGATAAAGTCAGCTACCCGCGCCATGCTCCAGGGGGCATTCACGAACTCGGACGAAAATAAGCCTCCTATCGTTTCGCCAAAGTATTTGAATCGAATGTACATCAACACCAAAGCCAACAAAAAACCAGGCACGGCGATGCCGATGAAGCCAATGAAGGTAAAAACATAATCGCCCAGGGAGTATTGCTTGACGGCCGAATAAATGCCGATGGGAAAAGCGATCAGCCACGTAATGAAAACGCTGCCTAATGAGAGCACAATGGTCAGCCAGACTTTCTCCCAGAGCATACTCGAGACCGGCTGGGTTGACTCAAAGGCGATGCCAAAGTCGCCCCGCGTGAGGATGCCGTGCATCCACTTCCAATATTGAATGGGAAGCGACTCGCCCAGGCCATACGCCTGGCGCAAGCTTTCTGCCACTTCTTTGCTCACCTGGGTGCCTTGCGCCGACAAGTTGGCTAGATAAGAAGTGGCATAGTCGCCAGGGGGAAGCTGAATGATGGCAAAAGCGACCAGAGAAGTGACCAAAAAAGTCGGTATCATCCAGAGGACACGGCGAAGAATATATTGCAGCATAAGCAATGTCCTTTCGGGCTGTGAGAGACCGGCGTCGCGTGGGCGCCGGTCTCTTTCCGCCTGATCCGTATTATAGCGCAATGCCGCGCAATAGGGTATGCGCGAAGCGCTACTTGAAGAAGAACGTAAAGGGGTTAGCCGGCGCAGGTGTTGGGTACTGCCACGAGTTGATCATCTTGGCCGGCACATTGCCCATGCTGTTCTTGGCGATGCCATAGCCGGGCGCGGGCGTGCTGATACCGATGCAGGGGAAATAGTCGGCTGCCATCTGCATGATCTCGGCCATCGCCTTGTTCTGACCCTCAACAGTGGGCGAGGTCTTGACCTTGTTATTATACGCGTCCATCATCTTCTTGATATCGGCCGGGGGTTCTTCGGCGGTGGCGTCTCGCGCGCCATTAAACCAGTTGCCCCAGGGCACGGCGTAAGCGGATTCGTTGCCGAATGGGAAAAAGTTGCGCATATCAAAGACCGCCCCAAAGCCGCCTTCACCGCCCCAGGTCATGGCATCCAGGTCGTTGGCATTCTTGCGGTCGTACAGCAGGGAGCGGTCTTCCGCCTTGCCTGCGACGTCGACGCCCACGGCCTTCCAGTACTTGACGATCATGTTGACGGCATCTACTTGATCCGTGGAGGCGTTGGAGACTTCGATGACAAATGTGAGAGGCTTACCATCCGGCCGCAGGCGCATGCCGTTGGCATCCTTCTTGGGCAGTACTTTGTCGAGGTACTCGGTGGCCTTTTTGACGTCGTACTCGGTGTATTGCGTCGCCAGTTGCTTGTTATAGTACGGCGAGCCTTCCAGCGGCGCGGGCTGCGCCGGCGTGGTCTGGCCCACGTACACCGTGTCAATGATCTCTTTGCGGTTGATCGCATAAGACAGGCCGATGCGGAAATCCTTGTTTTGGAAGATCTCGCGCATCACCTTGTCCTTGTGCGTCAGGTTCAGGTGAATGACGATGCTATTGCTGCCCGCGTTCACGAGATCAAAAAAGTGGTAATCGCCCTTGGTTTGATTGTCAAAGAGCACCGCCTTGTTAGGCAGGGTATTGAAATGGCGCATCTGAAAGTCAATCTCGCCATTGGTCGCCTTGAGCAACATCCCCGCCACATCTTGGAACACCGTGTAGGTCAATTTGTCAACGTAGGGATATTGCTGCCCCTCGGCGTCCACTTTGAAATAGTACGGGTTGCGCACAAACGTCACCTGGGTCGCTCCGGCTGCTACCGGCTGCTCGACCATCCAGGCATTGACCGTGGGGCGACCGGCGACGCTGAATTGTCCATAGCCGCCGCCATCGGCTTGGGAGACCTTGGCGATGAACATTTGTGTCCAGCTCTGGTAGCCGCCCGCCTTGACCATTTCGTCTAGCTTGGCTTTGTCAACGTACTTGGCGTGATATTGCTTGGCAAAATGCTGGGGAAAGTTGAGCACAGGCCGGGCGTTCGCGCTTGCCAGATTCGACAGGAAGAGACCATTCGGCCCGTCAAAGGTGAACTTGAGTGTCGTGTCATCCACTTTGGTCACCGTGGCGGGCTTGCCACCTGCCACCATCCAGCTCGGCGGCGACGGCGAAAGCTCTTTGTTCAGCGCCACGTCTTCCCACCAGAACAGAATGTCACCCGCGGTGACGGGCGTGCCATCCGACCATTTGAGGCCCTTGCGCAGATAGATGGTGAATTCGGTTGCGTCTGGTTTCGCATCCCACTTTTCGGCCACGTTCGGCACAATGTCGGTCCACTCGACATTCCACCGCACCAACGGCTCATAGGCAGCGATGCGGTAGAAAGAAACGTCATCCGTACCGGCCGTCATGCCCATGCGCCAGTTGCCGCCATACTTGCCAACTTTCTCCGCCTTGACCACTAATGGATTGACAGGAAGGCGCTGGTCAACGGGAGGCAACTTGCCAGCCTTGACCTGTTCGGCCAGCATGGGAGCTTCCTTATATTTGGAAACGGGGGCGGTCGTTGCTGCAGGTGGTTTTGTCGGTTGCGCGGGCGCCTGGGTCGGCGTCGCCGCCTGGCCGCAGGCTGCTAGCAAGAGCGACAGCACGACCACCATGCACATCCAACGGTAACTGTGTGAGCGAGTCATTGTTTCCTCCATGGTTTCGAGTCAGGGCAAACGCCCGACGAAGATTGACGCGGGAAAACAAGACGAGGTAGACGACCTCTCAGATGAATGAAGCGGTCTGGACACCCCCCAGGATCACCACAATGCCTTGCAAGGCTTGGACTCGGAAAATAGAGCAGAAACTAGTATGGAATTTGCAGAGATATTCCACACTAATCAGAGTAGATTATACACTTTTTCTGGAAATTTGTCAATATAATTCTTGACTTTTCTTGTAAGTTACAGTATAATGCTTTCAAGCTTTCACAACGAGACTGCAAAATGAAGGGGAAAAAACGACCCACGCTCACAGATGTTGCACAACATGCCAAAGTATCTACGGCAACCGCCTCGCGTGTACTCCACAAGACAGGGTCGGTCAGCCAGGACCTCCGAAAGCGAATCGAGATGTCTGTTGCTGCGTTGGGCTATGTCCCCCGACCTGCCTCTAAACGCCCGGATGAAGGCACGATCGCTCTGCTGATAGGCGATTTGCTCAATCCATACTTCCTGGAGATCGCGCGTGGTGTTCAGGATGAAGCCAATGACTGCGAGCTGATTCTGACTTTGTATAACATGACCGACCATCCACAGCGGCAACGTCAACTGCTACACAAGTTGAGCAAGCCTGCGGTCGAAGGGGTTATCCTGACCGGCCTGGCACCTTTCCCCGAATTGCTGACATGGCAAGAACGTCACAAGGTCCCCCTGGTGCTGCTCAATCGGCGCGTCAGCCAGCCGGGGGTGCACTGCATCCTGGTGGACTTTGAGAACGCCATGTACCGCGCCACCCAACACTTGCTCAGCCTCAATCACACCCGTATCGGTCACCTGGCCTCTCCCAGCACTGGCGAGATCGCTCAAGCTCGGCTTCGCGGCATTGAAGCCGCCCTCAAAGAAGCCGGCCTGACCTTGCGGCCCGAATGGTGTCCCATTGTCCCGCCAGGTACTGAGGTGGAAGGGGGCTTCCAGGCTATGAGAGCGCTGCTCGACTTGCCCGGCGATGAGCGCCCGACTGCCGTCATTGCTTTCAATGACATCATTGCGGTAGGCGCTTTGCACGCCGTGCGCGTTTATGGCCTGCGCGTGCCACAGGATATTTCAATCGTCGGCACAGATGACATCGCCATTGCCGCTCACTCTCATCCTCCTCTCACCACCATCGGGCAGCCCAAGTATCGCATGGGCAAATTGGCAATCCAAACTTTGCGACGAATACGTGAGGGCAGGATCAGCCCTGGCAACAATTGCACGCTCTTGGAAAGCCCGTTGATCGTCCGCGAGTCCACCGGTCCTGCTCCGCAGACAAAATAGAAAGTCACAGTCCAAGCCGCCGGAGACAACATGGCTGATCCAAGCTCCCCAGAAACGATTTGGCATGAAGCGCTCGATTTCAGCATCGAGCGAATACGACAGAATCTGGCTCATCTCACCAGCTTCCCAGAGCTGACGGAGGGAGCACGTTGGAAATGTGTGGAGGATGGCGGCTGGGTCGGCGGTCATTGGGTCGGCCTACTCTGGTTGGCGCATACGCACACGGGTGACCCTTTGCTCGAAGCCGCCGCGCGGCAATGGGCCGCCCGGCTGGCGCCGCGCCAGAACGATACGACGACGCACGACCTGGGCTTTTTGTTCGAGCTTTCTCACGTCTTGGGCGCCAGGTTGACCGGCGACGGATCGCTCAAGCCACCTGCCCTGCAGGCCGCGCGCACGCTCACGCTGCGCTTTAACCCCAAGGGCAAATTCATCCAGGCCTGGGGGCCGCTCAACGGGACAGCGGCCCAGCGGGGACGCGCCATCATTGACACGATGATGAACCTCGACTTGCTCTTTTGGGCCAGCCAGGAGACCGGGGATAAAACGTTCGCCGAGATAGCGATGGCTCACGCCCATACGGCACTCGCTCGACTCGTTCGTGCCGACGGCTCTACAGTGCACGTGGCCGACTTTGACCCGGACTCGGGCGAATTTATCAAACAGGACACACATCAGGGCTGGAGCGCGACCTCATGTTGGAGTCGCGGGCAAGCGTGGGCCGTCTATGGCTATGCCGAATGTTTTCGGGACACGCGCGACATGATCTTTCTCGATGCGGCGCGCCGCCTCGCCGAGTACAGCCTGCGCCGCCTGCCACCCGATCACGTGCCGTATTGGGATTACGACAGCCCGCTCATCCCCGACGATGTACGGGACAGCTCAGCCGCTGCGATCCTGGCGTCTGGCTTGTTGCTGCTCGCCTCGCTCGAACCGATGGCATCGAGGGCGGACTATTGGCGCAATGAGGCCACCACGATCCTCAGATCCTTGTGGCGCAACTATAGCAGCCGGGGAACGCCCATGCCTTCTATCCTGATCCACGCCACACGTTCCAGGCCACACAGCTCGATGGATCATGGGCTGATCTATGGGGACTATTATTTTGTCGAGGCATTGACGCGGTTGCTCCGCCCAGAGATTAAACTCTAGGAGAGCGACGCACAACCGCTGAGCACCCTCGAGAGAGCAGAGGGGATCTCGAGCTTGGCGTCCTCAGCGGCCTTGGCGGTAGCAAGAGGATTTGTTAAGAGCTTGAGGCAGTCAAAGACGCTACTGGCGTTGCCACCGGCCGATGAAATTGTAAGGATAGATGGACGGAGGAGCACTGACCAGCTCGAGTTGAGCGATCTGATCCTGGCTCAGCGCCCAGCCAGCCGCGCCCAGATTATCTTCTAATTGCTCCAGCGTGCGCGCGCCAATGATGGGCGCTGTGACGCCCGGGCGATGCAGCAGCCAATTGAGAGCTACCTGAGCCGGCGTTTTGCCGACCTGCTCCGCAACAGCAAAGAGCGCATCCAAAATGCTCCAGGTGCGCTCATTGTTATAAGCTGTCCACGATTCGCTCCAACCTTTCGCTTCAGCGATCATGATCCGCGTGCCTTCTGGGGGCGCGGTCATGCCCCGACGATACTTGCCGCTCAACCAACCGCCCCGCAATGGACTCCAGGGGATCACGCCCAGTCCTTCGTTTTGGCAAACGGGCAACATTTCCCACTCGATCCCGCGTTCGAGCAAATTGTACTGCGGCTGTAAACACGAGAACGGTTCCCAGCCCATCAGTCGGCTCAGATCAATCGCCTTTTGCAGTTGCCAGCCAGTCAAGTTGCTGGCGCCGATGTAACGCACCTGGCCGTTTTGGACAAGCCTATCCAGCGTGCTCAACGTTTCTTCCAACGGGGTCACCTGATCCCAACAGTGAACCTGATACAGGTCAATGTAATCCGTATTCAGGCGACGCAGACTGGCTTGCACAGCAGAAAGAATATGTTTTCGGCTCAGCCCAATGTCGTTGGGGCCTTCGCCCATAGCAAAGCGCACTTTGGTAGCGATGACAAAGTCGTCACGGCGCTTGCCTTTGAGCCAGCGCCCGATGATCTCTTCCGATGCGCCCCGAGTGTAAACGTCGGCAGTGTCTATAAAGTTGCCGCCTGCTTCGACAAAGCGATCGAGTATCTCGCAGCTTTCCTTCTCGGTAATTTCACGTCCAAAGGTCATGGCGCCAAGACACAGCTCGCTGACCTTCATCCCCGTTTTGCCAAGAAAGCGATAGTTCATGCTGCCCTCCAAACTTGCCCCCACAGACTACAAACCTGCGGGAGGTCGAATCTCATAATTGCCCAGTTTCTCGATGATCGTCACCAGCGCTGAGTGATCCAGCTCTGCACCGCCATGGGCAATCAGCGCGTTCATCAACTCGGCGACTGTGGCGCTGGTAGGCAAAGCCAATCCCAATTCGCGCGCCGTGTTCAGGATGATGGACATGTCCTTGCGGTGCAACTTGATCTTGAAGCCCGGTTGAAAGTTGCGCTGCAAGATGCGATTGCCATGCAGGTCAAGGATGCGGCTCTGCGCAAAGCCGCCTAACAAAGCCTCGCGCACTTTGGCCGGGTCCACGCCCGACTTGGCAGCCAACACCAGTGCTTCGCTGACCGCTGCGATCGTGACGGCCACCACGATCTGATTGGCCGCTTTGGTCACCTGGCCGGCCCCTGCTTCGCCCACATGCACAATGTTCTTGCCCATCCTTTCAAAGATGGGTCTGGCTCGCTCAAAAGCCGCTGCCGAGCCTCCCACCATGATAGACAGGGTCGCGTTTTGCGCGCCCACCTGTCCGCCGGAGACGGGCGCATCCAGCGCGTCCGAATCTCTCTGACGCACAGCCTCGGCCACCCGTCGGGCAACCGAAGGCAAAATGGTGCTCATGTCTATGACCAGGCTGCCCGGTCGCAGGCCTTCCAGGACGCCGTCTTTGCCCAAGATCACTTCTTCAACGTCAGGTGAGTCTGGCAGCATAGTGATGATCACGTCGCTGACTTGGGCGACATGCCGGGGTGACGTGCCTGCTTGTGCGCCCGCTGCAACCAGTTCATGCTGCGGCTCTGGCACACGATCCAAAACCGTGAGGGGATAATTGGCCTGCAGCAGATGGGTCGCCATGGGCTTGCCCATGATGCCCAGACCAATAAAACCAATGCGCTCCATTTTGCCCGTCCTTTCTGGTCAGAGTGAATACCCATACTCGGCAACCCACGCGAGCGATTGCTCGGTTGTGCCTTCAGGAATGTACTCGAGTCCAACATAGCCCATGTAGCCGACTCGATCCATGTGATGGAACAGAAAACGATAATTGATCTCGCCCGTGCCTGGTTGATGGCGGCCGGGATTATCGGCTATCTGCACATGCCCGATGCGCGCGAGGTTCCTCTGAAAGGTCGCCGCCAACTCGCCTTCCGTTCGCTGGGCATGATACATATCGTATTGAATCTTGAGATTGGACGACGCGACCTGATCTTGCACGGCAAAGGCTGCCTGAGGCGTGGCGATCAGGAAACCCGGTACATCGAACGGGTTAAGCATCTCGATCATCAAGGTGATGCCTTGCTCCGCCAAAACATTCGCAGCATAGCGCAAGTTCTCGATCATCACGCGCCGTTGTTCCTCAAGCGGCACCCGCTCATCGCGCTTGCCGACCAGACAGTTGATCTGTTTGCACTTGAGCGCCTGGGCAACCTCGATAGCGGTTGCCACTCCACGCCGAAATTCTTGAATCCGATCAGGCAGCGCGGCGATGCCGCGCTCACCCGCGCCCCAATTTCCGGCTGGCAAATTGAACAACACTTGGGTCAGGTTGTTCTTGGCCAGCGCAGCCGCCAACGCGCCGATGTCGTGCTCGTAGGGGAAGAGATATTCGACGTAGCGAAAGCCCGACGCCTTTGCCCGTGCAAAGCGATCCATGAACGGGCTATCGGCATAGAGCATGGTCAGATTCGCAGCAAATCTGGGCATATCCTCTGTTCCTCCTTGGCAATCGGACCAATTTTACCATACATCTTGGGCACTTGAGTTTGCTCTTGGGATGGCGCAATCCGGATCGGGCAGGTTCAAGAGTTGCAAGTTGCCTTCGTCACACTTGTGCCGTACAATCGGGTCTGCCCAACATCGCCCAGCACACAGAACAACCTGTGCAGGAGGATACTTGATATGCCCAACCAAATTAAAGTCAAATACGAATCCCTCATTGATCTGATTGATTCAGCTTTGTCTGCCGCAGGTGTGCCTGCTCCTGTTCGAGAGGTCGAAGCACGCATCATGGCCGAAGCCGATCTGCTGGGCGTGCCCTCGCACGGCGTGCGGATGTTGCCGGGATTGGTCAAGGCCATCCGTGAAGGTCGTGCCAATCCCGACCCACATCTGAACCTGCTACGTGACCGGGCAGCGACTTGTGTATTGAACGGCGACAATGGCCCAGGCCGATATGTGGCGACGCAGGCCATGCAGCATGCCATCGAGCGAGCCAGACAGTTTGGTGTGGGGATCTGCCTCGCCACGAGGACAACTCATTGGGGCCGGGCGCACGCGTACGCCTTCCAGGCGGCCCAGGCCGGCATGATCGGCCTTTGCACCACAAACGCCCTACCCAACATGACAGCCTGGGGTTCCTCGCGCCCCTTGCTGGGCAACAACCCACTGGCAATCGGTGTGCCCAGGGGCAAACAGCAATTGCCGATCGTGTTGGATATAGCAATGAGCCAGGCCGCAGTGGGCAAAGTCGGCACGTACCTGCGTGAAGGCAAAAAGGTGCCGCATGGTTGGGGATTGGACAGCTCGGGACAACCCACTGATGACCCGGCGGCCATCCTGGCATCTGGCAGACTGCTTCCTATGGGAGAGCACAAGGGCACTGGGCTGGCGTTGATGATCGAGTTGCTCACGGGCGCGCTGTCTGGCGGGTTGTTGTCGTTCGAGGTTTTCCGAGCTGACCCGACCGGCCTCGATCCGGGTGCATCCAAGTTGTTCCTGGCGCTCGATGTGGAAGCGTTTGTAGACCGAGAACATTTCGCACAGCGGGTCGAGGATCTGCTGGATTGGCTCAAGGCCGAAGCGGACCCGGGGATCGTCATTGCATTGCCAGGCGAGCGGGGCTGGCAGACGAAGGAACGTTATCTGGCCGAGGGCATCCCGATCCATCCAGAAATTGCAGCGCAGCTACGCGCGATCGGCGTGTCGTTCGAGTGACTCCAAGAATGCTCAAGGAGAGTGCTGAAAAACCCCTTCTTTCACCGCCGAGCACGCAGAGAGCGCAGAAAAAACCTAATAAAACTCAGCGTCCTCAGCGGCCTCTGCGGTAGAAAGATGACTTTTCCAGTGGTCTCCAAGGACCTTTCACCGCCAAGACGGGCCAGGCCAATGGTCACTGGCTTTGCTTGCTGATACCCCGCAAGGCAAGCTCGCGCGCGCGATGACAAGCCACATAATGGCGTGGGGTGATTTCAACAAGCTGAGGCGTCTCCTGGCGGCATACATCTACCGCGTAACGGCAGCGGGGATGAAAGTAGCAGCCCGGCGGCGGATTGGCCGGATCGGCCACTTCGCCCTGCAGCACAATGCGCTCGGAGCGCAAGCGCGGGTCAGGCTTTGGGACCGCCGACATGAGCGCCTCAGTGTAGGGGTGACGCGGCGCGTGGAATAATTCCTCCGTTGTAGCCATCTCGACGATGCGGCCCACATACATCACAGCGACTCGCTCGCTGATATGGCGGACCACGCTCAGATCGTGTGCAACAAATAAATAGGTCAGGCCCAACTGCGCTTGCAAATCCAGCATCAGGTTAAGGATCTGTGCCTGCACCGAGACATCCAGCGCCGAGACCGGCTCATCGGCCACGACCAGGCGTGGGTTGAGCGCGAGCGCGCGGGCAATGCCGATGCGCTGCCGCTGCCCGCCGCTGAACGCATGAGGAAAGCGCCGCATGTATTCGGGCCGCATTCCCACCAGGCGCAGCAACTCGGCCACACGGTCCTGGCGCTCTTGACGGTTCTTCATCCCATGCACCAACAGCGGCTCGCCCACAATGTCCAGCAGCGTCATGCGCGGGTTGAGCGAAGAAAACGGGTCTTGAAAGATCATTTGCATCTGGCGACGGAGCGGCTGCATCTGATCATCATTCAACGTGGCGACATCCACGACTGCACCGCTGTCCGTCCGAAAGAAAATCTGTCCCGCCGTCGGGTCTATGGCGCGCAAGATGCAGCGCGCAGTCGTTGTCTTGCCACAACCGCTTTCCCCCACCAGCGAAAGCGTCTCGCCTTCATTGATATAGAACGTGACATCATCCACTGCGCGGACAAAGCCCACAACCCTTTGTAAAAAGCCACGCCGGATAGGAAAATACTTTTTGAGATTCTGAACACGGAGTATTGCCTGATCTTGGTCTGCCAATGTAGTATGCCTCTCGTGAGATAAGACGCGCGAGACATGAAGTGCAAGATTTCACGCTTCATGTTTAACGTAGAGAAAGCAGCTCACCTTTTGTCGCTCGTTCACTGAAATCAGCGTCGGCTCGGCGGCGTCGCATACGCCCGACATGAAATCCGGGCAACGCGGGTGGAACGGGCAGCCCGACGGGCGATTATACGGATGCGGGATCGAGCCGGTAATCGTGGGCAGCTTGACGCGCGGCGTGGACTCGATACTCGGGATCGAACGAAGAAGCGCGCGCGTGTAAGGGTGGCAAGGCGAATGAAAAATGTCGTCCACCGGCCCCTCTTCCACAACGCGCCCCAGATACATCACCACCACGTCATCGCACATCTCGGCGACCACGCCCAGGTTGTGCGTGATGAGCATGATCGCCATGCCCCGCTGCTGCTGCAACTGACGCAGCAGATCGAGGATCTGCGCCTGTGTGGTCACGTCGAGCGCTGTCGTCGGCTCATCGGCGATCAGCAGCCGGGGATCGCAGCAGAGCGCCACAGCGATCATCGCACGCTGACGTAGACCGCCGCTCAGCTCAAAGGCGTATTCATCAATCCGTCTCTCGGGTTTGGGGATGCCGACCTGTCGGAGCGATTCAATGGCGCATCGTCGGGCTTCTTGCGCACTGACCTTTTTGTGCAACCGGATCGTCTCGATCAGTTGGTTGCCGATCGTGTGCACCGGACTGAAGGACGTCATCGGCTCCTGAAATACCAGGCCGATTTCACCGCCCCGGATAGCGCGCATCTCCGGACTGTTAGAACGCATCTTGGTCAGATCCAGTTCGTCACCATTGGCACGGCGCAAGATGATCTCGCCCTCCACAATGCGGCCGGGTTGATCCACGATGCGTAAAATGGACTGCGCCGTCACACTTTTACCGCAGCCGCTTTCGCCGACGATACCCAGCGTCTGGCCGGGGTACACGTCAAAAGTCGCGCCGTCCACAGCCTTGACGGTCCCTTCGTCCTGAAAAAAATACGTCTTGAGGTTACGAACAGATAGTAATAGTTTATGGCCGTTATTCATTTATACGTTCCCAACTCCCCTACCCCTACCCTCTCCCATCAGAAGGGAGGACGGGAAAATGGGAGAGATCATGATCATCCATAAGGATCAGCCGCGTCGCGCAGGCCGTCGCCCGCAAAATTGAACGCGAGCACCGCTACAATCACCGGGATGGCCGGGATCAGCAGCCAGGGCGAAATCGCCAGCGCCTGAACGTTCTGGGCATCTTGCAAAAGCACTCCCCAACTGATCGCTGGCGGCCTCAAGCCCAGCCCCAAAAAGCTCAACGAGGTCTCGCTGATGATCATGGCCGGCAGCGCCAGCGTCGTCGCCGCGATGATGTGGCTGAGGAAAGATGGCACCATGTGCCGGAAGATAATGCGCATCCGGCTGCAGCCAGCGAGCCGGGCCGCCATCACAAAATCCTCTTCGCGCAGCGAGAGAAATCGCCCGCGCACGACACGCGCCAGCTCAGTCCACCCCAACAACGAAATGATGATGGTGATGGCAAAATAAACCTGCGTGACGCTCCAACTGGCGGGCAGCGCAGCGGTCAGCCCCATCCAGAGCGGGATCGTCGGGACGGAACGCAGGATTTCGACAACGCGCTGGATGAGAGTATCTACAGGGCCGCCATAGTAGCCCGAGATGCCGCCCAGCAGCACACCGAGAAACAAACTGAGCGCCACACTCAACAAGCCAATCGTCAACGAAGTCTGCGTGCCGTACATCAGGCGTGACCAGACATCGCGCCCCTGCACGTCAGTGCCCAGGAGAAAGAGCGTCTTTTCCGCCTCAACGCCCTGCATCTCATCGGTGGATTCAATACCGATCAGATGCACATTAGAGCGGATCAGGCCTAGCCATTTGTACTCAAAGCCAGGAGCGAAAAAACGCACCGGTATTTTCGTCTCGGGGTCAGGCGCATACACGCGCTTGAACGTCTTGGGGTCGCGCGTGCCCTTGATGGCGTACACGTGCGGCCTGAACCGGCCTTGGTCAAACCAGCGGATGGGCTGCGGCGCCATCAGTGAAAGTTGCGCGTCGGACACATCGGGGTCCGAATAAGCCAGAAACGGAGCGGCCAGCGCCACCAGGTAAAAGATGATCAACACAGCGCTGCCCATCATCGCCAGGCGGTGCTTGCGAAAGCGCCACCACATCAACTGCCACTGCGTGGCGACGGCAATGCGTTCTTCTTCGACCGTCGTGACGAATTCTGACTCGCGGCTGGCGGGCGTCGTGAGGAGATCTGCCATCACTGCCTCCCCAACCGGATGCGCGGGTCAACCCACATCAACAACAAGTCCGAGATGAACGTGCCGATCACCGTCATCACGCCCAACATCAGCACAATCGTCCCGGCCAGGAACACGTCCTGCGCAATGAGCGCCTTGAGCAAGAGCGGCCCGACGGTAGGCAGGCTCAAGACGAGCGAGACAATGATGCTACCCGAGACGATATAAGGAAACAGGTAACCTATCGTGCTGATGAACGGATTGAGTGCAACGCGCACCGGGTATTTCAAGATCACGCGGGTCTCTGACAGGCCGCGCGCGCGCGCCGTCATCACATAAGGCTTGCGCAGCTCGTCGAGCAGATTCGAGCGCATGATGCGGATGAGCTGCGCCGTGCCGGACACACCCAGTACAATCGCCACAATCGGCAGGTGCTTGAGCATATCCACGAACTTGGCCCAACTCCATGGCGCATCGGCAAACTCGGCCGAGAACAGCCCGCCGACGTTGGCGTTAAAGTACTTGAAGCCAACGTACATCACGATCAGCGCGAGCATAAAGCCGGGGATCGCCAGCCCGATAAAGCCAAGAAAGGTAAAGACATAGTCGCCCACCGAATAACGCTTGACAGCAGAATAGATACCAATCGGCAGCGCCAGCGCCCAGGTGAATATCACTGCGGCCAGCGAAATGACGACCGTCAGCGTGAGGCGGTCGCCGATGACATCCAACACCGGACGTCCCCACTCGATCGCCATGCCAAAGTTGCCCTGCGCGATCAGTCCCATCCACTTGAGATATTGGATGTGGTAGGGCTGATCGAGCCCGTACTGCTCACGCAGCGCCTGCGCCTCCGCTTCTGTCACCCCACTGCCAGAAGCAGACATCGAGGCAATGTACGCGGTCACATAATCGCCAGGCGGCAATTGGATGATGATGAACGAGACGACCGTGATGGCCCAGATGGTCAAAATAGCCAGAATCAAGCGGCGTGCAATATAAGCTAACACTGGGAATCACCTCATGCCCCACCCTAACCTCTCCCCCGTTTCACGGGGGAGGCAAACTTCTCCCTTCCCCCATCTGACGGGGGAAGGGAGAAGGAAAGGGGTAAGCTACGACTTGAAGAAGAACGTCGTCGGCTGCGAGCTGCACGGCGTGCGCGCGTGCTGCGCGTTCACCTGCCGCTCCGGGACGTTGCCCATGTTGTTCTTGACGATGCGGACGCCCATGAACGCCGGCGACTGGCCGACCGTGCCGATGCTCCACTGCTGCTCGACAATGATCTTCCAGATCTCTTGGGCCGCCTTGATCTGCTCGGCTTCCGGCATCCCGTATGCCTTGCGGAACAGATCGAACGCGCGCAGCATTTCGGGGTCTTCGGGCTTTTTGCCTTGCGCGCCATTGCTGGCATACCACTTGGCATAGGCCATGCCCATGTGACATTCTGCCGAGTCCACCGGCAGCGCATGGCGCGCAAAGAGAAAGAGCATCTCCGAGCCGTCGTTCGCCCAGGTAATGATCTGGTGCTCGTTGTTGGCCGTCTTGCCGAACGCCAGGTTGCGCTCCGTCTCTTTGATGTCCACGTCAATGCCGATCTTTTTCCATTGCTGCTTGATCATCTCGCCGATCTGGGTGTATGGCACAAACTGCCCGCCGACGGTGATCATTTCCAGCCGCAAGCGGCCTTTGCCATCTGTGCGCAAGCGATAGCCGTCACCGTCTTTCTTGTCCAGTCCTAGCTTGTCCAAAATCTCGTTGGCCTGCTTGAGATCGAGCGTGCACCATTTCTTGCGGTACTCGGGGCCAGGACTATAGATGGTGGACTCGGCGGGGGCCGTCGAGCCGGGCGTGCCGACGCCCAGCCAGAACGCCTCGTTGAGCTGATCGCGATCGATCCCCATCGAAAGCGCGTGACGGAAATCCTTATTCTTGAGCAGCTTGGAGATCTCGGGATCGCCTTCGTAGGCGTTGCCGATGTGCAGCGCGACGTCCGAGCCGTTAAAGGCCGGGTCGAGGTGAACCGTATAGTTGCCCTTTTGCGCGTTCTCCAAAAAGACTGGCAGCTTGGCAAGACCCATATGGCGTTCCTGGATGTCATACTCACCCGCGATGGCGCGCAGGTTGGCGACCTCGGTGTTTTCCGCCAGCGTCATCGTGATCTTGTCAATGTACGGCAACTGGTTGCCTTCAGTGTCCACGGCCCAATAGTACGGATTGCGTTCCATAGACCAGGTGGGCGTGTTGATTGGATTGACGGTCCGCCACGGCGTCATCACCGGCAGTTCGGGATTGAGCGCCCAACTGTACTTGTTCTTGAGCAGAGCCACCCAGTTATCAAAGCCCAACTGCTTGGCCTTGGCGTTGACGGCCTCCTCGGACGAGTACTTGGGCAGGAATTGCTTGATATAGTGCGCCGGGCAATACCCGCCGCCAAAGGTTTGAAACGCTCCGCGCGTCGCGTGGCCGGCGCCGATGGACGTGCTGCCCGCCAAGACATAGACAAAGTAATAGTAGGGTTCCGGGAACTCGAACGCGACGGTATAGTCATCTATCTTTTTCATCACGCCATTCTTGCCGTTGATCTGCATTTCAAAGAACGGCGTCGGCACGATCTGCTTGTTCGAATAGATCTCCTCGAACCAGAAGATAAAGTCATCCGCGGTGAGCGGCGTGCCATCTGACCACTTGGCCCCCTTGCGCAGGTAGATGGTCGTCGTCTTGCCATCGTCGCTGACTTTCCAATCGCGCGCCAGGCTGGGCATGATCTTGTTGCCGGTGTAATCCCAGAACAAGATCTTGTCCGTCGAGTTGATGCGGTTGCCGTTCTCGTGGTCGGCCGGGCCGGTGAACGCGCGCCGCCAGTTGCCGCCGTACTTGCCAATCTCTCTGAGCGGCTTGACGACCATCAGTTGGTCAGGGTCGGGCAGACGCTTGTCAACCGTCGGCAGCTTGCCTACCTTCACAAGCTCTGCCAACATCGGCGCTTCGTTAAACTTTTTCGGATATTGGGCAACGTCCCGAATGATCTCGGGGCCTTCGAGCTTGCCCACGAGTTGTTCACTCAACTTGGGCGCCGGGGGCTTGGTCGGCGCGGCGGTGGGAGCGGTTGTCGGCGCTGGGGGCTTGGTGGGCACGGCGGTCGGAGCCGCCGTTGGCGCAGACGGTTGGGTGGGGGCTGCGGTAGGCGTGGTCGGCGGGGCACAACTGGCCAAGACGGCTGTGCCCGCAGTCGCTGCTGCCAGCCGAATGAACTCGCGGCGGGTAATCTTTTTGTGCTTAGACATGGGATTTCCTCCTCTAGTTTTGAATGGAACCAGTGCCGGTTCTCTCATACGCAGCCAATCGCTGCGCTAGATTCCAAAACGTACAGGCTCAATACAGTCGGGGCGAGTATCCCAGGCTGCGCGAGATCGCCTTGGCGGTCTCTTTGACCCTCAGGCCAACGGCGGGGACTTGGGACGAGGGCAGCCGGGGCGAGGGCGCCGAGAGACTGACCGCTGCGACAACCTGGCCGGTATGGTCAAAGACCGGCGCGGCGACACAGCGCCCCCCTGGCTCATTTTCTTCGTCATCCATGGCATATCCCTGTTCGCGTGTCCTGTCCAGCTCGCACAAGAGCCGCTCCGGGTCAGTGATGGTGTTCGGCGTCACTGCCGGTAGGCCATACTGCCTGACGAAATTCTTGACCTGCTCGACCGGCCAACAGGACAAGATGGCTTTGCCTAGCGCGGTACTGTGTGCAAGCATCCGCTTGCCGACTTCGGAACGCATCCCCAGCCCACGCTTGCTCAGCAGCCGCTCAACGTATACCACATCTGCGCCATCGAGGATAGCCAGATTGACCGTCTCGTCGAATTCATCCCGCAGCACCTGGAGATGTGTGAGGGCCACCTGGCAGATTTCGACATGGCTCAACATGACCGAGGCCCGCTCGACCAACTTGAGGCCCAGCCTGTATTTGCGAGTGGTTGGGTTTTGGTCGAGATAGCCTTTGGCCTCAAGTGTATAGATCAGGCCAGCGACCGTACTTTTGTGCAGGCCTGTGGCCGCCGCTATCTCGGTGGTGCCTAATTCGGATGTTTGAGCATCGAACAGTTCAAGGATGTCAAGCGCTCGCTGGACCGATCCGATCATCTTGGATGAACGCGGCATTGTCGGGTCCTTTGTTTGCGAAGGTCATTCGCTGTACGATTATGGGGCACATCTGGTGAAGAATACGGTAATCCCGTACTGCGTTTCCTAATATAGCACAAAAGCGGGTGGGGTGTCAAGAGGGAATCTTTGGGATCATCCAAGCTTCCTGCCGCACCAGTCCAGAGCGTTACGGAGCAGAGCCTGGAACGAAGGGTGCAGCCAGACGTTCACGTTGTGGCCGGGGGTCAGCACGCAGACACGGCCCTCCCCCTCCTTCCGAGTCCAGCCACCAGGCTGCGTGCCATGTTCCGACGTGGTCGTCAGAAAGACATCGGCCTCAGCGTCGTCCAGGTTCATAAAATAGTGCTCATCCACCAGCGTGAATGTGGCACTTGCAACAGTGAGAGGATGGCCCTCCCGTGGCTCAATAGTGACCGGGCATTGAGGTGGATGCTGGATAAACGCGCCACCCATCAGGCTGCGCAGCACAGGCATCTGATGATACCCCGCCGTGCCCGAATGGATGATCAGCAGTCCATTCCCTCTGCGAACGTAATCCAGAAAGGCCTGCTGAACCTGCTCGGTGACCCAAGGGCGCTGATCGGTTGCCGAGATGTGATTCGACTTGGTCATGACCACCAATGGATAACCGGCCATCCGCTCAGCCGACCATTCGCCAGCGTTTTCGATCCAATCGAACTCAAAGCCACAATTTCCCAGCGCACCCAAACCCTGGCGGGCTATGTGCGCGGGATGCCAAACATCATCGCAGAGAACCAAGGCGTACATTCCTAAGCTCGAATGGGTAACGTTCTGCCTTCGCGCAGATAGAGTGGAATCTTGTCCAACGGAGCATCCGTCACAATCCATCCGCCGCCCTCGAGTTTTTCATCCGTCCAGGCGTCGCGCCAGGTCGTCCCGGCAGGCAAATAGACTTGCCGACTGCGTGTGCCCTCGGCAAGCACTGGCGCAACAAGCAGGTCAGGGCCAAACATGAACTGGTCCTCTATGCTCCAGCAGTTCTTGTCCGCTGGAAAGTCGAAAAAGAGCGGACGCATCGGCGGCGCGCCTTGCTCATGTGCCTGCCGCATCTGTTCCATAATGTATGGCCGCAACCGCTCGCGCAAGAACATTAGCTCGCGGATGATCGGGTAGGCTGGCTCGCCAAACGCCCAGACCTCGTTTGGGCCGCCCGTGTCCCAGTACGCCTCGTTCGGCAACCGATACCCGTGCAGGCGGAACAGCGGACAAAAGACGCCGTACTGGAACCAACGCACGATCAGCTCGCGGAAATAGGGCGAGGTTACATCTCCGCCCAGAAAGCCGCCAATGTCCGTCGTCCACCACGGGATGCCGCTCAGGCCGATGTTCAGCCCGGCGCGCACCTGGGTTTGCAACGCCTCGAAGGTGGAGCGGACATCGCCTGACCAGACCGCCGCGCCATAGCGTTGACTCCCCGCCCAGGCGGAGCGGCAAAGCGAGATGATGTCTTGCTCGCCTTCCGCGCGCATCCCTTCGTAAAAGGCCTGCTGGTGTAGCAAGGGATAGATGTTCATCACTGCCAATCCGTTGCCTGCGTGAAAGCGCAGGTTCTCGGGATCGCGCGGGTCAATCTCCGGTTCGCACGCATCCAGCCACCAGATTTTGATCCCGTGCCGCCAGTAGCTCTGGTGGACCTGGTCCCAGATAAAGCGTCGCGCTTCCGGGTTCGTCGGATCGTAATAGTGCACATACACTATCCCTTCGCAACCGACCTCTCGAAAGGACTTGAGGGCCGGGACGCCGCGCTCTGTACGAACCAGCAATCCGCGCCGTTGCATCTCTTCAAAGTTACGGCTCAAGGTGCTGACGGTCGGCCAGATGGACACCATGACCTTGACGCCCAGCTCGTCCAGCTCGCGCGCCATTCCCGCCGGGTCGGGCCAACACACGGGGTCGAACTGCCAATCCCCTTGCCTGGACCAGTGAAAAAAGTCAACGACGATGACCGAGAGCGGCAGACCGCGCCGCTTGTACTCCCGAGCGACCGACAGCAACTCGTCCTGCGTGCGATAGCGCAACTTGCATTGCCAGAAACCTGCCGCCCATTCGGGCAGCATGGGCGCATGGCCGGTGACCTCTGCATAGCGCGCCATGATCTCGGCGGGTGTGTCGCCTGCGGTGATCCAATAGTCCATTTGCGCCGCTGCCTCGGCTACCCACCGGGTTTGATTCTGTCCCAGTTCCACACGGCCGATCGCCGGAGTGTGCCACAGCAAACCATAGCCCCGGCTCGAAAGCAGAAACGGGATGCCGACTTCGGTGTTGGTCTGGAACAAGTCAATGACGCAACCCTTCTGATCGAGTCGCCCATGCTGATGCTGGCCCAGCCCATAGAGGCGCTCGTCGTCGTAGGCGTTGAAGCGCGCCTCGACGTGAAAGAGGTCGCCGCCCACCGGTTTGAACCCGCGCGCGGGCGGCTTGGGGAAGTGAGATGGCGCCTCGGCGACCAACTCTGCGTTGGTAACTGCGTGGACAAAACGAATCCGCGCCGAGTCACTGCGCATCCCGTCCCACTCCAGGCGGACCTCTGCCGCGAGCTTGCCGTTGCGGATGACGGCATTTTCCCCTGCGACCTCGATCTGCACAGACGTGGCAGCGGGGGACAAGAGCGCTCCTGGCAGATCGTCGCGGATGTACGGCCCCATCGTGGCGCGGACGCGGAGGCTGTCTTGCCCCCACGGCTCGATCTGCACCAGCTCATGGTTTTGCTCCCAGATCAATGTGTTACCTTGTTGGCGAAAGCCTGACATGGTTCCTCCTGGTAGTGGTCAAAATATCTCGATGCCATCACTCGGCCCCCCCACCCTTTTCCCTCGCAGGGAGAAAGGCTGGGGCTGCGGTTCAGATCGGCAGCCGGAGCGGTACCCGCCGCCGACGTTTTCCCAAGCTCCATTTTGTCCAGATATGCTCATAAAGTCAAGTGGCAAGTCCGCCTCGCCCTCCTGACGCTGGCTTGCTTTATCGAGCAAACTGCGATAAATTGTTCTCATACGAGGGAGGGCGATCCTATGCAAGCCAGTGCTTTTTGGAAACGATGGATCAGTACGATCGAGTCAGGCGACTTGGATGATCTACGCCGTGACATGATCTTGGAAATCAGCGTGGCGACGTTCGTCGCTGGCTGGTTGATGACGCTGGCAGCCATCGGCTATGAGGGGCAACTAGAATATCTGCCGAGCGCCTTGGTCTTGTTGGCAGGTTCGATAGCCGGGCTGTGGTTGCGCACCGACCATTACCGGACCGCTGTGTCTATGCCCATCATCACTTTGCTCAGCGCCATCACGTGCCTTCAGTGGTTTATGCCAGAAAGCCCGGCCCAATATTATTTCCCTGTCGCCGTCGTCGTTTCCAGCTTGCTGATATCGAATCTGCGTGTGTTTGCGGTGGCGGCCATTGCCAGCTTGGCCTGTTTGGCTGTAGCGCGCTGGCATGGCGTAAACTGGTTCGATCCCCAACAGATTGTCACGCCAGTCTTTCTCATTTATCTGACGGCTTTGGCTGCCTGGCTCAGCGCCCGCCAGGTCAACATGGCCTTGGGGTGGATGCACAACAGTTATCGAAGGGCCGAAAGCCTGGTGAAAGATCTGCGCGACGAGCGCATGTCGTTGGCGCGCGCGCTCAAGGCGCTCGAAGAGGCTTATGTGCGCATCGAAAAGATGAACTATGCTCTCATCGAAGCGCGCAGCCTGGCCGATGAGGCGCGGCGGCTCAAGGCCGAGTTTGCGGCCAACGTGAGCCACGAGCTGCGCACGCCGCTCAACATCATCATCGGGTTCAGCGAGACGATGGCGAATGCGCCCGAGACCTATGCCGGCGTATCCTGGTCGCCCACCCTGCGCGGAGACATTGAGCAAATCTACCAGAATGCTCGCCATCTATCCTCTCTGATTGACGACATCCTGGACCTGTCCGCTCTGGACGTGCATCAGTTGGGCCTGACGGTGGAAGAGGCTGGCATCGAAGAGGTGATCCAGGAAGCCGTGGGCGTTGTGCACGACCTCTATCGTGCCAAGAACCTGTACTTGAATATCCAGGTTGATCCTCATCTGCCGCGTCTGCGCATGGATACCACACGGATCCGCCAGGTGTTGATCAACCTCTTGACTAACGCCAGCCGGTTCACAAGCGTGGGCGGCGTCACAATCACGGCCCGGCTCGTGCACCAAGAGATACAGGTGACCGTCCAAGACACCGGCATCGGAATTGCACCCAAGGATGTGCCCCGAGTCTTTGAGGACTTTGGACAAGTGGACGGCTCGACCAGTCGGAGGCATGAGGGCACAGGCCTGGGAGTACCGCTGAGCAAGAGATTGGTTGAACTGCACGGCGGACGGATGTGGCTCGAGAGCCAACCTGGGCAAGGAACGACGTTTTATTTCACCCTGCCCATCCTGATCCATCCCGACTCTGGCATCAAACCGCACACAACCGGATCACCAGCTTACGCTCTGAACTATCGCAAAGCCGTGTTGATGGTTGAACCAGACCCGTTGCTACTTCGAACGGTTCGCCGCCACCTGAGCGGCTATGACGTGATCCAGGTGCAGGACCAAGCCGATCTTTCTGCATTGATCGATCGTCACCAGCCGGTTGCATTGGTGATAGACCAATCTGACGGGCAGGACCCAGCCCCGCCCCAATGGTTCGCAGATGTCCCGCGCGACTTGCCTCTGATCGTGATTTCGATGCCCGGCAGCCTGCGCGCCGCCCAAGCGCTTGGAATCGAAAACTACCTGCTCAAACCCGTGCTACGCGAGCAGTTGCTTGATGCGATGGCGTGCCTGGAGCGACCGGTGCAGAATGCGCTCATTGTGGACGATGACGTGCAACTGGTCGAGCTGATCAGCCGGATGCTGCAATCGGCAGGCAGGGGGTATCATCCCCTTGAGGCATTCGGAGGAGCAGAGGCTCTGGCGCGGCTGCATAGCGAGCCAGTGGACCTGGTGCTGCTGGATTTGATGATGCCGGAGGTCAATGGGCTGATGGTGTTGCAGGAGATGAAGGCCGATCCCGCGCTCGCACACATTCCGGTGATTGTGATCAGCGCCCAATACCCGGAGACCATCGTCGGCGAGGGGGGATTGTCCCTCAAGCTGCTGCGCCCTCAAAGCGCCTCGATCAGCGAGACCCTCAATTACCTGCAAGCGCTGGTGGGGGCGATGCCGGTGCGCGGCCTGCCTTCGGCCTCAGCCGATCCAGCGTCGCCAGCAGTTCCAGGCGCTCCACCGGCTTTTTGAGATAGGCACGCGCCCCCAGCGAAAACGCCAGTTCCGGCTCCTTGAGCACCGAGCAGATGATCACGGGAACGTGCGAGGTCGCCGGGTTTCGGGTCAGGTCACGCAAGACTTGCCAGCCATCCATGCTCGGCATCATCACGTCAAGTGTGATCAGATCGGGGCTGGCGGCAACAGCCAGCCGCAATGCCTCGGGCCCACTGCGCGCATGGATGACGGTATAGTGATGAGGCGCAAGGTATCGCTCAAACAGTTGGTGAATGGATGGATTATCGTCAATCACCAACACGCGGGGCTGGCTGGTGCCGGGCAGGCCCAGCGTCACGTGTGTCCCGATCCCCGGCTGGACGTCCAGGGTCAACCTGCCCCCTTGTTGGTTGACGAGCAGCTCGACCATTTGCCATTCTTCCTCTGCGGTGGAAAGTGCACAGGACAAGCAATGCAAGGTAATCTCGACCTGATCCTCAAGCTGATCGGCTCGAAGCGCAATCACGCTTCCCGAGTCTTGGGCCATCAAGCGCAGCACTTTGAACAAGGCCTGCCGCATCAGCGTAGCATCCACCAAGACCGGCGGCAAACCAGCGGACAGGTCTGCCATCAGTTTCACGGCGCGCTGATCCATCAGCGGCTTGAGCATCGTCAACGCTTCTTCTACCAGCGCTTGCACTGGATAGGCCTGTCGTTCCAGTTGCCATTGGCTCAGCTCGCTTTCCAGCTCTTGCACCGACCCGGAGGTTGGCAACGGGGAGGCACGGGCGGAGCTGCTTTCGGACGCGTGCTTTTCCCTGAGCATGGCCGAGAGCGCATCCAGCCCTTTGTGCAACTCGCGCTGGAGTTGACGCAAGCTGATGCCCATCTCGTCTTCGATCTGTGCCATGCTCATCCCTTGCACGTAGCGATAGCGGAGCGCAAGGTAACTGCGCCACGCGTCACGCGGCGAACCGGACGGGGAGCCTGACTGGGGGCGCAGCGTCTCAATGGCGTCTTTGAGCAAACCACGCAACTTTTGCGCGCGGGTCAACCGGTCGGACGTTGCAGTATCAGAGAACTGGGACAGCAGGGGATGAACTTGGAGATACGCCGTGTCGTACAAATGCTCCAGGGCGTCTTTGATTTGTTTTCGGAACTCGTCGGATTCCATCTACTCGGTTTCTGGCCCCCTTATCGCACGCTCTGCAAGTGGGGGAGGGTAGGAAGGGGATGCAGTTGGCACAAACTTGGCGCAAACCTGGCGTACAGGGCGCCGGGTTTGCCTTACAATTAAGGCAACGTAATTCTATCATCGGCAGTGACGGCTGTCAAAGTACCCTCAAATAGCCGGTCCATGCCAGCGTTCCGTCGGGAGTTCAAAATCCCCAAACCAGAGGAGGAAACTCGAGATGAAAAAGAACCTGTTCGCTCTGTTGTCCGCACTGGTACTCACCAGTCTTGTGTTGACGGCCTGTGGAGGCGGAGCCACGCCCGCGCCGACTTCCGCTCCAGCCCAGCCGACCAAAGCGCCCGAACCCACCAAGGCCCCGGCCGCTCAACCGGTCGAACTTCGCATCGCCTGGTGGGGCTCCCAGGCCCGGCACGACCGCACCATCGCCGTGATCGAGTTGTTCCAAAAGAAATACCCCAACATCAAGATCACCTACGAATTCGCCGCGTGGGCGGACTATTGGACCAAGATGAACACCCAGGCCGCCGGTAACAATCTGCCCGACATCATGCAGCAAGACTATCAAATGATCGCGCAATGGGTTGCCAACAAGCAACTCCTGCCGCTCGACCCCTACATTGCTGACGGCACGATCAACCTCAAGAACGTGGCCGAGGCGTCCATCAAGGGCGGCGTATTGGGCGGCAAGAATTACGCCATCAACCTCGGCAATAACACACTCTGCTTCGAGCTAGATGTGGATGCCTTCAAAAAGGCCGGTATTGACCTGCCAGGCGACAAATGGACGTGGGCAGATTACGAAAAGATCGCCATGGCGTTCCGCGAAAAAGCGAATATGTATGGCGGGAGCGATTCCCTCTACAACTGGGAATTGTGGCGGTCAATCTACCTGGCCATGGATCAGTATATCTGGAGCGCGGACGGGACCCAACTCGGCTATGATGACGATAAAATCTATGCCGATTTCCTCAAGATGGCTGTGCGGCTGCAAAAAGCCAAGGCCATCCCCACCCGCGAAGAAGAAGTCGCCGCCCAATGGACCCTGGAGAACAACCTGTTCGTCAAGGGCCAGGCGGCCATGACGTGGCTGTGGACCAACCAGATCGTTGCGTCGTGGAAGGCGGCGGGCGAGAACCGCAACATCAAAATCGCGACCTTGCCGGTCCCAGTCGGCGCCAAGATTTCGTCGCACTATATGAAGCCGTCCATGTTCTTTAGCATCGCGGCCAATTCCAAGCATCCCAAAGAAGCGGCGATGTTTATTGATTTCTTTACCAACTCGGTCGAAGCCAACGAAATTCTCCTGGCCGAGCGTGGTATCCCCATCTCCTCTGCTGTTCGGGAGGGCATCAAGCCCAAGCTGGGCAAGTCTCAAATTGCCATGTTCGACTTTGCAGCCCAGGCAGAAAAAACCGCTGCTCCCATTCGCCCGCCTGATCCGGCTGGATCCGCTGACATCAGCGGCAGTGATAACAGCTTCATCGTCACCAAGGTCATTGAGCCGGTCATGTACGGCAAGCTCTCGGCGGAGGATGGGGTGGCGCTGCTGCGCAAAGAAGCCAATGCCATCCTGGCCAAGAACAAAAAGTAGTCAACCTCTTGGCCAGTTAATGATACGCTGCTTGTGACGAACGTAAGGGGCACGGGTGGGCTAAAAGGGAGATTCCTCTAGCTCCTGTGCCCCTCTTTTTTTCTCTGATTGACTTGTCACAGTTATTGTTATAAAAATGAGGTAATACCCAGCCCGTCATTGCGAGCGAAGGGCTTGGGCCTTCGCCCAAGGTGATTATATTCTGCCAGGCGGAGCTTGTGCGGATGCTATGCGTCTGCCACCGCTCCGCTCCTCGCAATGACCTGAGCAGTTGCAGGATGAGGTGCCCAGTATGGATTCAACAGCAGAAGCTGTTCTTCCCAAGCCAGAGGCTGCAGCAAAACGGGCGGTGAGACCGGCGTTCCCAATGTCGCGCCGCCAACTGGGCAGAAATCTGAATGGATACCTGTTTATCGCGCCCTGGCTGATTGGTTTTTTTGTCTTTACGCTCATGCCGATTCTGGCTTCGTTCTATCTGGCGTTCACCGACTATGATACGATGTCTCCTCCTGTCTGGGTGGGGTTGGAGAATTTCCAAAGTATGGTTCAACACGACACGCGCTACTGGGCCTCGGTCAGGGCGACTCTTTACTATGTGATGACCGCTATCCCACTGAGACTAGTCTTTGCCTTGGCTGTGGCGATGCTCCTCAACTCGGATCGCCGCGGGATCAGTGTGTACCGCGCCATGTTTTATGCGCCTTCCATCGTCGGCGGAAGTGTGGCGGTGGCCGTGATGTGGCGGCAGGTCTTTGGTACAGAAGGACTGGTGAACTTTCTTATGGCCTTTTTGGGGATACCGCCTGTCATCTGGTTGGGCAACCCCAATACTGCCATCTGGACTTTGATCACGCTGGCGGCCTGGCAATTCGGTTCCCCGATGTTGATTTTCCTGGCCGGGCTGCGACAGATTCCAGCCCCACTCTACGAGGCGGCCTCGATTGATGGTGCCAACAGTGTATCCAGGTTTTTCAAAATCACGCTGCCGATGCTATCGCCCGTGATCTTTTTCAACCTGGTCATGCAGACGATCAACGGGTTCACGGCCTTTACGCAGGCATTGATTGTGACTAATAATGGTCGTCCCCTGGATACAACGCTGCTCTATGCCTTGTACATTTACCAGCGGGCTTTTCAGGGCACCCTCGACATGGGATATGGCGCAGCCATGGCGTGGGTACTGCTGGTCGTGATAGCTTTGGTGACCGCGCTCATTTTCAAGACCTCTTCTGCCTGGGTGTTTTACGAATCGAAAGAAGGAGAGTAAGGATGGCTGTGGTCGAGACACGTAAACGGCGCATCGGCAGCGCGAAACAGCGAAACGCGATCCTCGGAAGCGCGGCCTATCACCTGCCCGTTATCCTCTTGAGCTTTCTGATGATTTATCCGATCCTGTGGATGTTTGCCAGCTCGTTCAAAGGGTCCGCGGAGATATGGAAGAACGTATCTTCGCTCATTCCCCAGCAGTTTACACTCGACGGCTACGTCAAGGGCTGGAAAGGCTTTGGCGGCATCTCGTTCAACACCTATTACATGAACTCGTTCCTTTACGCGGGGGGGGCAACTCTTTTTCAGGTGCTCTCCTCGGCGATCATAGCTTTTGGCTTTGCGCGCATCCGGTTTGCCGGGAGAAATTTTTGGTTCACGTGCATGTTGCTGACGCTGATGCTGCCAGCCCAGGTTCTGATTATTCCTCAATATATCCTGTTCAAACAATTGGGATGGCTCAATTCGTATCTTCCCTTGCTGGTGCCACGCCTGGGTGGTTCGGCGTTCTTTGTCTTTATGATCATGCAATTCATTCGAGGCCTCCCCAAGGAATTGGACGAGGCGGCGGAAATGGATGGATGCAGCACGATTGGCATCTTTTTCCGCATCATCTTGCCGCTCGTCCAGCCGGCCCTGATCACCGCCGCGATCTTTACCTTCTACTGGACGTGGGAGGACTTTATGGGTCCCCTCATCTACCTGAGTGATCCCAAACGGTATACCCTCTCACTGGCGCTGAGAGGTTTTGCAGATCCCAGTTCGGGCACCGATTGGGGCGCAATTTTCGCCATGTCTTCTTTGTCTTTGGTGCCGGTATTCGCCATCTTTATCTTCTTCCAAAGATACCTGGTCCGGGGCATCAGCACGACCGGGTTGACTGGAGGATAGCCTGCAAAGGAGACCATAAACCACCGCGTCCGCCAAGACGAGCCCTTGGTTACCCCCGATGCTATCACCTGATCCAAAGTGGTCGGTCAGGATGGCCGATTCCGTGATGACGGCAGCACGACCGCTCGTTGGTGCGCGGCAAACGGAAATCTCAACCACTGGTGGCAAGTAGACCCGGGCACCTCGTACAATCTGACCGCTTCGGAAGCAATGTGGGAGTTTAGCGGCCGCGTCTACAAGTACAAAGTCGAGGTCTCGACCAACAACACGAGCACGGCTCAGACACAGCGAGATAACTTGACGGCCACAGCCAGGTACGTCCGAATCACAGTGACTGGTCTGCAATCCTTCACCTGGGCGAGTTTTTGGGAATTCCGGGTGTTCGGCCAATGGGTGGCGGATACCAATATCAACTCGTTCGAACACATCAGACCTGACGGGTCTGGGAGACCCGTCAGGTCTACAGGCCGCCCCGCAGCATTTTGCCGATAGGAGTAGTACAAGAACTCGGGGCCTATTATCTACACCGAGTGAGATGGGACTTACGAACGTGAATGCCGGAAGTTCGCCCTAAGAGCCTATCCGAATAATAAGCCGGGCGGGCTCCCATGCCTGCAACTGGCGGCGTGGGAGCCGCCTCCGCTGGTTTTTCGGATAGGCTCTAAATGGGCTAACTGCGACTGTAGAGGAGAGGAAACAAATGAAGGTAGCGTGGACCGTTTGCCTCTTGATCGTAAGCACTGGAATACTTGGGTTACTGAACGCTTGCAATCGGCCCCCTGTGGTAGAGGCTAATGTTATCCGCTATACAATAGATCGTACGCCATATCGCATTATCAACAGTTCGCCCGAGGAGATTAAGGTATTGGAGCCACATCAAGCGTATGTATGGACCGAGGTGGGCTGGAACCAAGTCTTGTGGTGTCTAAGCTGCATCGTCTCTATTGAGAATGATCGAGGTGAATTTATCCCATCTGGCAGCGAATGGGTTGATGCAAGGACAAATAAAAGTCCCCTATGCATCGAAGGTAGTCAATGCAAGAATTTTTACGCACTACGATACAGAGTGCCAAAGCTGGTCGGACGCATTTTTGTCGTCTACACTTATGAAGGGCAACCAGGGGACCCGTCGCACGCAGAGAGCGGTCAATTGAAAATATCACTCTCGCCATCTGATCCTTTTCACTATACCATTCACAACTACTCTGTTGAGACTTTTAATTTGTGTTGGGGACAGGAGCCATATGAAGCATATTGGGGACGGCAATCGCGCCTGGAACGACGGACAGAATATAGCACATGGGAAATCATACCTACCCATCTGAATCTGTGTGAAAGCGGAGAGTTAGGTATTACCATTGATGGGGGACAATCTGCGATCATAGATGCGACCCAAGCTTACCCGGATTATATGCGATTGGCTCCAGGAGTGTACCGCTGGGTGATATTCTTATACCGTGGCTTTAGCCTCATGGACGGTTATTTGTTTTTCAGCCCCCGCTTCGAATGGGGCGCTCAGAAGTGAGAGGGAGACAAGTCAAGCAAGGTATTTGTAGATGAACGTGCTATAAGATGAACCGCAGGCCGTCACTGTCAGGTGGCGACCTGCATTCGTTTTGATGAATCGCGTCGCCACCGAGACGCTCACCGCCACGACGACGGTGATCCGCTAAACCTACGACCCGCTGCAGCGCCTGACCAGCGCCACGTACTCGGACGGCAAGCGATTCGAGTACGCCTATGATGCGGTCGGCAACCGCACCTTCTCCACGCAAACCATCACCAGCACGCTCGTCACCACGTACACGTATGACGCGGCCAATCGCCTCCTGGTCACCTGGTCACCTTGTCACGTACACCTGGGATGCGAATCCTGCTCCGCTTCGCTTCGGGGACTCTCTTCGGTCGTGACAATTTGCAAAGCGACGGCGAAAAGAGCTATTCTTCAGGAGCGCAAGTTTGAGCCAGTTGTGTTCGACTGTGTCTTGGCTGAAGCGATCAGCTCGTGTCGAAACCGCAAGATTCCTTTCCTGGCGAGTTTCGATGCAGACTTTGGCTTGGCTCAAGCGTATCGCTTCTCCGGCTGACCTCGCCTAAAGTCACAGGTCACGCAGAAACCGTGGCCGGCCACCGCCTCCCTACCGCTCCATGAGCAATGGCCACACCGATCCCCTTCGGCACACTGGGCGTCAGAGCCTGCCCTGGACCTTGTCCTGAGAGGGCGAAAAGTTCTGCATCAAGCCTCAACTCAAGCCGCCATACGGACAGGGCCATCCTGGCCCGGCGCACAACATGGCGGCTTTTCTTATACCCAATTCCGGGCTAGAATAGCTGCCAAAGGACGCACCCAAGCCCAACCATGATCGCGAAACCCGCGTACGAGGAAGAACATGACCACCTTACCCTCAATACGCTTTTCAGCCATCGGCCTGAATCACAACCACATTTACGGACAGACCAATCTCTTGCTCCGCGCGGGCGCGGAACTGGTCTCGTTCTACGCACCCGAGCCTGAGCTGGTTGCCCGGTACTCGCAAACGTATCCGCAGGCCCGGCTGGCGCGGAGCGCGCGCGAGATCTTCGAAGACGAAACGATCCAGTTGGTGATCAGCGCCGGCATCCCGTGCGACCGCGCGCCGCTCGGCATCCAGGTGATGCGACACGGCAAGGATTACATGAGCGACAAGCCCGGCTTTACCACCCTCGAACAACTGGTCCAGGTGCGCCAGGTGCAAGCTGAAACCGGGCGCATCTATTCGATCTGCTTCAGCGAGCGGTTCGAGGTCGGCGCAGCGGTCAAGGCCGGCGAGTTGGTCAAGGCCGGCGCGATCGGCCGGGTCGTGCAGACGGTGGGACTGGGACCGCATCGTATCCACCCACCTGCGCGCCCGGACTGGTTCTATCAAAAAGCCAAATACGGTGGCATCCTCGCCGACATTGCGTCTCATCAAGTGGACCAATTCCTGTTTTACACCGGGTCCACGCAGGCCGAGGTGGTCGCGTCGCAAGTAGGCAATTTCAAACACCCGCAAGACCCGGAGTTGGAAGATTTTGGCGACATGGTCTTGCGCGGCAATGGCGGCACGGGCTATATCCGCGTGGATTGGTACACGCCGCAGGGGCTGGGGGTGTGGGGCGATGGTCGTATGATCGTCCTGGGCACCGAAGGTTACATCGAACTGCGCAAGTACGTTGACATCGCCGGGCGGCCCGGCAAGGATCATCTGTTCCTGGTGGACCAAAAAGGCACCCAACACATAGATTGCAGTCAGGTCGAGCTGCTGTATGGCAAGCAGTTGATCGCGGACATTCTCAACCGCACCGAGACCGCCATGCCGCAAGCGCATTGTTTCCTGGCCTCGCAGTTGGCACTCGAAGCCGAAGCCCGAGCGACCAGGCTGGGACATCTCAGCATGAGCGACCATGACGAATCACACTGACCTTGCACACAAGGCGCGCGACGCCCTGGATTTTGCCGGGGCGCAGTTGCGCCATCTTGTCGAGACCTACCCCGACTATTTTCCGATGTACACTGTCGGCGGCAAATGGAAGCACAGCGGCGAAGCCTGGACGAACTGGTGCGAGGGATTCCTGGGCGGGCAACTGTGGTTGATGTACCTTCACACGCGCGACGACTATTGGCGCACCCAAGCCGAGCACTATGCGCGCCTGATTGAGCATCGCAAGACCGACCGCAAGGTGCACGACCTCGGCTTTCTCTTTTGGCCCACCTGGAAACGCTGGTATGATCTAGTAGGCGACCCGGCCATCAACGCCGTCGTCGTCGAAGCCGGGCGCACACTCGCGCTGCGTTTTCAGGAAAAGGGCAGGTACTTGCGCTCGTTTGTCGCGCCGGATAGCCTGTTCATTGACATCATGATGAACGTCGGCCTCATCTTTTACGCAGCCCAGCAGACCGGAGAGGCGAACCTGTTTCGCATCGCCAACGAACACTGCCTCACGACGCGCAAGTATCTCGTGCGCGGCGATGGCAGCACCGCGCACGAGGGCCTCTTTGATCCGAGCACCGGCGAGTTCTTGCGACAGAGCACACACCAGGGGTGGCGCGCCGATTCGTCTTGGGCACGTGGGCTGACGTGGGCGCTGTACGGTTTTGGCACGGCCTACTCGTTCACGGGCGACGCGCGCTTTTTGCAGACGGCGCAAGCGTGCGCCGACTGGTACATCGGGCGCACGCCCGCGCACGGCGTGCCGCCCAACGATTGGGACGAGCCGAATCCCGCTTTGCCCTACGAAAGCTCCGCCGCCGCGATCGCCGCAAGCGGGATGTTGAGCCTGGCGCGACTGACCGGGGACATGGGGCGCGCGCAACTGTACCACGATTACGCGCAGCGTATTCTCGGCACGCTCACGACGCCCGAATTTCTCGCCAACGAAACGCCGGGCTGGGAAGGCATCCTCAAGCACGGCATCTATCACCAGCGCAAAAGGCTGGGCGTGGACGAAAGCGTGATGTGGGGCGATTACTTTTTCCTCGAAGCATTGTGCAAGGTGATGGGATATGAATGAGCGTGCGGCGCTGGTGACGGGCGCCAGTCGCGGGATCGGTCGAGCGATCGCTGTGGCGCTGGCCGGGCAGGGTTGGTCGGTCGTGATCAATTATTGCAGCAACACCCGGGCTGCCGCTGAAACACAATCGCTCGTAGAACAAGCAGGCGGACGAGGCGTTCCCATCCAGGCCGACATTGCTGACTCGGGCGACCGCAGCCGCCTGGTCGAGGGAACCCTCGCCCGTTTTGGCCGGATCGATCTGCTGGTGAACAATGCAGGTATGGCACCCAGAGTGCGAACCGACCTGCTCGAAATGACCGAGGCCAGCTTTGATGAGGTGATGACCGTCAATCTCAAGGGGCCTTTTTTTCTGACCCAGCTTGTGGCAAACAAGATGATCGATCTCCTCAACAGACAGGTGATCCAGCATCCCAAGATCATCAACATCGGTTCGATCAGCGCGTATGCCAGCAGCGTCAACCGGGCCGAATACTGTCTCTCCAAGGCCGGCCTCGCCATGATGACGGCGCTCTATGCCGACCGATTGGCCGAGTACGGCATCCACGTCTATGAAGTGCGGCCCGGCATTATCGAGACGGACATGACCAGCGTCGCTCGTGCCAGATACGATCGCTTGATCGCCGAAGGAGTGACACCTATCCGGCGGTGGGGACAGCCGGACGATGTAGCCCGCGCCGTCGTCGCCATCGTGGAGAATCGGTTTCCATTTTCGACCGGCGAGGTCATTAACGTAGACGGCGGCTTTCACCTGCGCCGATTGTAAAGGGAGCGCCGATGACGTATCGCCGTATGGCCTCGTTCAAAACCGCCGCCGACCTGGCTGCCTACCTGGTCGAATCGCACATCGAGCTGACATTCGATGAGATGTTGGAGAGTGGGCCAGATGCACCGCTGGCTCAGCCCTATCGCCTGCCCAATGGATCCATCATCAGCAATCGCTTTTGCATTTTGCCGATGGAAGGCTGGGATGGGACAACCGATGGCCGCCCGACCGAGTTGACCTTTCGCCGCTGGCGGCGCTTTGGCTCGAGCGGCGCCAAATTGATTTGGGGCGGCGAAGCAGTGGCCGTGCG
>DAOTXX010000069.1:0-43599 GCA_034434835.1 Thermoflexales bacterium | reverse complement strand
CCCGCCCCCCCCCCCCCCCCCCCCCCCCCCCCCCCGCCACTGCCTTCGCCCACGCCAGCGCCCTCACGGGTGCGATTCTCGCGCCGGGAACGGCGCTCCTACGCCATGAGGAATTCGCAAATCCCAGGTGCGTTCCGTATATTGAAAAGATACGGTAATGACAAACGGCAACCTGGAGGGGTGCCCTCCCCCTTCCCCCGTCCGCGCCCCGAACGGAGGATGGCAGCCTTCCGATCACTGGAAAAGTATCGAAAGCACGAGATACGCTGCCAGCCCGGCCAGGCCGGCGGCGAACAGCGCCGTCAGCAGCGCGGTCAGGTAAGCCAGCGCGTGTTGACGGCCCTGCACCAGGTCGGCCAACGGCGTCGAGCGCGCGAGCACCAGCACACCGACCAGCGACGCAGCGATGAACGATCCCAGGCAGACGAACATAGGCGACAGAACCTTGCGAAGGCTCTGAGCCTTCGCAGGTTGCTATTGCACCCAGCGCGCCTGCGCGGCCGCCACGCCTGCGCCGATCTTGACGCCCAGGCCTTGTTCGATGGCCGAAAGCGTCCGCAGCAGTTCGGAGATCGAATCCACTCCCATGTGCCCCACACGGAACGATCGGGTGGCGATGGCCGGGTGTAGTCCGCCTGCGACGACGACGCCCGCTGCGCTGATGCGTCCCAAGAGCGTCGAATCTACGCCTTCGGGATAATACATCACCGTCAGCGTAACTGCGCGCACGTCTTCGCGCACCGGCACCTGGCGGATGCTCAACGCTTCCACGCCGGCCTTGAACGCTGCCGAGAGTTTGCGGTGACGCGCCCAGCGCGCTTCCATCCTTTCCGCTTGAATCTGCTTGAGGCTTTCGTGCAGCGCGACCACCAGATTCACCGCGGGCGTGCCAAAGTAGGCGGGCTTGCGCGCCTCATACGCTTGCATGACGGGCAGCCACAACCCCCAGTCACAATAGTAGCTGGCGACCGGCGTCTTGCGCGCTTTGAAGGTTTCCAACGCGCGCGGGCGAACCATCACCAGCGCCAGGCCGGGGGGCACGGCAATTGCCTTTTGCGAGGCGGTGAGGCAAACGTCCACGTCCCATTCGGTCTGGCGGAACTCTTGACCCGCCACCGCGCATACGCCATCCACGACGATGAGCGTATGATGCTTGCGGGCTAGCGCCGCCAGCTCCTTGACGGGCGCCAACACGCCGGTCGAAGTGTCCACGTGCGTCACCGTCATCAGCTTGGCCCCACGCTTCAATGCTGCTTCGACCGCCGTCAGGTCCGGCACGTTCCCCACTTGCGCACTGACCATTTCGGCCTGCGCGCCGTGTCGGCGCAGGATGTCGGCCATGCGCGCGGAAAAATAGCCACTTTCCACGACGACGGCGCGGTCGCCTGGTTCGACCAGGTTCGCCACCGCCAATTCCATGGCGAGCGTCCCGCTGCCCGCGACAAGAAACGGCTGGCCATCGGGCGCAGCAAAGACCTGGCGCATGCCTTCGAGACACGCGCCGAACGTCTCGATAAAGCCGGGACTGGTGTGGCCGACGGTCGGACGCGCCATCGCAGCCAACACGTCGCCATCCACTTCAACCGGACCGGGGATCATGAGTAATGAGCGAGCCATGTTTGCCTCCTGTCTGCGTTGCGTAATCACGTGTGCTGTGCTTCGACAATTTCCGTGTAAATTTCTGTGGCTGTGCGATCGCCGCGCGGATCGGTTGCCAGGGCCAGATCGCGGCGCAAATCGGCTGAAAGGTCTTGGCCTGTGGCGTGAGCGACGAGACTGATCGCACGGGCAGCATGCCCCACGACATAGCGCATGTCCATCGAGTCAAAGTCGGTTGAGGCGAAGGCATAGTACGAGAACATCGCCAGACGATGCGCTCCGGCATGGAGCAGCAGCAGCAACCGTTCTTCAGCCGCGCGCGTCAAGGCGCGCGTCTCGCAGCTTGCCAGGTACATCAGATCAGGAATGCGATCCATCAGAACGTCGGCAAAGCCATCGCGCACACGCCAGGGATCGAGTCCACCTGCGCGCGCTTCGCGCTCGTAAATGCAATCAACGGCATCGGCCAGGCGATGTAGCGCGGCGCACAGGGGCGACTTCCATTCGGCCGGCGAGCTGCAGCCACACTCAAGCCAGTGTTCGTCGCCGTGCACGCAGCTCCAGGACGACGGGCTGAGCACTCTGACCTCGACCTCCGGCGTGTGATCGCGCAGGAAGCCGGTCAGTGGGACGACCTGGTATCCAGCATGGGGCGCCTCTTGCTGCAAGAGATAGCGCAAGAACATTTCTTCGCCGGGGTGATAATGTCCATACGTTTCGCCATCGGTGGCGATGAGCAGCAGCCCATCGTCAGGGCGGGGCGTCAGGTAGCGCGCGGCGAAAATTCCTGCGCCGCCCAGCCAGTTTAGCTCAAATGAGACCTTGTCGGAGAGCGCGCGGTCGCGCGCAAAGATGGCGACTGGTCCATTGGGCGTCTGCACGCCATACGGCCCGGCGCCCTGGCTCAACTCGCCTTGCAGTTGCTCGGCCGAAAGCAGTGTGAACTCGACGCCACATTCGACCAGCACGTCGAGCGTCTCGTCGTCCACGGCCATTTCTGGCAACCACAATCCGATGGCTGGGCGGCCAAAGTGAGTCTGGAAGGCGCGCAATCCCCAGACGACCTCGGTGATCTTGTCGCGCCGCGGCAGCATGGGCAGGAGAACTGGATGAAAGGTCGTCGCAATGGCATTGCCCCGGTCTGCGGCCAGGATGCGGCTGTAGGTCGCGGCCTCATGCACTTCGAGATGATTCATTAGCGTGGATGCGATATCAAAGCTGAGCAAATCGAAATTGCCCAGTACTGCGTTAGGCAGATAGCAGTCGGCCGTGGCCTGTTCATAGAGATTGCGGAACGGAGCCGCATTCGCATCGTGCGGGATCTCGCCCGTGAACGGGTCCTGGCGCGGCGGCAAGCTAAAGTGTGCGTGAACGCAGAGGTATCTCAAATACCAAGTCCCCAATCTTCTCTGTGGCATTTGGTTTTTGTCATTTGATCAATCCATTAGCTTGAGCCGAAGTGATGATGGCATCGTACAAGTCGGCGCCGGTGACGCCGACGCGCGGGCTGACAGCCACCGAGAGGTCCCGGCGGAATCCGCGCGAAAGGTCTTCGCCGGTCGCCTCTTTGATCAGCGTCAGGGCACGCGCCGCGTTGGCGATAGCATAGCGCGGCTCAAAGCGTGTGAGTTCTTCAAAGAAGAACGCGCAGCTCGCGTACATGCGCTGGCGGTGAAATTCGGCCCGCAACAATTTGAGGAGCCGCTCGGCGGTCGGCGTAGGCAGATCGCCCAAGCCCTGCGCGGCGAGGAACGCCGGTCCGTCCATCTGGCCGAGCACGACGGCGATGTAGGCATCGCGCAGCGACCAGGGATGGATGACCAGATCACGCGTTTCGCTCGTGTACACCAGGTCTATTTCGCTGGAGAGATTGTCCAGCGCGCGGCGCAGAGCGCCTTTCCAGCGGCTGTCGCCCGGCGTGCAGTCACAGCCGGTCACCCAGCGCGCCAGGCCATGCCCGCAGCTCCAGGCCGTCGCTTCGCGGATTTCGATGTCGGCTTGCAGGGGATGGTCGGCCAGGTAGCGGGCGGGTGACGTGACCTGAAAACCAAGCGCAGGCGCATCCCGCAATAGCAGATACCGTAAAAAGTGCTCGCCGCCGCGATGGTGATGTCCGAACGTTTCACCATCGGTAGCGAGCAGTGTCAAGCCTGGGCCGCGTGAATTCAACGCCTGGTAAGCCCACGCTCGCGGCCCGGACAGGTGCTCCATGTCGAACGAGATTTGGTTGGAAAGGAATCGGTCGCGCACGAACACGGCGATGCTGCGCCCGGCGCTCAACCTGACGTGATAGGGCCCGGCTCCGAGGCCAAGCTCGCCATGCACTTGCTCGTCCGAAAGGATCGTAAAAGCAATCCCTGCCCCGGCCAGCGTCTCGAGCGTCTCGTAATCTACCGCCGTCTCCGGCAGCCACATGCCGGTCGGCTTGTGACCGTAACGGTACTCGAAGCTGGCGATGCCCCACGCGACCTGGGCGATCTTGTCGCGCCGGCGCGCCAGCGGCAGGATCGTATGATGCGCACTTTGAGCCACCGCGTTGCCGATGCCCGAGGCCGTCACGTTGGCCCGGTCGGCTTGGATGATGCGCTGATACGTTTCCGGCGCGTGAGCCGCCATCCAGGCCATCAACGTCGGTCCGATGTTGAAGCTGATCCGGTCAAAGTTGCCGATCAGCGCGTTGGGATAGTAACACTCGGCGGTGATTTTCTCATTATAGTCGTGGTAAGGCTCGGCCCCGGCCTCGCGTGGGATCTTGCCGGAGAAGGGGTCTTCACGGGGCGGCTGATAAAAGTGGCAATGGATGGAAAAGAAGCGATCGGTCATCTGGTCTTCTGGTCGAATGGTCTCATCGTCCAATGGAATGTTGGCTGCAGTGCTAAGCCGGGCGGTCCTGCACGGACAAGGGTTTGTGCCGGGCTGCCGGACTGTTGCCGGCAGAAACGATCACGGGCGCGCGCAAGTGTGGCGGCTGCAATGATTTGTTAGACCTGCTGTCTTTCAGCACTGTAATAATCGCTATCGTTCCCACCCCCTGAACCTGTCAGTAGTCTCATAGCGCGGCTTTCGCCGCAACCAAATTTTTGCCACGAATTACACGAATTTCACGAAGGGGTTTCAAAATTAGTGCAATTCGTGAAATTCGTGGCTTCAAAAAATCTCGCAGATAACGCAATTGTTGTAGAGGAATACTATAGAGCAATTGTCCGCGATCGTTGAGAATCTCAAGTGTGCCGCTGAAGCTACTCTTTCCACTGAATATGCCAAAGTCTTTGTCGTAATCACCGAGGTAGACAGCATTGTCCTCAATCAGGAAGAATAGTGCATCGGAGTCGTGATAAGGCTTGCCAAGATATTCGGCCTTTTCAAGTCGGGAGTGTTCCGATGTACATTCACTATTCCAGCAGTATACAGTACGAATCTGTCTGGATTCGATACGTCAACAGAGGGAAGATCAGGCAATTCTCGTGTGACACTGTGGACCCTCTTGTTCCCAAAAACCACATCGCATGAACTGCAAGAGAAAAGCAGCAGGAGTAGCAGTAACGCACATTGGATTTGTCTCATCAGCCATCATTCTCCAAGTCCAACTCGCGCTTCAGCCGCATGATTGCCGCTCAGAGCAACCTGAACCGCAAATTCATCTGCCACACCTGGCCCGGCTCAAGCTCCAGCGGCCAGTGACAGGTGATGGACGTACTCTGGTAGATGCGCCAACAGCTTGCAGTTCGCCGCCGCGCGGCATGAGGCGAGCGGACTGCACTTGGAATCGGCACGACCCAACAGCAAGCCGCCCGGCATGAACCCGCGCGCAGTGCGGTTGACCAAAATCGCCTGTTAGACCGCCTGTGTGACTTGGAAAGATTGCCCTAGCGGCATAAAGTCCGCTACTTCGTGTTTTTCCAACTTGTCGCGAATCTGTTCAAAGCGTCTGACGGTCTCTTGGGTATAGAGCCGTTCACCACAGTTAAGACAGACCTCTGCAGGCACTGTCAACACGGCGGTATGAACCCCACCGCGAAGCAGTTTTTCTACATTCTTTTCAACCAGTTCACCACCGCAGATAGGACATTTGCTAAACGGCATCATTCTTCGGTCTCCTCACACGCCAGTTGATCCATCGCTTCGGGTCGGGCCGGTAGACAGTAACAAGAACGGCCCATTGATTGTCCTGATTATACGCCCAAACGCTGTGAACAGGCGTATTGGCAAAGGTGTCACCATAGACCAGGCAACTGGGATAGGGCTTATCTTCAGGATAGTCCTCAATGACTTGCCCTTGAAAGACACTAAAGAAGATTTCATCGAAGGAAAGATGGTCAGCTTGGGCTTCTTCGTCGGCATGGTCTGTAATCCGTATTCGGTTATGGCGTATCGCGTCAACGATGTCTTCGATTCGCACGGTTTACCTTTTGAGTGGCGCTTGGATTGGACGGACTTGACTCGCGCTTCAGCCGCATGATTGCCGCTCAGAGCAGCCTGAACCGCAAATTCATCTGCCACACCTCGCCCGCCTCAAGTTCCAGCGGCCAGTGACAGGTGACGGATGTGCCCTGGTAGATGCGCTCAAAGCCCGCGTCGGAGTTAGAGATGGTTTCGATGGGGAACTGCCACCAGTCGGCCGGGCGGTCGGTGCTCAGGATCGCGCGCCCGTACCACTCGTGCACCAGCCCGACCTCGTTGACTTGCCTGACGGCGTGCAATTCATTCAAGCGTACCAGGTCGCCACCTGGCCAGACCGAGTAGGCTTGTGGCCCATCGCTTCCGGCTATGCCCCAGTTCGTCTCGATGCCAAAGCGCGCCGCCAGGGACGTTTCGCCCGTGTTGGTCAACCGGTAAGCCACGTCAAGCGCGAGCTGACCTGCCGAAAGCGTGATGGTCTTTTCGATCCGGAGAGGTTGGCGCGTGGTGTCCTTCCACACGCCGCCGTCGCGCGCGAGGTGGAGTGTGAGCCGGTCGCCGGTCTGCAAGTGCGCCGTATAGGGTTGGTTCACAAAGTCGCCCAACTCTTTGTGCTGGCAGCGATAGAATTCGTCCAGCGTCGTCTCCGCAGGCATCACGTGATCGAGCAGGCTGGTCCGGCGATACCAATCGTAAAAGAGCTTGTCTTGCAGCCCCGGCTCTTTGACGCGCACCTTTCGGCTGTGAATGGACGTGAGGTTTCTCTCTTGCCCGGCGAGGACAATATCCCCATGGGCGGCGGCCTCTTTCAGCTCGGCGTGATAACCTTCGGCGCGGCGCGTGAGCGTATTGATCAGATTGAGACCGGTCGCGCGCCAGTCCCACTCGACCAACGAGCCGCCCGAGGCCGGAGCGAACATCAAGCTTTGCGCGTCACTCGACAGGATCACCTCGTCGTGGCTATCCTTGTCCACGTCGGCGATCAGCGCGTGGACCCAGGCGCCATCGCCATGTTCGGCGACATCGGCCATTGCCTCCGCGGCAATGAGCCGCTCATAGGTTGCTTCGCGGATGTGAAACAGGTACACGCCGCCGAACACGCCGTGCCAGTACGGGCAGTTGCACTGCCCGGCCCACAGCGCGTCGAGCGCGGCCTCGCGCTGCTTGCGGCCCCGGATGCGATGCGCTTTGTCACTCACGAGCAGCATCTTTTTGTGCATCGCATTGACTTCGGGGTACTTGCTCATAAAGTTGCGCCACAGCCCGCCCTTAAAGTAGCGCAGGATGTCTTCGCGCTTTTCATCTTGCAGGCGGCGCTTGAGGGCGACGATCTCGGCGCTTTGCCGGGCGGGCAATGCCCACTCGGTCATTTCGTCGTAAGCGGCCGTCGGCAGATAGATGCGACCCAGCGCCGGGAATTTTGCGGCGTACTCGCCGGGCGGCGTGAGGGTGAGCCAATCGGAATTCGCTTCCAGCGCTGCCAGGAACTCTTCCATCCAGCCCTTTTCCCAGCAGTGGATGTTGGTGCCGGGCCACAGGCCAAACTTTTCGCCGTCGTCGCCCATCACCGCTACACGCGTGCCACTTTCGTCTGCCTGACTCTTGAGCCATTCGATCACCTCCTTCACGCTCAGCCAGGGGATGGAATACCGCAGGTGCTTGGAGGTGCCGAAAATCTTGATGGCGTAACCCTGCTCTTCGGTGACATAGTAACCGAACAGGTCGTCGTCTTGCAGGCCGACGTACTTGAAGTGAGTGTCGTCCACAATCGTGTACTGCACGCCGGCTTCGGCCAGCGCCTTGGGCAGGTGCGGTTCCCATACGCGCTCGGCCAGCCACGCGCCGGTCGCCCCATAACCAAAGTCCTTCTTGACGGCGGCCGTCAACTTCTTGATCTGACCGAGCTTGTCCACGTCCGGCAGCGCAGCCAAGATTGGCTCGTAATAGCCGCCCGTAAGCATTTCGACCTGGCCGCGCTCGACCAGGACGCGGACGCGCTCCATCAGTTCAGGCCGATGCTCGAACAGCCAGTCCCGCAGGGGACCGGAGTAATGCAACGCCAGACGCACACCCGGGTGCCGTTCGAGTGCCGCGATCATCGGCTCGTAGGCTAATGCGGTTGCGTTGTCAAACACCCAGTCAAAATTGCCGACGGGCTGGTGATTGTGGATGGCGAGTGCAAGCTGGATCTTGTTCATGGCGCGTTATTCTCCAATGTTACCAATGACAGAACCGCTGGGCACATGATCAGTGGTGAAATCGTGGGGGCGCACGTCGCTGGCGATGATGCAGTTGCGGCCGATCCTGATGTTCGGCGGGATCGTGGCATTCTTGCCCACGAGCGTGATGCCGGATGAGAGATCGGTCACCCGGCTGGGGGTATAGTCCATGCCATAGCCCACCTGCGCACCCGCGCCGATCTCGACCTGCTTATCAAGAATGCAGCGATCCACCATCGCGCCTGCTCGAATCACCGCGTCGGTCATGACGATCGAATAGCGCACAACCGCGCCACGCTCGACACGCACGCCGGGGCTGAGCACGCTGTATTCCACCGTGCCTTCGATCAGACAGCCATCGGTGATCAGGCTGTGGAGCACGACCGCGCCTGTGCGGATGTTGACGGGTGGGCGCTCCTCAGATCGGGTGTGAATAACCCAGCTCCGGTCGTTCAGATCGATCGGCGGGTTATCGGCGAGCAAATCCATGTGCGCTTCCCAATAGGCCTGAATGGTCCCTACGTCCACCCAGTAACCCGAGTATGGATATACAAAGACGCGGTATTGGCTTACCATTTTGGGAATGATGTTCTTGCCAAAGTCGTGCCCCGAGTTGGGATCGGCGGCATCTTCTTTGAGCACTTGACTGAGCACTTCGGTATTGAAAACATAGATGCCCATCGAGGCCAGTTGGCTTTTGGGCGCGGGCGGTTTTTCTTCAAAACCGATGACGCGATAGCTGGCGTCTGTCTCAAAGATGCCATAGCGCGAGGCTTCTTCCAACGAGACCTCAAGTGCGCCCATGGTGAGGTCGGCCTGGTGTTCGGTGTGGAAGGCGATCAGTTGATCATAGTCCATTTTGTAGACCTGGTCGCCTTGCAGGATGAGCACAATGTCAGGATTGTGATGGCGGATGAAATCAAAGTTTTGCTGGATGGCGTCGGCGGTGCCCGAATACCAATCCGAGTCCCGACGGCCCAGGTAAGGCTGCAGCAGGGTCACGCCTCCACTCATGCGATCCATATCCCACGGCGCACCCGTGCGAATGTGATCGTTGAGCGAGCGCGGACGATACTGTGTGGGAATGCCGACATTGTAAATCCCCGAGTTGGCGCAGTTGGACAACGGAAAATCAATGATGCGATACTTGCCCGCAAATGGCACGGCGGGCTTGGCTCGCTTCTGTGAAAGAATGGAAAGTCGTCGGCCTTCGCCGCCAGCCAGGATCATCGCAAGTACGCGCATAGTCTCTTCTCCTGGGAGTGATGGGACTAGGCCGACCGTTGACTGCTTTCGACGGACCGCCGACGGCGGTTGATCTTGAGCGGTCGGACTGAGGACTTAGACTTGGCCCTTGTGAAACCCGATAGCTTTCCGATACAACTCGTCGTATTTCCTGGCCGAAGTGGCCCACGACCAATCGGCCTTCATGCCGCGCTCTTGCAAGCCGCGCCAGGCCTTTTTGTCGCGGAACGTCTCCAGCGCGCGCTCCAGCGCGCTCCACAAGGCGTCACCCGTATACTCGCTGAACGTAAAGCCGGTCCCCTTGCCTTTTGCCGGATCGTATTCGGTCACCGTATCGGCCAGCCCACCCGTCGCGCGAACAACTGGGACGCTGCCATAGCGCATTGCAATGATCTGACCCAGGCCGCACGGCTCGAATCGGCTGGGCATGAGGAACATGTCCGACCCGGCATAAATGCGTCGCGCAAGCGCCTCGTCGAACTGGATGAACACGGCTGCCTTGTTCGGAAAACGCTTGGGCAGCGCCCCAAAGGCTTCTTCATAGTTCTTGTCACCCGTGCCCAGTAAGACGCATTGCACGTCACGCGCGAACAGCCGATCGAGCACCGCTGAAAGGATGTCAAAGCCTTTCTGATCCACCAGACGCGAAATGAGGCCGATGAGCGGCACATCCGGTCGAACCGGCAGGCCGATTTGGCGCTGAAGCGCGGCCTTGTTGAGTGCGCGCGCGTCGAGCGAATTGAGGTCGAATCGCTGGGCCAGGTACGGGTCGGTGGCCGGATTGAACACGGCATAGTCCACGCCGTTGAGGATGCCGCACAGTCGCTTTTCTGCGTGGCGTGCTCTGAGCAGGCTATCCATTCCCGCACCGAGTTCGGGCGTTTGGATTTCCTGGGCATAGCGCTTGCTGACCGCGTTGATGATATCCGAATGAACGATGCCGCGCGCCATCCAGTTGACGGCCCCCGGCGGTTCGACATCGAGATGCCGGACACGACCTTCCAGTCCCGCAAAGCGCAAGATCGTGTTACCCGTTGTCCCGTGATAGGTCACGTTATGAATCGTATAAACGGTAGCGATCGGCGTGTAAAAGGGGTCGGCTCTGCCCGCCGTTGCCAGCCAGGTGGGCGCAAACGCTGTGTGCCAGTCGTTCGCGTGGATCACGTCCGGTTGCCAGCCGATCTGCTTGATGAAGGTGAGAATCGCTCGCCCGAAAAAGACGAACCGCTGCGCGTCGTCGTCATAGCCATAGATCTTGTCACGCCCGAAATAGTATTCATCCCAGATGAAATATGCGGGCACGTCGCCATGCGTCGCTCCGAGCACCTCGGTCAGTTTATGGTCCGCGCCGACCGGGACCGGGAATGGAGCGATGGCCAATTTGAGGTTGAAGCGCGTGCCATCAATGGATTTGTGGCGCGGCAAGGCCAGGCGCACATCGTGTCCCAACGCGCGCAGCGCCTTGGGCAGCGAGCCGGCCACATCGGCCAGGCCGCCGACCTTGATGTAGGGGGCAGCCTCGGCGGCAAGGAATAGAACTCGAAGGGGGTAGTTCATGGCGTGCTGCTTTCAAACGTCAAATGCCCAGTCACCGCGTCTCATCATGCGAACGCAGCGACAGGAACAGGCTCGACTCGTTCCGGCAATTCCTTCTGTGAGGCAATCTCTTCAACGCGATGCAACACCGTCGAGTGATAATAACGGTAGCCACACTTGTCACACACGCCTACTGGCACGTTCTCAAGAATAACAAAACCGGAGCGGTGCTTGAAAGCTTCGCGCTCCACAAGCCGCTCCTGCACTGTGCCATCGCAGTATTCGCACTGGTAGCCATACATTTTGCTGTTCCTCTGGTTATGATACCTCATAGACAGTGATGATGAGATATATACCTGTTTCAGTGAAGCGCCCAACCGTTCCCACGACTGCTTTGCGATGCTCTGAAAATCCAATGATGGTATGTCTTGGCCCGCGAGGGTGATCTGTTTCCGTATTGGTGATTTCGCCGCTCAGAATGGCGTTCTCGATATCCAAGATACTCAAGCCATCTTCAGCCATTTCGTCAATGGCATGGTGAGTCAAATCGTACTCACCATTAAAGATGGCATCCCTTATCCGCTCAAGTAGCCGACTGGGCATCGTTGACGGGTCCAATGGCGGCAGTGGCGGCGATAATACTAACACAGCTACTACCAATCGTCAACAGCGTGAGCGGGCAGCCCCACAGGCCCGCTTGCCGAATCAGATCAGGCGTGGTATAGTCCACACTCGACTGCTGCCCGGCAGTCTGGTATTCATCAGGGGAGGATTCATCCGTGTATGCTACCCGCGCGGTTTCGCTCAAGTCAACCTTGCCCAAGCGCATTGGCCGATTATCTGAATTAGCTTACAATCTTTGGTGGACCTGGCACCTGGACGCGCAGCGACTCTTTGAGCGCATTGATAACGTCTGGTGGGAAGCCTCGTATCACAACCCGGTCCGTTTTCTCAACCACGTCGCACGCAGGGCGATCAATGCTGCTCTCCGCGACCATCGCTTCACGGCGCTGTACGATCGCGTGATGGCTGAATTCGACGCCTACCTGTCGTCTTCAGAGACGTGGTTCTCTAAATCATTTCCCGATCTGGTCGGCAAGACGATCGCCTACTTTTCGATGGAATTTGGCTTGCACGAATCGCTGCCGATCTATGCGGGAGGCCTGGGCGTGCTTTCCGGCGATCATTGCAAGACGGCCAGCGACCTGGGCTTGCCCTTTGTCGGCGTGGGCTTTCTCTATCCGCAAGGATACTTTCGTCAGCGCATTACCGAGGACGGCTGGCAGGAAGCCTACTATGAAAACCTCGATCTGACCGAAGTACCCATTGTGTCAGTCAAGGGCAATGACGGCAAGGATTTGTTAGTGCAGGTCGCTTTGCCGGAACGGACCGTCTATGCGCGGATTTGGAAGGTCCAGGTGGGCCGTGTACCACTTTACCTGATGGACACCGACATCCCTCAGAATGAGCCGGGCGATCGTGAGCTGACCACGCGGCTCTATCTCAGCGACCCGGATCGGCGCATCTCGCAAGAGATTGTGTTGGGCATCGGCGGAGTGCGCGTGTTGCGCACGCTGGGCATTCAACCCGCGGTGTGGCACATGAACGAAGGCCATTCGGCGTTCCTGGGCCTGGAGCGGCTGCGAGAGTTGGTCGAGTCGGATCAGCCATTCGAAGAGGCGTTGCGTGAGATTCGGGCCAGCACGATTTTCACCACTCACACGCCGGTCCCGGCGGGGACTGATATGTTCCCCCAGTGGTTGATTGAGCGGTATTTTGGACACCATTGGGACAAGCTGGGCCTCGATCAGGTCGGGTTCATGGACCTGGCCCGTCAGGATCATCATGCCGGGGCGGTATTCAACATGGGGATACTGGCCATTCGCCTATCGGGCCAGCATAATGCCGTGAGCGAGTTGCACCGCGATGTCTCACGCAAGATGTGGCGCTTTTTGTGGCCGGACCGCGCGGAGGATGAGGTCCCCTTCGAGTCGGTAACCAATGGCATCCACACGCTTACCTGGCTGGCTGGCCGGCTCAAGCGCCTGTATGATGAATACCTGGGGCCGGACTGGGTCGAGCGGATTGATGACCCGACGGTTTGGGATGGAGTGATGGATATTCCCGACGAAGCCCTGTGGTCTGTCCGCAAGCACCTCAAGCGCAAGCTCATGTCGCTCATCCGCGAGCGCGCCCGCCAGCGATGGATCGCCGGCAACTATCACCCGGTGCAGGCTGTGGCGGCCGGGGTGATGCTCGACCCGGCGGCGTTGACGATTGGCTTTGCGCGACGCTTTGCCACATACAAGCGCGCCCATCTCTTGTTGCGCGATGTCGAGCGGCTTCGAGAGATCGTCAATGTGCCTGACCGGCCCGTGCAGTTCGTCTTTGCCGGCAAGGCACACCCGGCTGATGATCCGGCCAAGCATCTGGTGCAAAGCGTTTACCGGACGCTCAAACAGGCCGAGTTCGGCGGACGCATCGCATTCATTGAGGACTATGACATCAACGTCGCGCGGCATTTGGTGCAGGGCGTGGACGTATGGCTCAATACGCCGCGCCGTCCGCACGAGGCCAGTGGCACGAGCGGTCAAAAGGCCGCCGTCAACGGTGTGCTCAACTTTGGCGTGCTCGATGGCTGGTGGCGTGAAGGTTACAATGGCAAGAACGGCTGGGCTATTGGTGAAGACGGGGAATATTCGAATCAGGACGAGCAGGACGAGGCAGATGCCGAATCGCTGTATCAGGTCCTAGAAAACGAGATCATCCCACTTTACTATGACCGTGACGAAAACTGGATCCCGCGGGGTTGGCTGCAGCGCGTCAAAGAATCCATTCGCACGCTCGCGCCGATGTTTAGTACATCCCGGATGGTCAAAGAGTACACGACGGAGATGTATGTCCCGGCGGCTATGTCGAGTGCGTTGGAAGGCGTCGAGCGCGAAGGCGCAGCATCCCAAAAAGAAAAGAGCGGACGAGGAAGCGCGTCCGCTCTGGCCATCAGTTAAACCCACATTAGCCCGGCCTCTGATGAGCGCCGGGCTTTTTCATTGCGATCCGCATCCGACCACACCAGGCGCACTAGTCGGCAATGCACAATTCTCCCAGAATCCGTACCTGCCGACGCAGATTGGCATTCTCCGCTTCGAGCTGCCGGATGTGCTCTTTGAGCGCCCAGTTCTCTTGTTCGGGATGCGCGATGCCGGTTCGCGCAGCTTCGATGATCTGCTGCTGCCACTGATAGTAACTCGCCGGGGAGATGCCTGCCTCGCGGCAAATCTCCCGGATCGAGCGGCGCTTACGCAGACCCTCCAGTACCACGTCCAGCTTGCGATCAATCGGCCAGGGATGCTTGTCTATCTTGTGTGTGCTGGGTGTTGAAGCAGGCATCTTCAATTCCTTCCTGCACTGTTACGCAGGCTGAAAACCGCTTCGCTTGTTGCCGATCGAATCTTCGGGTGAGAGGACGGGGGTTGGCGCAGAGGCTGCGCCGGGTACTGGCCTGACAATACCGATCCGAGTCATGTCAGGTTGCAAACCACGCGTGGACCTTGCCGTGCGAGCAATGGCCCGGCACCAGCAGTCCAGAAAACCAGGAATGTAATACTGCCCACAACGGTCACATCGGAGCATATCCACCTCCTCAGAGGGCGGGCGCTCTCTGCCGTTGTCATGGTGGGCTAGGGTGGGTGTAGAAAAGGCAGGGGGGATGCCTCTGAAAAGACCTGTGAATCTAGCTACCCGCCAACTTGTTATGAAATTGTTATGCGTTACTAACTATACTCTTACTGATGGTGTTTGTCAATAACCAAAATCTGACTTGACAATAAAACCCATCTCGCTTCCCAAGAGATGGGGCAGGCGCTCTGATGTGAGCCGTCAAAGATTCGCCAGTGTGTTTGTCTTCATTCCTCTGCCTTCTGGGGTGTGGCGGTGTCGGTGACGGGCGAGCCCTCAATCAACACACCGTGCACCACTTCAATCAATTTCTCCACCTGATATTCGGCCTCGACCCCGGCACTCTGCAATTCCACCACGATGCTGTGCCGATCTATGACTTGCTGAACGGCCCTAGTGGCCGATGCACTGTGTTGCGCGTCTACCATGGCCACGGACAGCATCCACCACAGCCATCGCTCAAAGGCTTCTTTGTTGAACCACAGGACGCCTTGCCAGCGGTTGACCTGGATGAACCTCTGAGCCTCAGCATCCTGTAACATGGCTTCCAAGACCTGGCATGCGCGTTTTTCCTTTGGCCCTTCCATATCGAACCAGCGCTGATGCGTGGTGAGCAGTTTCACTGTTGCTGTCGCGTGCCAGGCGGAGGCTTGGTCCAATCCGAGGTCTTGAAAGGTGCCTGCCAGGATTTTTCCCAGCAACCATTCGTCAATCCAACTGCGGCTCTGTTGATCAAATCCTTCCACTCGCAGCAACTTGCCCAATGAGTGGACAAAGCACCAGCCGAACATCGTGCCCCAGATCGCAGCGTCATCGTCTAACTGTGTTTGGAGGTACTCGGCCGCCTCGGTGTACCTGGATGAGAGAGCGTCGGCATGAAGGACAGGGAATCGCAGGATCGCTATCAGGTCTCGGAGAACCTCGCGGGCGATGGCTGTTTCATCGCCTGTACCTTGAGTAAACTGTTTGATTTCACGCAACAGGTGAACCGTCTTTTGCTCGATCTCATTGCCAAGGCCTGGATCGAGCTGACCGTCTGGTTCGGTCACGCGAGCTGCCATCAGGCGGCGGAACGTGTCCGCGTTGACCAGCTCCTTGAAGGCAACATGGATCGGTTGCAGGAGAACCTCACGAAGCACTTCATCTATGCTCGGCACGCCGCGGCCGGCCAGGTAGCCTGCGAGATGGGCGTACTGGTGCCACTCGTTATCCCACACGATACGCCAGTCTAAAAAGACATGGCACTTGTACGCGCCCAACTCGACGTACAGGCCTTGATCGCACAAGGCTTGGCCGTTGCGAATGTATTCCAGGCCGGTGATATAGTCGCGGAAAATGTAAAAACAGTCCTGATCGCGGCACAGGTCCAGCCCTTCGGCCAGCGTCTTTTGCATCAGTCTGCGCTCGCTGCCCTGACCGGTCTTGGCCGAATAGGCAACTGAAGTCCTGATCCATCCGCGCGCATGGGCGTATTTGTTGTGATAGATCACCAGCGCGCGCTCATCACCCACACGGTTTGAGTAGGCGAACACGTCCTCGTTGACATAGCCGCTCACCCCCGTATAGGGATCAGGTGCAAAGAAATCGTAGAGCGCAAAGTTTTCTACGCCCGCAAAGAGATAACGGCGGTGTAAAAGTGGAAAGATCTCGCGCTCGTGCCGCTCCACCAGCCAGGGATCGGGCTGCTCGTCCCAATACGCGCGGCGATATTCCATGCCGTACTTTTCGGTAAGGCCCTCCACCTGCCCGTGACCAAACATGGGCAGGCCGGGCAACGTCGCCATCATCGTACAGATGCCAAAGTACTTGTCGCCCTTGCCGAACTGCTCCACGGCGGTCCGCTCGTCCGGGTTATTCATAAAGTTCACGTACCGCTTGAGGATCTCGGGATCGAATTCGAGTGTGTTCTTCATCACCAGGCGATACTTGGCATTGTCTTCATCGCGCAGCATGTTCATGAACGCGCTGTTGTAGACGCGGTGCATCCCCAGCGTGCGAACAAAGTAGCCCTCCATCAGCCAGAACGCCTCAGCCAGCAAGAGCGTATCGGGCGCCTCGACTGCGCAGCGGTCCACGACCTCGCGCCAGAACTCGTGCGGCATGGCGGCGTCAAACTGTTCCTTCGTCAGACCATACCCGGCGCGCGAAGGGATCGCGCCGCCAGTGCCGGGTTCAGGGAACCACAAGCGCTGATAGTGTTTCTTGGCGAGCGTCATCGCCGCATCAAAGCGGATGATCGGAAACTGGCGCGCAACATGCAAGATGGTCTGAATCACCGCCTCGCGCACCTCCGGGTTGAGGTAATTCAATTGTGCGGTGTCGTTCCAGGGAAAGCTGGTGCCATCGTTGCCATGATAGATGTACTTTTCTGTGCCTGTCCAGCGATCCACTCGCTTAAAGACGACGGCGGCATCTGTGCGGTTGTAGTAGTGATCCTCGATGAAAATTCCTACACGCTCATCCTGCGAAAGGTCCGGGCCGTTGAAGGTGTATGATGGGAACGGGCTGTGGTCGAGCGAGATGAACCAGTCGGGATGCTCGATCACCCAGCGCGAGTCAATGCTCATATGATTGGGCACCATGTCGCTCGCCATGCGCAGGCCGCGTCGCCAGGCGCGCTCGCGCAGGTTTTGATACGCGGCATCGCCACCCAGATCATCGGCGATGCGATACTCTATCAGCGAGTACGCCGAGGCGACAGCTTCCGGGTTGCCACACAATTGCTTGATGCGCTGCGAGGCCCGGCTGCGCTCCCACAGACCGATGAGCCACAAGCCGGTAAAGCCTCGACGCGCGAGCGTATCCAGTTCTTCATCGGGGATGTGATCGAGGTGATAGATCGGTCGCTGGTATTTCTTGGACAGTTGATCGAGCCAGACGTAGGTGTTCTTGGCGATGAGCACCAGGCGAGGCATCCAGTCGCGGTCTGGCGTAAAACGTTCTGGCTCAAAGGCCAGTCCGGCAAATTCGTACACGCGGGCCGGCCCCGGCCCCAAGAAGGCCAGCTTTTCTTCTTCCTTGATGAGGTCAAGGCTGCCGAGCAGGCGGTACAGGAACTTGCCGAGCAAAAATCCCCATCGCTCGCGGATGTACTCTAACTGGTCGGGGAGCGAGTGCGGTACGACGATGGCCGGGCTGCGGAGCATATCCATCAGGTTTTGATTTTCCGGCCCGTAGAATGGCTGGGTGTTGAAAAAGTCGCGCAGCGCAACGATCACCTGCTTATAGGCCGTCTCTTTTTCCAGCACGTTGTCGTCGAACAGCTCCAGGAACGGCGCGGTCGCCGGGTTGACGTTGGTGATCCACAGCAGCAACATTTCTTCCAAAACGATCTGGCGATTCGGGATGCCGAAAGTCTCCCCTGCGAGGTAATCTTCCAGCGTCGTTTGCCGCCGATAGACCGCAAGCGGCGGGAACTCGGCTGCAAATCGGCGTAAGGCGGCATCCACAGCGGGCTGACCCAGGCGTTCGACCAGCCACTCCATGGCCTGTGCCATGACACGGGGATTCTTATCCTGGCGGTACAGGGCGACGACAAAGTGCAGGATCTCGTCAATCAGTCCCAGCGCGTTGATCTGGCCTGCGCGGACGGCCTGCTCCGGGAAGCGGACGAGGTCGCGTTTTTGGTTCATCTTTTGCGCGAACAGCCGCGCCGCATGAAAGTTGGCAAACAGGACGTTGCCGGAAAGAGAAAAGAGCGACTCGTCAAACTGGTAACGGTCGCGCGCGCTGCGGGAGACGTGGAATTCCATCATGGGTCTCTTATGACTCTACTTTCGTTCAATGCGTATTGGAGCAAGTCGGGCTGGAGTAAAACCTTGACCTCACAATTGATACGGTCGGCAACCTGGCCCACCCCGGGCGAATTCAGTCACGCTTTTTACAAAGTCTTGAGGAGTGCCAAAATCGAAACGTTTGCCGTCCTTGATCTCTAGCGCGCGGTACCCTTCCCGTTGCCTCTGTAGCTCTTGGGCATAGGTCAACTGAAATTCGCCGTTCTGCCGGATGTCCCGGGCAATCATCTCCGCGAGAACGTCGTAAATCGAGGGCGAGAGCACGTGCATCCCGAACCAACCCAGGAATTCGTCGGCCCCCAAACCATCCACTCTGAGTTTCTGTCTGGCAACTTCTAGCGGCGGTTTCTCGATGATGAGCGAGACGTCAATCAAATCAGGGTTCGTCGGCAGCCGCTTGCCTGCGATCGTCCCATACCCTTTCAGTTCGTCGGCGTGAATACGGTTGACCGCCGAAACGGATTTTCCTCCACACACCTGATAGGCCTGGATCAATTGGCTGTGACAAGATACTTTGCCTCGAAACAAATGATCTCCCAGGCAAAGCAGGATCGGGTCGCCGTTTGCGAATGTTTTACTCTGGTAGACGGCATGACCATATCCTTCTTGGCGTTCCTGCACCGCAAAAGATATCCGGCCCATCACCGCGCACATTCTTTCGGCTTCTCGCGCCAGATCGGGATATTTCTCCATATGTTTCAGGTAAGATTCTCCGGGACCCTGAAAATAGTCAATCACCAACTGCTCTTCACCAGGCCGGACGACGATGCAGATTCGTTCGATGCCCGCATCAACGAGATCCATGATCTGGTAGTGCACCAGCGCGCGCGCAATTCCGTCTGGCGCTACGACGGGAAAGAATTCTTTTTTGCAGGCGTGTGAGGCCGGGAAAAGCCGGGTCCCCAGCCCGGCGATCGGAACGACCGCTTTGCGAATCGTCATATGGATCGGATCCATCCCGTCGGGCCAAACGCGTACCGAAACGAACCGAATTCGATTGCGCCCGGCGAAGTCCCCTCGAAAATCTCTGCTTCCAAACCTGTCAACCGCTTGTACTCTCTAACGATGATGGGGATCTCGCGATCGAGCGCTTGTTTTTCTCCCAAGACTGCGACCGTGCCGCCCGAGCCTCCGCCGGTGATCTTGGCTCCATAGAGGCCCTTTTGCGGACCTCTGCTTCGAACGGCATCCACGATAAAGTCCACTTCGGGAACGGAGAGCAGACAGTTGTTTCGGTAGCTGTCGTGAGAAGCAAACATACATTCCCCTGCGGCGATCAACGCATCCTGACTTCCATGAGAGGCTTTTTTCAAGTGTTCTATGAACTCTAAAACCCGGTGATTTTCATAGACGGGGTGCGCAGTAGGACCTAGAATGCGATAAGTGGCATCCGGCTGAATCTGGGTCATTGGGTCTTCATGAGTTTGATATTTCGCCAAGAATTCAGAACCGATCATGGTTTCAGGGATCAGGCCCCGATAGTCTTTCTCAAATGAACCAATTGCAAGTTCCGTCAGGTATTTGAGAGGACTGTCGCCGCGCTCGGCGCGAATGTCATTGATGATGCGTTTCCCCATGAACGCGCCAATGCGCACATCGCCGTATTGAACCCCTCCAATAGAATGTTTCACCATCGAATTGATACCGACGAATGCGGTTCCGGGTGGGATTTCGATTTCTCCCATGATATTACCTGGACGACACAAAATGTGAATCAGTTTTCCCTGTCGCCCGCTCGTCACAGTGATTTGGTCCATAATGCCACAGGGCGCGCCCACGACCAGATTCTCGGCCAATTGCCCGAGTTGCGCCAGGCGCATTTCAGAGATCTGCAAGTGCATATAGTTCTGCAGGCAATACAAGGTCGCGATTTCAGCGGCGGCGGAGCTGCCAATGCCCACATTCATGGGAACGCCGCTGAGCAAGAGGAGATTGAAACCGAAGGGCAGATGAATGGACTCTTCTCGTAACAAAGTAAAGATGCTCCCGCCGATATAGGCTGCCCATGAGGACAAGGGATTCGAGCTGCACAACTGGCGAATGTGCTCGTACGAGACGAAACCGTCACCCATGTCAAAATAGTCGAGTGGGATGCGTGTTTCGACTGGTAAACTGCGACGATGGGCCAACATCGTTCGGATTCGCAAGGTCCGGTCAGTGCGGGCTTGTAAGGCAATGACCATGCCCCGACCCAAAACGCCTTCGCACACATTCGCGCCAGAATAGTCTGCAATCCCCCCCATGACGTCCAGGCGAGCAGGCACTCTGGCGACAACGATCTCGCCGCTGGTGAAAAGCCCCGCCAGTCCCGTGGGATCACTGTTGGGCTTTTTCAAAAACGATTCGAATTCAACGATTTCCACAGGGAGTTTTCGGTCATTGGACATGCTGAATGTTCCTCCAGGTGAAATGGGCAGAGAGTGCGTTTCCCGGTGTGAGGTCTCGATCGTTTTTCCGCTCAACAGCGAACCATGAACATCAATGGAGCATTATACCATTTTCTGGATGGACGCTGCCACACATATACACCATAGCTGACAATACGCTTATCCGTCCGCAAAGCCTTCGCGCTCGCGGAGTGTGGCGACCAGGTCGCGCAGCAAGCCCAGCACTCGCTCGGCCAACGCTGGCGTGAGCGTGCCGGCGCCGCAACTGGGCGTGATGAGCGCGCGGCGCAGGAGCAGCTCACGCGCAAAGCCTTTGGCCTCGAGTTTGGCCACGCCCGCGTCCAACCGCGCCAGCAGCGATTCGACCGCCTCGGTTGCAGCCGCCTGCGGGTCCAGTGTGGGAACAATACCCCAGCCCAAACTTCCGCCTCGCTCAAAGAACGCGCGCAGCTCATCGGGATAAAGTGTGATGGCTTCCAAATGATCGTAAGCGTCAAAGTCGAGAACGTCGAGGTCGGCTTCCATCAGCAGCGACCAATCGGTATTGGCCTCGCAGTGGACGCCCGCCAGCGCACCCGCGTTGTGAATCGCGGCGGCGACCTCATTCAGATCGCGCAGCACGTCCTCGCGGCTGATGCTGATGAACGTCGAGGAGCCAAAGCCCAGCAGCGATGGCTCGTCTATCCAGATCATGACCGGCGCGCCGAATTTACTCAGATGCCTGATCTGCCACAGCGCCTTGAGCGCGACGCCCTTGACGATGACTTGGTGCAACTGATCGTCATAGTACACACAGCGGCGGGTCTGGTCGGTCAGCGTGGTGCCCCAGGTGAACGGGCCGGTGACCTGTCCCTTGACCATCAGCGGTGGCGGGGAGAGTTGAGGCAAGGCTTCGAGCAGCGCGGGAAAGCCAGTGCTCCGCTGCGGCGTGATCGCAAAGGATTCGAGCGCGCCCTCGTCACCCGACTCGACGGCAAGGTAGCGCGCAAAGAAATCAATCAGTGCGTCCTGGTAATCCGGACATGAGGTGTCAAAGTAAGCACGCTCACTTTCTTCGACGACGCCCGGCAGCCCTTCCAGGTATTGCACCATCATGTTTTCGTGCCAGGCTCGTTTGGGCAATTGCACCCACGCCGGGATCTCGGGCGTGTGCGCGAGCAAGAGCGCGGTCGCCTGCGCGGCGTCAGTGTGCGGCAGGCTGCCGAGCGTCGTGGGAAGACAGCGAGGTTCAAAAGCGAATGGTATTGACATGAGAATCTTCTCCTACGTGCTGTGTGTCACGTACCGCAATCAGCAATCCAAAATCTACAGTCAATGAATCCACGGCAGCCACTGGACATTGTCACGCCACCAGGTGACCTCGGCCCAAAGTCGCTGCACGTCTGGGTTGCGGGATTCGGCTGTGCGCAATGCAGTCAGCGCTGCAGCACTTTCCTCGAAAAAGCCGTGATCGGCATACAGTCGCGCCAGCCACCACAAGAGTGTTTCGCGTTTGGCGGCCGGGCACTGAGCCTGCGCTCGCGCGAACGCTTCACGCGCTTTTTCGTACGCGCCGGCTTCGCCTTCACAGTACGCCGCGTTCAAGTCGGAAAAGCCTTCTTTCAGCGTATCGTGGACCTCGGCCAGCTCGGACGGGATCTCGAATCCGTCCCACTCGTTCCACAGTTGAGCGCGGGTGAGGACGCGATAGGAATAGGCGCGGATGCGACGCCTGGTGTGCGGGCGGTCATCCTCCAAATCGAACAGTTTGAGCAGGGCATGGTGCATCTCGCGCAAGGTGTCACGGTGCAGGTAGCAGCGCATGAGCGCATTGCTGGCGCGGTCGTAGGTGGGGTCAATCGCCAGCGCTTCGTAGGCCAACTCGGCGGCGCTATCCCAATCATCCTGCTCGAGCAAGATGTTGAGCCGATCAATGATGGCATCCTGCGCGGCCTGGGTGGGGGTGGGGAGGTCGCTCTTGCCTCTGGACACGCGCGGATCGTCCACGAAAGGCTCGTCGGCGCGCGAGTTGGTGTAGAGATCGTCTTCGTCCAGCGGCTCGCCCGCCTCGGGGTCGGTGGGCAGCCGACCGTAAGGCGAATCGCCGAATGTCCATTCTTCTTTATCCCAGTCTTGATCGTCATCTTCATCTGGCATAGCATCGGGAGATTCGCCGCTGCTCCATAACGCATCGAACCCGTCCGGGTCGTATTGCGCGATGAGGGGATAACCGCCATCGTCGTACGTCCAATGCCAGCCATGATCGTGCCCCTCGGCTATCGCTGCCTCGGCGTCCTGGCGCATCGCCTGGCAGAGGGGGCAATCGTCGAAAAAGAAATCGTCGAGTTGATCGTCCGGCACGAGATTGGGCTGGCCTTTCTGCTCGGCCCAGATCACGTCCCGCGGAGCCAGGCCGTGGAGGTCAGCTTGCGGCGCAAAGAACCAGGCGCGGATGATCTCGTCGAGGCGCGCCTGTTCGGCTGCGATATCGGTCTGATTGGACCGGGCGAGCAACTCGGCCGCGCGGTCGCGCAGATAGAGCACCAGGTCACCGTAGAGGGCACATTCTTGGATGGACACAGTTGCCTCCTTCAGTATCAAGGCTGTATGTGGGTAACGTTGACATTCAATCTCTGCTCCTCTATAATTAGTCCAACGTAGACAGGCCAGTATTCAGGAGCATCGCGATGAGTATGATTATCAAGAGCACCAGCGAGCAGGTTTTGACGCTTCCCCTCAGCCTGCTGAAAAAGCTCAATTGGCGCGAGGGAGATGAGGTCAAGGTGAGCGTTGCCGGTGACTTGCTCAAGGTTGAACGGTTGGACAAATTCCTGCGCCTGCGCGGCGCGTTGGCCAACGATGCTGACTTTGACAAGGCAATGGAATTGCTCGAGCAAGCATGGAACCAATGGACATCACCCGACTCTGCTTCGACACCAGCGCGCTGATCGCCTTTTTGAAGAACCGCCAGCCTGGCGCAGACGCTGTAGAAAAGGCCATCCGTGATTGCGTGTGCTGTGTCACGGCCATCACTGTATACGAGTTGATGTTTGGCGTGCGCCGTTCTCAATGTGATATTGGAGAAGACGCACTATTGGGGCTATTGGATGTACTGCCCCTGGATGACGCCACAGCCCGGCTCTGCGCCGACGTTCATGCTGCGCTCATGAGCCGCAATGAAGACATCGGGATCAAAGACGTACTCATTGGCGGCATTTGTCTCCAGAACAATGTTCCGCTGCTGACGCTCAATGAGCGTCACTTTGCTCGTATCCCTGGCTTGACTGTTCTCACTCCGTTCGATATTCTCGCGCGTTGATTTCAAATTACGCCAATTCGTTCTCGCCGTCGCCATAGAGCGATCGGCTGCCCCTCCCGCGCCGCGCCTGCAACTCGTCCCCTTCGACAAAGCCAGCCGCCGCGTAAAACACCGGGCCATAGTCGCGTGTCCGCACGACGACGGGCATCGGCACGGCATGCCCCAGGATGAGCGCTTGCTGCCGCGTGTCCAAGCGAGCCAGCACCTGGCGCAATTCGCTGGCGCCGCTGATGCCGGCAAACACCGCGCGGATGTCTTGCTCGTCGTCGAGCAGGCACGTCACGCGCGTGCCGATCTGGCTCATCACTTCGGGGTCAATCCCGCTGGGGCGCTGATCCACGATCAACAGCGTGACGTTGTACTTGCGCAGCTCGCGCGAGATCGTCCCAAAGATGGTTTGCCTGGCAATAAGTGGGTCGAGGAACTTGTGCGCCTCTTCGATGGTGATGACGAGCTGACGCGGTTCGTCGGCTCCTCCCTGCGCGGCCTCTTTGCGCTCGACATAGGCTTTGTGGATGCGCCGCGTGAGAAAGTTAGCGACAAGGATATAGGCTTCCAGGCTGTTGCCATAGCGGCCGAATTCGATCACGACGTTGACGCCTTTTTGCAGATATTCCAGGATGCGATCTACGGCGCTTTCGCGCGTGGTCTCGGCCATAAAGCCGTAACGGGCAAACATGCCCAGTTTGCGCTGGATCGCGCCGACCGTTCCGGCCAGCAGCGTCTTTTGATCGAGCGACTCGGCCAGCTCTTCGGGGATTCTATCGGCAAGCAGCTTGGCGATCCATTCGCGTCCCAGTTTCTTGTGCAGCGTGTAGAGCGCGCCGCGTTGAACGTCCGAAAGCCCCAGCACGCCGCTGACCGAGTCCACGTCTTCCGGCTCGATCGTGTCATAGCCGATGCGCACCACATAGTCGTATTTGCTGCCACGCCGCCGTGAGGATTCCTCGTCGAGCGTGAAAATCGCGGTGCGACTGCCATAGAGCTGCTTGAGCGCCTTGACCCGGCCAAGCTCGCCGGAGCCTTCCCAGCCATACTCGTTGTGCATGTCGAACACCAGGTTGACGGCGATGTTCTCCTGGATCATCCCGGCGAGCAACATGCGCGTGAGGTACGTCTTGCCGGTGCCGGATTTTCCGAACACGCCTGACGAGCGTTCCGCAAACCGCTTGAGGTTGAGGTAAATCTTGATGCCCTCCATGTCGAGCGGCTCACCGATCTCGAAATAGCCTTTCTGAGACTCGTCGCCAAAGATGCGGCTCACGTCTTGCGGCGTGGCCTCGTAGACGGGCGCAAAGTGGCCCGGCACGGTTTTGACCGGCCGGGGTTCGGACTCACCCGAGATGACCAGCATCGGGCTGACGTGCAGGCGGCCAAAGGTGCTGGTGCCCTGCATGACCTCGCGCACAAACTCGTCGTCCAGGTTGGGCGGCGTTTTTTCGAGGAGGGGATGGGTGCTGTCGAGCGCGACATCGGTGATGAGCGAAAAAAAACGGTGCTCGCCACTCTGCACGACGACGTACCGCCCGACGGCGGTCTCTTCGATGGGCGCGTCCCGGTCGAGCTTGATGTCCAGCCCTTTGGACAGCGACCCGGCCACGACGATGCCCAGTCGTTTCGTCGGCTGGTCGGGTGATCGGCCAGTCCGGTCGCGCGGAAAGAATTCATCCAGCTCGCTTTGGGTTTCAGTCATTGGCTCTCTCCCTACCGGCGTTTGACGAAAGCCGGCTCGTCCTGCATCCCTCGTCATGGGTCATTGCCTGCCCGTTGAAGTTTGAGGCATCACTCAAATCGCTGGCGCGCTCGTTGGCCCAGTCACCACACGCAAAACCCTTCCAGCGGTTTCTACTCGCAGCCGCTTATCCTTGAGCGCTTTTTCTGCTTCTTCCAACTGGCGCATCGCCTTACGGTCATAGTAACGCTCACCGCAGTTGTTGCAGACCAGCACGCTCAACGGGATGAGCGCTACGTCGTCATTGACCCAAATCTCCTCATTCACAGTCTTGTATTCAATGTCGGGACTGTAGCAAATAACGCACTTCATGGATATCTCCTGTAATCCACCCATTGCGATGGATCAGGTTTTGGACACTGGCGTTTTTTGTTCGTAGTGACGTAACTGCTCAGGCTGTCATTGCGAGCGCCCGAAGGGCGCGAAGCAATCTCCACACTGAGATTGCTTCGGGCGCTGCGCGCCCTCGCAATGACAAGAGGGCTGAGTAGTTACGTAGTGACGGCTTTAGCCGTCCAGACGGGCTATGAGCGGCTAAAGCCGCTACTACGAACCCCTATCCCTTGTGTTTTTGCAAACGGCAACCACAAGATATGGGTATCCAGAAAATTCGCCAGACTCCAGTCAGGTTGATACACTGTTTAGTCCCATCATCAAGTAGTCGTAGGACTAAACAACTGTGAGATTAACGGCGCCGAACTGAGCGGCGAGGCGGCCTGTGCGAGGATGGCTGATGGAGAGACCTGGAACATAACCCCACCAACTTGGGAAGCCGTCTCGACAGCCCTGTCCGCTCCAGCGAGCGGTTAGACACCAATTAGTAGTGCCACCTCACCAAAATACCCCTGGTGCGTCCCTCTGAGTTGGAGTAATGGGTAAATAGATAACCGCCTCCCCCAGCGCTCTTTGCGATTTCCGAAACCGAACCTTGCAACCCAAAATGTGCCAACTTCCTGTGGGAACACGTAGAGACATCCAGATCTGATAGTTCGACTTCTCCCCAGGCAACAACAAAGTGAGATCCTGAGTAGTGCATTAGACCCATTGGGTTTACAAGGTCTCTAGTGATTACGTCAGCCGAGCCCTCCAAATCCACGACAGCAATTCCAGCGCTCCCGACTATGAGGAAACGCCCTTCTTCTACCAAGGCTGCATTGACTCCACAAGCCGCCGGATAATTAACCTCGAGAACTGTTTCGTTACCGATAGCTTCGCCGAGTCGCGAAACTACCGGAAGTGAACCTCCAAGTGAGCCAAAATATCCATTGGCAAACACCCAAGTGTCATTCCTGTTGCCTTGAAACAAGCACACATTTCCGCAAAAACCCCCAGCTACAATGGAAAAGTGCCCATCTTTGATGCGTCCGACTCCCGCCTTCCGAACAACGTAAATGCTTCCATCAGAACCGATTAGTGCATTCCTGGAGCAACCAGGTATTGGCAAGCAAACATTGGCGGTATGCTTCTCTAGATCCAGCGTGAAAAGGCCTTGCTGTAGTGTAACAAGAACCGTATCTAAGGACATCTCAGCGATGCCAGTCTGCCCGAATGGTAAGGATGACGCAACAGCCTCGGCTCGAAAACCGGGGACAGCCTCCTCGATCAGAGTGGGAATCTCTCCAGGACACGAGAAACTTATACCTAACTCGCCCACTTTCGACGTTTCAAACAAGGAAGTTGGAGGTGCGAATCCTTCACCGAGCCATGAAGCCCTTGTAATCAACCCATTCAACAGCTCGCCGGGCGATATGAAACCGGAAAGCATTGCTTCCAGATGCTCCTGCGACAGGAGCAGGACCATTAGTTGCTCTCCCTCCTTAAGATCACGAATGGCTTCTTCAGTGTACCCTGAAACTGAAATAACCAGGCCGATAGTCCCGCCCAAGCGCTGGCGCAGCCTCTTTTGAAGTTTGGCGATTGGCTCCATACCAATCGGGGCTGTCTCCCACTTGGCCTCAGCTACAAAGCGCCTGCCCTCCAGTTCGAAACCGACATCGATCTCTCCTCTCCCTCTGACATTAGCGACTGCGTCGATACCCCAACATTGCAACAACTCCGCGACGAAATGATTTAGGCGCTGGCCGCGAGTTTGTGGTGTGTGGTCCCGCAATCTACATAAACTTCCATATTCTTTGATCAGGTCTCGCAACTTCTTTGGGTCACGTATCATATCTTGCCTCGATTCCAAGAGTTACTCCTCCTGCCGTGCACTTGCAACAACTGGTTGATGACGCCAACAAGTAGTTCAGCGGAGAATCAAATATTCGGCTCTATTTTCCTGAGGATGCCTTCCAACCTCACCGGGTCGCCAGAAAGCAACCGCGCCAGCTCGCGGCCGGCCTCGAGCAGGAACGCGCGGCGCTCACCTTCCGGGCGGACGCGCGCGGCCAGGCGCAGGCATCCGGCCACAAGCTCATCGGCCGGCGCGTCGCGGGCATTCAGGATGGTCCGCAGGAACGTGAATTGCTGCGTGAATGCGATCACCTCGGCAGGCGTGCAGGTCGTGATCTCGTCGAGCGTGGCGGGCGGTTGAGGCGGCAGGTGTTGGTAGACCTGCCCGTCGCGTGCAAAGCCGACGACGAGCACGCTGATCTCGATCGGCGCAAGCCGCTGCGCCTGATCGAGCCGCAGTTCGGTCGGCATCGAGTCGGCCGTGATGATCTGGCGCACGAGTGGATCGTCCACGAATTGCACGTCGTAAATCAGGCCAATGATGCGCGTATGGCCTTGCGCCACCTGGACGAACGCGCCAAACTCGGGCACGTCCTCTCGCAGCATCCGGCAGCCGATGGAAAAACCGGACGTACTCGATCTCAACACCCGCCCAACGGTGATCGGTTGATCGGTCATGGAATCTCCTTCACGACAAATGACGAAGGACGAACGTGGGTCTCGTTCCGGGTCATTCGTCAAGCCCTTTTGAACGCTCGCTTCGCGCCGCCGGTCAGGCTCTTGAGCCAGGCTTTTTGCGAAGGCTGACCTCGGAGGCCGTAGCGCAAGAGCGCAGCCTGGACGAACGATTCGAGTTGACGTCGCTCGTCGGCCGTGATCACGGCCAGCTCGTGCGCGCGCGCCAGCACATACGGATAGGGCGTGACGAGGCGGCACTGAGCTATCACTGCGCCGTGCAGGCGGTTCAACAAATCGGGATCGCCGCACACCCAGCCCGGCGCTTCGACGCGCGCGATCTCGGCCTGGCTTTCGTTTCCGACGTTGAGATAGAAAAAGCCGATGCGATGTTCTCCGTACTGTGGGTTGACCCGCGACGGGCTGATAAAGCACGCGCTGCGTTCGCCCGGCGCAAGCCAGTCGAACAGGCCCCGGTCGGCCAGCCCGCGCACGTCATCGTCTATCGCGGCGCGCGAGGCTCGCTGACCCAGGCGCGCCAGTCTGACCAGTCGCAGCACATCCGAATAGCGGGGCCGGCTGATGAATCCGCCCACGGCGGCGCCCGCCGTTCTCAAACGGTCAAGGTGATACACATAGTTTTCGATCTTGCTTCGACGCTGCTCCTCCGGCAGTTCTTCCAGGACCCACAGCAGCAATGTGCCGTCGGTCAACGCCACCAGGGGGACATCGCGCGGCTCGGATTCGGCGGCCTCGGCCAGCCGCGCCAGTTCCGCCGTATCGCGCCGCACGTCGAGCAGATTGCCCTGCACCAGCAAACGGCCTTCGTAGAGGTCCTCGGTCGAAAAGCGCAGATCGGGTGACGTGAAAGCCTGCGGCTGTTCGCCGCTGCCGTGACGGTAGGTGAGGCTGGCCGTGTTGATCAGATAATACATCGCCGCGCTGTGACGATCGGGCGCGATGGCGCTGCCATCGGCGCCGATGACGGTCAATCGCGCGGGCAAGGGCGGCGCAGGATGGGTCGCGTCGAGCGGCTCATCCGTTGGAATGGCCGTATCGAACTCGCGCGCGCGGTCTTGCAGGGCTTCGAACTGACCCGCGTAACGATGCAGCCACTCGCGCGCTTCGTCCAGTTGATGCCGGGCCTGCAAGGCCGCGTGGGCGGCCTGGCGCGCCAACGCTTCCATCTGGGTCATCAGCTTGTTGAGTTCCAGGGTCACCAGGTTCTCCGTATTACGTGTTGCGTATTGCGTATGCCGTGCTGCGTCCTCCATAATCATTATACGCGCAACTGAGCCTTGAGCAAATAGCCAGATCGCCGTGCGAACTGTGCTATAATTTACGCGCTCGTTGGTGCTCAACGCGGTTGAATGATCATTGCAAGCCGGGCAAGACCTCCTCAGGATAATATCATGGGACGTGCGCGCTGGATTGTAGTGAGCCTTTTGGTCCTGGCCCTTGTCGCCTACGGTTCGTACACGTGGACGAACGCTCTCCTCGATTCGATGTTTGCTTATCGTTCTCCCTTGCGCGACTCGCCGCCTGCGCCCGGCGCGCCGCTCGGTCAGCCACTCAGTTCGCGCGTCGTGCTGGTGATCGTGGACGCGCTGCGCGAGGACACGTCGCGCAGGCCGGACGTGATGCCGTTCCTCAACGAGCTGCGCCGCCGAGGCGCGTGGGCCACGATGCACAGCCAGCCGCCTTCCTGGTCACAGCCAAGTTGGACGACGATCTGCACTGGCGCGTGGCCCGAGATCAACGACGCGCCAACGATCAACGTCGAGCACGAGCGGCTTTGGGCGTGGACACAGGACAATATCTTTGCCGCGGCCAAGCGCGCAGGGTTGAAAACCGCCGTGTCCGGTTACGACTGGTGGGAAAAGCTTGTCAAGCCCGAGTGGCGCGACGCCGGCTTTTTCACGCCCGGCGAGGATGACGCCGCCGACCGCGACGTGGTCAACGCCGCGATGCCCTGGCTGCAAAGCGGCGAGTATCAATTTGTGCTGATCCATCTCGATCAGGTGGACTATGCTGGACATCACGAAGGCGGCCCGCGCGATCCGCGCTGGAACGCCGCCGCTGCACGCGCTGATGGGATGCTCAAACAAATCGCCGGGGCGCTGGATTTCAAAAAGGACACGCTGATTGTCCTCTCCGATCACGGGCAGATTGATCGCGGCGGTCATGGCGGCCAGGATCCGATCGTGCTCGTCGAGCCATTCGTCATGGTCGGCGCGGGCGTGCGGCCAGGCCAGTATCCCGATATACAGATGGTGGATGTTGCGCCGACGATAGCCGTTTTGCTCGGCACCAACATCCCGGCTTCCAGCGAAGGCTGGCCGCGCGTCGAAATGCTCGGCAGCGTTCCGTCAGGACAGGTCAACGCGGCGATGAACGCGCAGCAGGCGCGGCTGTCCTCGGCGTATGAGAAGGCAATCGGTGTGACCCAACAGACCATCGCCCCCGGCGAGACGGCGCCGGGGCGCATCTTGGCTGCGCGTTGGGCGCGTGAAATCTGGGAGTTGCTGCTGCGTGTCGCTATTGCGCTCGTCGTCACGCTGGCCGGCGCAGGCATTTTGATCTGGAAACGCAGCCGCGATGTAGCGAGGTTGGCATTGAGTGCGGTCGTATACATCATCGTGTACAACATCATCTTTGCTGTTCTCACCGGTAATGTGTACTCGATGAGCACAGTCCCGCCGACCAGCGCGACCGATTTTGTGATCGAACTGGCCGGATACACACTGGCTGCGGCGATCCCGACCTGGCTGCTGGCGATGTGGCTTTCGGGCGCGTTTCGCCAAAGCGCGCGCGACGCAGCGCAAGCAACCTATGCTTTTGCGTTCATCACGATCTATTTGCTTTACCTGCCTGCGCTGTTGGGCCTGGCCGTCAATGGCGCAACAACCACCTGGCGTCTGCCCGATCCGCTCATCGCCTTTTTGCATTTTACGAACCTGATCCAGGCCATGTTTGTGGCGGTGCTGTGCATCGCTCTTTCGGGCATCGCTGCGCTGATCGGCTGGCGGATGAAGGTCAAGCCCTCATGAAACTTTTTATCACCGGTTCCAGAGGCCAGCTCGGCCAGGCCTTGCAGCGACAATTTGCGCGAGATGCCGTGCTCCCGGCGGACTTGCCCGAATGTGACATCACCGACCGTGCGTGCATCATGCAGGCGATCGTCGAGTTCAGGCCCGATGTGGTCATCCATGCCGCAGCGATGACGAACGTGGATGGCTGCGCGCGCGACCCGGATGCGGCGTATCGCATCAACGCGCTCGGCACGCAGAACGTCGCGCTGGCCTGCCAGCAAGTGGGCAGCGTGATGCTTTACATCAGCACCAACGAGGTCTTTGATGGCGCCCAGACCGAACCGTACCTGGAATTCGACACGCCTCATCCCATCAACGCCTACGCGTGGAGCAAGCTGGCTGGCGAAATCATCGTCCGCGATCTGCTGACGCGGTTCTACATCGTCCGCACGGCGTGGCTGTATGGCCAGGGCGGGAATCACTTTGTCCGCAAAATGATCCGGCTGGCCGACGAGCAAGGCCGCCTGCGCGTGGTCACAGACGAAATCAGCTCGCCGACGTACGCCGAAGATGTGGCGCGCGGCATCCGGCAACTGGTCCGAACCGGCGCGTTCGGCGTATATCATTTTGTGAACGAGGGTCTTGCCAGTCGTTTTGAATTTGCGCGGGAAATCTTGCAGCGGTCTGGCCGGGGTCACGTGCCCATCGAGCCGATCACGCTGGCAGATTTTTCTCGCCCTTCCACGCCTCCGCCTTACACTCCCCTGCGGAATTTTTGCGGCGCGGCGCTGGGCATCACCTTCCGTCCCTGGCAGGACGCGCTGGCCGAATATCTGGCGTCCCATGACCTTTGAACGAAATTTCCACTTGCCAACTCTCGATATCCTCCCCGACCATTCTCCGCGCGTTTCAGTGATCATTCCCAATTGGAACGGTGCCCATTTGCTGCCGATGTGTTTGGATTCGTTGAGGCGGCAGAGTTACCGGGATCATCAGGTGATGGTGGTGGACAATGCCTCGACCGATGGCTCGCGCGAACTGTTGACGCGCGACTATCCTGAGGTGCGTGTGTTGGCCTTGCCGCGCAATCTGGGTTTTGCGGGCGCGTGCAACGCCGGCATCCGGGCCACTCGAAGCGAATGGGTCGCTCTATTGAACAGTGATACCCAAGCCGATGAGCATTGGCTGGCGCAAGTCATCGCCGCGTTCGAGCGTCACCCAGAGGCCGGCTCAGTCGCCAGCAAGATGCTGCTCTTGGACCGACGGGATACCCTGCATACGGCGGGCGATTTCTATCGGCTCGACGGCGTGCCGGGCAATCGAGGCGTCTGGCAGCGTGACGTGGGGCAGTTCGACCGCGAAGAGTACGTCTTTTCCGCGTGCGGCGGCAGCGCAGCGTATCGCCGGACGATGCTCGACGAGATCGGCCTGTTCGATGATGATTTCTTTTTCTCTTGCGAAGATATTGACCTGGCGTGGCGCGCGCAACTGGCCGGGTGGAAGTGCCTCTATGCGCCCCAGGCCATCGTCTATCATCAGCTGGCAGCGACCGGCGGCGGCCCGACGGCAAGTTTCTACGACGGGCGCAACATGATCTGGGTGATCGCCAAAAACTATCCCGGCTCGCTGTGGAGGCGTCACTGGCGCGCGGTGGTGCGCGCGCAACTGCGCCTTGCGGCTGAGGCGCTGCGCGCATGGCGAGGACGAGCTGCGCGCGCCAGATTGCGCGGACAATTGGCCGGGCTGCTGGGCCTGCCCAAGATGCTTTCCAAGCGGCGCGCCATCCAGGCTGCGCGCCGCGTCTCGGACGAGTACCTGCGTCAAATTCTTCACAAGTCACCCACGAATGACGAATGACGAAGGATGAGTACAACCTTCGTCGTTCGGCCTTCGTCACGTGAAGCGGTCGTTCGTCGAGAGTTTGACGAAAACTCGCAAGTCGGGTATGCTTCCGCGCGCAATCCAAACCTGGAACCACTTATGCCAAGACCTTCCATTTCTGTCATCATTCCGTGTTACAACGAGGCCCGAAACCTGGAACGCGGGGTGCTGGATGAGGTGTACCAGTATCTCTCTCGCCAGGACTATGACTGGGAAGTCATCATTGTCAATGACGAATCCACTGACCACAGCAAAAGTTTGGTCGAGTGCTTTATCGAAAGCCGGGATCGCTTCAGACTCGTGGACATTGAGCATGGGGGGAAACCGGCCGCGATTTGGGCGGGCCTTCAGAAAGCGCAAGGCGACGTGGTGCTCACGACGGATATGGACCAGTCCACGCCCATTGCAGAGTTGAGCAAGCTTTTGCCCTGGTACGAGCAGGGTTATGATGTAGTGATCGGCTCCCGAGGCACCGCGCGCGAGGGTTTTTCGCTGGTGAGGAAAGCCGGCAGCTTTGTCTTTGGCACTTTGCGCGGCTTGGTGTTGCTGCGTAACATCACCGACACCCAATGTGGGTTCAAGCTCTATCGCCGCCAGGTCGTGTTAAAGTTCTTTCCTTATCTCGAAGCCATTCGGCATAAGGAAAAACCGCGCGGTTGGAAAGTGACGGCCTTTGACATCGAACTGCTGTATCTCATCGAACGAGCGGGATACCGAATCAAAGAAGTCGTGGTCGCCTGGAGCAATCGCGATCAAAGCGACACCAAGAGTCAGCGGAGCGACCTGGCCCGGTACGTGAACGAATCCATTGACATGGCGCGACAGGTCATGCGCGTCAAACTGAATCAGATGAGAGGATTTTACAGCGAGATCACCTCCGCGACGATCTCGGACTAGCGTCGCGCCAGCGCGCGCCGTGTACGCAGCGACATGCGACAGATGGATCGATCCCACGCGCCCCATATGCGCCAGGAACGCGCCTTGATCCGGCAAGGCTACTGGCGAGTCGCCGGCATGGATGAGGCCGGGCGCGGCGCGTGGGCCGGGCCAGTCGTCGCCGCCGCGGTCATCCTGCCTGATCACGCAATGCGCCTGGCCCCCCTGCGCGGCGTGCGCGATTCCAAGCTGCTCACCCCGGCGCAGCGTCAGGCCGGCTTTGAGGTCATTCGGCAAATCGCTCTGGCCGTCGGCGTCGGGATGGCAAGCCACATCGAAATTGACGAGCTGGGCATTGTCCCCGCCACCCGCCTGGCGATGCAGCGCGCCCTTGGAACGCTCACGCTCCCTCCCGACGCGCTGGTGATTGACGCTGTGCGACTCCCGGACGTGCCGCTGCCGCAGCGCGTGCTGTTCCACGCCGATACGCTGTGTCTTTCCGTGGCGGCTGCATCCATTATTGCCAAAGTCACGCGCGATCACATGATGGTTGAATTGGATGCGCAGCATCCTGGTTATGGCTTTGCGCGGCACAAGGGCTATGGCACATTGGTTCATCGGCAGGCGTTGGCGCAGCTTGGCCCCTCGGCGATCCATCGGATGACGTTCAAGCCGGTGCAGGTGACCGTTAACCGTCATGATCAAGACGCACAGGCCAGGCGATGAAGCTCGCGGTGGATCAAAGCATCAAAATCGGCGACACACAATCGCCCACCGTCCTGGCTTTGTCAAACGACATTCAGCGGGCTATCCTGATCCCCGCTTCGGTCAAGCGCGAATGTATTCAGTCGCTGCGTGGCAGATGGACACCTGAAACGACCCTGTACATACGTCTTTTCGCCGCAGGTTTGTTCTTGCTTTTGCGCGAACTGTTAGCATCTGCCGACTGGATTACGATTGATGTCGAGTACCCCGGACACGAGCGCGACATCAAAGATGATATATTGCGCTTTTGCCGTAGGAATGGGGTCCAGACAGATTCAAGTGTGATTCATTTTGGGCACATTGGCAAGCATTCGCCCGCCCATGCTCTTGCTTGGAGAGTCTTGCGAGGCAAGCGTACGCCCGACGAGACCATCACGACAAGGGACCTGATGAGGCTGCTAGGGAAAAAATGAAACCGGGGCCGGCCTTGCGGCACGTACAACCTAGTTCAGCCCCCGGAGTTTCACCGGGGGGTCCCTGGTCACCCGGTTCGGCCTTATTGTAGCACAGATCGGGATAGCGTGTCAATGCGGATCGCCCTCATCCACGATTGGCTGAATCAAATCGGCGGGGCCGAAGACGTGCTCGAGACGCTGGTCGAGATGTATCCGGGCGCGCCCATCTACACTTCGATGTATGCGCCGGACCTGATGCCATCCAGCTACCGTACGTGGGACATTCGTGTGACGTGGATGAACCGACTGCCTGGCATTTATCGGCACCATCAGGTCTATTTGCCGTTGTACCCGTTGGCATTTCAGGGTCTGGACCTGGCCGGATACGATGTGATCCTTTCCAACAAGAGCGGGTTTTGTCATGGCGTGCGCGTGCCGCCGGGCGCGGTCCACATTTGCTATTGCCTGACGCCGACGCGCTACGTCTGGAATCTGCGTGACTATATCGAGCGCGAGCAATTGCCCGCGGCGGCCCACACGATTCTGCCGCCCGTGATTGCGCTTCTTCGGAAATGGGATTATGCTGCGGCTCAGCGCGTTCATTACTGGATCGCCATCTCGACCGAAGTGCAGGCGCGCATCCAGCGATACTATGGGCGCGAGTCCGTCGTCATCCCGCCGCCGGTGGACACCTCGCGCTTCCGACCTGCCTCCCGGCGCGATGATTATTTCTTGATCCTCTCACGCCTGATCCCTTACAAGCGCATTGACCTGGCCGTGCAGGCGTTCAACGAACTGGGGTTGCCGCTGGTGATCGCGGGCGATGGTCGGGACCGCCCCCGGCTTCAGGCGATGGCCCGGTCGAACATCACATTTCTCGGTCGCGTGGACGACCAGCGCGCCGCCGAATTGATGGCGCGTTGCCGGGCCTTTGTCTTCCCCGGCTCGGAAGACTTTGGCATTGCACCCGTCCAGGCGCAAGCAGCCGGGCGACCGGTCATTGCCTTTGCGGGCGGCGGCGCGCTCGATACCGTGCAGGAGGGCGTGACCGGACTATTCTTCCACGAGCCGACGCCGTCGAGCCTGGCGGCTGCGATTCGCCGCTTCGATGACAAGCTTTTCGATCCTGCCACCCTGCGAGAGTTTGCCTTGCGGTTTGATGTGCAGGTGTTCAAGCGCACGTTGGGGACATTCATTGCTGACAAAGTGACGGGGTGACACGGTGACATGGTGACGCGATCACCTTGTCACCGTGTCACCTTGTCACCATGTCACCTTGTCAAAACTGGGGGCATCATGGAGCTACGAACCTATTTCCGTATCCTGGCTCGCCGTTGGTGGCTGGCGCTCATCCCGGCCATCATTGTGCTGGGCATTGGCCTGGTGACCTACCGCCGTCCCGCGCCGGTCTATCAAGTCGGCGTGCGCTTTACGGTGGGTTACGCGCCTGAATCGTCTACGACGTACCTCTACGACCGTTACTATCCGGCCTGGCTGGCCTCGGAATACATCGCTGGCGGGCTGGGCGACTGGGTCAGGACCGGCGATTTCGCCGCCGAGGTGAGCCGCGAGCTGGACAAACAAAACTTGAACATCCCGGCCGACGCGCTGGCCGGGCGGATCGCTTCCGATCACCAACGCAGCATCGTCACTCTGTTCATCACCTGGCCGGACGCCGGACAACTCGAGGCGATTGCGACGGCGGCGATCACGGTGCTGCAAACGCGCAATGCGCAGGCTTTCCCGCAACTGGGCCCAGACGGCGCCACGGTGCGAGCCGTGGATCCGGTGCGAGTCGGCCCGGTGCCCCCCGGCCTGCGCGCTCAGCTCGACCTGCCGGTGCGGGTGGCGCTGGCGCTGGCCGTGGGTATCGGGCTAACCTTCCTGGCGCATTACCTGTGGCCGGAGCGTGGTGTGTGAAAACTGTGGTAGAATCAAACGTGAAACGTCAAACGTCATTACGACCTGGTAACGTTTGACGCATGACGTTTGATGTATGACGAGGTGCGTATGGAACTCTCTGACTATTTTCGCATCTTGCGGACTCGCGGCTGGATCATGTTGGTTGTCGCGGTGGTCGCGGCGATCAGCGCGTTCGGCTTTAGCAGATTGCAGCGCCCGATCTACAAATCCTCGATGCAGGTGGTCGTGTTGCCTGCCCGCAACGATTTAGGCCTGGCCCAGACCACCAAGAGCCTGCTGCGCGCCTACGTGACACACATTGACACCAAAGAGTTTGCGAATCTGGTGCTCAACCGCCTCGCTCAAGACGGCCACCCACAGGACATGACGCCGGAGCAGCTCAAGGGTAACGTCGTCATCGCTTCCTATGAAGACAGAAACGTCATCCAAATTGACGCCAAAGATGGCGATGGTGAGCAGGCCAATCGCATTGCCTGGCTGTGGGCGCAAGAATTCCAGGCCTGGCGCAAGCTGGAAAACGGCAAAGTCCGCAAGGAAGACCAGGTAGAAGTGCTGCTAGGCGACTATCCGACTTACGCCAAGTTCCGCCCCCAGACGACGATCAACACGGCGGCAGGCGGCATCTTGGGCGCACTGCTGGGCGCGCTCGTCGTGGCCGGGCTGGAATGGGTGGAAGCCGGCCTTGTCCGCACGCCCGCCGACGTGGAGCGCAAGTTAGGGTTGGCAGTGCTGGGGGCGATTCCAAACACAGAACGGTAGATCAATCGTCCGTGCATCTGCACGGCAGACTGAAGCATGGACATCCACGAGATCAAGTGTCGAGTACGCGCCAATCAGTACGTTTAGGGACATGGAAAAAATAAATTGTCCCAAAATGTCCGTAGGAGCGCCTTCCAGGCGCGACAAATCGCGTCCAGAGGACGCTCCTACGCGGCAACGGTGGGATGATTATTTTCTTCCGATTCCCTTACTCTCACCATGCCGAGATCGAGCGAAAAGCGGACGAGTTGACCTTTGCTCAAGTCGAAGAAGCCCTGCTGAATAGCCAGATGCTTGAGGAATATCCTGATACTGGACGCGGCGAACCACGTCCACCCGAGTTTATTGATCCCTGGACACGTGGAGGGGTAGAAGATGAGACAAGCGCAGTGTAACTTTTGCGGTAGCGATCATTATGAGGAAAGACGAATCGAGTATCTCTATAGCCATGCTGGCAAGTATTTACTGGTTCCCAACACACCTGTCCAAGTCTGTCTGAATTGCGGGATGGTTTACTACGATGCGGCTGTCCTCAAGGAGATCGAGCGGCGCTTTTTTGCTATTGAGCATGAAACTGAAAAGCCGGATCGCTACATCAACATTCCAGAGAAAGCTTATGCCTGATTCTAAACCTACCCTCATCACTTTGACCCATCCCCGCTCGCCGGCCGCCGAGGCGTACCGGGCGCTGCGAGCGAACCTGGCGCTTGCCAGCCCCGATCTCCCCTTGCATACACTCGTCGTCACCTCGGCGGCGCCGGGCGAGGACAAATCCACGACTCTGGCCAATCTGGCGATTGTGATGGCGCAAGGCGGACAGCGCGTGATCCTGGTGGATGCCGACTTGCGCCGCCCCTCCTTGCACGCCTTGTTCGGCGTGTCGAACGGGCGCGGCTTGACGACGCTGCTCGACGGGCAGGATGCGCTCACCGCGCCGCCGCTCGCCCCGGTGGCCGACACGGAACATCTGTACCTGCTGACCAGCGGCCCGCTGCCGCTCGACCCGGCCGCGCAGCTTGGCTCCAGGCGGATGGAAGAGATCATCGCTGCACTGCTCAAGCGCGCCGATGTACTGCTCATGGATGCGCCGCCGGTTTTGGTCGCCGCCGATGCGGTCATGCTGGGAATGAAGACAGATGGTATCGTGCTGATCGCAAAAGCCAGACACACCAGCCGCGCGCAGCTGGGACAGGCGAAAGAAAAGTTGGAAAAAGCGCACGTGCGAATCATCGGCGTCGCGCTGACCAACGCTCCAACGGATCAATCACTGGGCTATTGAAAGCAACTGGTCACAGGAGAGGCTATGAAAGGGTTGATTCTTTCGGGCGGCAAGGGCACACGGCTGTACCCGCTGACCTACACGAGCGCCAAGCAGCTCATCCCGGTCGCTAACAAACCCGTGTTGTTTCGCGTCATCGAAACACTGCGCGACGCCGGCATCACTGACATCGGGGTGGTGGTGGGCGACACGGCACCAGAGATCAAGGCCAACGTCGGTGATGGTTCCCGGTGGGGCGTCAAGATCACCTACATCCCGCAGGAAGCGCCACTGGGCCTGGCGCATGCCGTCAAGATCTCGCGCGATTATATTGGCGACGACCGCTTTGTCATGTTCCTGGGCGATAACGTCATCCAGGGCGGGCTGGCACCGCTGTTGCGCGAGTTTGCTTCGAGCGATTTCAATTGCCAGATCGTGCTGACGCGCGTGGCAGAGCCGCAGCATTACGGCGTCGCCCAACTAGAAAATGGACGCATTGTGCGTCTTGTCGAAAAACCCCAAGAGCCGCCGAGCGACCTGGCGCTTGTGGGCATTTATATGTTCGATTCCCATGTGTTCGAAGCCGTCAACGCGATCCAGCCCTCGTGGCGCAATGAATTGGAAATCACGGACGCGATCCAATACCTGGTGAACAAGGGGTATCGTGTTTATCCCTATATCCATCGAGGCTGGTGGATTGACACCGGCAAGCCGATTGACATGCTGGCCGCCAACTCGTTGGTGTTGGAGGAAATCAATCACACGGTCGAAGGCCACGTGGACAAAGACTCGATCCTCGAAGGCAAGGTGACGGTCGAAAAAGGCGCCGAGATCATCAACAGCCGCATCCGAGGGCCGGCCATTATTGGAGAAGCCACGCGCATCATCAACAGCTATGTCGGGCCGTTCACTTCGATTTACCATCACTGCTTGGTCGAAAATAGCGAGCTTGAGCACAGCATCGTGTTGGAACATTCGCGCATCGTTGACCTGCCCGCGCGAGTCGAGGACAGCTTGATTGGCCGCCACGTCCAGTTGACCCGCTCGCCGATCAAACCCAAAGCTTATAAACTTACACTGGGCGATCACAGCCAGGTGGGAATTCTGTGACATTGCCGCGCTTTCCCTGCCGCCACAGCGCGGGGGAGCGTCATCACACTGCCTGAAACTGCCCTGATGGGTCAGGGTAGATGGGCCGCCTGCACGGAAAAGGCGTCTTGGCACAGGACTATCCAGCCCCAAGTGTTGACAGAATCCGTCGGACAACCAAGCAAGAATGCGCCCTTGATTAACAGACGAATATCGTGTAAAATACCCGTCAACGATGACGAGTGCGCCGCGCGACGAAGCGCAGCGTGCCCGGCTAAATAAACATCACAGCACAGCCTAGGAGGGGGCTAACAATGGACATCATCAAAGTATCTGCACACTCGCGCTCGACCTCAGTCGCGGGAGCCATCGCGGGGGTGATCCGCGAGGTAGGGCGGGCCGAGGTGCAAGCCATCGGCGCCGGGGCGGTCAATCAAGCAGTCAAAGCAGCGGCGATTGCACGAGGGTATCTGGCTCAGGATGGAATTGACGTCGTGATGATTCCCTCATTTACTGAGGTCTCGATTGACGATCAGGAGCGCACGGCGGTCAAGTTGACCGTCGAGAAACGATGAGTGATCGGATAGACCTGCACACACACAGCACGGCCTCCGATGGTAAACTTCGACCATCGGAGGTCGTTCGTTTAGCTGCCCAGTTGGGATTGCGCGCCATCGCGCTGACTGATCACGACACGACGGATGGCGTGACCGAAGCGCTGCTCGCCGGGCGCGAATGGGGTATCCAGGTCATTGCCGGAGTCGAGATCAACAGTGAAGGCGAGCACGGCGACGCGCATATCTTGGGTTATTTCATTGACCCGTCCGAGCCTGGCTTGCAGGAACAACTGTTGGCGATCCGCGATGCACGGATAGGTCGAGCCAAAGGGATGCTCAAGAAACTGGCTGCACTGGGGATGCCGCTCGAATGGGAGCGCATTCTGGCGATGGCGGGCGATGCGTCGTCCATGGCCCGGCCGCATATCGCGCGCGCGATGGTGGAAGCCGGGCATGTCGCCTCGGTGCAAGAGGCGTTCGACCGGTACATTGCCAACGACGGCCCGGCCTATGTCAATCGCTTGAGGTTGACCATGCGCGAAGCCGTCGGCTTGATTCACGACGCAGGCGGAGTGGCCGTCATGGCGCACCCGGCCGAGTCCAGGCTGGTTCACCTCATCCCGCCATTGGTTGAGGCGGGCCTTGATGGGGTGGAGGTCTATTATCCGACTCACACGCCAGAACAACAGGCTGAACTGCTCGAACTCGCCGCGCGTTATCAGCTTGTCGTCACAGGCGGCAGCGACTTTCACGCGCCCGACGATCCGAAGCACGGTGTATTGGGCTGCGTAGACGTTCCGCTGGATGTCGTCCAGAAACTCCAAGCCAGGGTGACGGGGTGACACGGCGATCTCGATGTCGTGTCACCTGGTCACCCTGTCACCGTGTCACCTTGTCATCCTATCATACCAATTGAGCCGACCGGGACTCGACCACTCGCTTGAGCAGCGCGATGAACTCGCCCACTGACTTGGCGCCCAGTTGTTCCCCGGAGCGTAAGCGCACATTGACTGCCTCTGCCTGCTGCTCTTTGTCGCCGATGACGAGCATGTATGGTATCTTTTGATTTTGCGCCTCGCGGATCTTGGCCTGCATCCGATTGGAAGAATCGTCCACCTCGACGCGAAAGCCGGCGTCAAAGAGCTGCGCCTGGACCCGGCGCGCAAATTCGACATGGCGATCGGTGATCGGAATGATCATCACCTGGACCGGCGCCAGCCAGGCCGGAAAATTGCCTGCATAGTGTTCGAGCAAAAAGCCTACCATGCGCTCGTGCGTGCTGAGCGGCGCGCGATGAATGACCAGCGGCATCTCTTCCTGCCCGGCCCTGTTGGTGAATTTCAGGTCAAAGCGCAGGGGCTGGGCAAAGTCCACCTGATTCGTCGCCAGTGAGAATTCGCGCCCGATGGCGCTCCAGATTTGCACGTCAATCTTGGGGCCGTAAAACGCCGCCTCGCCGGGCACCTCGACAAAATTGATGCCGCCATGCCGCATCGCCTGGCGCACCATCTCTTCCGTCTTGAGCCACAGCGGTTTGTTGTCCACGTACTTTTTGCCTAATCCTTCGGAGCTGTGCGTGCTAAAGCGCATGACGTACTTGTCAATCCCAAACAACTTGAAATACTTGAGGTACAGATCAATGACGCCCATGAACTCTTGCTCGAACAATTCTTCCGGGACGTAGAGGTGAGCGTCGTTCATCTGCATAAAACGGACGCGCATCAGGCCGAACAGCTCGCCGCTCTTTTCATAGCGGTAACATGTGCCGTACTCGGCCAGTCGCAGCGGCAGCTCGCGGTAACTGCGCAGCTTGCTGGCAAAGATCTTGTGGTGGAACGGACAGTTCATCGGCTTGAGATAGTAGCGGACGCCTTCCAGTTCCATCGGGGGATACATGCTCTCGGCATAATACGGCAGGTGACCGCTGTGAACAAACAATGCCTCTTTGGTGATGTGCGGTGTGCGGACGCGCACATAACCGGCCTGGCGTTCCATCTCTTTCGCCAGCGCTTCGAGTTCCTCGATGAGCACACCCCCATTGGGCAGCCAGAGTGGCAGACCCGGGCCAACTTCTTCGTCGAGGACAAATATTTCCAACTCCTTGCCCAGCTTGCGGTGATCGCGCTTTTTCGCTTCCTCGATCTGCCACAGGTATTGCTCAAGCTGTTCGGCTGTCTCCCAGGCGGTGCCATAGATGCGCTGCAGTTGTGGGTTTGACTCTTTGCCGCGCCAGTACGCGCCCGCGATGCTCATCAGCTTGAGCGCGTCCGGGTTGATTTGCCCGGTGCGCTCGACGTGCGGGCCGCGGCACAGGTCGGTGAACGGGCCGTG
>DAOTXX010000068.1:0-10567 GCA_034434835.1 Thermoflexales bacterium | reverse complement strand
TTGAGATTCAGGTTCACCGCCTCCAACGGTGCGAAGAAACCCGTGCGGGTCAAACAATAGCCCAGCACGGCCAGCGGCACGAATTGTGTTTCATGACGCTGCGGTAGTACGACCAAGTGAATGCTCATAAGGCAGCCTCCAAGAGAATTTCTCTGCCTTATAGCACAGTTTGGAAACCCGCGATTTTCGGGCGAAATCAACCGGTTCTCAAGTCGTTATTTTGGTTGGAATGGTGCGATTTTCTGGCGAAAGTTAGGTAACAAACCGACAAAGTAGGCAACGATCAGCGCATTGATCTGAAAACGCTCCAACAGCAGCAGCGCCAGGACGATCCGAATGACTTGCTCGCCGGCCACCATCGTCGCCTTGAGGTAAGGACGATTCGCCGCAAGCTGAACGTTATCGGCCACCCACGATGGATACTGAACCGCGCCCCAGAGGATGAGCGGGATAGAGTAGGCTGCCGCGCGGACAAACTCTGGGCCTGATGCGCCCAGGATGAAGCGATCGGCTACCGCCAACAGCACCGCGCCGACGAACACGCTGATGATCCCGCCAAACTTGTACGCCTGCGCCGCATAGTATTGACTGAGCCGCTTGCGCCCATGCGAGATAGCCTCCGAGATCGCGGGCATCAGGTTGTTGTAGAGCGTCTGCAATACCTGGAAAGCGAATACAAAGTTCTGCGCCAGTCCCCAGTTGCCCCAGATTTCAGCATAATTGATCAATCGCGCTTGTGTGATCCACACTTCGGCGGCCTGCCCGCCGGCCCAGGCGATCGAACCCAACATCTCGAACACGCCAAAACGAAAACTGCTCTTGATCACGTCCCAATCGAAATGAGCCAGAAAGAGCACTCGCGCTCCATAGCCCAGGCGACGATAGAGCCAGAATCCCAACACGAACACGAGCGCCTCGGTGGCGTACGCGGCCATACCCATCCCCAAAAGCCCGCCCATCGCGGCGCCAAAGACCGGATGAGCCTGACCCCAGGCGTACATCAGGACAACCAGGATCGGCTGCGTCAGCATGGGCAAAAACACCTTCCAGGCCAGATCGAGCATCTGGGCATAGTCGAACCGCTGCAAGCCGGTCAGCGCGTGACGCATCAACAGCGCAAAGCCCGGAAGCTGGATGCAGGCATGGACGACAATGCTCCAGGCATACAGCGCATACGCGGTGCGCGGCGCAACCGTGCTCGCCAGCGCCACGACCAGCGCAACCTGCACTGCGCCCGAAAGCGCCTGCCACCAGACAAACAATTGCCCGTACTGCACCCCCTTGCGCGGATCGTTCACCCGATACTGCGCCAGGTACTTGATGAACGCTGCGCTCGTGCCCATGTCGAAAAACTGCCAGGCCACATCAAAGAACTGGACGACGCGCCCCCACAGGCCCAGGGCCTGCGCGGAAGGCAAGATGTACACCGGCAGGATGAGATTCTGGTAAATGATGAGCGGGATGAACAAGATCAGTCCCAACATCAGCGCAAACAAGAACCCGCCCAACGGACGATGGAACCCGATCTCTTCCCAATCGGTGCCAACTTCGCGCGCGGCATAGTGGGCGCGGTTGGCGACCAGCTCGTCGAGCGCCTCAGGATGCGCCAGGCTGTAACGCCGCACAAGCCAGAACGCCGCGATCGCGATCGCCAGCACCCCGGCCAACACGATGAACAGGAACGTTCGCTCGACGGCGTGCGGCACCGGCGAAGCCGGATAATCCGCGAACGACTGCGGCGCGCGCCCGCCAGCCTGCATGACGAGGTGATGGATCAAATAGTTAAAGTAGGCCCAGCCCTGGAACTGAGGATTGGCCTCGTCGAGAAACAGCGTGAGGACAAAAGCGCGCCCACCGCCGACCTGTCCAACGCCCAACACCAGCGAACCATCCTCAAAGCCAATGACCACCGGCTCCAGCGCCATGGCCTCGGGGCGCAGGACACAACGCTCGCGGACCTGGGGCGCGCTGGTCCAGACGACGTGTTGGGTCAGAGGATCGCTTGCGCCCGCGGCTGTGGTGAGGCTGAGCGGATCGTCGCGCCGCTCCAACATGACCCGGTTGCCCAGCAGCGCACTCATCTGTTCGGCGGTCAGGTCGGGGCCGCAAATGAGCACCAGTCCGGTCCCCGAACGAACGCGCTCGACAATGCCTGAATCGGGGATGACGCCGTTAAAGACCAGGACATCGGCCTGAGCCGGGTCGGCGACGATCTCGAAATCATCCGTCAGGCTGAGCGCCTGGCGCACGCCGCCTGGAGGCCCGGCATAGTGGACGCGGAGCGCGTTGCGCTGCGCCGAGGCTGGCGCAGCACACAACCAGGCGACCGCAACGATCATCAAGCTCAGCGCCATTCGACAATGCAGGAGGCCAGAGGTGTTTCGCTTGTGCACTTTACCTATCCAACACGCGCCGCATCGCTTGCCGGTACACCATCACGCATCACGATCCCGTTATCTCGAATCACCTGCGCGTACCACCAGCCGCTGTCCTTGATGGTACGCCTTTGCGTTTGGAAATCCACGTGCGCCAGGCCAAAGCGCATCTGGTAACCCCAGGCCCATTCAAAATTGTCCATCAGCGACCAGACCAGATAACCTCCCACGCGCACGCCTTCGGCGATGGCGCGATGAACCTGCGCCAGGTGATCGCGCAAATAGCGGATGCGCTGGACATCGCGCACGCGGCCATCCGGCTCCAACACATCCGGCACGCAAATACCGTTTTCGGTCACGATGATGCTGGCCGGATGATAGTCGTTCCAGATGCGAGTGAGCAATTCATACATGCCCGGCGGATAGATTTCCCACATCTGTGAGTATTCATTGCCGATTGGCTGGATGAGCCTGGCCCGAATCCAGGGAACGTACCAGGCATGGCGGACGACCGTCCGCGAGTAATAGTTGACGCCGAGGAAATCCAGCGGCACGGCGATGCGCTCCATGTCGCCCGGCTTGATGAGGCGCAGCCAGTTGAGCCAGGTCCACGCGGGTTCGGGATACTCGCCCCGAAACAGCGCGTCCAGGAACAGCCGGTTGGTCACCGCATCCACACGCGCTGCCGCCTGGCGATCTTGTTCCGAATCCGACGCGGGATGGACCGGCGAAAGGTTGAGCGCGATGCCGATGCGAGCCGGCCGCCGGACAGTCGAACGGATCGCTTCAACCGTCAGGCCGTGTGAAAGGATCAAATGATGGCTGGCGCGCACTGTGGCGAAAGGATTGTGCTGTCCGGGCGCGTGCTCACCGAACAGGTGTCCGTTCAGGGCCGTGACGAGCGGCTCATTGTGGGTGATCCAGTACGTCACCCGGTCGCCCAATCGCTCGGCGACCACGCGAGCATATTCGGCAAAACAATAAGCTGTCTCGCGGTTCGCCCACCCGCCGCGATCTTGCAGCGCTTGAGGCAGATCATAGTGGAACAAGGTGGGGAACGGCTCGATCCCATGTGCGAGCAGCGCATCTACCAGCCGGTCGTAAAAATCTAATCCGATGACATTGACCCGGCCCCGACCCTCCGGCAAAATGCGTGTCCAGGCGATCGAGAAGCGATACGCCTTCAGGCCCAGCTCGGCCATCAGGTGCGCATCTTGTTCCCAGCGATGATAGTGATCGCAAGCCACGTCGCCCGAGCTGCCATCTTTGATCGCGCCGCGCTTGCGACAAAAGGTGTCCCAGATAGATAGCCCCTTGCCGTCTTGATTCCATGCGCCTTCGATCTGATAGGCCGACGTGGCCGTCCCCCAGATGAATTGATTGGGGAACTGAAGAATGGCATCTTGCATATGGCGCTCCTGCAAGTGAGGGGGATCAGATATTGGGTATTAGAGATTGGGGATTGATCACGTAGGAGATTATAGCCAACATGATGCGGAATGCAAACTCTAGCCGTAACAGGCTTGCATTGCCAAAGCGGTCATAGTACACTGTGCCCGTCCTCAAATCCCTAATACCCAATACCCGAGATCCGAGGTGAGAAAATGAGAATCGCAATTGGCAGTGACGAAGCAAACGAATTGACCACCGCGCTGATAGCCGAGCTGGAGAAACGAGGCCATCAAGTGATGCCGTTCGGCCCACTCGCGCAGAACGACCCGGATGTGGATTGGCCGCTGGTTGCCAGTCACGTGGCCGAGGCGGTGGCGCGTGGAGAGGCGGACGAAGGGATCGTCTGCTGTTGGACTGGAACTGGTGCGAGCATCGCCGCGAACAAGGTGCCGGGTATTCGCGCCGCGCTCGTCCATGACGCGGAGACGGCGCGCGGCGCGCGCATCTGGAACCACGCCAACGTGCTCGCGCTCAGCCTGCGCGCCACCTCAATCCCCGTCATGCGCGAAATCCTCGACGCGTGGTTTGCCACCTCGCCCAGCGAGGGTGAGGCGCAAAGCGAGTGGAATCTGCAGCAAATCCAGCGCATTCGGGATTTGGAGGCCAGATTCACAAGACCCGACAGGCCTTAGAATCTCAAGCCAGTCCTGCTGCCAGATTCTCCGCCTCGGCCGTACGGATGCCCTCCTGTTCGTTCACCAGCGAAAGAAGCGCCATCCCACCGATAAAGAAAATGATGAGCGAGATGATGCTCAACCGGCTGGAGCCGAACAACTGCCCCACCACAGCAAACAGCGCTGGTCCGGCAATGCCCGCAAACTTGGACGAGATATCGTAAAAGCCAAAAAACTCGCCGCTGCGCGCCTTGGGCGCCATCAAGCCAAACAAGCTCCGGCTGAGCGCCTGCGTCCCGCCTTGCACCATGCCGACCATGAACGCCAGCACCCAAAAATGCCAGGCATGGCTCATAAAGTACCCGGCGATAGCGATGAGCGTGTACCACCCCAACCCCAGCATGATCGCGCGCTTGGTGCCAATCGGCTTGCTGAACTTGCCAAACAGCAAAGAGAATGGGATGCCCACGAACTGGGTCAGCAAAAGTGCGCCGATGAGATCGATCATCCCGATGCCAATCTCAGAGCCATAGATCGTCGCCATCTTGATGATCGTGCCGATGCCGTCGTTGTAGAGCCAAAAGGCCAGGAGAAAGAAAAAGAGCTGACGATACTTGCGCAGCTCGCGAAAGGTCTGCGCCAGGCGTCGAAAGCCCGCCACCATTGGATTGATGCCTGCACCAAGTCCAGCCGTGTTGGCGCGCGGCTCGGGCACGCGCCGCAAGAGCGGGATCGAAAAGATGGCCCACCAGATCGCCACCGTCAAAAACGAGAGTTGTGGGCCTAGCGTGCTGCCCTTGAACAGCACCTGGATCATTACGATGTTGATCGCCAGGAGAATCCCGCCGCCAAGATAGCCAAGCGCGTAACCCTTGGACGAAACATAGTCAATATCCTCGGACCGGGCGACGTGCGGCAAGAGCGCATCGTAAAACACATACGAGCCGCCCAAGCCGATCGTCCCCAACAAGAACAGCACCAGAGCCAGTTGCCAGTCGCCTACACCGATCAGCACCATGAGCGCTGTCGCGACGATGCCGACGACGGCAAAGATCGTCAAGAACCGTTTTTTGCCTCCCGTATAGTCCGCGATGCTGCCCAGGATCGGGGCCAGCAAAGCCACGATGAGAAGCGAGAGAGCGTTCGTGTAGCCCCAATAGACCGTCGCCAGGTTACCAGCCAGGCTGGCGGCGACGACCGACTCGAAATACACGGGCAGAACGGCGGCCTCGACCGTCGTCGAAAACGCCGAGCTGCCCCAGTCGTACATGCACCAGGCGTTGACGATCCGGTTGTAGAGGCCCTTTGCGTTTGGCTGCGAGTTCATGGCTGTTCTCTCCTTGTTCGATTGACCTGTCTGGTGCCAATTCTATCACAGGACGCGACGGTCCCATAACCTCCTCAACGCCCCCCGCCGCTCAAGTTCAAGATGACTACACCCAGGACGATCAAACCAATGGCCATCAGTTTGATGATCGTCACCGACTCGTGAAACCACACAAAACCGAGAATAGCGATGAAGGTGGTTCCCAAGCCGGACCAAATGGCATACGCCACACTGACATCAATCTTTTTGAGGGCAAAGGCAAAGCAGGTGTAGCTCAAAAGATAAAACACAAACATCAAAAGCGAAGGCAGCGGTCTGGTCAGTCCCTGCGAAAGCTTGGTGTTCATCGTCCCTGCATTTTCAAACAGGATCGCCAGCATCAGGTAAACCCATTCCATCAGGACCTCCGATGATCGCAGGCTCAAGCTTGCGTGTCGAGGTAAAGTATACACTGGGCAATCCGAAAATGCCTAATCGCAAATAGATATTGACAGCGGTATATCACTTGTGCTAGTATAGTTTTGGGCGAGCAACAATCTGGATTGGAGTGAGCACCCCATGCGACGCCCGCGGCACCCATCCCGCCTCACAACGGCTGCGGAGAAAGGAGGAAAGCCAAAGAAGGACAAGTGTGATTTGACCTCACAATGACTGGCCGTTTATCGTTCCCGTTTTCTATGACTGGAAGGAGGCAACACCATGGCCTACGCTTACAACGGCCGCGTGCTCAACGTTGACCTGACCCACCGCCAGGTGAGCGAGGAACCGCTCAATATGGAGTGGGCCAGAAAGTTCATCGGCGGCAAGGGGCTGGGAGCGCGGTACCTCTACGACCGCGTCAAGCCAGGCACCGATCCCCTGGGGCCTGACAATGTGTTCATGATCTGGACTGGCCCGCTTGCCGGAACCATTGCTCCAAGTTCGCCCAAGTACTGCGTCGTCACCAAAGGCCCACAGACGGGCCTTTATCTCGACAGCCACGCGGGCGGCATCTTTGGCGTCGAGCTGAAATTCGCGGGCTATGATGGCGTCATCATCACCGGCAAGGCCGACTCGCCGGTCTATCTCTGGATCGAGGACGGCAAGGCCGAAATCCGCGACGCCAGTCACCTCTGGGGCAAGTCGGCGCACGAAGCCGAAGACCTCTTGCACCAGGAGCTAGGCGAATCGCCCGCTGTGATGACGATCGGGCAGGCCGGTGAGAACCTGGTCAAGTACGCCTGCATCAGCGCGAGTTACTATCGCCAGCACGGACGCGGCGGAGTGGGCGCGGTGATGGGCAGCAAGAACCTCAAAGCCGTCGTTGCTCGCGGCACCGGCTCGGTCAAGGTGGCCTACCCGAAGGAATTCAAAGAAGCCTGCTGGGAGGCCATGATCAAGGACACGTTGGAAAACCCCGAAGCCCAGTTCGGCATCAAATGGGGCTCGCCGTCGCTGATGTGGTATACCAACGACACCGGCACTTTCCCCGCCTACAACTTTGCCGATGGTCACTTTGAAGGCGCGAGCAAGATTGACGCCAACGTGATCCTGAAGATGACGACCAAGCGCCACGCTTGCTACTCGTGTCCCGTCGGCTGCGGCAACTATGTCGAAGTGAGCACCGGGGCTTTTGCCGGGACCAAGGTCGAAGGGCCAGAATACGAGACGATGTTCGCGCTCGGCTCCAACTGCGGTGTGGATGACATCAATGCGATTGTCTATGCCAACTATCTGTGCGACAACTATGGCCTGGATACGATCTCGACGGGCGACTGCATCGCCTGGGCAATGGAGCTTTACGAGAAGGGCATCCTCAAGCCCGAGGACACGGATGGCATCGCGCTCACCTTTGGCAACGGCGACGCGATGGTGCAGATGGTGAACAAGATCGCCAAGCGCGAAGGGTTAGGCAATCTGCTCGCCGAAGGCGTCAAGCGCGCCTCGGCGCAGCTCGGTCGAGGCTCGGAGCGCTACGCCGTTCACTTTAAAGGCATGGAGCCGCCCGCCTATGAGCCAAAGGGTTCGTGGGCGATGGCGCTTTCGTATGCCACGTCAGATCGCGGCGGCTGTCACCTGCGCTCGTGGCCCATCGGGCCGGAGGTGCTGGGCGCATTCTGGCTGGGTGCAGAGCCGATCAAGCTCGAGCGCTGGAGTCCAGAGAACAAGGCCAAGGTCAACGCCGAGCAACAGCATCAGTACGCGGCCAAGTTCTCACTCGAGATCTGCGACTTTGACTGCTGGAACAATCAGCGGCTGACGAACATGCTTTGGACCGGCACCGGCTTTGACGAGTACAAGGACGTCAAGGAATTTGAAAAGGCCGGCGAGCGCATCACCAACCTGACCTGGCTGTTCAATCTGCGCGAGGGCATGACGTTCGACGACCTCAAGCTCCCGCCGCGCATGACCCAAGACCCCATTCGCTCAGGGCCGTCCGCGGGGCGCGTCGTTCCTGAAGACGCCTATTACAAGATGCTGGCCGACTATTGCCACATTCGAGGCTGGGATGAGCAAGCCCGACCCACGCCCGCCAAGCTGCAAGAGCTGGGCCTGGCGGATCTCGCGTTTTGAGGAAAGGAGCAACTGCCATGACCAAGATGCTTGTCATTGACCCTGATCGCTGCATGGGCTGCGGCCTGTGCGAGATGGCCTGCTCCTTTGAGCACACGGGCGAGTTCAGCCGGACGACTTCGCGCATCAAGGCGTACCGCTGGGAAAAGACGTGCGACGCTGTTCCGTTGGTGTGCTATCAATGCGAGGACGCGCCATGCATCAAAGTGTGCGGCGTGGCCGGGGCCATCACGCGCGACCCGCGCACGAACGCGGTGATCATCAACAAACAACTGTGCATTGGTTGCAAGCTGTGCATGTTCAACTGTCCCTATGGGGCGATTGACTATGACGCGCGCTCCAGGCAGCTCATCAAATGCGATCTGTGTGAGGGCGACCCCGAGTGCGTCAAGTACTGCTCGGTCAAGGCCATCACCTGGGCCGAGCCGGCAGCCGGCGGCGAGTTTCTCAAGCTGATGGAGGCTCGACGGCTGCGCGAAAGCTCCAAAGGGCCAGGCGCAGCAGTGCGGTAAAGCGACAACCCTAAAACCCTTGCGGAGGTGATGAATCTTTGCAAGGGTTTTTAGTTTGGCAAGGGGGACCGACCTTGTCTCCATCATGGCAACTGCGGATATGGACGGAGACAGAGTGGGAAGACAGAGATCAGAATGGTTGACAGTGGAGCGCCATGAATTCACCCATCCGTCGTTCAGCCCTCACAGGCGGGACCGCCTACATTGACGATCAGTTTGTCCCCATATCGGAAGCACGCATCCCCATCCTCGATTGGGGTTTCTTGCGCTCCGATGCTACCTACGACGTGGTCCACGTCTGGCAAGGCAGTTTTTTCAGACTCGATGACCACCTGGGCCGTTTTTTGCGCGGCATGCAGCGACTTTACATGAGCCTCCCCCACAGCCGGGATCGGATCAGGGAGATTCTGTTTGAATGTGTCCGGTTGAGCGGGCTGCGGGATGCCTATGTGGAGATGATTTGCACGCGAGGGGTCCCGCCGCCGGGCAGCCGCGACCCGCGCCAATGCACCAATCGTTTCTATGCTTTCGCTGTGCCATTTGTGTGGATTGCGGATCCAGAAAAGCAAAAGGAGGGCCTGCATCTGATCATCAGTCAGGTGCATCGAATCCCAGAGACTTCGGTTGACCCGACCGTCAAGAATTATCATTGGCTCGATCTGGTCGCGGGACTGTATGAGGGTTACCGTCGCGGCGGGGAGACGGCCATCCTCAGCGACCGCGAGGGCAACGTCGTCGAAGGGCCAGGCTTTAACATCTTTGTAATCAAGAAGGGCGAGATCGCCACACCTGGACGGGGAGTGCTCGAAGGCATTACGCGCAAAACGGTCCTCGAAATGGGTCAGATACTCGACATTCCAATCGAAACACGCAATGTCGCTGCTGAACAAGTCCGGCAGGCTGACGAAGTGTTTATTACCAGCACCGCCGGGGGGATCATGCCCGTCACGCAAGTGGACAACCACCTGATCGGTGACGGTCGGCCGGGGCCGATCACTTTACAGCTCCGCGAGCTGTATTGGAGCCTGCATCAAGATCCCCGGTATGCGTCACCCATTCAGTATGACCCATAGCTGGGATTCCGGCGGCGCGTGAAAAGATCGTAGAGTCAGTGAGAGGATTTACGCAGAACTGAGGCCCGGCTTTAACGCGGACGCAGCAGTCAACGGACGGGTTTCGCACTGGCGGAAAACATCGGTGGACAAGGTGCGTCCTTCGCGGACCAGGAAGAGCTTCAAGGTGTTGCACCGGGTGCACTGATAGGTGTCCATGACAGCCCAACCGAAATCTTGCACGCCGATGTGGGTATGCTCGACGCACTGCCGGACACAACTGCACCAGCACTGGACAGTATCGGTCATGTGTGCACTCATGGTTGACCTCTTGGTGGGAGCGGTTATTGGCTCAGGATACCAGATTCACGTGATGGATGCATAACATCGCAGACGCCCAGATTACAAAGATATGACAGTCAAAGCAGTGATTTGAGGCAAGGGTAAGATTTGGGTTAGGCGCCGGTTGACCATTCTCCTGTTTCTGCTTATACTGTTGTCCGAATTCACCCAAGCTGCTCCCGCAATGACTCGGAGTGACGAATGACCGTAACTACTCAGCCGTCATTGCGAGGAGGCCCGCGAAGCGGGCCGACGAAGCAATCTCAGCGATCGAAGCACAGAGATTGCTTCGCCTGCCTTCGGCAGGCTCGCAATGACAGCCTGTGCGGTAGACTGGGCT
>DAOTXX010000067.1:0-1817 GCA_034434835.1 Thermoflexales bacterium | reverse complement strand
TGAGTGCCAAGTGGAACCCCACCACCGGCAGTTTCGATAGCGGCGACAAGTTCTACTGGCAGGGTGACACCGGCAATAGCGAGTTCGTCATCTATGTCGGCAGCAATCTGTTCGAAGCCAACTATGGTCCCCCCCAACGGGTGCCCAAAGCCACCGAGGGACTCATTCAAGGACGCAAGTTCGCCGTCATTGACCCCCGGCTGAGCAAACTGGCTGCCAAAGCGTGGAAGTGGGTGTCCATCAAACCCGGCACCGATGCTGCCTTTGCCCTGGGGATGATCCGCTGGATGCTGGAGCACGAGCGCTACCACAAAGCGTACCTGGCCCTGGCCAACAAGGCTGCTGCGGACGCCGCCGGCGAGCCAAACTATACCAACGCCACCTGGCTGGTCAAGATCAAGGACGGTGTGCCTGGCAAGCACCTGCGCGCCAGCGAGATCGGCCTGGTTACCAAGACAACCCAGACCGGCGCGGATGGCAAGACAGTGACGGTCTATGTCACGCCAGAGGGCACCCAGTTCACTTGCGACGTACCGGTCATTCTGGTAAAAGGCAAACCGACCGCCTTCGACCCAGTGGACCCCAAGGCGACGCCAGCCGTTGGCGATCTGCTCTACGCGGGCAAGGTGGGCGAGTTCGAGGTCAAGACCGGTTTGCAAATCCTGCTTGAATCAGCGCAGATGCACACAATCGCCGAGTGGGCAGAAATCGCCGGCGTTCGGGAGAAGGACATTGTCGAGTTGGCGGAGGAGTTCACCGCGCATGGGCGCAAGGCCGTGGCAGACATCCATCGCGGGCCCTCGCAGCATACCAACGGCTTTTACAACAACAACGCCTGGTACGTGGTCAACCTGCTCATCGGCAACTTTGACTACGCCGGCGGCACCATCAAGGCCAGCACCTACGACCGCAAGGGCGGCAAGAAGGGCCAACCCTCCCAGTGGACAAGATGTTCGGCGAGCACCACTTTACCGCCTTTGGTCTGGATATGTTGCGCACCAAGACCACCTACGAAAACAGCACCCTGTTCGACGGCAAATATCCAACCAAACGTCCCTGGTTCCCCATTGCCACCGACATCTACCAGGAAGACATCCCCTCCATCGGTGATGCCTACCCTTACCCGATCAAAGCCCTGATGATCTATATGAACGCTATGACGTATAGTCTGCCCGCCGGCCAGACCGTCATAGACATCCTGGCTGATCCGAAAAAGATTCCACTCATCATCGCCAGCGACATCACCATAGGCGAAACTTTGATGTACGCCGACCATATCTTCCCTGATGTCTCCTACCTGGAGCGCTGGGAATTTCACGGCTCGCACCCCTCGGTACCCTGGAAGGTGGAGAACGTGCGTCAGCCAGCCATCGCTATCCCCGGCTGGCCCACGGTCAAGGTCTTTGGCGAGGAAATCCCAATGAGTTACGAGGCGCTGTTACTCGCCATCGCCGAAAAACTCAACCTGCCCGGCTTTGGTCCCAACGGAATGGGCGAAGGCAAACCGTTCACGCGCCCCGAGCATCTCTATCTGAAACTCGTCGCCAACATCGCGTTCGGTGAAAAAGAAGATGGCAGCGATGCCGTGCCGGACGCGGACGACGAAGAGGTGCGCATCTTTCTGGAAGCGCGCAAGCACCTGCCCAAGAGTGTGTTCGATGCCGATCTGTGGAAATCCATCGTGGGTGAAAAACTGTGGCGCAAGGTGATCTTTGTGTTGAATCGCGGTGGACGCTATCAGGATTTCGCCAAGGGATACGCCGGCGATCTCGTGGCGAACAAGTACGGCAAGCAGATGAATCTCTATCAAGAGAAAA
>DAOTXX010000066.1:0-28419 GCA_034434835.1 Thermoflexales bacterium | reverse complement strand
CGTCATTGCGAGGAGGCCCGCGAAGCGGGCCGACGAAGCAATCTCAGCGATCGGAGCACAGAGATTGCTTCGCCTGCCTTCGGCAGGCTCGCAATGACAGCCTGTGCGGTAGACTGGGCTGAGTAGTTACCTTTTGAGATGACGAAGGATAAAGGACGAAAGACGAAGGACGAAAGTAGATTTTGCTTTGGTCCTTCGTCGCCTGCCCTCGCAGCGAAGCGAAGGGGGTGGGTCTTTCATCTGATAGGAGCCAAGACAATGGGCAAACAGCTTACTGACAAACATATTCAAGATGCTTACACGATGGCCCGCGAGCGATATGCCATGCTCGGCGTTGACACCGATAGGGCGCTTGAGACGCTCGCTCGAACCCCTATCAGCTTGCACTGCTGGCAGGGCGATGATGTGGGCGGATTCGAGAGCACGGGCGAAGCCTTGAGCGGCGGGATCGCGGCGACGGGCAACTATCCCGGCAAGGCGCGCAACGCCGACGAGCTGCGCCGCGATCTCGATAAAGCCTACAGCCTCATTCCTGGCACGCATCGGCTGAACCTGCACGCAATGTATGCCGAAACGGGCGGTCAGCGAGTGGAGCGCAACGAGCTGCGTCCCGAACACTTTGCCGCGTGGGTGGATTGGGCCAAAGCCAACCGGCACGGCCTCGATTTCAATCCCTCGCTGTTTTCGCACCCCAAGGCCGCCAGTGGTTTTACGCTGTCGAGCTATGATGCCGGCATCCGCAAATTTTGGATCGAACACTGTATCGCCTGCCGCAAGATCGGCGAGTCCATGGGACGCGCGTTGGGCACGCCGTGCATCACCAACATCTGGATCCCCGACGGACTCAAGGATACTCCCGCCGACCGCCAGACCCCACGCCGGCTGCTCAAAGAATCGCTCGACGCGATCCTGGCCGAAAAGGTTGACCGCCGCTATAACCTGGATTCGGTCGAGGGCAAGCTGTTCGGCATCGGCTCGGAAAGCTATGTCGTCGGCTCGCACGAGTTTTACCTGGGTTATGCGATTGCCAACAAGGTGCTCTTGTGCTTGGACGCCGGACATTTTCACCCGACGGAAGTGATCTCGGACAAGCTCTCGGCGGTCCTGATGTTCCTGGACGAGGTGCTGCTGCACGTCAGTCGCGGCGTGCGCTGGGATAGCGACCACGTCGTTATCCTCTCGGACGAGCTGGAGGCCATCGCGCAAGAGATTGTGCGCGGCGGATACCTGAATCGCGTCCATATTGGGCTGGATTATTTCGACGCCAGCATCAACCGCATTGCGGCGTGGGTCATCGGCGCGCGCAACATGATGCGTGCGCTGCTGTTGGCGCTCGTCGAGCCGACCGACCAGTTGAAGCAACTGGAAATCGCGGGTGATTACACGGGCCGCCTGGCGCTGCTCGAAGAACTCAAGGGGATGCCGTTTGGAGCGGTGTGGGATTATTTCTGCCTGAAGCAAGGTGTCCCTGTGGGGATGGCGTTCATGGATGAGATCCGCGAGTACGAAAAGCGAGTATTTCCCACTCGACGTGGTTAGTATCAGTAGATCCAATTTTCAGAGCAGAGCGGGCTCCCATGCCCGCGAAACAGCGGCGTGCCCACTCCGCTTCGCTGCAGGGTGCTTCGCAGGGAGCCGCCTCCGCCGGAGTTTTTGGATCTACAGAGTACTGTCATTGTGAGAACTCTGTCTGTTGGTGGGCATGGGTCATGGCAGCAACTCGTGCTTGGCGTGCCCGCACGGGGATTCGTCCCCGTGCTACCCCCACCCCAGCCCTCCCCCGCACGCAGGGGAGGGAGCCGCGCCCGATGAATCGGGCTAAGCTGGCTTCAGCCAGCGCTGCTCCGTAGCCCGCCGAGCGGGCGGGCACACGCTGACAAAGGCGCAAGTTTCTGAGCAGGGCGCGAAGCCGAAGCCGCGAGCGAAGCGTGGTGGGCTTCCGAAGCGATCTCTGTGTGGCAGAAAAGAGATTGCCTCGCCGCCCTTGGCGGATCGCAATGACAAGTTGTGTGAATTTACCTGAAAAACAAGATCTCTCGAAAAGGGTGCGATGACTATGAGCGATTCTGTGCTGAATCAACTTGTAGAACTTTCCCATCGTCTGGGCTGCCCGGAGATGGATTGCGCCATCTTGGGCGAAGGCAACACCTCCGCGCGAGCCGATGCAGAAACCTTTTGGGTCAAAGCGAGCGGCTATGAGCTGCGTACGATCCAGGCTGATGGATTTGTCCGCGTGGCTTTTGACCGGGCGCTCGAATTGTTGGAGGGCGGCGAGCTGAGCGATCAAGATGTGAAGGAGGGGCTGACGAAAGCTCAAGTGGATCCGAATGTATCGGCGCACCCTTCGGTGGAGACGCTCTTGCACGCGCTGTGTCTGAGCCTGGAGGGGGTGAACTTTGTCGGACACACACACCCCACGGCGGTCAATGCCCTGACGTGCTCTGTGGCTTTCGAGACCGCGTTCAGCGGTCGCATCTTTCCCGATGAAATTGTCGTGTGCGGCCCGGCGCCGCTGCTCGTCCCGTACACCGATCCCGGCGTGCCGCTCGCGCGCCGGGTCAAACAGTTGCTGGGCGAGTATTTGGATAGTTATGGGGAATTGCCTCGTGTGTTGTTGTTGCAGAATCACGGCCTCATCGCTCTGGGGCGAACCGTATCGCAGGTCGAAAACATTACGGCCATGATGATCAAAGTGGCCCGTGTACTGCTCGGAACCTACGCAGCGGGTGGGCCGCATTTTCTTTCGCCGCAAGCCGTGGCTCGCCTGCACACTCGCCCTGACGAGCTTTATCGGCGCAAGCTGCTGGGCGTGTAAGCCTCAAGGGGGCGAGTCCCTGTCAACGAATATCAAATGAATAAACGAATGTTGGAATGCACATTCTCTTGACCAAGTTTCATTTTGTGATAAAATGAAGTCAATCGTAAGTAATTCAAAATAATTCGTAATACCAGATAGCCGATTGGGACGTGATCAAGGACCTGTATCTAGAAGAACGACGGCAAGAGATCGTCAGGCGAGTCCACGAATGTGGGCGGGTGTCTGTCGCTGAACTGGCCGAGCAGTTTAACGTATCGGAAGTGACCATCCGCGCGGACCTCCAGGCCCTTGCCGCTCGCAATTTGATTGTTCGCACTCACGGCGGGGCCGTTCCCGCCGGGCGCGGGTTGCGCGAGCTTTCTTTGGCGGCCCGCAGCCAGCTCCAGGTCTCGGAAAAGGAACGCATCGGCATCGCCGGCGCGGCACTGGTCTCTCATGGCGAAGCCATCATCCTCGATAGCAGCAGCACCTCACTGGCGATTGCGCGACATCTGAAGCAGCACCGCGAGTTGACTATCCTCACCAACAGTTTAGCCATTGCCCACGAAATGTTGGATGCCCCCGGCGTGACGGTGGTGATGCCCGGCGGCACGCTGCGCCGCGAGATGGCCTCGTTGACCGGAGGCAATGGACTGGAGACCCTTCAGGGATTCAACATCCAAAAAGGATTCTTGGGCGCAACAGGCATCAGCGTCCCGGAGGGGTTGACCGATCTCAATGCAGGCGAGGCTGAAGTCAAGCGATCATTTGTGCGCATGTGCCGCGAGGTCATTGCCGTGTTGGACGCTACCAAGTGGGGGCGGGTGGGGCTGGTCTCGTTCGCGGCGCTCGATGCCATTGATCACATCATTACGGACGTCAACGCCCCAGCCGACCTGGTCGAGCAGGCGCGCGCGCTGGGGATACAGGTTACGTTAGTCTGAATCACTGCAAGTCATCCCACTTTTTCGAAACGATACGGTGGAGGTAACTGTTCAGCCGATCAGTTTTCAGCCACGAATTTCACGAATGACCACGAAAGGATTTTAAGAGTTTGTGCAATTCGTGTAATTCGTGGCCAAGAGCCTTAATAGTTACCGGTGGAGGATTATCCACATGCAAGACTCTTTACGAGAGGCAACCTTACCATCTATAGCCGAACGTGTGTCGGCGATGATTGAAGAGCAGGCGTTGACGCGCCAAGAGCTGCTCACCATGCTCCGCCAGATCATGGAAATCCGAGCGTTTGAGAACAACATTGCCGAGTTGTTGGGCAAAGCCGTCCTGAAGGGGGCCTCGCATCTTTACGCCGGGCAAGAAGCCGTCGCCGTCGGCGCGATTGCCGCGCTGCGCGACGATGACCTGATCACCAGCACGCACCGCGGGCACGGTCACGCGCACGCGCATGGCGACCGGGCCGCCAAGACGCCCGAAGCCAAACAAGAGCACTATAACAAGATGGTGGCCGAAGTGCTGGGCCGCGCCACTGGCTACTGCAAAGGCAAAGGCGGCTCGATGCACATTGCCGACGTGGCGCACGGCAACCTGGGCGCGACCGGCATCGTCGGCGGCAACATCCCCGTTGCGGTGGGCGCGGCGCTGGCGCAAAAGCTGATGGGCACCGACCGGGTCGTGTTGTGCTTTTTCGGCGATGGTGCCTCCAACACGGGCAACTTTCACGAGTCGTTGAACATGGCGAGCCTGTGGGATCTGCCGGTCGTTTTCGTCGTCGAGAACAACATGTATGCGATGTCGGTTCCCTGGGCCAAAGCCAGCAAACTGCCGGATATCGCCGATCGCGCGTGCGCGTATGGCATCCCCGGTGAGGTCGTGGACGGCATGGACGTATTGGCGGTGCGCGGCGCAGTCGCGCGCGCGGTGGAGCGCGCTCGCCGGGGCCAAGGCCCGACGCTGATCGAAGCCAAGACCTATCGCTGGTTCGGACACTCACATTCGGACCCGCGCGCCTATCGCACCAAAGAGGAAGAAGCAGCGTGGAAAAAGCGCGATCCGATTCACGTCATGAAAGAGAACCTGGAGACCGTCGGTCTACTGCGCGGGCCGGAGTACGAGCAACTGGAACAGGCCGTGCAAGACAAGCTGGACCGGGCGATGCAGTTCAGCGAAGCCTCGCCAGAGCCTGATCCGAACGAACTGGAGACGGATGTCTATGCTCCCTCGAAATTCACGCAGGCCGACATCGAAGCCGAACGCGCGCTGCGCGAGCGCGTGCGCCGCGATCCCAAGATGCGGACGATCTCGTATGCGCAGGCGCTCGTGGAAGCGATGCGCGAAGAGATGAAGCGCGACCCGACAGTGTTCATCATGGGTGAGGACGTCGGATTGTACGGCGGCGCGTATGGCGCGACGCGCGACCTGTGGCAAGAGTTTGGCGAATGGCGTGTGATTGACACGCCGATCTCTGAAGCGACCATTGGCGGCGCGGCGGTGGGCGCGGCGATGGCCGGGATGCGCCCGGTCGCCGAGATCATGTACGTGGACTTTACGCCGCTGGCGATGGATCAGATCGCCAACCAGGGCGCCAAGAATCGCTACATGTTCGGCGGCAAGACGACCGTGCCGATGGTCATTCGCACGGAAGGCGGCGCAGGGCGGGCGATTGCGGCTCACCACTCGCAGAGTCTGGAATCGCTGTGGACGCATTTCCCCGGCATCTATGTCGTGATGCCGGCCACGCCCTATGACGCCAAAGGGCTGCTCAAGGCAGCCATCCGCGATGATAACCCTGTCATGTTCATCGAGCACAAGATGCTCTACCGGGAAAAAGGCCTGGTGCCTGAAGAAGAGTACTTCATCCCGCTCGGCGTGGCCGATGTCAAGCGAGAGGGCAAAGACGTGACCCTGGTCACCTATTCGCGCATGGTCTATCGTGCGCTCGAGGCGGCCGAGATTCTGGCGAAAGAAGGCGTTGATGTCGAGGTGGTTGACCTGCGCACACTCAAGCCGTTGGACATGGATACCATCGTCGCGTCGGTGAAAAAGACAGGGCGGCTGGTGGGCGTGACCGAAGCTTACGAGAACACCAGCTTTATCAACGAAGTGATGGCTCAGGTCAACGAACGCGCGTTTGATTGGCTGGATGCGCCGATGGTGCGCGTGGCGGCGGCCAACGTTCCGGTGCCTCGCGCCGAAGTGCTGGAGGACCTGGCGATCCCGAACGTCGGACGCATCGTCGCAGCCTGCCGAAAGGTGGTGAGCTGATGGCCAAAGAGGTCTTTATCCCCAAGCTTGGTCAGACGATGGAAGAAGCGACCATTACCCGCTGGCTGGTGGCAGATGGCGCGCAGGTCGAGCAAGGGCAAGAGATTCTAGAGGTCGAAACCGACAAGGCGCTCTTTACGGTCGAGGCGACTACGCGCGGCGTCTTGCACATTGGCCCGTACAAACCGGGTGATGTCGTGCCGGTGCTCACCGTGGTCGCTATCATCGGCAAACCGGAGGACAAGTTTACGCCCTCCGAATCAGTAGAGGCGACCCTTGCAGTCGCCCAAGCAGGGCAACCACAAGGAGTGCCATTACAACCAGCGGCGTCAAAAGAGGGCAGGGTGTTTGCTTCTCCCCGCGCGCGCAAGCTGGCCGAAGCCAAAGGGGTGGACCTGGCGCAGGTGACGCCGACCGGCGGTGGTGGGCAGCGCGTCGCTGAGCGCGATGTGTTGGCGTATCTGAGCCAGCTCCCCAAAGCGACCCCGGTGGCGCAGCGTGTGGCCGCCGAGGCAGGCGTGGATTTGCGCGCCGTGACCGGCACCGGCCCGGGCGGCAAGATCACCAAAGAAGATGTCGAGCGCGCTGTCACAGACGAAGGGCGAAAGCCGAAGGTCGAAAGAGCGCCAGTGGCAGAACCGTCATTCGTCGTGCGTCCTTCGTCAAAAGTTTTGGAGCGTGTGCCGCTCAAAGGTGTGAGGGGGATCATTGCTGAACGGATGGCGACGAGTGTCCACACCACCGCCCGCGTGACGCTGTTCATGGAGGCCGACGCGACCGAGTTGGTCAACCTGCGCGAGCGGCTCAAGGCGCGCGTCGAATCAGAGTGGGGCTTTGCGCCGGGCTATAACGATCTGATCGCCAAGATCGTGGTGACCGCGCTGCGCCAGTTCCCGTACATGAACGCGCGTCTGACGGATGATGCCATCGAGCGCCTGGCGCACATCCACCTGGGCATGGCGACCGATACCGAGCGTGGATTGTTGGTGCCGGTTATCCGGGACGCCGATCAAAAAAGCCTGCGCCAGTTCGGTCAGGAATTCCGCGAGCTGGTCGAGCGCGCACGCAATGGTCGCTCGCTCCCCGACGATCTGACCGGCGGGACGTTCACCATCACCAATCTGGGGATGTACGATGTCATGGCCTTTACGCCAATCATCAACTTGCCTGAGGTCGCCATCCTGGGCGTGGGGTGCATCACGCCAAGACCTGTGGCGCGTGAGGGCCAGGTCGTCGTGCGCCAGATGATGATGCTCAGTTTGGTCTTTGACCACCGTCTGGTGGATGGCGCTCCGGCCGCGCGCTTTCTGCAATACGTCAAGGAGTTGATCGAAGAACCATACCTTTGGCTGGCTCAATGAACCCCAGGGGAGAACCTTGCGAGGGTTGAGTTGAAAACACATCTAAATCAAAAAAGGAGAGATGACTGTGCCTAAGAAAACGAAACAAGTTCGCGTTGCCATTGTCGGCGTGGGTAACTGTGCGTCGTCGCTGGTGCAAGGCGTCTATTACTACCGGAACGCCAAAGACGACGAGCTGATCCCTGGCCTGATGCACGTCCGGCTGGGCGGCTATCACATCAGCGACATCGAGTTCACGGCTGGCTTTGACATTGATGCCAACAAAGTCGGCAAGGACCTGGCCGAAGCGATTTACACGCCGCCCAACAATACGTACAAGTTCGCCGACGTGCCCAAGCTGGGCGTGCCGGTCTATCGCGGCATGACTCACGATGGACTGGGCAAGTACCTTTCACAGATCATCAAGAAAGCGCCCGGCCCCACCGCCGACATCGTCAAGATTCTCAAGGATACCAAAACCGATGTCGTCATCAGCTACTTGCCGGTGGGCAGCGAGATGGCGACCAAGTGGTACGTCGAGCAGGTGCTGGATGCTGGCTGTGCGTTCGTCAATTGCGTGCCGGTGTTTATCGCGCGGGAAAAATACTGGCAGCGCCGATTCGAGGAGCGCGGCCTGCCCGTCATCGGCGATGACATCAAATCGCAGGTGGGCGCGACGATCACGCACCGCGTGCTGACGCGCCTGTTTGCCGATCGCGGCGTGCGGCTGGACCGGACGTATCAGCTCAACTTTGGCGGGAACACCGATTTCTTCAACATGCTTGAGCGTGAGCGGCTCGAGTCCAAAAAGATCAGCAAGACCAATGCTGTGACCAGCCAACTGCCTTACGAGCTGCCGCCGGATAATGTTCACGTCGGCCCGAGCGACTATGTTCCCTGGCTGACCGACCGCAAGTTCTGCTACATTCAAATGGAGGGCACGACGTTCGGCGACGTGCCGCTCAAGCTCGAGGTCAAGCTGGAGGTGTGGGACAGTCCCAACAGCGCCGGCGTGGTGATTGATGCGGTGCGCTGCGCCAAGCTCGCGCTCGACCGGGGGCTGAAGGGTGCGCTGGTTGCGCCTTCGGCCTACTTTATGAAGTCGCCGCCCAAGCAGTTTAGCGACAGCGTCGCGCGGCAAAAGGTCGAAGACTTTATCGCGGGCAAAGAGTGACGAATGTCCGCTTCGCGGGACGAAGGACGAAAGCAGTTCTGTCCTTCGTCTTTTGTATACTCGGCGCGGCCACAGGGTTTCATTTTGTCATTGCGAGGCCGAAGGCCGAAGCAATCTCCGGCGAGCAAAAGAGTTTGCTTCGCGCCCTTCGGGCGCTCGCAATGACAGTGTACGACGGCCAATTGCCTGCTGACAGAGCGAAAGTTTATGACCTTGACAGTATATACTGCTCGGAAATCAAATGAGTGCATTGGAGTCGAGGCTTCAGCCGGTTTCGCGGCCAATATCCGGCTAAAGCCTTGACTCCGGAAGCACCGAATTCATTTCCGGTCAGTATAACCGTTCAGCAGCGGGACCTGGTTCCGCTGCTCGCCTTTACCGTCTTTCGTCCTTCGTCTGAATGGGAAAAGGTGCCTGATGTCCGATAAACTGGAGCGATACAAACGGGGCGATGCGCCCATCCGGGGGCCGAATCAGCTCTGGCCGTTGTATGGCGCGGGGTTCGAGAACCTGGGACGCGATGGCAGGCCGATTGAGGTGCCGCTGCCCGAATATGGCCCGGACGAGTTGCTCGTCCGTCATGATGCCTGCGGCCTCTGTTTTTCCGACATCAAAGTCATCTCGCTCGGCCAGGAGCATCCGCGTATCTATCGTGACATCAGGCAAGACCCCGTCGTGCTCGGCCATGAAGTATCCATGACCGTAGTCGGCGTGGGCGAGAATTTGCGTGACCAGTACAAGGTCGGTGATCGCTTTATCATTCAGGCCGACATTTACGTCCAGGGCAAGACATACGCCTACGGTTACATGTATCAGGGCGGTCTTTCCAAATACGGCGTGATTGACCGGCGCATTCTCGATGGCGACGATGGCAATTATCTGATACCCGTCAAGCCCGAGACCGGCTACGCCGAAAGCGCGCTGACCGAGCCGTGGGCGTGCGTCATCGCGGCGTACCAGCTCGAGTATCGCACGGCGCTCAAACCGGGCGGTGTGACCTGGATCATTGGCGCGGCGGGCAGCCAGGCGCGCCATTACACCATCAGCCGCGGTTTTGACGAGCGCTCGGCTCCGGCGCGACTGTTCTTGACGAATGTGCCGGATGATTTCGCGCTATGGCTGCAAGAGCGCGCGGGCAAGTTGGGCGTCGAGGTCGTCGCTGTGCCTGACATCGCCAACCCGCCGGTCGAGAAGGTGGACGACATTGTGGTGTTGAGTGCTGATCCCGATCTCGTCGAGGCGGTCAGCCCACGGCTGGCGCCTTTTGGCATCCTGGCGATCCTGGCCGATGCGCCGATGGCGCGTCCCGTCAATGTGGACGTGGGGCGCATCCACTATGATCGCTGGCTGTATGTGGGCAGCCCCGGCGCGGACATTGCCGCCGCCTACAGCGATGTGCCGGCGCGTTCCAAACTGCGGCCTGGCGGTCGAGCGTGGTTCGTCGGTGCGGGTGGCCCGATGGGTCGGATGCACGTCCAGCGGGCGATCCAACTCGCCGAGGGACCTGCTGTCATCGTTTGCAGCGATGTGAGCGACTTGAGACTGAACGATTTGTGTGTCTCGTTTGCAGGCGAAGCGGCGGCGCGCGGCATCGAGTTCATCTGCCTCAATCCGACCGATCAGACCGCTTACCGGGCGGGCCTGGCACGGTTCCAGGAACGAGGTTTCGATGACATTGTCGTGCTGGCGCCTATCCCGGCAGTGATCTCGGAAGTGGCCGAATATCTTGCCCCTCAGGGCATCATGAATATTTTTGCGGGCGTGGGACGTGGCACGATGGCCCGGCTCGACCTGAGCGACGTTTACCTGAAATCTGTGCGCGTCTTTGGTCATTCGGCTTCGACGATCGCCGACTTGCGGTTGATGCTACAGCAGGCAGAATCGGGTCAGCTCTCACCGAACCGCTCGGTCGCGGCGATTGGCTCGCTCGGCGCGGCGCGCGATGGCCTGCAAGCGGTGAAGGACGCGACCTTCCCCGGCAAGATTGTCATCTTTCCGCACATCAAAGAGATGCCACTCACGGCGTTGCCCGACTTGAAAGACAAGCTGCCGAGCGTCTATGCCAAACTCAAGGATGGGCGCGAGTGGACGACGGAGGCGGAGCGCGAGTTTCTCAGCATCATGTTGGAGGACTCGATCCTGTCAACGAATGGCCAACGAACACCTGCACCCACCGCAGGTGCGGTGTAAACGAATGAGCATATCTGGCGATCTGATTCGTTTATTCGTTCAATATTCGTTGACAGAGAGTCTGGCATCCTTTGCATCTCTGCGATGAGCAAGACTTTCATTTGGTGTTGTCTGGAGGATCGAAACCATGTGTAAGCTCTTGCAGGATAGAATCGCGTTGGTCACGGGCGGCGGGCAAGGGCTGGGACAGGCGATCTCGCTGCGGCTGGCTCAAGAAGGCGCGCATGTCGTCGTTGCCGACATCAAAGAGGAAGCCGCGCAGGCGACCGCCGCGCAAATCATGTCCAGCACCGATCGCAAGGCCATCGCCGTCAAAGCGGACGTGACCGATGAGGCTCAGGTCGAAAGCATGATCGCTCGCACCGTGCAGGAATTGGGGCGACTCGATATAGTCGTCTCGAACGCCGGCATCCTCATCGCTGAAGAGGTGACGGAATTCCCGGCTGATAAATGGCGCGCCGTGATCGAGGTCAATCTGGTGGGTTATTTTCTTGTCGCCAAACATGCGGCCCGGGTGATGAAAGCTCAGCGCAGCGGCGTCATCCTCCAGATCAACTCCAAATCCGGCAAAAAGGGCAGCTACAAGAATTCCGCTTATGCGGCCAGCAAATTCGGCGGGATCGGGCTGACGCAAAGCATCGCGCTGGAACTGGCCGAGTACGGCGTGCGCGTCAACGCCATTTGCCCTGGCAACTTGTTGGATTCGCCGCTGTGGGTGGATTCGCTCTACAAACAGTACGCCAAAAAATGGGGCATCACGGAACAAGAGGTGCGGCAAAAATACATTGACCAGGTGCCCATGAAGCGCGGCTGCACCTACGACGACGTGTGCAACGTGGTCGTCTTTTTGGCCTCCGATCAGGCCAGCTACATGACCGGTCAGGCCATCAACGTGACCGGTGGCCAGGAGATGCGCTAAGTTTTTTATCCACGAAGAACACAAAGGTCACGAAGAATGCTTGGTGTCCCTTCGTGCTCTTTGTGGACAAGGGGGCGCTATCAATCCGCAGATTGCAGAACTGGAACAAGAACTGAATAACTTTGCGCTCGACGTTCGGCTCGATGCGCTGGCCAAGTTGGTCACGCTGGCCGAACAAGGCGCGGTTCCGCTCGAAGCCGAAAAGGACGTGGCGAATATGCACTGCCACACCTTTTTCTCGTTCAACGCTTACGGCCATTCGCCTGCGTCGCTGGCCTGGCTCGCCAAACGCCGTGGGTTCAAAGCGATTGGCATCGTGGACTTTGACGTGCTCGACGGCGTGGACGAGTTTCTGACTGCCTGTGACATGGTGGGAGTGCGCGGCAGTGCGGGGATCGAGACGCGGGTGTACATTCCTGAATTCGCCACACGCGAGATCACTTCGCCGGGCGAGCCGGGCATTTCTTATCACATGGGGATCGGTTTTACTTCCGGTCAGGTTCCTGAGGGGGTGTCGCCCATCCTGGCCGGTATGCGTCAGCGCGCGGCCCAGCGTAACCGGGAGATGGCCGAGCGCGTCAACGCTTACCTGGCCCCGGTGACGATTGACTATGACCGGGACGTGCTGCCGCTCACACCAGCAGGCAACGCGACCGAGCGACACATGCTGGTCGCGTACACGCGCGCTGCTGAAAGGACCGTGCCGGACCTGGTCGAGTTCTGGGCAGACAAATTGAGCCTTGCGCCCGAACAAGTAGCTCAGGTCATCGGCGACATGCCCAAGTTTCAGAACATGATTCGGCTCAAGCTGATGAAGCGCGGCGGTGTGGGCTATGTCCTGCCCAGCCCTGAATCGTTTCCCAACGTCGAGGAGATGCACCGGTTCGTCGTCGAGTGCGGCGCGCTGCCCTGCGCCACCTGGCTGGACGGCACTTCGGCGGGCGAGCAGGCTATCGAAGAGCTGCTGGAGCTTCTCATCAGCAAGGGCGTGGTCGCGCTGAACCTCATCCCCGATCGCTGCTGGAATATCCCCGATCCAGAGACGCGCCGACTCAAGGTCAAAAATCTGCATCAAGTCGTTCGCCTGGCCGAACAACTGGCGCTGCCGCTGAACATTGGAACTGAGATGAACGCCTCTGGGCAAAAAGTGGTGGACGATTTCGATGCGCCGGAGCTTGAGCCGGTGCGCCAGGCTTTTTTAGATGGCGCGCATTTTATCTACGGCCATACGGTGCTCCAGCGCGCCCTGGGGCTGGGGTATCAGAGCCAGTGGGCGCAAACGCATCTGCCTTCTCGCCGTGAGCGCAACGAGTTCTACACTCAGGTTGGCTACCGGGTGAGACCCGGCACGGCCAGCCTGAACAGGCTCAGGCAGCTTGATCCGACGCTGACCCCGGATGAGATTCTGGCGAGTTGTGGTCAGTAGTATCAACCTCCCGCAGGTTTGCAACTTGCGGGAGGTTTCAGTATCAAGCCGGCGGCGGGACAACGCCGATGGTGAGCAAGAGGTTGGCGTACACACGCTGTTCGCCCGTTGCGATGACCAGGGCCGTGTCTGGATCGCGCGCAGCATCGTAAAACTCAAAGCGTCCCATCTTTTGCAGTTGGATGTCTTGGGGCAGGAGCTTGCGGAACTCGTTAAAGATGGATGGCTCCTCGCCCGACTCGGGCACCATCACCTGAGCCGCCTCAATCGGGATCGCGCTGACCAGCGCGCGCAAGACGTCGGTCACCGTCACCAGCCCGGGCGCAAGGTTGAGATAGACGCGCCGCGCGTTCGGGTGCGCTCGCGTGGCGAACGGATAGTTCCCATCGGCGATGAGCACTTTGGAGCCGTGTCCTGCTCCGCCCAACGCGGCCAGGATTTCGGGATGGAGCAATGGATACTTGAGCATGTTCCCTCCTACTGCAACTTTGAATAAATGGGTTCGAGTGCGCGATATGTCTCGACGAAAAGCTGTAACAACTCTGCATAGCGTGCCGAGTTGCTTCTATTCGGTTCGACGACGAGCTTGACGCGCGCTTGCTCTTTGGCGAGATTCCACTTGTACAAACCGATGCCGACGCCGCCGGCGACCGCTGCGCCCCATGAAGTAGCTTCTGCGAGCAATTCCAAAATATAAACGGGCCTGGCCCACACATCGGCCAGGATCTGCCGCCAGAGCGGACTCTGCGCGCCGCCGCCGATCAAACGGATCGCCGGGATATTTGTCCCTTGTGATTCGAGCGCCTCCAGGATCATGCGCAGGTTGAACGCCACGCCTTCGAGCACAGCGCGGGCCATCTCAGCGCGCGTATGGTTCATCGTCAGGCCCACGAATGCGCCGCGTGCTTTCGGGTTCCACCACGGGCTGCGCTCGCCGATCAGGTAGGGTAAAAAGATCAGGCCATTTGAACCGGGCGCGACACTACCGACTTCCTCGTCGGAGATTCCACCCAACTGACGTAACAGCCAATCTCGCGCGCCGCCAGCAGCTTGCATCGTCCCCATCGGCGCAAAGAGGCGCGGGTGGAGGTGATGAAATGTCGTCGTTCGCATCTGCGGGTCAAACAGCGGCGTCTCGCTCGCAAAGCTGATCCAGGACGATGAACCGACGTAGCAATAGGCATCGCCCGGCTCGATCACACCGGCACCTACTCCAGCGCACGCGCCATCGCCGCCTCCGATCACCACCGGTGTCCCGGCCGCGATTCCTGTTTCCTCGCTCGCCTTGCGCGTGACCTCGCCGATCACATCAATCGAAGCATGGACCTGGGGCAGCGTCGCGAGGTCTAGCTCGATAGCCGTCAACAAACTTGCGTCCCATTGCCGTCGGGTGAGATCGAACACGTTGCTGCCCGAGGCATCTGAGTAATCTGTGACGGCGTGCTCCGTCAACTTGAAGGCGATATAGTCTTTGGCGCACAGGAACTTGGAGGCTCGCCGGTAGATTTCGGGTTGGTGGTTCTTGACCCAAAGGATTTTGGCGGCCAGATAAGCCGGGCTCACGCGCTGGCCGCTGTGCCGATAGACAGTTTCCTCGCCGCATCGTTCCGAGATCGTATGCGCTTCGGCCACTGCGCGTTGGTCGGCCCAGATGATGGCAGTGCGGAGCGGCGCGCCGGTCGAGTCAATCGGCACGATGCCCATCATCTGGCCGCTGAACGTGACGGCGGCGATCGCCTTGGGGGGGAGGTTGGCTTCGGCCAGCAGTGCGCGTGTCGCCAAGCAAACAGCTTGCCACCAGTCGTCGGGGTTTTGTTCGGCCCAGCCTGCCTGAGGATAAGCGACAGGGTAGCTTTGCAGGTGATTGGCGACGAGGTTGCCCTCGCCATCAAACAAGGTAGCTTTGTTGCCTGTGGTGCCCAGGTCGTGCGCAAGGATGAATGGCATGGCTCCATCACCTTCAGGTTCGGATTGGGGTTGGCGCAGGTCAGTATATCACGAATTTTGGGGCTTGACAAACTCAGGAAAACGATTACAATACAACTGTAATCGTTTTCTCCGTTTAGTGTTCGCATGCAGTCACATTTTCGTGGCTCAGGAAAAGGGCCGCGGTTGAGCAGAGATGGTGATTTCCCCTTGACCAACGGAACGGCAGCTTTCCAGATTCAGGTATCTCTTCCCCGCACATAGGATGAGTATGGGCACTCCGACAGTCAAAGAGGTTGCCAAATATGCTGGGGTCTCGGTTGCGACTGTCTCGAGGGTCATCAACAAGCATGAGAGCGTCAGTCCAGAGGTGCGCGCCAAAGTTGAGCGAGCGGTTGAGACGTTGGGCTATCAGCCAAGCCGCACCGCACAGAGGCTGCGCGCCAAGCGGGGTCATGTTATCGGCCTCATCATCTCGGATGTCCAGAACCCGTTTTTCACTGCCGTCGCGCGCGGCATCGAGGACGTAGCTTACCAACACGGTTATTCGCTGATCCTCTGTAACACGGACGAAGATTCGGAAAAGGAACGTCTTTACCTGGACGTCATGCGCGCCGAGGCCGTCGCGGGTGTGATCCTGGCCACCACCGTCGAGGAGAACCCCAGCGTGCGTCAACTGGTTCAAGCCGGTATCCCGGTTGTTGCCATTGACCGACGGCTCAATGACCCTGGGATTGATTCTGTTCTGGTGGATAGTGTCCAGGGCGCGGTGGATTTGATGTCCCATTTGATAGAGCTGGGGCATCGGCGCATTGGGTTCATTGGTGGCCCGCTCACCATCACGACCATGCGCGAGCGCTATGACGGCTATCTGTTGGCTCACCAAAAGTATGGCATGCCCGTGTCGCCTGAGCTGATGCGCTTGGGTGCTCCGAAGCAGCCGGGAGGTTATGCCTGCGCCGTGGAGTTGTTGAGGCTGCAGCCGCCGATCACAGCGCTGTTTGGCGCTAACAATATGCTCACGCTGGGCGCGCTCGCGGCCATTCAAGAACGTGGGCTGAGGGTTCCACAGGATATCTCGGTCGTGTGCTTTAGTGATTTTCCGTGGGCGCCGCTGCTGCAGCCGCCATTGACTGTCATCGTTCAGCCGGATTACGAGTTAGGGCAGAAAGCGGCCGAGCTGTTATTGGAGCGGTTCCAGCAACCCGATAGGCCAGCCTCTCATTTAGAGCTGGGTCTCAAGATGGTGGTTCGTGCTTCGACCGGGCGGCCGGCGCAGCAGGTCGCCTGAGGAAAGGGGGTGATGAGAGCAGAACTAGTTTCTTCGGGCGTTTGCCGCGCTTCTTCATCGGTTCAGACTATTTTCACAAGGAGGAGTACTCGATGAAACGCTTGACGTATCTCGGTATGTTAATTGCGCTGATGGTGCCCCTGCTTGCCGCCTGCGGCCCGGCGGCGACACCGACACCTGAAAAGGTCATTGTCACTCAGCCGCCTGTGGTGCAGACGGTGATCGTCGCAGGCACACCGCAGACTGTCATCGTGACCGCGACTCCGCCACCTCCTAAAAAGTTGCCGTTTGAAGGTGTGACAGTCAACATTCTGACCTTTACGGGGCCACAGATTGCCGAGCCTCTGCAGCGGCGCGGCCCCGATTTCACCAAGTTGACTGGCGCCAAGATCAACGTGATCGTTGTGCCGTTCAGCGATCTGTATCAAAAGATCTTGACCGATCTCGCCACCGGCACGAACAGCTACGATGCGTTCGTGTTCGCTCCACAATGGATGGGCGACTATATCACGCCCGGCTACCTGGAGGAACTGACCCCGCGGGTCAAGGCCGACAAGGACATCCAGTGGGAAGACATTGCGCCCTTCTTCCGCGACTTTTCCGCCACCTACCAGGGCAAGATTTACACCATCCCGCTCGACGGCGATTTCCAGATGGTGTATTACCGCACGGACATCCTGGCACAGGGCGGCGACAAACCGCCCGAGACATGGGACGACTATATTGCTCTCGCCAAAAAGTATCACGGCAAGGACCTGAATGGTGATGGCAAGGGCGACTATGGCTCGTGTATTTCCAAGAAGCGCGCGGCGCAGGCGTACTGGGCGATCTGGTCGGTCGCCGGGGCGTTCCTGCAGAGCAAGGGCACGGGTGAAGGCTCTTTCTTCAACCTCGACGACATGCAGCCGTTGACCAACAACGAAGCCTTTGCGGCGGTGCTGGATGTCTACAAGGAAACCACCAAGTACGGCCCGCCGGATGAGCTGAACCTCGACGTAGGCGATACGCGCGGTTTGTACACCTCGGGGCGCTGCTTGCTCTCGATTGACTGGGGCGACATTGGCCCGCTGGCGACCGACGAGACGACCTCGAAAGTGAATAACAAAGTCGGTGCGGTGATCCTGCCCGGCACCAAGAAAGTGCTCGATCGCAAGACCGGCAAGTTGGTGGCGTGCGATGAAAAGACCTGCCCGTATGCCATCAACGGCGTGAACCACGCGCCGTTTGCAGCCTATGGCGGCTGGTCGGGCGCGATCAACAAAGGCGCCAAGCCGCAGGTCAAAGATGCGGCGTATGCCTTCCTATCCTACATGAGCCAGCCGGCGCAAGCAAACGTGGACGTGACCATCGGCAAGACCGGCTTTAACCCGTATCGCACCTCGCAGTTCCTCAACCGCGAGTTGTGGGTCAAGTCCGGCATGAGTGCGCAGATGGCGAGCAATTACCTGGGCGCTATCGAGGATAGCCTCAACAGCCCGAATATGGTGCTCGACCTGCGCATCCCGCAGAATCAATACTATCAGGGAGTCGTGCTGGACACCGCCATTGCCCAATTCCTGGCGGGTGAGATCACCAAAGAGCAGTGCATGAAGCAGATCACCGACGGCTGGAACAAAAAGACAGATGAGCTAGGCCGCGACAAGCAGCTTGCTGCCTACAAGGCCAGCCTCGGCGTGACCAAGTAATCTGAACTCACCTCAGACTCCCGGAGTCTCCGAGACTCCGGGAGTCTCTGGAGTTGCGCCAGATGTCCACGACTGTCAAGACCTTACCTGGATTGACTCGTAGACTGACTGCATGGCTCGAACAGAGCGCCCCGACGGTCTTTGTGCTACCCTCTGTGCTGGTCGTCCTGTTTCTTTCAGTTTTCCCGCTCATTCTTTCTCTTTACCTGTCTTTCACACGTTTGCAGTTTGTCAAGGGTGGATTTGATCTCAAGTTTGTCGGGCTGGACAACTATGCCAAGTTGCTGGTGGGTATTGACCATGTGCACTTTCTGGGTCTGGTGTCTGATCCTCATCCTTTGGGATGGTTGGCCTTTGGCCTCGTGGTGGTGGGCGCGCTCTGGCTCTTGCTTTCTTATATTCGGGGTGGTCAGGTTCGACCCGGCGGACTCATCGGGCGTATCCTGTTTGTTGTGATCATCACGGCCCTGGCCTGGCTGGTGGTTCATACGCTCAGCCCGACTGGGCGGCCTGGCACGCTGGTTGTTACTTTCCTGTATGTCTTTGTCGGCATCTTGTTTCAGTATTTGATCGGGCTAGGCCTGGCGCTGCTCTGTGTGCAGCACCTGCCGGGCCGGCGATTCTTCCGCGTGGTCTTTTTGCTGCCGATGATGATTACGCCGGTGGGGGTGGCGTATCTCTTCCGCATGTTGGCCGATACGAGCAAGGGGCCTTTTTACCCGATCTGGAATTTGCTCGGCTTGGCGAACACCTCGTGGGCGAATGATCCCTGGGGAGCGCGGGCGGCGGTCATGATCGGTGACATCTGGCAATGGACACCCTTTTTGTTCATTGTGCTTCTGGCGGTGCTTGAAGGCCAGTCCGTCGAGCAAGTGGAGGCAGCGACGGTGGATGGCGCGAGCAAATGGCAGATCTTTTGGAACATCACGCTGCCAGACATTCTGCCGGTCAGCACGACCGTTGTCCTGATCCGGATGCTTGAGGCGTTCAAGATCATTGATCTGCCAAATGTGCTGACGAACGGCGGGCCGGGCACGGCCACCGAGTCGCTGACCCTCCATGCCTATACGATCTGGCGTGCGCTGGATGTGGGCGGTGCAGCCGCCATCGCCTATATCTTGTTGTTTGTGGTGACGTTTGCAGGCATGGCCTATGTGAATTTGCTCCGCCCACGTGTGGCAGACTAGGCGCGAGATTGGGTCGAGGAACCTATGAGACGCAGCCACTATCGTTCCATCTGGGCTCCTTCTCCTGTGGGAATGGTTTTGTCGTATCTGGTGTTGGGTCTATGGGCGCTGGTCGTCCTATTCCCGTTGTACTGGATCGTCATCACTTCATTCAAGCTGCCGATTGACGTGAATAATGGCCCCTTTTATTTACCGTTTATTGACTTTCAGCCCTCGGACCACGCCTGGAACTATATCTTTAATGATTTGCGCAATGATACATTGCGTCCATACATGAATACGGTCATCATCGCGCTCGCCAGCACCGGTCTGGCTCTGATCTTGGGATCTGCCACCGCGTATGCTCTGACGCGCTTTGTGTTCCATCCGAAGGTGGGATCTGTTCTGGCGTTCATTGGCTGCGTCATCTTGAGTATCATCGCGATCACGCTTGGCGTGCCCTGGCAGGTGGCCCTGCTCGTCGCCGTGGCTTTGTTTTTCATCCTCCTGCAAACGATCGGGCGACGTTTTATACGTTCGCTGGGCAACAGCGACATTGCGTTCTGGATGATTTCTCAGCGGATCCTGCCGCCTGTGGCGGTTGTCATTCCCATTTACGTGTTGTATCAGCGGTTGGGTATGCTCGATACGCGGCAGGCCGTCATCATCACCTACACCGCTGCCAATCTACCGATTGTCGTCTGGTTGATGCGCGATTACTTTCAGACGATCCCGCGCGAGCTGGAAGAGATCGCGGCGATTGACGGTGCGTCACCCTATCGCACGTTCTGGTCTATTGTCTTGCCGTTGGCGATCCCCGGTTTGGTGGCGACGTTCCTGTTCGTCTTGGTCTTTGCCTGGAACGAGTATTTGTTTGCGCTCTTTCTGACCAGCGCGAACGCGCAGACATTGCCCCTGACCATTGCTGCTCAAAATGCCACGCGCGGGCCACAGTGGTGGTACATGTCTGTCTTGATTTTGATCATGATTGTCCCGGTGATCGCGATGGCTATTGCGCTGGAACGCTATATCGCGCGTGGGCTGCTCATCGGCGCGATCAAGGGTTGAATCGAATATCGTGCGTCAAGGTGACATCTGACGCATGACGCTTGATGCGTGATTTACCTATCTCAACTGAGAGGAGTCGAAACAATGGATACCATTTATCTTGTTGCCAGCGGCGATTTGAGGCTTTCGGCCAATCAGAACTGCGAAGCGGCCCAGGCCGAAATGGAAAAGCAGCTTGTCGCTGCGATCAAGCGGGAGGGCGGCAAGGTCAAGCGTGCTCATCCGTATGATCCGATCAAGAAGCACGGCTTTATTGACAGCCAAAAGTATGGCCTGGAGGTGTTCCGCAAAATCCCCACGGACGCGCCCGTGATCGTCGCCGAGGCAGTCTGGCAATATAGCCATCACGTTTTGCCGGGCTTGCTGGCGCATCAAGGCCCGATCCTGACCGTGGCCAATTGGAGTGGGACATGGCCGGGCTTGGTGGGGATGCTCAATCTCAACGGCTGTCTCACCAAAGCCAACAAAAAGTACAGCACACTGTGGAGCGAGGATTTTTCCGACGAGTTCTTTGTCAAAGGTCTCAGGGCGTGGCTGACCAAGGGCTATGTCAGACATGACACCTCGCATGTCAGGCCCTATGAGCCTCAAGAGGCTCCGACGGCTCCGACCAAAACCGGCGTCAAGTTTGCTCTGGAGTTTATGAACAAGAAAGCCATCATGGGCATCTTTGACGAAGGCTGCATGGGGATGTACAATGCAATCATCCCGGACGAGCTGCTCTTTCCGCTCGGCGTGTTCAAGGAGCGGCTCAGCCAATCGGCCTTGTATGCCAAGATGCGGACCGTCTCGGATGCCGAAGCCCGCGCCGTGTACGACTGGCTGCTGGCCCGGGGCATGAAGTTTGAGCTTGGTCAAGACGAAGCGACTGAGCTGACCGAGAACCAGGTCTTGACGCAGTGCAAGATGTACATTGCGGCCGTGCGCATCGCAGACGAGTTCGGCTGCGCGACGATTGGCATCCAGTATCAGCAAGGCCTGAAGGATTTGACCCCGGCTTCCGATCTGGTGGAAGGTCTGCTCAACAACGTCGAACGACCGCCGGTCTATCACGAAACGACGGGCCAGGAGCTGTATGCGGGTGAGGCGCTGCCGCATTTCAATGAGGTGGACGAGTGCGCCGGGCTGGATGCGCTGGTCACGAATGGCCTCTGGAAACGCATGGGCTTTCCACCCGAGACGACCTTACACGATGTCCGCTGGGGACGCTGGTTCACGGGCAATGGGCTGGATGACTTTGTGTGGGTTTTGGAAATCTCGGGCGGCGCGCCCCCTGCGCACTTTATCGGCGGCTATGCGGGCGCGTCGAGCGAGCGTCAGCCAGCCATGTATTTCCCGCTGGGAGGTGGGACGCTCAAGGGCATCAGCAAACCGGGCTGGGTGGTCTGGAGCCGCGTGTTTGTCGAAAAGGGTAAGCTCAACTGCGACCTGGGCATCGGCCAGGTGGTCCAACTGCCGGAGGAGGAGACCGAAGAACGCCTGCGGCTGACGACCTACGAATGGCCGGTGATGCACCTGGTGGTGAAGGGCATCACGCGCGATCAGTTCATGGCGCGTCACAAGGCCAATCACATCCAGGTCGTTTACGCGCCGGACCAGGCCAGCGCCCGAAAGGGACTGTTTGCCAAAGCTGCGGCGATGAACGCGATGGGCCTTCACGTGTCCATCTGTGGCGAGGTTTAGAGCAGACTGAGATCGCGGACGATAGACGGCTGCCGGTGAAGGATAGGGCAGGCGCAACACGTGCGCCTGCCTCGCTTTGTATCGTGGTGACTCAAGGACCTGTCTTGTCTTCATTCCACATTCCGCCATGGCAAATTGATCCACGCGCGCTGCCGCCGCCGTTGATGAACTCGGAAGAGGGATCATTTGCCCACCAGACCATGCAAGTTCGCGTCCCGGCGATTATCCGGGAGACCAATACGCTCAATCAATTGCCGCAGGCTATTCAGGATGCACTCGAAGCGTTAGCGCGCGAGATCGAAAGCGGCCCGGTCCGGCTGCTGCAGGAAGACGCGCCCGACCGGGCCTTCTGGCACGCGGCCTGGGGTGATGATGCGGGCCGCCCCTGGCTGGAGGCGCCGTGGTATCTTTCCGAATCGTATGCCTATCGGCGCATCCTGGAAGCCACGCGATATTTTCAGCCCGGCCCCTGGCAAGGCTTGGATCCGTTTCGAGCCAAAAAGCTGGCCGAGCTGGACCCTGCCGTCGCGCCGCGCCTGGTGGAGGTGACGCTGGGTGATTTGCCAGACGATCGGCGCGCGCGATTCGAGATTCTGCTGTTCGCCAGCTTATGGGGCAATCGCATTGACTTGAGCTATGCGGTCTCTGCGCAAATCGGCCGGGCGGCGCGGCTCGAAGACGAGCGAGTCAACCTGCTGGTCAACGATACCGATCGGGTGTGGGATTTTGTGACTGCGCAGCCGCGCCGTCGGTGGGTCATGATAGCCGACAACGCCGGCACCGAGCTGCTGATGGATCTGGCGTTCATAGATTTTCTTTTGGTCAGCGGCCTGGCCGCGCGAGTTGACTTGCACCTCAAGCCGCAGCCTTTTTTCGTGTCCGATGCGATGATCCAGGACGCGGAGGCGTCGCTGGATGCGCTGGCGCGCGGCGGCGCTCGGGCGCGTGCGTTGGCCGAACGCATCCGTCAATACCTGGTGGATGGGCGTTTGCGATGGAGCACGCATTGGCTCTATGCGACATGTTTGTTTTACTTTCAGTTGCCGGATGATTTGCGCGTGGATTTGGCCTCGGCGGATTTTGTCGTCCTCAAGGGCGACGCAAACTATCGGCGGCTGGTAGGTGATGCGCATTGGCCGCCGACCTCGTCGTTTGGGCGAGCCACGGCCTATTTCCCTGCGCCGCTGGTCGCCTTGCGAACGCTCAAGTCTGAATTGATCCTGGGGTTGCGTCCAGGCGAAGCCGAGCGATTGCAGACGCAGGACCCGCATTGGCGGGTCAACGGCCGGCGAGGCATCGTCCAGGCTCGTCTCTGATCCAATACCGAGTACCTTGGGAGGCAACAACATGACCACTAAAAATCTCCTTGCGTTTGATCTGGGCGCGGAAAGCGGCCGCGCCGTCGTCGGGCGCTTTGATGGCAAACAATTGTCTCTGCACGAGGCGCATCGTTTCCCCAATCGCTCGGTGTGGGTGGCCGGCCATTTGTACTGGGATGTCCTGCGTCTGTTCGATGAAATTCAAAATGGGCTGGCGCTGGCGGCCAGACAGTTCGGCGAGATCGCCAGTGTGGGGGTGGATACATGGGGAGTGGACTTTGGTCTGTTGGATCGAAACGGCGCGCTGATCGGCAACCCGGTTCACTACCGCGATCACCGTACCGACGGCGTCATGGATCAAGTCTGGGCGCGTGTGCCGCGCGCCGAGGTTTTCGAGATCACCGGCATCCAGTTCATGCAGCTCAACACGCTTTACCAGCTTTACTCGATGGCGTTGGAAGGTTCGCCCGCGCTCGACATCGCTGAAACCTTGTTGATGATGCCGGACTTGATCAATTACTGGCTGACGGGCGAAAAACTGGGCGAATACACCATCGCCACGACCACCCAGTTCTTTGACGCGCGCAAGCGAGAGTGGGCGGCTGGGCTGCTGGACAGATTGGGGCTGCCCTCCCGGATCATGCCCAAGATCATCGCGCCAGCGTCCGAGATCGGGCCGCTGCTGCCGCAGTGGTCAGGTCAGACGGGGCTGCAAGGCACGCGGGTCATTGCGCCGGCCTGCCACGATACCGGCTCGGCGGTCGCAGCGGTCCCGGCCAGCACTGAGCACTATGCCTACATCAGTTCGGGCACGTGGTCGCTCATGGGGGTCGTTACGCCCGAACCGGTCATCACGGACGTGACGCGCGATTTCAACTTTACCAACGAGGGCGGGGTAGGGGGGACGATCCGGCTGCTCAAGAACCTGGCAGGACTGTGGCTGGTTCAAGAGTGTCGCCGCGCGTGGGCGCGCGCCGGGGATGAATTGAGTTACGATGCGATTACAGCTTTGGCGATGGAGGCCCGGCCATTTCAGGCCTGGGTTGACCCCGATCACAGTTCCTTCTTGAATCCACAGGACATGCCCAAGGCCATTCAAGATTTTTGCGCAGCGACCGGGCAGCCAGTCCCCTCCGGGCGTGGTGCCCTGGTTCGCGTTGCGCTAGAAAGCCTGGCGCTCAAGTGTCGCTTCACCTTGGAACGATTGGAAAAGATCGTGGGGCATCGCCTGGACGTGATCCACATTGTGGGCGGTGGATCGCAGAACCGTCTGCTGTGCCAGTTCACAGCCGATGCCTGCGCGCGGCCGGTGTACGCTGGCCCGGTCGAAGCGACGGCGCTGGGCAACGTGCTGGCACAGGCGATGGCGCAGGGACTGTGCGCCTCGTGGGCCGAGGCGCGCGACATCGTTCGAGCGGCGTTCCCGTTGACTCGCTACGAGCCACGCGACACGGCGGCGTGGAACGAGGCCTACGAACGAATCCTCAAAATCCTCTGACAAAACAGCCAGGCCTTCCGCAGGTTGATGCGCGTCAACTTGAGGTTGGAGTGCAGGCTTCAGCCTGCATAAAACGCGGCCTGAAGGCCGCACTCCGGGGCTAAAGTTGACACTAATGGTTGATGACAAACCTGCGGGAGGCCGGACTCGTCGTCACTGCGCCTGAAGCGGGGATGATTGGACCTGAATATAGGCGGCGATCAGGTTGGCATAGACCTGTGCACCCTCAGGCCGAAGGTGGATCCCGTCTTCCCAAAAATACTCGGGATGATGGAGGCTGGCTCCGCGCCAGTCAACCAGCCGGGCGTTCGGATACTGCTTCACCCCATTGGTCAGCACCGTGTTGTTTGGGCTTTCCCAGACCCGGGGCACCTTGACATTGACGAAAATGACCCGCCGATCCTCGCCGAGGATTTGCATGATCTCGTCAAACTGCTTTGTGCTAAAGGTCCCGTTATTGCCCAGGTGAATGATCACGACCGAGCCGAGCTGACCGGCCGCGCGCTGCGCTTTGAGAATCTCAATCGCGGCCGAGGCCTGGCGGTTGACCGCTGCATCAATCCCAATCCCCGGGATGGCCCGTTGAAGTTGGCTGGCCGTGCCCAACAGCACGGAATCGCCGATCGCGGTCACGCTGAGGCTGGCGAACTTGCGAGTGGACGCTGGTTGAGAGCCAGCCGGATCGAGCCTGGACATTGCGGAGAGGCGTGGCTTGGGCAAGTCCGCTTCGTCTGTTCGAGTCGCTGGTTCAGGGACTGGTGTCGGCGACTGGATGGTCGGGGTCAGAGACCAAGTCGCAGCCTCTTGTTTCGCAGCCGGGGTGGGCGATGGAATCAGGTCAACCATCGCGCTCTCTGCGACGGGCGTGGCAACTGTGGGCCAGGTCTGGATTGACTCCACACTCAGGTACGAAGGCGGCGCGGGTGGTTGGGCGCTGACCACGGGCACGCCGAGTGCTGCCGAGAGGGCTATCATAGCCCCCATGACCCCGGCCCATCGAAGGCCGAGCTGCCAGCGCGGTATATCCTCCGCCTTGTGCAAGGCTCTCCATGCCCGTCCGAGCGCGCCATTGCGGATCGGCGTTTCGACGTATCGGTATGAAAGCTCCGCGACGATGCCTGTTGCTGCCAGCCGCAGAGCCAGCAGCGGCAGTCCCTCCAGCGGCACATCGAGCTGGGGCCGGGTGATCATGAAAATGGGCCAGTGCCAGAGATAAATGCTGTACGAGCGCAGCCCGATCCAGCGCAGCCCCCGCTGGCCCAGCAGACCCGAGATCAGGCGCGCGCGCGGATGGACCGCTACCGCGATCAACAAAGCCGTGGTCAATGCGACCACTGCTATGCCACCCTGATAGAGAAAGGGCTGGAATTCATCGAGCCAGGCATAGAGCACAATGAGCATGGCGAGCGCGCCCAGGCCGACCCCGTCGAGCAGCCACGCTCTGACCTTGTCGGACGGACGGCCAAGCCGTGCCGGTATCCATACAAGCGCGAGCGCGGCTCCGATAAGCAGCCCGGCCGCACGGGTGTCCGTTCCATAATAGACTCGCGAAGGATCCACGTCGGGCCGATAGAGACTTGCCATCAGCACAGAGGATGCCACCGCGCCTGCCAGCACCGCAAGCAACATGCGGCGGCGTTTCAAGAACATGATCCCGGCGGTGAACAGCAGAGGCCACAGCAGATAGAACTGTTCTTCGACGGCGAGTGACCACAGGTGTCGGAGAAGTGAGGGTCGGCCGACGGCCTCAAAGTAAGACTGGTGACTAAAGATAAGGTACCAGTTGGTCACATAACCCGTCGCGGCCAGCGCATCGCCGCGCAGCCCGGCCACTTCGCCGGGCAAAAAGAGAACGGCAAATACCAGCGATGCGACGATCACCAGGAACAGCGCAGGGAGTAGACGGCGAGCGCGCCGCAGCCAGAACGCCTTGAGATCAATGTGGCCCGTCTGTTGCCACTCGGCCAACAGCAGCGAGGTGATCAAATAGCCGCTGATGACAAAAAAGGTCTCGACGCCCAAAAAGCCGCCCGGCAGCCAGGTGGCCTCGGCGTGATAGAGTAGCACACCAAGGATCGCCAGCGCGCGCAGCCCGTCCAGACCGGGCAGATACGATAGCCTCAGGCTTTGTGCCTTTGAGTGTCTGGTTTTGGTTGTCTTTGTGGAACGCCTCCTGGCCATTCCGTCTCCCAGAAAACGCCGATGTCGCGGCTATTCAGCGGCTGCAATTGCTCATGGGGTCTGTGTGGCTGCTCGCCATACCTGATCCAAAGCCATCAACGCAACCAGATCGTCAACGCTGTGGCCGTGTTGAAACGCTTCCGGTAATGCATAGTTGAGCGGATAAAAGATGGTCAGGTGCACATTGTCCTCTGACAATCCACGATTGGGCAGCGTCTCCGCCACCCGATCGAAATCCCACAGCGGGATGTGGTTGTCCGCTGCCACCTGACGGAGGATTTTGTTGTTAGCGTCCTCAGGTCCCTCCGCCCGATCGGCTTTGGTGCCCACGATCGGGACAATGCCTTGTCGCACGCACCGCTCGACGATCGTTTGCAAGCTCTCTTGCAAAAGTTGCGGATGTCCGGCGTCGTTGGTTCCCAGTCGAATCAGAACGAAACTGGGATGGTGCCATCGCAGCTCGCAGTCCAGTGGTGTTTCAGTCGGCCAACAAGCGGTCTTGTCGGCCAGTTCAGCATCGAGCACTGACCATGAGTGAAATCCTTTGCGCACAGCCTGGCTGATCCGGCCGAACGAACCGGCAAAGTGTTTGATGGCTGGCTCAAGGTAGCGATAGTCTCCCAGATTGTAAGGCCCTTGATCGAACGACGTCAAAAAGTAAGGGTTTTCCATGTTGCTGTCGCCGATCTTGGAAAAGGCATGCGGGTTGTTGCCGCGCGCCTGGCCCTGCACATAGAGCTTGCGGATGTTTTGCTTCACAGGCGCCGGGAGGGTGACGAACTGTGCGACTGGCACACCGTTGACCTGACCCGGCGCGGGCGGCAGAGGCGCAGGGGGTACACGAGTAGCTGCTTTAGCCGGTGTGCGCGTGACGACGGCCCGGGTCGGCAGCAGCATGCCACCGCCAGGGATGATCAGTTCTTGCCCCGGATAGATGCTATCGGGATTAGTGATCTGATTGACCCGGACCAGCTCGTCTATCGTCACTCCGTAATTGAGCGCAATGAGGAACAGCGTATCGCCCGGCTTGACCCGATAGATCGAGGTATGGACCGGCGTCGAGCGCGCCGCTGGCGCTGCAGGTTGGGGCGCGCCAGCCCGGGTTGGATCAGCCGCTGCGGCCGTTGGAGCCGGCCGGAGGGCCGCTGGCTGCAACCGGGGCAAAGGGATCTCGCTCAACGTGTCAGAGATTTGGATACGCGGGCCTTCCGCGTGGGCACGGGGGATGTACTGGAGGGCGTACTGACTGAACGCCCACACGTCGTACAAAAGCAGCCCGCACACGATGCAGGCCAGCCCGGCCAATAACAACTTGTAGGGTTTCATCCTTTTCTCTGCGCTCGGCTGAACATTTGCGAGATTATACCCCAACTCGCCTGAATGGCGAAGTCGGGCCTTAGGGCATTGGTCACAAGTTAAGGTCCTGCTGGATTTGTCAAGAGTAATACCAATTCGAATCGAGAGCGTTTGCGCTTGCGTTTGAGCAGGCCCAACCATTTGGCGTTGGCGGCCAAGTAAGCGATCAAGTCAGTCG
>DAOTXX010000065.1:0-48109 GCA_034434835.1 Thermoflexales bacterium | reverse complement strand
ATAGAGACCCTGCAACATATCTTTGAACTTGAGGTACAGAGCGTGATGAGACATACTGGCCTCCGCAGGCTAATGGCAGACCGGTGACTCTCTCGCTTGTACCACACTTTATCAAGCCTGACAAGCCAATTCCTCAAGCTCATGTCGGGTAGTGAGATATGCGACAACTCTTTGTTCTTTCGGCGAAATGCCTTGCGATCTCTGGACGACATGGAATTGTCTCGTCCTATTATAATCCAACAGTCTGGATCAGTGATTCGGGGTAAGTTGCTCTGAGCGTACGAAATGTTTTGGTGTATCCATTCGCGCCAGTCTTCAACTTGACGTTGAGCATGGCCCAATTTGGCAGAAGGATCGCCATTCTTATTGAAAAGGTTGTGGGAAGCTTCCTCAATCTCGACCAGAATGTATTTTTCATCGGTCTCGCGAATGACAAAGTCGGTGATATATTCGCTTCCCAGCTTGTGCTTCGGTATCACATTGAGAGCAGTGGGTGGCAACAAAACAGGGTGTTCGGAAAGGAACACTTGAAGCTCCTCTTCCCGCAAAGTGTGCCCCAGTAGATCATCGAATTCTGCAACTAATGGCATCTTGTCATGGCTCACAACCATCCGCGTGTGATCTTGCCGGATGTGCAAAGTCGAACATGTGCAAGTAGTCGCTGAAAAGAACTACGAGTGGTGGGTCCACACCCGCAGCAACTCGACCTCAGGGATGGTTTGAATTGCGGAGGTCAGCCTGTCTCGATCCACACCTTCGACCCACAGGGTGACCGAGCAACTGCCCGGCCCATCGCGACGCGAGATCACGATCGAACGGATGTTGCCGCGCAGGGTCGCAATTGCGTTGACCACCTTGGCCAGTTGGCCCGGCACATCGGGCAGCATCACCGTCAATCGGAGCGCGTCGGCTCCGCCCCCCAGAATGTCCACAAACTGCTTGAGGATGTCCGAATCGGTGATGATGCCGACCAGCTTGCCGTTCTCGACCACCGGCAGGCTGCTGATCTTGTGCTCAATCATCAGGCGAGCGGCTTCTTCGAGCGGATGATCGGGCGAGACGGTCATGACTGGCGGAGTCATGACCAGCGCGACCTTGTGCTGTCGTTGGAGAATGCCTGGCGGAGGCACTTTGGAGAGAAAAAACTCCAGCTCGCTGCGGGTGACCATGCCAACCACCTGTCCATCCAGGTTGACGACCGGAAGGCTCCGGACGCGCGCCGATTTGCACAGCGCGATCGCCGCCAGCGGATCGCTTTCTGGGCGAACGCTGATGGGGTTAGCCGTCATGCAGTCGCGGACAAGCATAGTGAGATTCCTTTCGCTTGTGTCTGCGGCATATTATACCCTAGCCACCTCTGCCCGTCACATGCAGCCCCAGCGCATGTCACCGAGGGATCGGGTATAATCTGCGGCGATGAAAATCACACGTCTGGCAGGCTGGCTTGTCGCTCTTGCCGCACTGGGTATGCTCATCTTTGCCGCGTGGCGATGGGGCGCGCAGGCCCTGGAGTTGTTTCGCAACCGAGCCGCACTCCAGGCATGGATCGCTTCTTTTGGCGCTTGGGCGCCGCTGGTCAGCATCACATTGAACGCGGCCCAGGTCATCGCCGCGCCGATTCCAGGTCAAGTCGTCGGGCTGGCGAACGGCTATCTGTTCGGAGTGTGGTGGGGGACACTCTATAGCCTGATCGGCGTGATGCTGGGCACCAGCATCGTGTTGGCGCTCACTCGCAGGTGGGGGCGGCCCTTTGTCGTCAGGCTCATTCACGGCAAGCAGCTCGAGGAGCTTGATCGCCTCGTTGCCCGGCGAGGCGCGCTGTTTTTCTTTATGATTTTTCTCTTGCCTTTTCTGCCCGACGACATCACGTGCTTTGCGATCGGACTGACCAGCCTGCCGCTGGGCCAGATGCTGGTGCTGTTGGCGATTGCTCGGCTGCCAGGGCTGATCGTCGCCAGTTGGGTTGGCGCGAACGCAACCCGCCTGAGCCTGCCCGTGTGGCTGGCATTGATCGTCGGCGCGTCCGCCCTGGCGCTGGCTTATTGGCGATGGCGCGAGACAATAGAGAGCGCACTCATGAGCTGGATCGAACGTATCACATGCAAACTGTGAGTTTTGTTTGACAGTTCATAGGCCACATGGTATACTCGCGCACGCGTGGGGAAAGTCGCTCGATCCCGGAGGGATGGCCGAGTGGACTATGGCGGTGGTCTTGAAAACCACTGTGGGGGTCACCTCACCGGGGGTTCGAATCCCTCTCCCTCCGCTCTCCGGGGAGGTGCCGGAGTGGACGAACGGAGCCGCCTGCTAAGCGGTTGAGGGGGCTAAAACCTCCTCCCAGGGTTCGAATCCCTGCCTCCCCGCTGAACCTGATCTGCCCTCGTAGCTCACCGGATAGAGCGCAGCCCTGCGGAGGCTGAGAAGCAGGTTCAATTCCTGCCGGGGGCACCTGTCCACTCGCTCCACGAGCGCGCTCGTGGAGCGTTCGATTTTTGGAACATACCCATGACTCGACCAGTTCAACCCGGCCATCGTCCCTCAACATCGTTTTGGGCGTCACTGATCATCGTCTTGCTGATCCTCAACACAACGCTCGCGTCGGTGTATTTGCAGCGAACCAGCGCGCTGCCCACCGAAGGAGTAACTGCCACGGCTACACCGACTGCGCCCCAGGAGCGGCAGCCCACGGTCACGGTCGAGTCACCGCTGCCCACCCCGCAGGCCACTCGCACACGCAGGCCATCTATGATCCCAACGCCGACCAGCCCCTCTCCACTGGCGACCCCCACTCCCGAATCATCACAATGCACAGAAACGACGGGGCAAGTGAGAAAGGAAACGTATTCGAGCCGCGTCCGCGGAAGCGATCAAGAGTACCTGATCTACGTCCCGCCCTGCTACAACACGGCCTCCACACGATACCCGACCATCTACCTGTTTCACGGCCATCCCTACGATGAGACCCATTGGGAATCTTTGGGAGTGTTCCGAGCGATGGACGAGGGAATTCGATCGGGCAAGCTAGCGCCGGCGATCATCGTGCTGCCGTCTGCGGATAGCGATCCTTACATCAACGCCAGCGGTGGCCCAGGCTCTTTTGAGCCGCAAGTCGTCGAGGAACTGGTGCCGACGATCGATCGGCTCTTCCGCACCGATCCCCGGCCTGAAATGCGCGCGATCGGCGGCATCAGCCGAGGCGGCGTCTGGTCACTCGAGATCGGATTTCGTCATCCAGACTTGTTCAGCATCGTCGGGGGGCACAGCGCATGCCTCAACCTCAACCTGGCTCCGCCGACGTTGGACCCGCTCAAGCTGACGGACAAGCCAACGCTCAAGACCCAACGCATCTGGCTGGATGCAGGCAATCGAGACTATTGCCAGCCGGGCGTCAACGCGCTCCACACAGCCCTCGAACGCTCTGGCGTCGCACATCAGTATCAACTCTGGCCGGGTCTCCACGAAGATGCACTTTGGGCAGAGCATCTGACTGACTATTTGACATTCTATACCCAGACGTGGCCCAAGCCATAAAGCAAAAACCTCCCGCAAGCTGCAAACCTGCGGGAGGTTTCATTCAGTGCGGCTATCAGCCTGTCGGAGAGAACCCTAAAGGAGCGGGAGTCGAGGCTTCAGCCGGTGAAAAGGCGGCGATTTCCAGTCAAAACCGGCTGAAGCCTTGACTCCAGGATGCCACTCCGACAGGCGGCTAGGCCAGATACACTTCGCCCGATGCGCTGGCGATGCGTGCCCAACCTTCGTTACCCGAGCCGCTGCGGACGCGCACCCACTGCTCACCGCTTTCCACAACCGGCCCTTCGAGGACCGTCACCGAGTCGCCTGCTGGCAGAGCTTCGACAAAGTTGGCTTCGACATTGCGCATCTGCCGCAGCTTTAGCCCGGCATAGTGTGTGACCGCAGGCTGAACCGTCATCGTCACGGGCTGCGGCGGGGGCAGCGGCGGCTCTGGGGTAGGCAGAGGCATCGTGGTCACCAGGTCGGTCAATCCCTTGAGTTGATTGGCCACGTTGACGCTCTGACCGGGGCTGAACTCGTAATCGCCCAACGTGAACCACGCGCAGCCCAAGACATAGTCGTCCTTCGCCAGCTCGGTCAGATACCACTCCCAGTCCTTCCAGTCGGGCCTGTGGTATCCATCCACCTGGTAGGCTTCGGTAATGACCACGTAGGGCATCGGCCAGCCCTTGTCGTCCATCAGCTTCTTGACAAATCTATAACGCAGCGCCGTCTTGTCTTCATAGGCCTCGCGGAACAATCGCCGCTCGTCGTTGACGCTGCCATCGTGGACAGAAAAGACGTGCCCGTGTTCCGCGGCCCACTTGAGCGTCTCCAGCAGCATTTCCGCCTGCGGGAAATCGCCCGGCGTGATGCTGGGCGACCGGGGCAGACCCGCGGTGAACGACCAGATGGCGGTCTTGAACCCGTGCGCCTCTGCATCTTCCATCGCATACATCACGAACTCGACCGCGCGAGCCATGCCGTCGGCATCGGCCGGGTCAGGCTCGTTGAGAAACTCGAAAAAGTCCACCCATGGGCGGTCCAATTCCCACATTCCGTACAGCGTGGACATCCACTTGAGCGCCGTCTTTTTCGAATCACTGGCCAGCCATCCCCAGTTGCCGGGTGGGGTATCCTCATCGTGGTCTTTGCCGCCGAACCAGCGCCACACGGTGTAGGTCTTGGAGCTGATCTCTTTGGCGAGCCGTGCCGCGCCTCCATCTCGCATCACCTTGATCAGGCCCACGGGCCGACCGGCCTCGGCGCAGCGCCTCAAGTAATCCTCATAACCTGCGTGGCTGCCCTGCACGACAATGTGCAGGCCGCTCTTGTTGAGAGGGGTCTCATAGTGCGGGATGCCAGGGATCGACGGGGGAGCTGGCATGATGGGCGTTGGGATCGGCGTGACGGGTGGTGGTGTGATCGGCGTCGGGACCGGCGGGATGGGCAGCGGCGGCGTTGGCAGAGGTTGCTTGGTGCCAGTTCCGGGCACTTCGGTCACGGCTTCGATCACCTCCAGCACCGGATCATCCCAATAGGCGTCGTTGTGCATAAAGCCCCAGAGGTTTCGGGTACGCAAAAAGACCGTCGCCGTGCTGCTTTGCGCGACCACTTCGACGGGTGGCACCTCATGAAAAACGTTGTAAATGTGTGCGGCGGGTCCCCAAACGACTGTGGAAGCAAACGCATCTGTCCCGCCGGTCGGATCGATCCCCACTTGAAAGACCATATTGCGCGCTGCATCATCCAGAGGGCTGTTCCCCTTGTCCGGCCAGGCAGGGTCGGCGAGTTGAAAGAATGCATTGTAGCCCACCCCGGCGCCATCGCTCCATTTCGGATCGTTCGGATGCGGCGATATGGCTCCGCTCCCGCTGTTGCTCCAGCCATGCGCCCAGGCCGACAGGCGCAGCTTTTGGCCGGGTGTGACCTTGACCTGCTGATAGAGACCGGCATCCATCACCTTCCAAAACGCAAACCAGCACTCGGCCCATTGCCCGCCGACGCTCCATCGCCCGCGCGGGGGATCGAGATAGGGGGGCTTTTTGTCCACTGGCTTGAACTCGGGAGCTACGATACCGGTCTCGTTCTTGAGATCCCAGGGCACCTTTTTCTTGCCAGGGTCGTCAATGAAAAACGCCTTCCAACCGTCGGGCACTGTCATCGAGCCCCACTTGTCCACTTTGTTGAATTTTCCGGATTCAAAGCCAGGGTTCTTGAGCAAGTTTTGGCCCATACTGCCTCCTTTCACTCTGTCGAGCCGCTGGGCTGGCGGCCAGGGGGGTTTGTCTACGTCACAGTCTGACTCATGGATTGCCGCGAGCGCTCAGATAGCACACCAAGCCGTCCACAATGCCTTGCGCGACTAGATCAGCGCGTTGGGTGAGAACGGCCCGGTCAAGGTACAAAAAACCCGTCTCAATGATCGCGGCCGGGGTCTCGGGCGCGATCTCGTAAAAGCCGTGATAGTTGGTCATGTCGCGCGTCACGCTGTTTTGATGAAAGCGCAGGCCAGTCCGAGCGGCGTAGCGATCGGCGATACATTCGACCAGCCGGTCTTCCTGCTCGGGCACGCGGCTGTCGAGCGCGCGCGCCACTTTGAAGCCGGTCGCTTCGTTGTTGATATACTCGCACGAGTCCGCGTGAATGGAAACCAGAAGCAAGGCGCGGTAATTGTCCAGGCGAGGGTCGAACTCATCAAGCAAATCTACGGTATAGCCGCGCGCACGCATCTCAAAGACGACGCGGCTGGCAATGTCATAGTTGACCTGCGCCTCGGATAGTCCATCCTTGCAAATAGCGCCCGAATCGTTGCCTCGATGCCCGGAGACGATGCCGATGCGCGGAATGTAGGGGGTGGGGAAGGGAGTCGGGGGAGGCGTGGTGGGCTTGGGCACTGAGGTCGGTCGGGCCAGGAATGCCAGTGGCGCAGGAACATGCGGGCGACCTGGCGCGTCGGCGGCGCGGGCCGGGACGGCAAACGAGTAAACGATCAGCGCCACCACACCTGTGGCAATCACGACCGCAATCGTCGCCGCCGTGCGCTGCGCCCAGTCCAAGATGTGCCAACGAAAGTAGGGAGCCTGCCTCTGCCTCTGCCGGGTCACGTTTGACTCTTCACCTCAGATCAATGCGACGCTACCAATTATATTGCATCCAAAGACAAAAGCCAAATGACCGATGGGCTGGCTGCTCCTAGACCTTGCTTTTTCTGACTCTTTCCCACTCTGGCAGGCTCTCGTCCTCCAACGCCTGCCGCAGCTCGAAAATCTGGTCGCGCAGAAGGGCCGCCTTTTCGAATTCTAGCTCTTGCGCGGCCTGCTTCATCTGCTTTTCTAGCTCTCGGATCAACCGGGCGATCTCGTCCCTGGGCATCTTGGCGCCCAAGACCCGGCGTTCTTTGTCCTCCGCCGCGGCGCGAACCGAATCGGTCAGATCGCGCACGGCCTTGACGATGCTGGCCGGCACGATGCCGTGTTCCTGATTGTGTTTGATCTGGATCGCGCGGCGGCGGTTGGTCTCGTCTATCGCTCGCTTCATCGAATCGGTCATGCGATCGGCGTACATGATGACTGTGCCGTTGACGTGGCGGGCCGCGCGTCCCATGGTCTGGATGAGCGATTGCTCGCTGCGCAAAAAGCCTTCCTTGTCCGCATCCAGGATGGCGACAAGCGAGACTTCGGGCAGGTCCAACCCCTCGCGCAAGAGGTTGATGCCGACGACCACATCGTAAGCGCCCAAACGCAGATCGCGCAGAATCTCGACCCGCTCGATCGTTTGGATCTCGCTGTGCAGATAGTGAACCTTGAGGCCAAGTTCGAGCAAATAGTCCGAGAGGTCTTCGGCCATGCGCTTGGTGAGCGTCGTGACCAGCACGCGCTCGTGCCGCTCGACGCGCTTGCGGATCTCGCCGATGAGATCATCCACCTGTCCCTGCACCGGCTTGACGATGACCTCCGGGTCAACCAGCCCGGTCGGGCGGATGATCTGCTGGACGGTCTGCTGGCTGTGCTCCAGTTCAAAAGGCCCCGGCGTGGCAGAGGTGTAAAGAACCTGCCGGATGTGCTGCTCGAATTCCTCGAATCTCAGCGGGCGGTTGTCGAGCGCCGAGGGCAATCGGAAGCCATATTCGACCAACACCTCTTTGCGGCTGCGGTCGCCGTTGAACATGCCGTGCACCTGCGGCAGCGTCATGTGGCTTTCGTCCACGACGAGCAGGTAATCGCCAGGAAAGTAATCCATGAGCGTCCACGGCGGCGCGCCGGGCGGACGCCCGTCAATGTGCCGCGAATAGTTCTCGATGCCGGAGCAATAGCCTACTTCGCGCATCATCTCGATGTCATATTTGGCGCGCTGCTCCAGCCGCTGTGCTTCGAGCAGCTTGTCATTCCGTCGAAAATAGTCCAACCGTTCGGCCAGTTCGGCTTCAATATCGCGGATGGCCCGCTCCATTTGCTCTTCGGGCGTCACGAACGGCTTGGCAGGAAAGATGCTGATCTTGTCGTGCGTGCTGAGCACCTGGCCGGTCAACGCGTCCACTTCGGTGATGCGCTCCACCTCGTCGCCAAAGAACTCGACGCGATAGACGGTCTCGGCATACGCGGGCATCACCTCCAGTGTGTCGCCGCGCACGCGAAAGCGGCCGGGGCGTAGCTCCATGTCGTTGCGCTCGTACTGAATGTCCACCAGGTGACGCAGCACGCCGTCGCGCCGCCGGACCTGCCCGCGTTCCAGCTCGACGACGACGCGGCCCCACTCTTGCGGATTGCCCAGCGCATAGATGCACGACACAGACGCCACGACGATCACGTCACGCCGCGAAAACACCGACGACATCGCCGCCAACCTCAGCCGTTCGATCTCTTCGTTGATGTCCGTGTCCTTTTCGATGTAGGTATCGGTGCGCGGGATGTAGGCTTCCGGCTGATAGTAATCGTAGTAGGAGACAAAGTACTCGACGGCGTTGCGGGGAAAGAAGGATTTGTATTCCGAGTAAAGCTGCGCGGCGAGCGTCTTGTTGTGGCAGAGGACCAGCGTGGGCTTTTGCACTTGCTCGACGACCGAGGCGACCACATAGGTCTTGCCCGTGCCCGTCGCGCCGAGCAGGACCTGATGTTTCAACCCCTGGCGGATGCCTTCGACGAGTTTGGCGATGGCCTCCGGCTGGTCACCGGTCGGCTTGAAATCGGAGACCAATTCAAATCGAGCCATCCGTCTGCTCCTTACGCTAAGAAGATATACGGAACACGCCTGGGATTTGTGAGTTCCACATGGCGTAGGAGCGCCGTCCCCGGCGCGATAGCGCGCCCGTGAGGGCGCTCCTACGGTCGCCAAATTCATAAATCCCAAAGGCGCGGCGAGATTATACCACCAAACAGAGAGTGTCACCGATGGTCTTGTTCTGCGCGAGCGGAGACGACAAGATACCAGTGATTGAGATGAAGCTGCCCGTTCACGTTGACCAGATTCAGCTTCCGGCGCAGGTCAGCATCGAGACCGTCGAGGATGGCGTGGATTCGCCTGGCGTTCCCTGCCGCGACGCCTTCGGTGAGCGAGGTCAGCGGGCGATGTCGGGTGTATGGTTGGATGGACTCGATGACAAAACCCGTCTGCGCGAGCATCCGCTGCCACTGGCTCGGGCGATACTGGCGCACGTGTGACTCGTCGTGCAAGCGATCTAGCTCGTTCATACAGGCGTCCACAAAGTCGTCTTCGGGCACACTGCGGTCGTCAATCACCAGCCTTCCAGACCCGAAGGGTCTGCGAGACCCTTCGGGTCTCAGCACACGTTTCATCTCTTGCAGCGCCTGCGCGATGTCCGTAAAGTGATGCGCCGCGCGTCGGCACGTGATCAGGTGAAAAGTCCCATCTGCAAAGGGCAGCGCGTGGGCATCCGCCAGGCAAAAGCGCACGTTGGAGATACCGCGCGCACGCGCGAGCTTTTCACCTTCCGCCAGCATCTCCGGCGTCAGGTCAGTGCCCACGACACGCACGACATGCGGTGCGAGCGCAAACGCCGTGTGGCCCGTACCGGTCGCTACATCCAGGGCTGACCAGTCCGCCTGCGGCGCGGCCAGCTCGACAACCTTGGCCAGTACTTGCGGATCAGTATGCGCGGCGCTCTGGGTGTAGAACGCCGCACGCTCACCAAAGACTTTGCGCTGACCTGCCAGGTTTTTGAAAATCGCCAGTTCCGTTCGCCTCAATTGTCATCTTCCCTCCCAAAAAGACCTGTCGGGTTCTTTGTGCTTGACAGGTTTCACATTGTAACATCAGGGATGGGATCTGGAAACTGGCGCGGACTTGTGCGGAGCATACTGCGCGGCGCCCCGGGCATAGAGCGCCGCGCAAGGAGAATCTATGATGGGTGATGTCCCACCCGTTAGAGAGAACGGATCTCTTGTGTCATAAAGCGGATGTAGGCCACAGCGAAGCAAATGCAAATGAGCGCCAGCAGTCCGATGGCATGCGGCCAGATGAGCAGCAGGCTCTCTCGAATCGGCAGCGGGTTCGGGATCATACCGATGGCCTGGCTCAACAGGATCGGCCCCAGCGATCGAACCTTGGGCATGAGGATCGCAACTGTGGCCTCCTGGAACAGGGTGCTCGGCGACAGGCGCGCCAACATCTGACGCAGCCCTTCCAACTGAAGCAGGGCCTCTGGATCAAAGACATCCACCAGGTTGACCAGTGCGTTGGCAATGGCGTCGGCGATCATCGTGACAAAGAAGGTCAAAAAGATCCAACTGGCAATACCTGCCAGCGCTGCCGTCGCCGTTTGGCGCAGCAGCACCGAAAAGGTGGTCGCCAGCGCCAGCCAGAACCCGACGAACAGAATGCAGACGATCAGAAACGCCAGCACCCTCAAGAGTTCTTCGGGCGTGGGGATGACGGCGATGATCAAGATGCCCAGCGCCGAGACGATGATGACGATGCTGGTGAGCATCAAGGCCACCGTCGTCAGCCCGGCCAGGAACTTGGCATTGATGACGGCATCGCGGTAGATTGGCTGAGCCAGCAACCGGCTTAGCGTGCCCCGATTCATCTCGCCGTTGATCGAGTCGAACGCCAGTGCCAGCCCTACCAAAGGCCCCAGGAAACTGATAAAAGTAAAGAACGGTGGCAGCGGCCCGCTCGATGTCGTGAACAGGAGCAAGAAAGCGTTCCGGGCATCTGCGATTTCGCTCCGGATAGACTGCGCGGCCACATACACGGAAGAGAGACCCGCAAAGCAGATCAGCACAAAGAGAATCGTAAACCGGCGGCTGCCCAGGTGATCCGCCAGCTCTTTGCGATAGATAGCCAGTAACCCGTGCATCCACTAGCCTCCCTGGAAATACTTTAAATAAATCTCTTCCAAGCCATAGTCACGCTGCCGCAAGTGGGTCAGCATCCAGCCTCGTTCCAGAATGGCGCGCACGAGGGCCGGGCGCACCTCCGTCGTGGCGTGCACCTGCCAGTGATCCGTGTCCAGCTCGACCTTGGCCACGCCCGGGATACGACGCAGCAGCTCGCCCAATTCCGCTCCGCCCGGCTCGGCGTTGACTTCGAGCGTCTGCGCGCCGCCGGTCAGTTGTTGGGCCAGTTGGCGGATTGGCCCTTGCGCGATCAGCTTGCCCTTGACAAAGATGCCCACGCGGTTGCAGATGCGCTGCACCTGCTGCAATTGATGCGAACTGAGCAAAACCGACAGGCGCTCTTCGCGTGTCATGGCCACGATCAAGTCGAGCAGTTGATTCACAGCCTCCGGGTCGAGGCCCAGCGTCGGCTCGTCCAAAATGATCAGACGCGGTTTTTTGACGAGCACATCGGCCAACCCCAACCGCTGACGCATCCCGTGCGAAAAGGTGCGCACGGGTTTATCGGCCACCTCCGTCAGACTGACGCGCTCCAGCGCCCACGTCACGCGGCGTTTGGCCTCGGCGCGGGGCAGGCCGTTGAGCTCGGCGGTGTAATAGAGATTTTCGCGCGCGGAGAGATCATCATACAAGGCCACGTGCTCCGGCAAGTAACCGACGCGCCGTTTGACCTCGAGCGGCTGACGCACCGGGTCGTAGCCCAGCACGCGCACCTGTCCCGAGGTCGGCTCTGTCAGGCCCATCAACATCAGGAGGGAGGTCGTCTTGCCAGCGCCGTTTGGGCCGAGCAATCCAAAGATCTCGCCTTCTTCCAGCCGAAAATCCAACCCGTCTACGGCAATCAGCTCTCCATAGCGTTTGGTCAGCTGGTGTGTCTCGATGACGGGCGGATTGGAAGTAGTTTGGGATTCTGAGGTCTGTGCTGTCATTGCGCCCATGCTCCTCCCATCAGCAACGATGGTTTGTTATACTGAGCGCGGTTATGCTTTGCGCTTTTTTGTTTGTTTTCATCCCTGTCAACGAATCGCCTTCGGCGCAACGAACACCTGCACCCACCGCAGGTGCGGTGTAAACGAATGAGCGCAGCCGGCGGGCCTATTCGTTTATTCGTTCAATATTCGTTGACAGGAGAAAAGCGCAATTTATACCCGCGTTGGATATAGAATCATTGGTGTCAACTTTAGCTCCGGAGTGCGGCTTTCAGGCCGCAGGCTGAAGCCTGCACTCCAATCTCAAGTTGACACGCACGTTAGAATCTATCCGAAAACCCAGCACAGGCGGCTCTCACGCCGCCGAACCCCCTGACGGGGGCAGGTGTCGGGCATGGGAGCCCGGCCCGCTAGTTTTCGGAAGGCCTGTTAGCGGCGGCTGAAGCGAGCAAAGACCAATCCCAAGCCCCCCAGCACGACGATGATGGCGCCGATGGCCGCGATGCCCCACGTAGTCGGCGTCTCGACCGTCACGCGAATCTCTTTGCTGTCTGAAGCCTGCGACGCATTGGCATTGAGGGTGACCATATAATCGCCCGCCAGGGCCTTGGACGATGGCTTGAGGCTCGCGTTGATCTGCGCCGTCTCACCGACTGGCAATTGCTCAATCTTGTCCGGCTTAAAAGTCACTTCCCAGCCATCGGGTTTGTGTGAGCTGAAAGATACGTTCTGTAGTGCCGCTGTGCCGGTGTTGCGGATCACCAGGGTCAGTTTGGTCTCGCTGTCCACCGTCGCTCGCGCGTTGAGTTGGCCGGTAGCCGTGCTGAGGCTCAGTCCATAACTGCCGACAATGGTCACTTTGAGCGGAAGCTCGACGCGATCTTTATCGGCCGAAGCCTGCACGACCACTTTGTAATCGCCGGCTTCGATCTTTTGTGGAGCAGCCACGTCCACCGTAATGTCTTGCGTGCTGCCGCCCTTCATGCTCATCGTCGTGAGCTGGCGCGATTCATACGCTGGCTTGAAGGTGACTTCCCAACCCTTGGGGGCCACGGCGGCAAAGTTGACCGGGCGGTCTTGCTCGGCGTCATTGGACAGGGTCACGCGAAAGCTGAACGTGTTGCCGGCCTGACCGCGCGACTCGGGATACTGGGTCGTCATCCTCAGACCCGTGCTGACGACCTTGTCTTGCAGGGCAACGGCCAGGCGCAATTCACCGACCACTCGACCGGCCTGGTCGCGCGCCCTAACGACTAAAGAATAATCCTGGCTCTGGGCCGTCTCGGGCGGTTTGAGCTGCAGATCGAGTGATTGGGACTTGCCTGGCGCGACCATCACGCGGCGGACTGTATAGCCGCCCTGCTTGAAGATGGGATTCCAGTCCGAGGCTCCCTCGACCTGGAGGCCCAGGTCTTGCCAATCCTTGCCGTTATTCACGACTTCAATCGAAAACGAGATGGAGGTGCCCTTGTCCACTACAATGGACGGATGGTCAGTAGCGACCACGATGTTGTTTTCCCCCGGCGTTTGCGCCAGAACTGGAGCGACCGGGACGAACAGCAACATGGCTACCAGGGCGGCGGTCATCAGTTGCTTCTTCATCTCGAACCTCCGTGTGATTTTTGTTTCCAGGAATGTGATTAAGATGAATTTTCTTAAAATGACATTAAAGGTCGGTAGGAAAAACATTAAAGCAGCAAGTGACGCGCGGCGCTCGTGGTGTAGAACGCCGCTGCGAATTGCGCTGGCATTACAACTTCAAGACTCTCAGGGGCTTTGACATCCCCGGTCACCTCTGGCATAATCTTGGCATGTCCCGCATCATCTTGTGTCTCGACCTGGATGCCTTCTACGCCTCAGTCGAAGAGCTGCTCCACCCGGAGTGGAAGGGTTTGCCGCTGCTCGTCGGCGGACGACCGGAAGAGCGCGGGGTCGTCTCGTCGTGCTCGTATGCCGCGCGCAAGTTCGGCATCCACTCGGCGATGCCGATGGCCCAGGCGCTCAGGCTGTGTCCGCAAGCGATCGTCGCCCCGCCCCACTATGATGTCTACTCCGATTACTCACATCGTGTGATGGCGATGATGCGTGAGTATGGCTGCGCAATGGAACAGGTCTCGGTGGACGAAGTGTTTCTCGACGCGACGGATTGTGTTGCCGCCTGGGGCGGCGCGCGGGCGCTGGCGACCGAAGTCAAGAAACGCCTGCGCGAGCAGATCGGGCTGGCCTGCACGATCGGCATTGCCAGCAACAAGCTGGTCGCCAAGATTGCGTCCACCGTAGGCAAACCAGATGGACTGGTCGAGGTGCCCGACGGTCAAGAGGCCGAGTTCCTTGCACCGCTGCCCATCGGCCAATTGTGGGGCGTGGGCAAGAAAAGCGCGGCGAAATTGCAGGCGATGGGTATTTACTCGATCGGCGATTTGCAGAACATGCCGCTGACCAGGCTCAAGCCCGAGTTTGGCGACTGGGCGCTCGATCTGCAACAGCGAGCGCGCGGCGCAGGCAGCGACATGGTCGAAACCGATCACGAGCAAAAATCCATCAGCCGCGAGACGACGTTCGCCAAAGATGTAGTTAGCCTGGAACAATTAAAGCGTGTCTTGCTTTCGCTTTCGGATCAAGTGGGGCGCGATCTGCGCGATGGAGGCCTGCAGGCCAAGACCATCGCCATCAAGCTGCGCTGGTCTGACTTTGCGACGATCACACGGCAGACGACGCTGCCCCACACCACCGACGCGACCTCCGACATCTATCAGGCCGCAGTGACCCTGCTTACAGCCGCGATGAAACGTGGAGCCAAAGTGAGATTGATCGGCGTGCGAGCGACCCATCTGGCGAGCGGGCATCAACTGGGATTCTTTGAGAGCGCCAGCGAAAAGCGCGCGCGCGCCGACCGGGCTGTGGATGAAATCCGAGACCGGTTTGGCGATACAGCGATTCGAAGGGCATCGCTGGTGAGAAAAACCGACCGCCGCTAAAGACTCGTTGTGATCTGCCGTCAGCGGTCGGCGGTCAAATCTTCAGGGGAAAACGTCATGAAGAGCAGATGCGAATGGGCTGGAACCGATCCACTGTACGTTGCATATCACGATCAAGAATGGGGCGTGCCGGTACACGACGACCGCACGTTGTTCGAGTTTCTCATCCTGGAAGGCGCGCAGGCGGGATTGAGCTGGTCAACCATCCTCAACAAGCGAGAGAATTACCGCAAGGCGTTCGACAGCTTTGACCCGGCCAAGGTTGCCCGGTACGACGCGCGCAAGGTCGCCAGGCTGATGGCCGATCCGGGCATCGTGCGCAACCGGCTCAAGATTGAGGCGGCGATCCAGAATGCCCGCGCGTTCCTGGAAATTCAGCGCGAGTTTGGCAGCTTTGATGCCTACATCTGGCGATTCGTCGGCGGACAGCCCAAGCTGAACCAATGGAAGAGGCTCAACGAGATTCCCGCCCACACGGCTGAATCGGACGCTATGAGCAAGGATCTGAAAAGGCGGGGGTTCAGTTTCGTCGGCTCGACGATCTGCTATGCCTTCATGCAAGCTGTCGGCATGGTGAACGATCACATTGTGAGCTGCTTCCGATACCGCGAGTTGCGTCTACGCAAGTAGGGGCGACCCTCACCATTGCCTGTCGGGAGCCAGCCGTTACGAGGGACTTGGCCCCTCAAACACTGGCAGACTGAAGGTGAAGGTCGTGCCCCGCTCAGGCTCGGTGTCTAGCCAGATGCGCTCACCGTGCGCCTCCAGCGCGAGCTTGCAAAACGCCAGCCCCAGTCCGCTGCCGTGCCCCTTTTGTTGTCCGGTGACAAATTTCTGAAACAACCGGAGGCGGATTGACGGTGGGATGCCCGGGCCGGTATCGCTGACCGAAACCTGGATGACGGGGCGATCATCACCCGACACAAGCCGTGCGGTCACCCGCACCGATCCCCCGGCGGGGGCGAACTTGCACGCATTGTCCACCAGGTTTTGCAGCACACGCCCAATCAGGTCGGCATCGGCCCACGCCGCGGGCAGATCGGCAGGCACCTGACTTTCCAGGCGGATGCGTTTGGCTGCCGCCAGCGAAGACTGCGCACGCAGCGTCTCGTCCACCAGTGCGTCTATGTGGATCGCCCGGCGCGTCAGGGGCACCTGCCCGCTTTCCAACCAGCGAAGGTCCAGGATGTCGGTGATCAGCTTGAGCGCTTTGCGCAGGCTGGTGCGTGCGATCTCGAGTGCATTGCGCTGGTCTGCCCCAAGCTCCGCGTTTCCCTCGGCGGCCACAAACTCCAATGAGGTAGAGGCTACCGAGAGCGGATTGCGCAGATCGTGCACCATGGTGCTGATCATATCTTCGCGGAGTTGATTGGTGGCGCGCTCGGCGGTCACATCGCGCAATATCACCAGCCGTCCCAGCGGCACATCGCCGTACCGCACTGGCAGATTCGTCCAGTGAAATGTGTGCGGCGGCACCTCCCCTTCACCTTCGCCGGGCGGCTCGTCGCCGGTCTGGATACGCCGGGCTTCTTTTAACGCGATCCGCAATAGGTCTGGCGACTTGCGCAGCGCCAACCCCCACTCCCACAGATGCCGTCCCAGCCAATCTTCTGGATGGCCGGGCAGTTGCAGTAACTTGAGGACCGACGTATTGACGACCAACATTCGACCGTCCATCCCGATCAGCACGACGCCGTCCTGGCTTGATCGGATGAGCGCTTGCAGTCTCTCCCGCTCGCTTTGCATGGTCTGGAACAACCGGGCATTGTCCAAAGCCAGCGCGATCGCCCCGGCCAGCGATTCCGCCATCAAAACGTCGTCGGCGCTAAAAGCAGCGAGTTGGTCGCTTTCAATGTTCAGCACGCCCAGGACACGTCCTTCGCGCTGCAGGGGCACGGCCAGCTCGCTGCGGATCGCGGGATGGACACCGATATAGTCTGGATCCGCATGCACGTCCGGGGTCCATTGGACCTGAGCTGTCCTGAATGTCCGGCCAATCACACCATGCGCAATCGAGAATCTGGCCCCAAGACCGTCCGCCAAGGCCCCACTGACCGCGGCCAGCCGCCAATGCGTGCCATCCTCATCCAGCAACGCCAGGGCGACGTTCGTCCAGTGGGTTGCTCGAACGATAGTGCGCACGGCCGCTTGAGCGACCGCGTCGCGCTCCAATTGACTGCCCACGGCGCACAGAACCTCATACAAGGTTCGCTGCCGGTCGGCCATGCGGCGCTGTTCGTCAAATAGTTGCGCGTTGCGCAGGGCCAGTGCCATCTGATCCGCGGCTGCCTGGAGCAAGCGAAGATGATCGGCGGTAAAGTGATGGGGGGCGGCGTGGGCCAGTGTGAGGACGCCCACCAGCACGGGCCCGCTCGTGATGGGCACCGAGAGCGCCGATCCGGCCTGATAAGGACTGTCGGGCAATTTGAACCACCGGTCATCCAGGCGCACATCCGGGATCAACGCTGCCTGACGGTGGCGAGCCACCCAGCCGGCCAGACCTTTCTCCATGAGTTCGCTGATCAGAGCTGGCCTTCGTTCCAACTCAGGCCGGCTGCGCGGCAGGATAGACTTGATCACTGTGCCGGTCGCATCCAACACGAACAGGTCGCCATCCTGAGCGCCAGTCAGCTTCATGGTCACCTCGAGGGTGTTGCTCAAGGTGTCCTGCAGCGTCGGCTGTTCGGCGGTCGCGCGCGCCACTGCGACCAGGTTCTCAAACAATTGTTTCTGGGCGCGCAGTTCCGCTTCGGCCCGCTCGCGCTGGATCGTTGCACCCAGCGTGCCCGCTGCGGCCCGAAGCGCATCAATCTCTGCAACGGACCAATCGCGCTCAAACAGACATTCGTCAAATCCGATAAATCCCCACCACTCTGGCCCGACCAAGATCGGCACCACGGCGATGGACTGGATATTTTCTGCGATCAGCTCTTCTTGAACGCTGGCAGGAAGCTCACGGGTGTGGCTATAGACCACCTGGCCCTGGCCGAGCAGTACTTCCCAGCTTCCAAAACCTCCAGCTTGCCAGGCCAAGTTCTGCAGGCGCGGGTTGTCAATCTGCGGCTCGATGCCGGGCGCAGCCCACTCGAAACGCTGGCTCATCAACCGCGCGCCGCCTGGGTCGAAGCTGTTCTCAAAGATGTACACCCGGCTGACCCCGGTGGCATGCCCCAGGCGCTCCAACACCTGGGGAATGCACATCTTCCAATCAGCGGTCTTGAGAAACTGCTCGGCGGCGAAGCTCACTGCTTCGAGAATGGCATCCCGGCGGCGCAATGCCTCGTCGGCCCGAGTCTCGTGCGTGATGAGGTTTTGCATACCCAATCCTGCGATGATGCAAGCCCGAGGGGGTTGCTACGCGGCAAGTCATTGGCTAAATTTTAGCATCGGTAGAGAGATTTGTAAACCGACGAAGCAATCGGGCACACGCCGATGAACTGTGATGGGATGACAGGGTAACACGTTTGACCTGGCTTGCCGAAGATGATATGATTGGCGCCGAGAGCTGGAAGATGACCTGGCGGAGCAGATGGGCGTCAGACCCTATGTCGGCGCTCCGTATTCAGCCGTCAAGCGCTTGATCGCCCTGGGCGTGAACGTGGTCTATGCCAGGCAAGGCCATTTGCCGATCTTGCGTGATGCGCTGAACCACAACCTGCCGATCATTCTGTTCATCCGGGCTGGAGAATGGGCGTATTGGCAAGGGCACAAGTCACAACACGCGATTGTCCTGGTCGGCCTGGACGATTCCGCGCAAACGGCCTATGTGCTGGGTCCAGCCATGCCGCCGGCACCGTTGGGCGTGCCACTGGATGAGTTGATGCTGGCCTGGGATGAAACGGACAATGCGTATGCGGTGCTCAGATTGGCATGAATTTCCTCACGGTCTTGTTACTTGGATTGACTCTCGCTTTTGCGCTCACGCCGCTGGTCGGGCTGATCGGGCGGCGATGGGGCCTGACCGATGCGCCTGGCGGAAGGCGTCGGCACAGCGGGCTGATCCCGCGCACCGGCGGCATGGCGCTATACCTGGCGTTCACCGTCACGGCGCTCGTGGTGCAAGGGCTGCCTGTCCCACGTTTTGACCCCAACGAGATCATCCGCCTCATCGGTTTGCTGACTGGCGGCGCGTTTATCTTTGTCTTTGGCCTGGCCGACGATCGCTGGAATCTCGCCCCGCGCTGGCAGTATCTCATTCACGCGGTGGCTTCGGGCATCGCCATCGTGTTTCTCATTTTCATCGAATTCGTCGCCAATCCCCTGACCGCCGATCAAAACATTCATTTTCCGCTCTGGTTCACTGTGACTTTGACCATGTTTTGGATCATGGGGATGATCAACACCGTCAACTGGCTGGACGGGCTGAACGGGCTGGCCGCCGGCGTGACGGCTATTGCGAGTGCGGTATTGTTTATCCATATGGCTTTCCGGGCCGATCCACCCCAGACCAGCGTCGCGCTGTTGCCGTTGGCGCTGATGGGCGCGTGTCTGGGCTTTGCGCCCTGGAACCTGTCCGGGCGCGTATTTATGGGATCGTCCGGTGCTTGGTTCTTGGGCTTTACACTGGGGTGCCTTGCCATCATCGGCGGCGCCAAGGTGGCGGCCGTCTTGCTCGTCATGGCCGTGCCGGTCATTGATGTGGCCTGGCTCATTATCCGGCGTGCCAGGCGCGGCGTGCCGGTCGGGGTGGGCGGGCGGGACCACCTGCATTTTCGGCTGCTTGACGCCGGGCTCCCTCAATGGAAGATCGTGATGGGGTATTACGCCTTTTGCGCTACGTTTGGCGCGCTGGCGCTCTTTAGCCCGCCCCGGCTTTACAAGCTCGTCGCGCTGATCGTATTGGGGATTCTGGTGTGGCTGATGTTGTGGCAGGCAGAAAGGTCTTTGAGCAAGCCGGACAGGTAAACCGGAACACTTGCTTGTCTACTGGTTCCCTTGTCTACTTGTCTACTTTCTTGTAATACACCCGCTCGCCGCGCCAAGAGCCTAGCAGCCACTCGGCAGACGCGATCAGAATGACAAATGGGATGTCGGCGACGAGCGTCACGGCGAACGCGACCGCCAGCCAGCGCAAGCCGGTCACGACCAGCGGAGCCAGATCGAGCAAGATGCGGCTGAACCCCAACAGATAAGCCAGGCCAATGACCAGAGCCAGGAACAAGAGGACAGGGGGCCACGTCTCGCGGTCAGAGGAACTGGGAAGCATGGCGTTGGCGAGGGCAAAGAGCAAATACAGCCACAGCCACATATCGGGTACGTGTAACATCTCCAAGAACGTCGCCGCAATCGCAGCCACATCCCCTCTCAATAGCGCCTCGCCCATCGTGCTGACTCCAAACACCCAGTAGCCAATGAACAGCACCACGACGCTGCCGCTGATCAGCGGCGCGACGCCAATCAAACTGGCGCGGATCGGATCGGTTCGCTCGATCACCACCGAACCGAGCCGGATGTGGCCACTTCGGTCACGCTTGGGCAGCAAACTCAGGCTGCTGGTTCTGACGCCGACCAGTTTCGCCATCATCCAGTGGCTCAGTTCATGCAGCACCACGCCGGGGAAGAGCGGCACGGCGTAAAGCAGAACCGCGGCGTCCTTGTTGCGGGTGAACAGGTACGCCACGCCGTGAAGGTGTTGATGGATCCACTTTTCCAGCGCCACCAGCGGCACGAGCGTGGCGATGACCGCTGCCAAAGATAGCCACTCGGCGTTTGCGTTCCAGTCGGGCAGAGACATTCGCTTTCCACAGTCCAGGGGATGTGTCCAATTTTAGCCTGGATTTGTCCAATGGCAAGCGGCTGCTTGACGCAACAGGGTATTTCCCACTGCGGGTTCAATCGCCAGCCAGGGACTATCAAAAGCACGCCCCGGCCTTGCGACCGGGGCGGCGACAAAACAAACTGCCCTGAGGTGACCCTCACCGCGCCCGGCCCTCAAACCGGGTGATTTGACTCAGCGGCAAAACGACGTGAAACTGACTGCCGGGGCACGCTTGCTCATCGTAGCCAGGGCTGACAACCCACAGCCTGCCGCCATGGGCATGGACGATGCCTCGCGCGATCGCCAGGCCCAGGCCCGGCCCGCCGCCTTTGAATTTGCTCTTGCCCGTCGAGTGCAAGGCGACCTGGCCGGTCTGGTAAAACTTGTCGAAAATCAACTCCTGGAAGCGCGGGTCAATGCCAATGCCCGTGTCACTGACGACGACTTCGATTCCACCCTCGGCTAGGTCATATTCGCCCCTGGCCAGCGCTCGACCAAAAATCGAAATCGTACCACCGTCCGGGGTGTACTTGATCGCATTGATGAGCAAATGGTAAAAAACCTTGCGGAGCGCGTCGCGGTCAGCCTCAACCGCCGGCAGGTCACTCAGATCCTCCACGTTCAGTGTATGATGCCGTTCGGTCAAGGGCTTGCGTAAATCGTTGCACACGAGCTGGATCAACGCCGCAACGGCAAGCGGCGTTGGGTGAAGCTGCAGCGCACGGCTATCTACCTTAGCCATGTCGAGCATGCTGTCCACGATCTCGTGCAGCCGCACTGCGCCGGAAAAGAGGCCGTTGACCACCTCCAGGTGAAGAGGATTGGCCTGGATCGCCGGATCGCTCAAAAGCATCTGGCTGTAGCCCCGCAGTGTCGTCAAGGGGGTGCGAAGCTCATGCGAAGCGATGCCAATGAAATCGGATTTGGTGCGGTCAAGGCGTTCCAGTTCGGCATAGTCACGGAGGATGCGTTCATACAACTGCGCGTTTTCGAGCGCCAACGCCGCCTGCCCGGCAAAGGCCATCGCCAGCGTCACCTGGTCGTCGCTGTAAGGGGACAGCTTTTCCCGCGTGAGCGAAAGCATTCCGATCACCTTATCGGCCCGGATCAGAGGCACGCCGATCCACGAACGCGCTGGCGGCAAGCCCGGCACGTATTGCCAGTCCGGGCGCTCAGATACATCGGGGAGCGAGAGTGGTTGTTGAGTGAGATAGATATGCCGGAAGAGATCATTGTCATCGCCCAGTAGCGAGACGCGAATCTTGAGCGGATCAGCCGTCGGCGGAAAGCCGCGCGCGGCGACGATCTCTAGCTCGTTGCCACGCAGCAGCATCACCGAGCCACGATCAAACTGGACGATGCTCGCCAGGTGCTCCAGCACACGCTCCAACACTTCTCTCAGGTCCAGCGTCCCGGTCATGGCGCGGCCCGCCTGGTTGAGCACCTCGGCCAGCCGCAACGCCTCAGCCGTCGAGGCCAGCGAAGCTTCCAGCTTTGCCTTTTGAGCTTCCTGTTCGAACCGCAGCATTTGGAGCCGCTTGACCGTTCGGACGCGCGTCGTGTGGGCGAGGATCGAAAGTACTGTCGCGATCAGCAGCGCAAAACCAAAATGAAGCCATTCGCGCGAGGGTGGCGAAATCAGTACAACGACTCCCCACCCCAGCCACGTCGCTGCGATCACGGCTACCAGCCAGCGGCGGGAGAGGAACAGGAATCCCATGCCGACGATCAAGAGCAAAAGGTTTGTGGTCTGTTGAGGCTCCGCAACGAGGTAAAGGTGAACCAGGCCGTTCAGCAAGCACACGCCCGCGATAGCGGCCCCGATGCGATGCGCCCATGGAAGCGGGACGGCCCATCGCCTCATCGCCAGGCTCAATCCCAGCAAAGCCGCTGCCGAGACGAGGGCCAGCGCGACCATCACCGGCGCGCAAGTGCCCGGCAAGACCAGCGCATGACCCGCCGCAAGGACCAGGAACAGGATACCCAATCCCCTCGAGACCGGGCGCAGCGAGTCCCGCATAACGGTATCCAGCGCAGCGCGCAGGCCCGACGGGGGAGCATGTTGAGTCAGGCTTTCCATCATTTGTAATTATAATCCCAACCGATGCTGGCTGAGTTTCGGTCAGGTTACAAAAGACCCCCGTTTTCCTTGGAAAAACGGGGGTCTGCATCTATGGCGATTGCGGTTGTGGCAGTGGCCGTTTGCGGTGTCGCACCACCAGCGTCACCACGGACATGATAATCAGCAACACCGAAACAATCTGCGCCACGGGGATGTCGCCGACCTTCCAGGCATCGGGCCGCAAGGCCTCGATCCACAGCCTCCCCAAGGGATACCAGATCAGGTAGCCCAGGAACAAGTCGCCATCCTTGAGTTTGCCGGTCCACTTGCGCTCGATCGCCAGCAGCAGCACCACGCCGATCAAGTTCCACAGCGACTCGTATAAAAAGTCCGGGTGAAAGCGTGTGTCAAGCGGATACTGGCTCAGATCGTTAAAGGGTGGGATGCGATGCTGCTCTTGAATCGTGATGCCCCAGGGCAAGGTCGTTGGCGGGCCGTATAGCTCCTGGTTGGCAAAGTTGCCCCAGCGCCCGATCGCCTGACCGAGCAACAATCCCACAGCGCCAAAGTCCAGATAGCGCCAGAGATTCAACTTGGCCCGGTAGGTATAAAGCAAAACTCCGAGAACCCCTCCGACGATGGCGCCAAAGATGCCCAGGCCCCCGCTGCGCACATCGAAAATCGCCCAGGGATTTTCTCGATAATAAGCCCAGCCATAGGCAGTTCCCGCCGGGCTGGAAAAGACGTGATACAGCCGCGCGCCGACAATGCCCAATATTCCTACCAGCAGGACGGCGTTCCAAACATGTTCCTCATTTTCTCCACGACGCCTGGCCTCAAACGCGGCAACATAGGTGCCGACGAGCATCCCGGTGGCGATAAAGATGCCGTACCAGTAAATCGGAAAAGTGCCGATGTAGAAAGCAACGGGCCGAAAGGGCATGGCGCATCATCTCCTTCAGGTGAGAGTGTGATGTGGATTATACCACACGTCTATCGGCAAATGTCAAGCGTCAAACGTCTACGTCGTGAACAACGCCTGGCGCATGGGCTGATGTTGGATCATTGGTGTAAACTTTAGCCCCGGAGTGCGGCCTTCAGGCCGCGTTTTATGCAGGCTGAAGCCTGCACTCCAACCTTAAGTTGACACGTATGGATGTTGGATAGATTTATCGTCGAAGGATTTTGAGCACGGTGCGCGAAATCCAAAAGACCGACCAGGCGGCCAGCGCCATGCCGGCCAGGGCCAGCGTCTGCTCATTCACCACTGGCTCGACGCGTGTGCGCTCCGGCGTGATCTCGACCAGGCCGAGCGGTTTGGCGCTCACGCCGCCTCCCCATCCGCCGCCAGTGCCAACGCCCGCCTTTTCTGCCATCTGGCCTGTCCCTTCGCCAAACCCAAAGCCAAGGCCATACTGCACCGTAGCCATCGGAATGACGACCTTGTTACCCGCCGTCACCGGTTGACCAAACACGGCACTCACAGATGCGCTGGCCTGCAAGCTGTCCATGCAAGCAAACATCTCGCCGATATAGTCCTGCTCTTGGTTCTCGGTCATTATGAATCTCCTCTAGGCTCTGCTAGCCTTTCTGCAATTTGTGTCAGAAACACGATGAACACGGCCCCTGCAGCCAGACCCAAAAGCAGCCGCAAGGTCTCGTCATGGATGGGAATGCGCCGCTGGCCCCCGGTCGAGCCGGGGCCTCGTTCGATCACGGCCGTCGGTCGGATATTGAACCAGCTTGCGCCCCAACCCGAGATGCTGTGATCGCTAATCGTTCCGCGGCGCCTCATCCACCACGTGACCTGCGCTTCCGGCACGATCTCTTTTTGCCCCACGCGGATCGGCTGGCCTCGAATGAGGCGGCGGTGAATCGAGGGCATAGGCACCTCCGTATTGCGTATTCCGTCAGGTGGCAGATTCGCCACGCTGCATGGCGGCAAGGTGAGTCTGAACAAAGGCTTCTTGCTCTTCGCGGGTGCAGAGTTGACCATCAAGCAGGGCGTTGCGCAGGGCCTCAAGGATGCGGCCCATCTCTGGCCCGGGCTTCATCCCCAGCGACTTGAGATACTTGCCATCCAGCGCAGGACGCACATGGCGCAACTTGCACACGTAACGCTGAATCTGCCGCGCGGCCATTTTGCTCTCGGTGGCTGCCCACGCGGCAAACAGCGCTGGCTCGGAAAACTCGTCGAGCGCGTGAACGAGCACACTCGGCGATTGTCGCTTCGAGAGCATCGGCAGCATCTCTTTGAGCGCCAGCACCTGGCGCAAGTCATCGGCCTGCGCGCTGGGGATCTTGAGCCGCGTGATGACGGCCTCCAGCCCGGTCCGGTCGAAACGGTAACACAACAGCGCCAGATATGCAAACGCACGCAATTCGCTCCCGTCCCGCCTGGGCAAAGGCCATTCGCCATTTGCCAGCGCCTTACGCAGACGAGCGTATCTTTCGCTCAGCCAGTCGTCGCACGTCAGTCCAACATAGATTTGCTGCAGTACGCGCAGTTGGCGCAGACGACACAATGCCTCCTCGGGCCGCGCTTCTTGCAGGATCGCATACAGCTCGTGGCGGATGCGGTCGCCCGAGACGCGATCGAGCAGGTCCAGCGCGTGCGACATCAATTCGAGCGTGCGTGGCTCGATGTGAAAGCCCAGCCGCTGCTCGAATCGTACCGCGCGCAGCATCCGCGTTGCGTCGTCCACAAAGCTCAGGCTGTGCAGCACGCGGATGATCCCATCGCGCAGATCCTGCTCGCCGCCGTAAAAGTCCAGCAGCTCGCCAAAGCGGTCCGGGTCGAGGCAGATCGCCAGCGTGTTGATCGTAAAATCCCGCCGGTGCAGGTCTTGTTTGATGGACGACCGCTCGACCTGCGGGAGCGCGCTGGGATGCGTATAGAACTCGGTGCGGGCGGTGACCAGGTCAATAGACGGGGGCAAGTCGCGGCTGTTGGCGAGCACCCACTTGGCTGTGCCAAAGCGCGCATGGCTTTTGACTCGACCGCCGCGCTCGCTGGACAGTCGTTTCGCCAGCGCGATCGCATCCCCTTCTACGACGAGGTCTACATCGCCGATCGGGAAACCGAGCAGCAGGTCGCGCACCAGGCCGCCGACGAAATAGACGCTAAAGCCCATCTCGTGGGCGGTCGCGGCCATGTCGCGGATGAGCACAAGCAGCGGGCCAGGCAGCGCGGCCTCCAACCTGGCAGCGACCTGCTGTCGCTCCGGCGGTGAGGGCGGCTTGGCCCACAATTTGATGAGATCGGTGCGCGTGACGATGCCGGCCACCTGCCCCTCTTCGACCACCGGCACCTGTCCCCAGCCGTGCTCGATCATCAATTGCTCCAACTTTTCGATCGGATCGTCCGGCGCGACGAACACCTCGCCTTGATCCATGACCCGCTCGACCGGGCGATTGCCCATGCCGTGCTGCATGGCGCGATCTACCGCGCGGCGCGTGAGCAGCCCGACGACGCGCCCATCGCGCACAACCGGATACCCCTCGTGTCCGGTGCGCGTCATCCGCCTGGCCGCTTCGGAAACAGGCGTCTCGGGGGTCACGATCTGCACCGGGCGCGACATGATCTGTGCAACCGTCGCCGCCGGGCGGATGACCTGCGGCAGCACCTGAAGTAACTCGCGCGTCACGTCTTCGAGCGTGCGGTCGCGGATGAGCGCCGCGGCGGCGCGGCTGTGCCCGCCTCCCCCAAAGTGGGCTGCAATCGCACCCACGTCAATGTCATCGGTTGTGCTGCGGCAGACCATCTGGAGGTTGCCATCCAGCGCGACGAGGACGAACAAGCCATCTGGATCGAGCAGGTCGCGCAACTTGTGCGCCAGCGTCGAGACCTCTTCGGCATAGCCGCGTGCCGCCTGCGCCGAAACGACGACCGAATGTCCGGCGATGGTGTGGGTTTCCGCCGCTTCCAGCAGCCGGTCGAACAGCTCGCGTTGAGCGGGCGACAGCAGATGATGCAAGAACTCGCCGACGACGGCGAGATTCGCGCCGCGCTCCATCAACCAGGCCGCCGCCCGCGCATCACGCGCTGTCGTCGTCTGGTACGAAAGCGAGCCGGTGTCTTCATAGATGCCGAGCAGGAGCAGCGTCGCCTGAACGGGCGTCAGCGCCAGACCGCGCGCCCCCAGCTCCTCGACCAAGAGCGTCGTCGTCGCGCCGACCGGGTCGCCGCGATAGGTCCATCCTTGCGGCAACGGGCGCGTCAACGGATGGTGGTCGAGGATGTGCACGGGCGTCGAGGGGAGGACGCCTCGAACGGTGACCAGGCCCTGCGTATCTACCAGCACGACCTGGCTGACCGGTCGGCGTGGCAGTTCGTCGGCTTCGACGAACGGCAGCTCGTCACCATAGATCGAAAGGAACGCGCGGACGTTGCGATTGCAGCGGCGCGGCAGGACCGGCACCGCCGAAGGATTGAGCAGCCGCGCGCCCAACAGCGCCGCCATCGCGTCAAAGTCGGCGTTTTCGTGGGTGAGGATCACCGTCAGTGGATGGTCAGTCATAGTCCAGATTATACCGCAAGCGAGGCAAAAGCCATTAACTACCTGCCTCTTGTCTTCAACCCGCCTGGGCCTTTGCAGGCGAGTGGGGCAGCCTGAAGATGGGGCGGCATGGGAGCCGCCCTCCGCTGAGTTTCGCGCTGGAAACCAACGCCGCCTGATCGGACCTGTTGCAGGTTGAATCAGGCGGCACTGCAATTCACTGTCAAGAGACAAGAAACACGGACACTAGGACTGTTCGCCGGCCTCTCTCAGCACTTGGTGGAACAGATCGTCGGCAACAAAGAAACCGGCCTGCTGCCGGAGCATCTGCATGGCGCTTTTGACGGAATTCAGTGTGCCATCGCGTTTGGCGCGCAGTAAAACGCCGAGCAAGCCAATAGGCTGCAAGCCCAGAGCTTTGGCTTTGATTCGACCTTCGTGTTCATCTATCAGGATTCGTCTGGTTCCAAGTTCGAGAGCTAGCGCAATCGCGGCCGCTTCACCCTCGTCCAGGTCGAGCGCCAGTGCGCGTGTCAGATGAACATCTCTCAATTCGGTCACGCGGAGCCATTGAGCTTGAAGAGCTTGCTGAACAGCCGTTGCGCCAGGGAATGTCGTCTCTGGTTTCAACTCCGCCCGGACGGCAGATGGGATCAGCACCTCCGTAAATTGCTGCCGAAGCAATTCCAGGTGGCCGATAATAGCCAGGTTGAGAATGGGTGATGTGTTGCTAACGATGGGCATAGGCGACGTCGTCTTGCAGATCTTCTAGGCTATAGTGACGCGGGATATCTCGCCGGCCCAGCAACCAGCCGAATTCGTGTTTGCTCAACCCGGCCAATTCGCGCGCCTTGCCAAAGGATAGCACACCTCGCGCGTAAAGCGCCAGGGCCAGTTCAAGCACCAGTTGTTGCTGTTGTTCTGCGAGTGGCAGGTGCAAAGCTTGAGCCACAGAATCAGGCACTTCGAGCTGGATTCCCATGTTGACATACTCCTTTGCCATTATTATACACGAGATAAGTGCATCTGACGAGAACCTGAAAGAGAGACAGAGCGAATTGGCATCAAGTGTATGCCTGACTGCCTGCGCCCACAAGAGTATTGACACTTGGCGTTGGTCGTTTTACATGCGTGCGTCGTGGCGAGCACACTGGTGTGAAGTGAGCATGCAGTCGCTTTGCTTCTTGCCCTCAACCCGCCTGGGCCTTTGCAGGCGAGTGGGGCAGCCCGAAGGCGATCGTCAAGGCGACCACCGGCCCGATTGTCGCGGCGGCAAACAGCACCGGGTACGAGGTCGCCTGCAGCAGCCATCCGCCCAGCATCGGCACCAGGACGAGCAGCCCGGCCAGCGTGTTGCTCAAGCCCATGTACGTCGGGCGATGCCCGGGCGGCGCAAGCTCCAGCACATAATTCATAAAGCCGAGCATGAGCGAAGCGCCGACGATGCCCAGCACGACAAACACCCAGGCGTAAACCATCGGCAGCCAACCGCCGACGCGCGCAAAATGGATCGCCAGGGCCGCCAGCGGCGCGCTGACAGCGACCGCCACCGAGGTTCGGATCACCATGCCTGGCCCGCGCCGCTCGGCCAATGCGCCAAAGCCAAAACTGCCGACCAGCCCGCCGATCGTCTGCGCGATGATGAACAGGCCGATCGTCTCTTGCGCCAGCCCCAACTGTTCGGTCGCGTACAGCACATAGAACGGCGAAGCCAGCCCGGCCAACCCGCTGAGCAGCCATACGGCGATCACGCTTCGATACGCGGATTCTTTTCGCAGAATCTTGACCAGCTGCGGCCCATAGTCGCGCCAGCTGGCGCGCTCTGCGGGCACGTCCTCCAGCGGCTCGTGAATGGCGGCAAGCGTGATCAATCCCAGCAGCGTCGAGAGGCCGGCCAGCGCAAACAGCCAGGCATAGTTGGCAGGAAACCCCGGGCCGGCCGGGCTGAGGATCCAACTGACGAACGCGCCGATGCCGATAGCGAGCAGGCTGCTGATGATCTGCCCGGCGCCGAACAGCCGCCCGCGCCGATTGGCCGGGATGGCTTTGGCGACGATGTCGAACCAGGCGATCGAGCAGAACGCATCGAAAGCCCAAAAGAGCGTGAGCAGAGCAAAGAACGCAACGAGCATCCAGCCCGGCCGCTGCCACAGGCCCAGCATCAGCGCCAGTGCGATGAGCAGCAGGGTGGGGCGCCCCAACAGGCCAGCGCGAATGAGTGCGCCTTGCTTGCGAGGTACATGCGTGAGCGCGTTGGCAGCGGCCAGTTGTGGGATGAGCCAGCCGCCATTCCAGACGGTGTTGACCATGCCGATGATCGGCGGCGAGTCGGTCAGGTGACGGATAAAGGCTGGCAGCACGGTGGACACGCCAATAAAGCTCAGCGCCATGCCGAACAGCACATAGTCGGTGAGAATGAGGAGCCAGTTACGGCGATAATGCGGCTGGATGGTCGTGTCTTCCATCGTGAGCCAATCAGATCGCTTCGCCGGAGACGATGAGGTCGGCAGTGGCGACGTTGGTCGCCAGCGGGACGTTGTGGACGTTGCACACGCGCAACAGCCCCTGGATGTCTGGATCGTGCGGGTGGGCGTTGAGCGGGTCCACGAAAAAGATCACGCCCGCTATCTCACCTTGGGCGACGCGCGCTGCGATCTGCGCGTCGCCTCCCATCGGCCCCGAAAGCACCCTTTCGACCTCCAATCCTACTTTGTCATGCAGCAGTTTGCCGGTTGTTTCGGTGGCGATCAGGTGATAGTTTTTGAGCTTTTCCCGGTTGAATGTCGCAAAGGCGACCATGTCGGCTTTCTTGCCGTCGTGCGCAATCAATGCGATGGTTTTCATGGTTTCCTCCCTTTACAAAAATCCGACTATAGCAGCCTCAGCCACTTCCGTCAAATACGATGTTTTGTGATATACTCGCGCTTGCGACATGCACCCTGCGACTTGCCATGCACAGCAGAATCCCTTTCTTGTACCTCACTGTATTCGTCAGCGGTATGACCTCGCTGGCTGTTGAGCTGTCGGCTCCGCGCCTGATCGAGCCATACTTTGGCACGTCGAACCTGGTGTGGGCCACCGTCATCGGCTTGATCTTGCTGTACCTCACGGCGGGTTACGCGCTGGGCGGGCGCTGGGCCGATCGCTCACCCAAACCCGAGACGCTGTTCAGCCTCATCGCCTGGGCAGCGTTCGCTGTCGGATTGATCCCGTTTGCGGCACGGCCTGTGCTATCACTGACCGTGCGCGGCCTGGCCGATTTCAACGTTGGGATGTTGGCGGGTTCGTTCCTCACCGTGCTGGTGTTGTTCAGTGTGCCGGTCACTCTGTTGGGATGCGTTTCGCCGTTTGCAATCCGTCTGGCTGTCTCGGACGTGGCGACCTCGGGCCGGGTGGCCGGGCGCGTCTATGCGATCTCGACAGCCGGATCGTTCCTGGGCACCTTTCTACCCGTGCTGGTGACGATCCCCAACATCGGCACGCGCAATACCTTCCTCTTGTTTGCGTTCGTCTTGATGGCGGTGGCATTCATCGGACTGGGACGACGCGCGCTGGTTTATCTTTGGATGCCGGTCGCGTTGATCGCGCTGGCGGTGCTGCTGCGTGGTCAGGTCATCAAGCCATTCGAAGGCGCGATCTATGAGACGGAATCCGCGTACAACTACATCCAGGTCGTCGAGCAGAGAGGGGTGCGTTACCTGTTGCTCAACGAAGGGCAAGGGGTTCATTCGATTTACGACCCTGAGAACCTGCGGACATTTGGCACCTGGGATTATTTTCTCATCGCGCCGTTTTTCAATCCGCCGCCCTTCGGCCCCGAGCGGGTCAGGCGCGTGGCGCTGGTCGGCCTGGCAGCCGGCACCATCGCGCGGCAGTACACGGCAGTGTATGGCCCGCTGCCGATAGACGGCATCGAGATTGACCCCAGGATCGTCCAGGCCGGGCGTGACTATTTTGCGATGGACCAGCCCAACCTGAACGTGATCGTCAGCGATGGACGGTATGCGCTCGCACACTCGCCGCATCGCTATGACGTCATCGGCATTGACGCTTATCGCCTGCCCTACATCCCTTGGCATCTCACCACGCGCGAGTTTTTCGAGCAGGTCCGCGCGCATCTGACCGATGACGGGGTGGTGGTCGTCAACGTGGGCCGCACCCAAGACGATGACCGCATGGTCGAGGCGATGGTCGCCACGCTGCAAACGGTGTTCCCTTCGACGCACGTGATCCATTTGCCGGGGACGTTCAACGCGATCCTGGTGGCGACTGTCAAACCGTCCACACCTGACAATTTGCACGCTAATCTGGCGCGGCTTGAGCATCCGTTCTTGCGCGAGGTGGCCTCCGACGCGCTCAAGAATCTGCGCCCGACCAAGCCTGGCCCGATGGTGTTCACCGATGATCGCGCGCCGGTTGAACAGTTGACGAATGTCATTATGCTGCGATTCCTGATGAGGCTTGCGACCGGTCAGGTCGTGCTGCCATAGCTCAAATATCAACCATCAACCATCCGCCATCCGCTATTAGCCATCTGCCATCTGCCATCCGCCATCTGCTAAAGAATGGAGTGTGAAATGAACTCGTGGCTCAGGATTCTTCTTCAGGTGGTGATCGTCCTTGCCATGCCTGTGGTGTTGATCGTGATGCCGATCCGGGTGATGATGCATCCGCGCTGGGTGTACTGGGAGTATAACCGGCCGGGCTTTCCTCCTGATCTGTTTGGCTTTACGCTGGAGGAGCGAACCAGGCTGGCGATCATCGGCGTTGAGTCCATCATCGGGCCGCGAGGCGTGATCGTCCTGCGCGAGGCGCGGCTGCCCGATGGCGCGCCAGCGTTCAACGAGCGCGAGATCACGCACATGCAAGACGTGCGCGTGGTGTCGAGCGGCATCTATACAGCGCAGGTACTCCTGTTCCTGGCGGCCATCGTCGCCGCAGCGATTTTGATCAGCCGGCCAGAAACGCGCGCGTTGGTGCCTTCGGCTCTGCTCAAGGGCGCGGTGCTCACACTCATCCTGCTGGTAGCGATGGTCATATTCATCGGGGTCGGCTTTAACACGTTCTTTGTCCTGTTTCATCGTGTGTTCTTTAGCGGCGATTCGTGGCTGTTCAATATTTCCGACACGCTCATCCGTCTGTACCCGGTGCAGTTCTGGTTCGACGTGGCAATTGCGATTGGTCTGAGCACGATTGTGGAAGCTATTGTGTTGGGCATCCTGGCCTGGCGGTGGGGTAGGGCGGTGCGGTGAGGTCGCATGTCTGACGAGGCGATTGGGGCGCAGACGAGAGCAAAAACCCGACGCGCTCGCTGGGCCTGGCTGGTGGTGCTTGCGGCGCTGGGGCTGGCGGCGTTGCCGGTCTGGGTGATCGCCAGTCCCCCCGCGCAGGAGCAAGTGAGCGATAACCTGCTCGTGAACGGCGACTTTGAGGCGCCGCCCCCGTGGCCGCAGCAGGACGGCATCAGCGAGATTCAGGTCGCGCCGGGCTGGCGCGCCTATTACCTCGACGCGCCGCCCAAGTATGTCGGGGTCCCAGACAACTGTCAGGAACATCCGCGCATGTACGATTGTTTCTGGATGCGCCCCGAGTTCCGTGACAGTGCCTCGTTTGCCCATCGCATCCGCTCGGGCGAACGCGCGCAGCAGTATTTTTCGTTTGGTCGGATGCACGAGGCCGGACTGATGCAGCAAGTGTACAGCCTCCCGCTGGGCGCACGCGTCCGCTTTTCCATCTGGATGCAGGCCTGGATGTGCGCCAATCCTGATGCGTGCGGCGAAGGAGGCGTCCGCTCGGATCATCCGGCGGACATGCATCTGCGCGTGGGGATCGATCCGCTGGGGGGCACTGACCCATTCACCCAGACCGTCGTCTGGTCAGCCGAACAGCCAGCGTGGGATCAGTTTGTGCAGTTTCAGGTCGAGACCTCAGCGTTGAGCGAAACGGTTACCGTGTTCACCCATTCGCGCGCGGACTGGCCCTGGCCGCGCCTCAACAACGATGTGTATCTGGACGACGCAAGTCTGGTCGTCGTCGGCGCATATGCCACCGTGACCCCGATGGTGTCGTTGGGCGTCGTCAACCCGACGGCGACGCCTCTGCCGGAGGGCGCGGTCACGCACACGATTCAAATGGGTGAGACGCTGTTCGACATTGCGCTCCTGTACAACCTCAGGGCCAGTGATCTGTTGAGCCTGAACCAAATCACCACAGCCACTCAGTTGTACGTCGGCCAACCGTTGATCATCCGGATCGTGCCGGTCACGCCCGTACCGACGCCGCTACCGCCCAGCGTCACCCCGTTGCCCAGTTCCACGCCGCTGCCCACGCACACCCCCTGGCCGACGTTGACGCCCACTATCGCTCCGACGCCAACGCCAGTCGAGGTCACTCGCCCTAACCTGGTGTTACCGGTGATCGTGTTGGCTGTGCTGGGGACGATGGTGATCGTCGTGACGGCGGTCGTCGCGATCCGGGTCGCGCGCCAGGGATAAAAAAACCTCCCGCAGGTTACGGACCTGCGGGAGGTTGATCACCGCAAATAGTCTTTGAGTCTGCGCGCGTGCGTGGGATGGCGCAGCCGTGAAAGCGCCTGGGCCTCGATCTGCCGGACGCGCTCGCGCGTCACGCCCAGCTTTTTGCCGACTTCTTCCAGCGTGTACGATTCGCCATCCACCAGCCCGTACCGCAGTTGCAGGATGCGCACTTCGCGCGGCGGCAGCGTGAGCAGGATGTCCTGGATTTGTTCCTTGAGCATGTTCTGGGTCACGGCTTCTGCCGGAGCGAGCGCGTCGGCGTCTTCGATGAAATCGCCCAAGACGCTGTCTTCGTCCTCATCCGTCGGCGTCTCCAGGCTGAGCGGCCGGCGGGCCACCTGGATCATCTGTTCGGCTTTCTTGACTGGCACTTCGAGCGCATCGGCCAACTCCTCGCTCGTCGGGTCGTGGCCCAGCTCTTGCGTGAGCTGGTGCGAGACGCGGATAAGCCGGTTGATCTGGTCGCCCATGTGGACTGGCACGCGGATCGTCCGGCCTTGATCGGCAATCGCGCGCGTGACCGCCTGGCGGATCCACCACGTCGCATACGTGCTAAACTTGTGGCCGCGGTGATAGTCGAACTTGCGCGCGGCGCGGATCAGGCCAATATTGCCTTCCTGAATCAGGTCCAGGAACGGCACGCCGCGCCCAATGTATTTCTTGGCGACGGAAATCACCAGGCGTGAGTTGGCCGTGATGAGATGCTCGCGGGCCGCCTGACCGTCCACGACTTGCGCTTCGAGTTTGGCACGCTGCTTGGCGCTCAGGCTGTTCGTGTTCAATCGCCTGGCAGCCAACTTGCCGCGTTCGATGCGCTTGGCCAGCTCCACCTCTTGGGCTGCCGTCAGCAGCGGGATGCGGCCGATCTCTTTGAGATAAAGCCCGACCGTGTCATCCGTCTCGATGGCGGCCAGCGTGCCCTCGTCCAGCTCGTCGCTGATTTCCTCTTCTTCGACTTCGACGGGTTCTTCTTCGGGTCGCTCGCCGACTTCGATGCTGTTCTCCATCAGCAGCGTGAACACCTCGTCGAGGCGGTCCACGTCGTTTTCCGCTTCCGGGAAAACAGCCATGATTTCCTCGATCGTGACATAGCCACGCTCGCGGCCCAGCGCCAGAAGCTGTTCTTCATTCATCGGCTCGTCGCCGATGCTTACTGCAGGAGCTACACTACTCGTTGCCAAACTATACCTTCTTCGTTCTTAGGGAGCTGCAGGTGACGGCAGGACCGATGGAGCCAGGGTCGGCGGAGTCGCTACGGGCGGCTTGCTTGCCAGATTCTTTAATTCACCCACCAAGCTCCCATCAATCAAGTATATCCGCACATCGCCAGGCTTTTGGGCGTAAAACGACGCACCGTTGGGCGTCGCGTCGCCCACCACGAATGATTGCAGCCCCGAGGTCGTCGAAATCTCGATACTCATCCTCGGTGTTGTTAAGCCATACTCACTCGGATCAGACGTCGGTGTGAACACACGTCGAACGTAAATATAGGACAGCCGCGACGCCATATTGTTCCACGCGGCCAAGTCGCCCGGCTGATTGGGGGGATCCATCAGCCACCATGTCCCGCTGATGTCCCGCATGGCCGAAACCTGTGTGCCGCTCACAATGTCGCGTACTGTGATGCTGTTGATGGCCGGCGCTGAGGTGTCGAGGAGCGACGTGGTGTCGGAAGGGACAGGTGTTGCGGTCCCACCCGCCGGTTTGCGGAACTCGATCAAGTATACTACAGCCGCCACTAAAATGAGAAATGCCAGTAGGACCAGGGTGGTTCGTGTGCTCATGATCTCCTTCTCGTCCAAACGATCACGCCCAAGATCAGGACGGCCAGCGGCAATAGGATGACGCTGATGCCGAACACTTGAAAGGTCAACCCCACGCTGGGGATGATCCGCCGGGTGTCGAACGGCTTGGGCCGGATGTTGAGCTGCGATTCCTGCTCGGCCAACCAATTGACGCCATTCAAGAACAGGTCAACGTTGCCGGGCCAGCGCGAGAATTGATTGACTGCCAGGTACGAGCTGCCGAACACGACCAGCCGCGCCCCGGTCTGCGAGTTGGTTGCCGATGCGGCTATGGTCAGTGGCCCTTTCGGGTCTTGAGCCGTCGGCCCCGGCAAGCGCCCCACACTCATGGCCTGGGCGACCGTCTCCAGGTCTATCGCGCCCCAGCTTTGCTCCGAAGTCTGCACCAGCGCGGTCAGGCTGACGTTCGCCGGAGGCGTCTGCGTGAGAACGATGGAACGCGCCAGCGGGAACGCCGCAGCGACATTCCCTAGCTTGTCTGTGATCGGGCTGTAGCCATACTCGTTGGCGATCAGCACGCGCGGGTCGGTTTGCAAGGAACTGGCCAGGTCAATGACTAGATCGTCCTTGAGAGTGATCCCCCACTCGCCCAACAGGCTGTTCAGCCCGGCGTCACCTAATTTGCGATCGGGCGTGTCAATGCTGCTGTCTATCATCAACAGTAACCGGCCCCCGCGCACCAGATAAGCGCGCAGCACCTCAATCTCGCTGGGTTGAAGTGGCACACGCGGCCCGCCGACGATCACCAGCCCGGCGTCCGAGGGGATGGTGCTGGTCACCGCCAGTAGCAGCGGCTTGACCTGGTATCCATCACGGTCGAGCGCGGCCTTGACGACCGCAAAGCCGATGTCGCCGCCGTCGTCCAGATCGCGTTCGCCATGACCGGTGGTCAAATAAGCCACAAATTGAACCGGGCGGATCATCTTGAGCAAGGCCGATGTGATCTCAGATTCGGTTGGATTCGACACGGTTACGTGTCGGTCGCCGACGAGCAACACCAGCATCCCGTCGCTAGCGATGTACTGCCGCGCCAGTGTTGGCTGAGCTTCTGGATCGATCGTCTCCACCTCGAATTTGCTCGAATGGGCCCGGTACTCGTCCAACAGGATCTTGGCATCGGAGCTTGACCCGCCGCCGGTCGAAAAGAGCAGGGCGGTGACGGGCGTATCAAGATTCTTGAGTAACTCGACGGTCTCGGGCGCCAGCGAAAAACGCTTTTCTGCCGTCAAGTCCCACCGCTTGAACTGCTTCGTTGAGAGAAAGTTGATCAGCACCAGGATGGCGACAAAGATGACCGTCATCAGCGCCGTATTGCTGCCGTACCGCGCCTGTCGGCTGGTGATGGCGCCTTTGATCTCTTCCGGTCGCAAGAAAGCATAAACGGCCAGGGCCACGGCAGCCAATCCGAGCGCAATGTTCCCGTAGATGGACGCGCGGCCACCTTGCAGGAACCACGCACCGACAAAGATCAGCAGGCCCAGCAGGGCGACGCCCAGAACGATATTCGGGATCAGATCGCGTCGAGTGTTCATCGCCACCTCCTGGTCTCCAGCACGCGCGTGGCGATGAATAGGGCGAGCGCGATCAGGCTCAGGAAATAGACAACGTCGTTGGTATCAATCACGCCCCGCCAAAAGTTGGTTGTATGCTCAAAGAAGTCGAGCTGATTAAAGACCTGGGAGGCTGTCAGGCTGCTCATCAACTGCCCGCCAGCGCTGATGACCCACAATACCAGGGTGATGACGAATGCCAACAGCGCGGCGATCACCTGGTTCTGCGTCATGGCCGAAGCCAGCACGCCAATTGCCATGAGCGAGGCCCCGGCCAGGAACAGGCCGAGATACCCCGCGGCCATTGGCCCGACGTCTGCATCTCCATGAACCTTGAGGATCAGCCCGTAGGAAAACGTCAACATCACCATCATGACCAGAACAGCCAGCGCACCCAGAAATTTGCCCACCACAACTTCCCAGTCACGCACGGGCGAGGTGAGCAGCAGTTCCAGCGTGCCCATGCGTTGCTCTTCAGCCAGCAAACGCATCGTCAGCGGCGGCGCAAAGATCAGCAACAGAAACACCATCGTGCCGAACTGGCTTTGCAGACTCACCGGCGCTCCCGCTTGCGCCATGCCGAGGATCACGTTCAACGTGAAGATGAAGCCGGCCACCACCAGGTACACGGCCACCGCCACATAGGCGACGGGTGAGACAAAGTAAGCATTCAGTTCGCGTTTTGCGATGACAAAGATATTTTGCATGGTCTTGTCCATCAGTCTGTAGTCTCTGCGATTTCTTTTTCCGCGACAGGCTCTTCCTGGGTCAGTTGCAGGAAGATGTCTTCCAGGCTCATGCCGACCCGAGCCATCTCGAGCAATCCCCATCCGCCGTTGACGACCGTGGCGGCGATCTGCGCGCGGATGTCCTGACCGGGCGTCACCGCCACTTCGTAGCGTCCGTCTGCTATTTGCTGCACCGATTGCACGCCTGGCACAGCGCCCAGCACCTCTACCAATGCTCGGCCATCTCCTGAAATCTGCAATCCGATCCGCTCGGCCCCGTGCAGACGCGCCTCCAGATCCTCCGGCGTGTCCTCTGCCACCAGCTTGCCCTTGTGGATGATGAGCACGCGGCTACACACCTGTTCCACCTCGGGCAAGATGTGTGTGGAAAGCAGGATGGTGTGCTGACCGGCCAGGCTCTTGATCAGTTCGCGCACCTCGATGATCTGGCGCGGGTCAAGGCCGATCGTCGGCTCGTCCAGGATCAGCACCTCTGGGTCGTGCAGAAGCGCCTGTGCCAATCCCACCCGCTGGCGATAGCCTTTCGAAAGTTTGCCGATGTTCATGCGCGCTCGATCCTCGATGTGCGTGGCCCGCATCGCGCGTTGGATCGCTGCATGGCGATTCGGCACCCGGCGCAGCGCCGCCATGAAATCGAGATAGTCGGCCACACTCATTTCAGGATAGAGCGGCACTGTCTCGGGTAGGTAGCCAATGCGCCTTCGAGCTTCGAGCGACTGCGAGAATGTGTCAAAGCCTGCGATGGACGCGCGCCCGTCCGAAGGCGGCAAGTAGCTCGTGAGCATTCGCATCGTCGTCGTCTTGCCCGCGCCGTTGGGCCCCAAGAATCCGACGATCTCGCCTTTCTCGACATGAAAGCTTACGTGGTCCACGACAGTCCGTGGGCCATAGGCCTTGGTCAACCCCTCAACATCAATCATGCTGTCCTCGGAAGTATGATTTTTGAATATGGACAAAACCAGCCTATCAGGCGACTGCCCTGTTCCCTCCCAGCGGTGTTCTATTTTTTTCACTTCTGGCTTAAGGGGGGATTAAGCGGGCTTGAGGATTATGTTAGCGGATCGCCTAAAAATACCCCATTTCCCACGTTTTAGGCAGGCAGACTGAGAGCACAAGCTTGCACTTGTGCTCTCGGCCAACACGGTTATGCCGGTCTTACCGCTAGATGTGCCTTCCTAACGCAGAATACTATACAACAAAAAAACCGCCATTGTCAAGCGTCAATTTGCACGATCTGCAATGCCTATGTCAAGTTGTGAAAGGCTCGCCAAGCCTGAAAAACTATCGCGTCCAGCATGATCGCTGGGTTTGGTTGGGCGACGCAGGCTATTTGAGCCTGGCCTTGAGCAACTTGCGAATTTCATCTATCTCGGCATGGCGGCTCGGTTTCTTCTTTGAAAACAAAAGCTCGCCGTTCAGCGAAAACTCGAACACCTCACCTCGTGAGGGGATCAGTTTCCAAGAGGCGATACGAGACTCGAACTCAGTGAGCAGTTCCTCCGTCATCCTGACGGCACGTGGGGTATAGTGTCATTCAGCGCAGTATTCGATTTCAATGTTCCACATGGCATCCTCTCCTTTGGTCAGTTCGTGCGCCCACGGGGGCAGGTAAATTGTATCACGGCTCAATATCGTGGGCAATGTACCCCTGCGTAGGGCAATCGTAGGTTATGCGTTGTGTCAAGTCGTGGGAGTTATGCTAATCTACAAACGTCAGGGCAGCGGGCGGGTATTTCTTCTTCTCCTCCTTTAAATAGAGAGCCGGGGGTCGGCGTCCCCGGCTCTCTTGACGTCTTGGGCCAGGGCGTGAGCGCCAGTAGAGGTAATCCGCTTGCCCCCGTACGGAGTTGTGGTTGCCTCTGAGGGGACGGCGCAGGGCCAGCCCTTATCCAGGATTATCGAAAAGACTATAGTGCATGATCGTATCAACATCACTTGGCAACATTAGCGTAATGTTGCACTCCTGTCATGCACCTGTTATGATTTTTGGTCCGGTTCGTAGGTCTAGCGTCGGTTTTCTTCTTGCCACTTGTGGTAGAATCACTCGCGCAAGGGATTGATTAAAAGACTTTGTCACCATACATCTTACGGGGCCTATGTCGCTCGACCGACATAGGCCCTGTCCATTCGATTGCTCTCCGCTTGTCAAGGCCGCCCCCGGCACGTGGTATAATCCGCGCTATGGATTCCAGTCAACGTCAGATCGCGCGCGCGGCGAGTGTGGTGATGATCGCGTTCGTCATCAGCCGATTGCTGGGCGTGGTGCGTGATATGGTCATTGCCGCGCAGTTGGGAACGAGTGACGCCGCGGACGCTTATTATGCTGCTCTGCGAATTCCCGACACGATCTTTTTGTTGATCGCAGGTGGCGCGTTGGCCTCAGCCTTCATTCCCACTTTTACCGATTTCCTGGCACATGACGATCGGGACGGCGCCTGGCGTCTGGCTTCTGGCGTCATCAACTTGTTGCTCGTCACAACCGCTGTGCTGGCTGCGCTTGCGGCTGTCTTTGCCTCCGAGTTGACCTGGGCGCTGGCTCCGGATTTCAGCCCGGCCAAACACGCAGTGACGGTTTCGCTGGTGCGCGTCTTGTTGATCTGCCCGGTGATCTTTGGGGTATCGGGACTGTTCATGGGGATCCAGAACGCGCAGCAGAGTTTTTTGTTACCGGGATTGGCGCCCTCAGCCTACAACCTGGGTATCATTCTGGGCGCGTGGCTGTTGATCCCCCGCTGGGGGCCGATGGGCGCTGCGATCGGCGCGGTGGTCGGCGCGCTGTTTCACTTGATGGTTCAGTTGCCGGGGCTTGTTCGCGGCGGGATGAAATATTCGCCGGTGCTCTCGCTGCGTGATCCGGGCGTGCGTCGCGTGTTGTGGTTGATGGGGCCGCGCGTGTTCGGGCTGGCGGTCGTGCAGCTCAACTTTTTAGTCGAAACGAATCTGGCGTCACGGCTGAGTGAGGGTGCGGTCGCCGCGTTGAACTATGCCTGGCGTGTGATGCTGTTGCCGCAGGGTGTATTTGCGCAAGGGGTCGCCACAGCCGCTTTTCCCACATTTGCCGATCAGGCCGCGCGCGGACAAAGGCAGGCCATGAGCCAGGCGCTGGTGGCCACGTTGCGAGCGATTTTCTTTGTGACGATCCCTGCAGCGGTGGGATTGCTTCTGGTTCGCGTGCCGTTGATCCAGGCCTTGTTCGAGCACGGCAAGTTTCACGGCTCTTCGACCGAAGCGGTTGCCCTGGCGCTGATGTTTTACGCGCCGGGACTGGTGGCTCATTCGGGCATCGAGATCGTCACGCGGGCATTTTACGCTTTGCAAGATACACGCACACCCGTGTACGTCGGCATGGCAGCCATGTTCACGAACCTGGCGCTCAGCCTGGCCCTCATTGGACCGCTCAAGATCGCTGGGTTGGCTTTGGCCAACTCGATTGCCACTTCTGTGGAGTTGGGGCTGCTGTTGTGGTTCTTGCGCCCGCGCGTGGGCGAGTTGGGTGGCGTGCGCACGTGGGCTGCGGTGGGCAAGATCGCCCTTGCCACATTGGGTATGGGGATCGTGGTGTGGACATTCCTTGAATTTGCGCCTGTATCTAGCGCGATCTTGCGCGGGGGGATCAGTATCCTCTTAGGGGGCGGGGTGTATGCATTGTTGGCGTTCTTGATCGGCGTAGACGAGTTGCGATCGGTGACGCGCATAGTGCTGAAAAGAGCATAGGACCACAATACGTCAGGAGGCGCAATGAGCACGCGGGTTCAACGGTTGATCGAGTTGGCTGCGCAGCAAGGCATTGATTGTGTGGCGATCATGCCGGGAGCAAACCTCAAGTATTTGACCGGCTTGTCATTTCATTTGATGGAGCGCCCGACCGTGGCGTTCTTTCCTGTGCAGGGCCAGCCAGTGCTGGTGTTGCCCTCGTTGGAAGCAACGAAGCCTACATCTGGCCCAATCAAGATGGATTGGCAGTTGTTCCCCTGGTCAGACGAGGAGGGGCCGCAGGGTGCGTTTGCCTCGGTGAGCGCGGCACTTGAACTGGAAGGCAAGACGCTGGCTGTCGAAGAGCTGGTGATGCGCGTGCGCGAACTGCGCCTGATCGAGTCGAGCGCGCCCGGTGTGCGATTCGCCGATGCCGGGCCGCTGATGGCCAAGCTGCGGATGCGCAAAGACAAAGATGAAATCGCCCGAATGCGTCAGGCGGTTGCCATCACCGAAGCCGCGTTGGCAGCGACACTGGAAGAGATTCGAGTGGGCGTGACGGAGCGTGAAATCGCCAATCTCTTGCTGTTGCACATGTTGCGTCGAGGTGCAGAGAGCCTGCCGTTCGAGCCGGTTGTGCTATCTGGCCCAAGTAGCGCGCTGCCGCACGGCGTCCCGACCGACCGGGCCGTTCAATCCGGTCAAGTGCTGTTATTCGACTTTGGCGTGACTATGGGCGGCTATGTCAGCGACATCACACGGACGTTTGTCGTGGGAGAGGTAGACGACGAATTGCGCCGGCTGTACGATGTCGTCAAGTGCGCGAACGAAGCCGGGCGCCAGGCTGCGCGTCCCGGCGTCGAGATCCAGCAAGTTGATCGAGCGGCGCGCCAGGTCATTGTTGACGCTGGCTATGGCGCGTATTTCACGCATCGCACTGGACACGGGCTGGGACTGGAGGGCCATGAGCCGCCGTATGCGTGTGAAGGTGATACGACGATCCTGGAGCCAGGCATGACCTTTACCGTTGAGCCGGGCGTGTACCTGCCGGGCAAGGTCGGCGTGCGCATTGAAGACGATATCGTGATCACCGAAAGCGGCTGCGAGAGCCTGACAACGTTTGATCGTGATCTGAAAGTGATCGGCGGATAGCGCAAGAGGCGGGATGCGAGCAGCACGAGATCGTGTGCGGGGTATACTTCCGAATACCATCTTGCCTGCATTGGCGTTGGTGGCATTTTGGCTGCTGCTGCTTCAGCCGCTCGTCCAGCCTGGCAGGATGACGTGCAGCCATGATGGTGCATTGCATTTGCTGCGTGCTTTTCAGTTAGACACACTTGTGCGTCAGGGCGTGTTGTGGCCGCGTTGGTCGCCGGGTATGGTCTATGGCTATGGCTACCCTCTGTTCAATTATTACCCGGCCCTGTCCTTGTATCCTGGCCTGCTTTTACATCGCGCGGGCCTGAGCTTGCTGCAAGGTTGGAACCTGTCACTTGCATTGAGCATGCTGGCCTCGGGTTTGACGATGTATCTGTGGGCGCGACAGGTCTGGGGAGAGCATGGCGCGTTCGTTGCATCCGTAGCGTACATGTTTGCGCCGTATCAACTGTACGATGTGTACTGGCGCGGCAATGTTACCGAGTCGCTGACCCTGCCGATGTTGCCGCTCGTAATGTGGGCCGCACTCCGAGTGGCCCAGGAGCGCCGTTGGCGTTACTTGTTGGTTGGCGCAATAGCCTATGCTGCGGTGTTGCTCATGCACGCTCCGGCCAGCCTGATGCTGACGCTGATACTTTCGGCATATGCACTGATGTTGTTATGGAGCGTCAACGCGCGCCGTGCTGTTGCGTTTCGCCTGGTAGGGATGTGCGTGCTGGCGTTCGGGCTGGCTGCCTTTTTCCTGGTCCCGGCTTATCTGGAAAAGGATCAGGTGCAATTGTGGCGCGCGATCACGCCGGGCGGGCAAAACTTTCGAAATCACTTTGCCTCGTTCGGCGAACTGTTCGGTCCGGCTCCAGCGAGTGATCCTCTACTGGTCAATCCATCGCCTCCACGCAGTTTGGGATGGGCGGCCGGGGTTCTGGGCTTGGCCGGTGTCCTGGCAACCCTATGGGCGCGTCCCCGGCTCGACCACGCGCACAAACGCCACGTGGTATGGGCAGCCCTGACTCTAGGGGGCATCATTCTGATGATGCTATCGGTGTCAGAACCGATCTGGTCTGGCGTGCTGTTCCTGCCCTTTATCCAGTATCCGTGGCGTTTTCTCGGGATCGGCAGTTTGGCGTTGGCATTGTTGGCCGGGGCAGGTGTTTCGGTGTTGGAACAGTGGGGAAGGATGCGGAATGTCCTGGCGCTGCTGGGTGCAGTGCTGTTGACGGTGAATGCGGCCCCGTGGATGTATCCACGTCTGTGTCCTGCGTCCGGCGAAGCAACACAGGCCGGTTACACTAAGTTTGAACGCAGCACCGGTTTGATCGGTACGACATCCTCGGCTGAATATCTTCCAGTAGCCGTGCAAGAGATCCCCACGAATTCGCCGATGGTGCGGGCACTACGCACGGATCAGCCTGTGAACCGCTGGGACGCACCAGAAGCGCACGTCATGCAAGCGCGTGACAATGGTCTTGATGCTGAATTGGTTTTGGAAAGCGAAAAACCTGTCCAGGTCGTGTATCGCGCGTTCTATTTCCCCGGCTGGCGCGCCACGCTGGACGGAGAGCCGATTCCAGTGTCCGTTGTTCCGCCACTGGGCCTGATAGCTGTGAATGTCCCGGCGGGTCATCACACGTTGGAGATCCGGTTCAGCAACACGCCGATTCGAACGATCAGCGAGATCGTTTCACTGATCGCCGTCGTTTTTGTGATCGCGCTCGGGCTGCTTGAGCTGCGCTTCCGGCTTCCTTCTTCGCGCTCGACGGCTTTGGGTTCCTCCCCGGCGGTCTGGCTTGGAGCGATCGGAGTGGGCCTGGCGCTGCTGGCCCTCAAGCTCGGCGTGATAGATCACTTTGATACGCCGCTGCGTTGGCGGCGGTTGCAGGGTGATCAATTCAAGGGAGCAGCTTATACCAGCACAGCCGTGGTCGCCGGGCGGGCGCGCTTGTTGGGCTATGATGTGCGCCCACAACCCGCCACTGCGGGCGATCTCGTTTACGTTGATCTGTACTGGACGTTGGATCAGTCACTGGATTTTCGCGTTGCAGTACGCTTGGTGGACGAACAGGGGTTAGAATGGAGCGACAAAATCGAGTTGGATGCCGCGCGGGGCAGCTATAGCGTCCCGCCGCCCCCCCTCGAGTGGCCGGCCGGAATGTATGCGGATGAGCGCCATGCGGTTCGGATTTTGCCAGGCACGCCGCCGGGCGATTATTGGCTGGTGGCGCTGCCGTTCGACCCGGCCACTTTGGCTCCATTGCCCATCAGTGTTGGGCAACGCGCACCGGGCAACTATCCTGGAGTGAGCGTTGGCAGATTGCAAGTCGTTTCGCCCGGCTGCCTGCCCGCGATCGAATCGAAGGATTGGAGTGTTCGTGTTCAATCCCGATTGGGTGACGAGTTGATGCTGATAGGCTACAGTCAGGATCGAGAGGAAGCGACGCCTGGTCAGGAGATGTTGCTGTCATGGGGCTGGCAGGCACAACGTCCGCCGCAAAGCGACTATACTGAGCGGCTGGAACTGGTCACAGCAGAAGGACAGGTCATTGCGCAATGGTCCGCGCTGCTAGGCGGGGAACATTTTCCGACGACGCGCTGGCAGGCTGGTCAATTTGTCCGCAGTCAAACCCTGGCGCGCGTTCCGGGCCGGGCGGAATCAGGGGAATATCGCTGGCGGCTCACTTTGTTGGATGGGAATGGCGCGCAAGTGGGACAGGTGATGTTGGGGCGATTCCACATCATTGCGCCGCAGAGGGTGTGGACCGCGCCCACTATCTCGCATCCGTTGAATGTGCTGTTGGGCGATGGGATCGCGTTGGCCGGCTTTGACGCGCCAGGCAGTATCGAATCGGGCCAACCGCTGAGTGTGACGCTGGTCTGGCAGGCCATGGGCGAAACGGATCACGATTACAAAACCTTCGTTCACCTCTTGGGCGTGGATGGCCGAGTTGTAGCGCAGTCTGATGCCGTGCCGGCTGGTTGGATGCGACCGACCTCGAGTTGGCAAACCGGCGAATTTGTCGTGGATATCCACACACTTGATCTCAAAAGGGATTTGGCAGAGGGCAAGTATTCGCTGGTGGTGGGCATGTACGATTCAGCCAGCGGTCAGCGACTGGCACTCCAGGGGGCCGGTGACGTGGTCCATCTGGGCGAGATTCAGCTATCACCCCAAAAGTGAAAAAGCCCCATCTGTGCGATGGGGCTTTTTGAATGATCGGGCCCTGGCCTTTACTAGATGTTGCTGACGATGTTCGAGAAAATGTTGCCGATAGCTGGGCCAAGAAGGGCCAAAATGACGATGACCACGATGGCAACCAAAACAAGAATCAACGCATATTCAACCAAACCTTGACCTTCCTCGCGTGGCAGGAACAACATTTTTTTCACCTCCTTTCTATCCATGATTTTTGTGAATTTTCTGACCATATTCTAACCGAAGTATTTTGGAGTGGCAATAGGACTAGGGTCATACCCGGTCACTCGACGAGTGGCATTTCGACTGTTACCCTGGTACCACGGCCGGGGCTGCTTTCCAGGATGAGCTTGCCGCCGAGCATCTCGATGCGTTCCTTCTGAGTCGGGAGGCCGATGGTTTTCTTCTCGTTGGAGGGATTGAATACTTCCTTCGGATCAAATCCGCTGCCGTTGTCTTCTACCGAGGCGCGGATCAGATTGCTGGTCTCGTCCAGAGTGACTTGGATCCGTGTGGCGTGCGAATGGAGGCGCGCATTCGTCAGAAATTCTTGGAGGGCGCGGAAGACGGTCACTTCACGATAGGGCGCAAAACGCTGCTCGGAGCCGGTAATGGTCAAGTTAGTTGGGATTCCGCTCTTTTCGGCAAAGCTGCTGACGTACCGCTTGAGGGCGGGAATCAGTCCCAGGTCATCCAACATCATGGGGCGCAAGTCGAACATAAACTCGCGCACTTTTTGAAATGTGCCGGTGACAGCATTCTTGAGATTGCCCAGTTCGCTGCGAGCGCGCTTGACGTCACTATCAAAGAGCCGTTCGCAGATTTCTGCTTGCAGAATCAAGTTCGTGAGGGACTGCGCGGGGCCATCATGCAACTGGCGAACCAATCGTTGCCGCTCTTGCTCCTGTGCCTCAATGATCCGCACGACGGTCGGCAACTGGCCGGGCGCCTCGCTGGCAGGGTGTTGCGCGCTGATGTCCGCCGGCAGGCCGCCTGCCAATTCCAGAAAGCTCTTCAAATGTTCCATGTACCGCTGATAGTTCTGCTGATCGCTCTGGAGTTTCTCCAACTGGCCGCGCATCATGAACAGCCGCTTTTGGGCGTCCTGCATCGCATTGTACACTTCCTGGATCTCTGAGCGAGGCGCTGTGTCGAACCGCACCTCGACTTGCTTGACCCGGTTCGTGGCTTGTGCATGACGTTGGGACAGACGCTCCACTTCGCTGCTTGTCTGCTGAATGAGCACTTCCATCTCTTTGAGCTGTTGCTGGATCTGCTCGTACTCTTCCCGGCTTTTATCGATCAGGTCTTGAATCGGCGCACGCGCGGCTTCGGTTCGTTGTTTGCTCACGCTGTTTACTCCTCATGGTTTGGTCGGCGTAGAGTCCTGAGGGTGTGCGTCCTGCAAACGCACCCAGCCTCGCCGTAGCGTGTACACCGCGGCCTGGGTCCGATCCTTCACGCCCAGTTTATGCAGGATCGCCGTAATGTGGTTTTTGACTGTCTGATGGCTAATGCCCAGCCGACGGGCAATCTCCTTGTTGCTCAGCCCGTAGGTGATGAACTGGAGGATTTCCATTTCACGCGGGGAGAGTGGATTGAAAGGCTCCTCCAAATCGCCAGTGGCCGCCCCGAACTTTTGCGTTTCCTTGAGCAGCCACGGCGCGAGTTGGGCTGCATCCATCACCAGGTCGCCGATCACGTAACGGCCGTGGCTGACTTCACGGACGGCGGCGACCAGTTTATCCGGTGTGACATCTTTCGGGTAGTAGGCTGAGGCTCCCGCACGGATGGCGTGAAAAACTTGTTCCTCGTCATCGTAGGCGGTGAGGATAACGACATTCACCGAGGGTCGTTCCGTGCGCAGTTTGCGTGTGACCTGGATACCGTTGACCACCGGGATATTGACGTCCATCACGACGACATCCGGAGCCAACTCGCGGGTGAGGCGCAGGGCTTCTTCTCCATCGCAGGCTTCGCCGATCACTTGCAAGTCTTCTTGGTTTGTCAATACGTCTCGCAAGCCCTGCCGGAAGAACGGATGGTCGTCAACTAACAGTACTTTGATCTTGCGCATTGCATTTTGTTCCTTGTCTGTCTCCAAAAGAGCCTCACGCTGTCGTTAAAGAGTATACACAAGAAAGCAGCGCGGCGCAAGCTAGGGCAACTGTTGGGGCAGCCGGTAAACGGTCAGGTGCTCTGGGGCAGCCAGCGCATTGCCGGTGTAAGCCGGGGTGAGATGGAGCAACCTGCCTTGGCCATCGTGGCCCGTCAGGCGCGGGTACCACGAGGGAAAAGTGACCAGGTAAGCTGCGTCTCGCCGACGGATGC
>DAOTXX010000064.1:0-73079 GCA_034434835.1 Thermoflexales bacterium | reverse complement strand
GGCAGTCACTGCTCAGCCCGCGCCTCGCAGGATGATGAATCATCCTGCTGGTATGGGAAACCGGCTGAAGCCGGTTAGCCCTGGCCCGAGCCTGCTTCAGCAGGCTTGATATGACAGCCGCGAAATTCATTTCGCGGCGCAGGGGGCCGAATAGCCTGGACACGGTAAACAAATACTTTGAAAGATGAGAGATGAGGGATGAAGGGGCAATCTATCTGGTTCTCTCTGCCTTCACAGCATAGCCTGCATCACAAGTATCAACGGCTTCCAAAGTTGGCGATGAAATAATAGCCATTGTCTGCCCTGGCGATCCCGATGCCAAGCTCAGTATAGAGTGTATGGAGCAGATTTTTGCGATGGGGATCGTTCGGCGGCGTTTCATTGTACCACCAGTTCACCGCGCTGATGGGATCGCGGGCCTGCACCCAGTTTTCTCCCCACACCTTCGGAGTGTACCCGGCGCGGATGAGGCGTGTCCGCGTGTCCGAGCCATCCGAGCCGGTGTGGCCGCACCAATCGTGTGCCGAGCAATCATCGGCGTGGGCCTGGGCAGCGCGCATCAGCTCCGGCGCGACCGCATACGGAGGCAGTCCGTGCGCCGCGCGCTTTTGATTGATGAGCGCGACGACCGTGTTCGGCCACGAAGCCATATCCCCTGGCACAGTGACCGGTACAGTCGTGGCGGTTGGCGTTGAGAGTTGCGGCGAAGGTGTCGCCAGCGGCGAAGCCGGCCGTTGTGGAGTAGTGAGAGGTGACACGCGAGCTGTGGGCCGGGCGGTCGGCGTTCGTGTGGGTGTGGATTTTGCTGTAGCAACTGCAATCGAATCGAGTGGAATCACGATCGCCTGGCCCGTTCGGATCAGCGCGGGATCGGCGAGGCCATTGATGCGGGCGAGATCGCTCACGGTGACGCCGAAGGATTGGGCGATGTTGACCAGCGTCTCGCCCGATCGAATCGTATGAACGACCCAGAAAGGCGACTCGCCCGGCCAGGTCGGCCCGCCGGGGATGTTGAGCATCTGACCGGCGCGAAGCGCGGTGCTTTCGCCCAGGCCGTTCGCAAGCTGAATGGCGGCCATCGAGACGCCATATTGCCGGGCCAGGCCCAACAGCGTATCGCCCGGTCGAACGATGTGCTCACGCCTGGACGGAGTGATCGTCACAGTGGGCGTTGGAACTGCCGATAGGGCTGTGCCGCTTGTTGCCGCTGCTGCCGTGGCTACGACCGTTGTAGCCAGCGCGGCAGGTGCGCCGGTAGGCGTCACTGTTTCTCCTGCCGGCGTGGTCGCGCAAGAGGCCAGCCATACCACCGACACCATCAACTTCCACGTGTATTTCAACTTTCACCGCCTATCCGCCACGCCATTGGCTATCGCCAAAAAACAACGCCCCTGCGCAGGGCAAGGGCGGTTAAGTCCTCATACCCCTGGAGCGAGTCGAACGCTCATCTGAGGCTCCGGAGGCCTCCGCTCTATCCGCTGAGCTACAGGGGCGTGCCAGGTGAGTTTACCACATCAGCGCGGATTCGGCAAAAGACAGAGATGCTCTGATGCTCTGACGGCAAGCGTGGGGACAGGTCGTGGTCGGCGGATGATTGCGCCTACGGCAGCCGCTGGCGCCATTCCAACATTTGCTCGACCTGCACAACCGCATCGTCATGACCTTATCAAGGGGCCAACTCATTCCAGTCAAGGCAATGTCTGCCTTGACCGTTGATGTTTTATCTCGGAAACCATGTCGTCCAGCGTCATGCCTGCAAATAGCTCCTGGCGCTCTCGCGTATAGTCGCCGTAGCCTGTCGTGAATTGATTGATGAACCGGACGGTGTTGACGACTCCGATTTCTCGACACAATATTTTGAGCGCCACGGCAGTGATCTCTGCCAATGGCCGTGTTTCTACTGCCACGTTTCACTCTCCTCTATCAACTCGATGGGCGACACTATTCTCATTTCGAGTCCAGAGATGGCTCGTGCTTTTTTGAGAAACCTGTCATCGCACGTGCACAGGTAATCTGCTTTTGCTTCTTCTGCCGCGGCCAGGTGCAATGCGTCCAATGGCCCGATGCCGAGCGCGTCGAATTGTCGGGCCCGCTTTTCTACCGTTTCGGTCAGTTTGACAAACGTCTGCGCTTTTGATAGTACTTCCAGAGCATACTCCTGTCGAGTCGGGTTGGGAGTGCGACTTGTCTCAAATAGCAGTGCCTCAGACGAAACCAATTCTACTTTGCCAGCCTCGAACATGGCTAGAATGCCCAGCACCGCCTCGGCCTCCAGAGCAATCCGAGTATTTGTCTTGCTATCCAGTGGGCGTTGCAGACTGCAATTGTCGAGATATATCTTCATGGACGATGCCGTTTTCCTCATCCGGTTGCACGGATTGCCGGGAGGCGACATACGGGATTGTATTTCACCCGCAGGGAAAAGTCAAACGGCGCGGCGTGCGACCAGACATCACACCGGCAAATGGATCTCGATCCGCGTCCCTTGCCCCGGCTCGGATTCGATGCCCAGCCAGCCGCCGGCCAGTTCCGCGCGCTCGCGCATCCCCAGCAGGCCATAGTGACCTGCTTCAGCCAGCTCGCCCGGGCGATCCGGAATGACAAAGCCGGCGCCGTTATCCCAGATGATGACGGCGACCTCGTCCGCCACAAAGGTCACGCTCACATCCGCGCGGGTGGCGTTGGCGTGCGCCACCACATTGTTGAGGGCCTCTTGCACGATGCGATACAGCGCGATCTCGCGCTCCGGCTTGAGCCGCTGCGGGGTGCCGGTGACGTTGAAGGAGGTCGTCAACGCGCCGTTGTGGCTCCCGTTCGCCTCGCGCGTGAGCATCTCCAGCGCCGGGATCAGTCCCAGGTCCTCCAGATAGATCGGACGCAGGTTGCGCGAAAAGCGGCGCATCTCTTGAATCAGATCAGACGTCATGGCGCGCAGTTCATCGAGCCGTGCCGCGGCGGCCTGGGGATCGCGCCCCAACGCCCGTTGCGCCATTTGCAGCTTTTGCTCGAACGCGATGAGACTCTGCACCGTTTCATCGTGCAGTTCGCGCGCCAGCCGCTTGCGTTCCTCTTCCTGGCCTTGCGTGAGCGCGGCCAGATACCCGCGCATGCCAGCCTGGTAGGATTGTACTTGCTCGGCCATCTCGATCAGGGTGGCCTGCAAGGCCTGGATCTCGGCTGTGCCGCCGACCGGTTCCTCGATCGCTTCAAACTCGCCCCAGCCCAGTCGCGCGGCCTGCTCGTCCAGTTTCTGGAGCGGCCTGACAATGCTCCGCACACCCAAGAACAGCGCCAGGGCGGCCAGCAATCCGGCGGGAAGCAAAATGTACTGGACAGACTCGCTGACACGCAGCAATGGGCTGACGACATCCTCCCACGGCTCTTCGATGACCAGTCCCCAGCCGATCGGGTCAACCCCCGTGTGAGCGATGACGCGCTCCAGATTATCGGGAGGGAGGACGCGATAGGTCGCCCCGGACTCGCCTCGCAGCGCTTCGGCCGCGCCAGGATGAGTGCTCCAGTCCCGCCCGATGAGTGATTCATCCGTGTGATAGATGAGCTGACCGTTGAGATCGATCAGGAACGCATCGGCGCGTCGGGTCGCTTGCAGGCCGCTCACCAGGGATGGGATGCCGAGCTGTTGGGGGCTGAGGGCGCCCATTGCGATCACGTTGCCCCGCGCCGAGGAGACGGCGATGAATAGGACGACGCCGCGCGTGGGCGCATCGGGGACGAGCGGCGAAAAAGCCGGGCCGGCGCTTGCGCCAAGAAAATCGAGCAGCTCGTCGGCGAACGGACGCTGCGCCCAGACCAGGTTCGAAGGCGTGCTGGCGAGGAGCTTGTGCTGCGGATCGAAAAACGCCACGCCGCCGTCGAACTGCTCAAACAGATAGGCAGACTCATTCACAAGTCGCTCGAACGGCACGCCGTCCGAGAGCCGATCGGCCAGATTGCGCAGCGCGGTAATTTGGTTGTATACCCGCTCGGCCAACCCGATGGCGGCGGCCCGGACGGCCCGTTCGTCGCGTTCGCTCACCAGCCGCCGTGTCTCTTGACGGTGCACCTGGAACGCCACCACGCCCAAAATCGCCGCCGCGATCAACGGCGCCAGGAGCAGCACGACGATCAATCGCAGAGGTAACCGGCGCATGGCCTGTCCTTTCGCCTCAGCAGAGCATGGGCCGCAGGCATAGTGACCAACTCCATCCGGGCGATCAGTGGATCAGATCGCTGATCGAGAGGCCGTCGTGGACGCGCTGGATGATCGTGGCCAACAGCGGCGCAATGGATACGACGCGGATCTTGGGATGCTGCTGTTCCGGCGTCAGGGGGAGCGTGTTGGTGATGATCAGTTGCTTGATGGCGGGATGATCGAGGAGCTGGATCGAGCCGGGCGCCAGCACGCCGTGAGTGATCGCCAGGTACACTTGAGGGCGCGCGCCTTCTTCGAGCAACATCGGCACCTGGGTCAACACCGAGCCGCTGGAGATCACGTCGTCAATGATGATGGGGATTTTGTCTCTGAGATCGCCGACGAGGGTTGTCGTGGTGGCGGTGGTAAAGCTGGTGCGGCGCTTGTGCATAAAAGCCAGCGGCAAGCCCAAGGTCTCGGCGTAGCGAGCGGCCATCTTGACGCGGCCTTCGTCCGGGGCGACGATCACGGCTTCTTTGAATCGCTCATCGCGGAACTGCTCGGCCAGCACCGGCAGCGCCGTCAGCGGGTCCACCGGGATATTGAAAAAGCCCTGGATCGCGGGAGCATGAATATCCATAAAGATCACCCGGGTGGCTCCCAGCGTTTCGAGCATCTGCGCCACGACTTTGGCACTGATGGACTCGCGTCCGTGCGCCATCCGTTCCTGACGCGCATACGGAAAGTATGGAATCACAGCCGTGATCGTGTTGGCGCTGGCACGGCGAAAGGCATCCACATAAAACAGCAATTCCAGCAGGTGATCGTTGATGGGCGCGCTGCACGGCTGGATCAAGAAAATATCGTCGCCGCGCACGACTTCGTCTATCGTCACGTGAATTTCGGTATCGGGTAGCACGCGCGTCGTGCAGCAGCCGAGCTGCACGCCCAGCCGGCTGGCGACCTCTTCAGCCAGCGGGCGGTTGGCGGAGCCAGAAAAGATGTCCAGTGGGTGAGTCGTCTTAGGCAAGGTGGGCATCTCACAACTCCTCGGCAAACGATGGACTGAATCGGCGGAATATCATGTAGCCGATCACCAGGATGATCACAGCGGTCACCGCTGAACGCGCAAAGAAATCCACCGCCGGTTGCACACCAAAAAACATCGTGTCCCGGTACGAGGCGATGATCGAAGCCATCGGGTTCAGAATGTAAACCAGCCGCTGGATCGGCCAGGTGATGCCGAACAACTCTCTGGCCGGTGGCAGCGTGCGCACGTCCCAGATGACGGGCGTTAAAAAGAACCAGGCCAGCATGAGCACTTCCATGATGATCTGCGTGTCGCGGTAATAGACGTTGAGCGTGGATAGGATCAGGCCAATGCCGACCGAGAAAATGACCTGCACCAGCAACACGAGAGGGACAAGCAGCGCCCAGGGCGTCAGTCGAACGCCCAACGCCAGCGCGACAACGAAAAACACTGGCAGCGAAATGATAAAGTTGACAGTATTGGAGAGAACCGCTGTCAGCGGCAAGATCTCGCGTGGAAAATAGACCTTCTTGATGAGGTAGCTACTACTCACAATGCTGGCGGTGGCGCCGACGACCGACGCGGAGAACATGTTCCAGGGCAAAATGCCAGCCAGAATATACACCGGATAGTGCGAGATGTTGGGGGGCGCGCTGTTAAAGACCGTGAACACGACGGTAAATACCATCATCATGAGCAGCGGGTTCAACCACGACCAGGCCACACCCAACACCGAGTTTTTGTAGCGCACCTTCAGGTCGCGCGCGACGAGGTTACGCACCAGCTCACGGTAACGCCACAGTTCAGCTAATTGAGAGAGCATATCAACTTTCAAATACCAAGTACCAAATATCAAACGTCAATAAGGATACCATGCCAGATCACTTGGAATTTGACGTTTGAGATTTGATTTTTGCGGACCAAGTCTTTTGTACGGGCAAAGCGAGTTTCGCCGTGACAGCATCGTAGGCGTTGAGCAGGCGCGCACCGGAATCATCCCACGAGAACCGTTCGATCACGCGCGCCCTCAACCAGTGCCCCAGCGCCCGTCCATGTTCCGGGGCGACCACCAATTGAAGGATCGCCGCTGCGAGGGCCTGGGCGTTTCCAGTAGCGGCATAGATGCCGTGCTCGCCCAGATATTCGCGACTGACTGGTGTATCGAACGCCACGGTCGGCAGCGCACACGCCATGTAATTCAGCAGCTTGCCGCAGCCTTCCGTTTCCGAAACCTTGGGCGCGACGGCCATATCGCCCAGGTGCAGGTGGCGCGGCGCATCCTCATAGTTCACTTTGCCGGTGAACGTGACATGATCCGCAAGACCTAGCTCGATTGCTCTGGCGCGGTAGCCCTCGACGCTGGGAAAGCCCATGATCAAAAAGTGAACGTCTGCCCGGACGCGCTTGACGATGCTGGCGGCTTCCAACAAAAGATCCGTGCCCTGATACGGGGCGAGCAGGCCCAGGTAGGCCACGATCGTTCGATCGGCTGGAATGTCCCACTGGGCTTTGAGCGCCGCCACATCCGATTCGTCGGCTGGCGTGCGCGGACGGAACACATCTGTGTTGACGCAGTCCGGCACCGCCTGGACGCGCGCTGGATGGATGCCAAACTCGCTCACCAGAAGCTCAGCGGCGTTGCGGGAGCTTGCCAGGATGACTGGCGCCGCATGATTGATCCGATCTTCCAGCCAACGCAAGCAGCGGTGTCGCAAGCCCCCACGCCGCAGAAAGCGGTGATCGATCATCTCGCTGGTGAGGCTGCCCTGAAAATCAAACACCATGGGAATGTCGAGCAGTTGCGAGATCGCGCTGCCGATGAGCGCACCTTCGTGCATGTGCGCGTGGATCACATCGGGCCGAAAGCGCAGCGCGGCGACAAGCGACGTCCACAGCAGCAGCGCATCGAACGCAAACTTGTGGCGCGAAGAACCGACCTCGTACTCGGCGCGCCAGGGCGTGGGGCGTGTGCGAATAATATCCAGTCCGTCCACATCGCGGCCTTTGTAATAGGTCACGATCTTGACCTGCTGACCGGATTTGCGCAAGACGCGCGCCTCTTCCAGGATGCGGATGTGCCCACCATAGTCCGAGAAGAATGAGGTGGGAGCGATCATCAAAACGCGATAAGGCATCGTCAAACTCAAGTGTCGAATGTCAAAAGGGCAGGTTCAACAAAGGTGCGAATCCCCGGCCGTTCAGGATTTGAAATTTGATATTTGCGTAAGCTTGGCGCGTCGGTTCATCCGTTTGATCGCGGCCTCACGGCGCATGGCCGCGGAACGATTCGGCAAGCGTTCAGAGTATACCAGTTTGACCGGGCGGCGCAGGCGGGTATAGCGGCCGCCGCGCCCGGCATTGTGCTCTGCCACCCGCCGCTCCAGGTTCGTCGTCCAACCGGTATAAAGCGTCCCATCGGCACATTCGACGATATAACAGTAACACACCGGGATTTGAAACTTTCTATTTGCGCTTCTTGCCCCGATCCGGCGGCTGTCTTTGGGGCAGGATCAAGTGGCTTAACATTTGCCCCATACTGACCTGGGGCGTCTCGGCGACACTTTCCCAATTGGCGCCGCGCGAATCTCGCCGCCATTGATCGTGTGCCTCATGCGCGTCGGTGATCAGCTTGGTCAAGGGAGCTTCGTCTTCGGCCAGAAGCGCGGCACGCGCTTCGCTCAGCATACCGCTATAGATCTCGAGCCAGCGGGCCAGATTCTCTCGATTCGCACGCAGTGCGGCGACGGTAGCCGTCGGGTCGGCTTCGGCGGTCGCGGTAGCTCGCGCGAACTCGACCCCGGCCAGACGGCGCATGTCGCGCCATGATGAGGCCTTGGCGGCGGCGCTCATCAGGAGGGTCCCCAGCAAACCGGACAGCCCTTCGACGGCGGTCACCAGTCCATCGTGTTCAGCGGCGTCGAGGAAGAAGGGCTGCGCCCCGATCGCAGTTGCCAGGCTGGTGACCAAGTCCATGGCCCCTGGCGCAGCCTTGAACGATGGGATGATGCAAAACTGCGCCTGCTGGAAAAGCTCGGCGCTGGGTTCAGCCAGGGCCTTGTGTGGGTTAATGATCGGATGCCCGGCGACGAATGAAATGCCGGCAGGCAAATACTGGTCGGCCCAGGCCAGCACGGGCGCGATGATCGGAGCGGTGCAGGTCACGATGCAGCCCGATGGCAGGCTGTCGCCGAGCGCTTCGAGGATATCGTGCAGGCGCGAAAATGGCTCGTTCAGGATGACGAGCGCCGCCTCCCTGACCGCGCTGCTGATCCATCCTTCCGTGCGCTCGACCGCGCCAAGTTGGAGCGCGCGGCGGGCAGTGGCCGCGTCCTGGTCCACGCCAACGAGGGTGGGCGGTTGCGCGGTCTTGCGTAACGCCAATCCCAACGAAATGCCGATGGTGTCCAATCCGATGATAGTGATTTGAGCCATATTATCCTCGACTCTTGGATTTCAGAGTGGGTGAATCAACTCAAGTCTACCGACGACGAATCGCCCACATTGAGCTTGCGGTACTTGCTCTTGACCAATGCACCTTTGCCGATAAGCGATTGTTCAAGCGTCGAATCTTCAATGTGGGCATCTTCGTCAACAATGCTGTCCCGGATGATCGAGCCAGAGATGCGGCAGCCATCCGAGATCGTGGTGTACGGGCCAATGATGGAGGCTTCGATCATCGCCGTCGGCGCGATGTTGACCGGCGGGATGACCAGATAGCCATCGCTCTTGTGTTCGGCGCTGTTGTCGTGCCCATTTTTCAGCAGATAGCGATTGGTGTGCAGCACGGTTTCGGGCTTGCCACAGTCTTCCCAGACCTCAACGGTCTCTGTGCGGATCTTGGCCCCAGCCTCGATCATCAGGTTGAGCGCGTCAGCCAAAAAGTATTCACCTTTTGTCTGAATGTTCCGATCCATCAGGTCCTGACAGGCCCGCATCAGCGCGATAGAGTTCTTGATATAGTACATGCCGATGACGGCCAGTCGGTTGTCCATGGATTCCGGTTTTTCGACGAACCGCTTTACGCAACCCTCCGGGTCGAGGATGGCTACACCAAAGCGGCGTGGATCGTCCACTTCTTTGACGAATGCCACAGCATCTGCCTGCTCGTTCGCCAGGCCGGATAGGTTCGCCTCGAACAAGGTGTCCACAAAGACCACGAGGACCGGACCGGACACAAAGGGTCGGCAGCGCAAGATCGCGTCGGCCTGGCCGATGAGTTCAGTTTGTTCGACAAAGCGGGCGCGGTACTGAGGATAATGAGTGGCCATATAACTCTGGATTTGCTCGCCCAGATAGCCGTGAACGATGATAAACTCTTCGACGGCGAGTCCGGCAAACTTGTCCAGGATATGCCCCAGCACCGCTTTGCCAGCCACATTGATGAGCGGCTTAGGCTTGGTGTAGGTATGGGGCCGGAGGCGCGTGCCGAATCCGGCCAGGGGAATGATGACTTTCATAGGAAGGTATCTCCCTGTGCAAAGAACCCTGATGCGCCTGGAACTTGGGCGATCACTGTGTTGTTTTCGTCTCGTTCATATTCAGCTTGCCGGAGAGCGGCCTCCACATAGCGCGACAGTGAGAAAAGCCGAACTTTCATTGCTCACCTCTTTCAGGCTTGGAGCCTATCCGAATAATAAGCAGAGCAGGCTCCCATGCCCGCGCGTGTCATCCGTGGTCCCTGTCTTTCTATGCCTCTTGAGATAAGGCGCGAAGCTGCTGGGTCTGGAGTGGAATGGTCAAACTGTGTGTTCCTTTCTTCTCCTGGCTCATCCGTCAGTCGAATTGCACGGCCAGTAAATTCACGCCAGGCGATCATCAAGACATTGGCTCCCCGCAGATGACGTCTACGCTCATGATAGGAACGTTCAACCCGACTTGCAGGGTTGGAAACACATGATAGCGCGACAATGGGACTCTGAACTTGCCCCGTGTCAATCGTCGAGAGCTTGTTCCTGTTCAAGGCTTGCCGGGATCTGCGGCCTGTATGTATGCCATTCGGTGGCTTGCTCGTAAGCATGCGCCACGCGCAGCACGATCTCTTCGCCGAACGCCGGCCCCAAGAGCTGCAAGCCAATCGGCAAATGATCCTGGTCAAAGCCGCACGGCAGACTGATGCCGCAAATGCCGGCCAGGTTGCAGTTCAGCGTAAACACATCCGAAAGATACATTTGCAGTGGGTCATCCACCTTTTCGCCGATCTTGAATGCGGTCGTCGGCGCTACCGGACAGGCGATCACATCCACCGCATCGAACACGGCGTCGAAATCGCCTTTGATGAGCGTGCGAACTTGTTGTGCCTTGAGATAGTAGGCGTCATAGTAACCCGCGCTGAGTGCATACGTCCCCAGCATAATCCGCCGCTTGACCTCGCTGCCAAAGCCTGCGCCGCGCGTTTGGCGATAGGTCTCCCACATCCCTTCGGGCGATTGGACACGCAGGCCATAGCGCATGCCGTCATAACGTGCCAGGTTAGCCGAGGCTTCGGCCGGCGCGATGATGTAATACACGGGCAGGCCATAGTCAGTATGCGGCAAACTCACCTCGCGCACCTGCGCGCCCAGCCCGCGCATCACCTCGATCGCCGCCTGGACGGCTTTGGCCACCTCCGGCTGCACCCCGGCGACGAAATACTCACGCGGCACGCCGATGCGGATGCCCTGCAAGTGGTCCGCATTCAGCGCGCTGACGTAATCGGGCACGGGCAATGGCATCGAAGTGGAATCGCGTGGGTCGTGTCCAGCGATGATGCTAAGCAGGATTGCTGCATCGCGCACATCGCGCGCAAACGGGCCGATCTGGTCGAGCGATGACGCAAAGGCGACGAGTCCATAGCGGCTCACACGGCCATAACTGGGCTTGATGCCCACTACGCCGCACAACGACGCAGGTTGGCGGATGCTTCCTCCCGTATCGGTGCCGAGCGCGCCGAGCGCCATGCCGGAGGCGACCGCCGCGGCGCTTCCCCCCGATGACCCGCCGGGTACACGATCCAAGTCCCACGGGTTGCGTGTTGGAAAGAACGCCGAGTTTTCGGTGGACGAACCCATTGCAAACTCGTCCATGTTGGTTTTGCCCAGGATCACACAGCCCGCCGCGCGCAATCGCTCGACGACAGTCGCATTGTACGGAGGCACAAACTCTTCCAAAATGCGGCTGCCGCACGTGCAAGGCAGGCCCTCGACGCACACGACATCCTTGATTGCTAGCGGAATGCCCAACAGCGGCGTATCCTCGCCGCGAGCGCGACGCTCATCGGCTTCGCGAGCCTGTTCCAATGCCAGCTCAGGCGCGAGCGTCAGGTAGGCCTGAATCTGGTTTTCGACTGCGACGATCCGGTCCAACACAGCTTGCGTCAGCTCGACCGAGGTTAGCTCGCCATGCCACAGCCGATCCATCGCTTCGTGGATAGTCAGATCGCAGAGGGCCGTCAACTTGAGATCACCTGGGCAAGGATCAATCCAGCACCGCCTGGACTTGGAAGGAATCGGCCCCAGCCTGTGGCGCGTTGGCCAACACGTCCTCGCGACTCATGGAATCGCGCGGCTCGTCGGCGCGCATCACGTTGCGCAAAGGCAGCACCGTGGCCGTCGGCGGGATCGCTGAGGTGTCCACCACCTGCAGCCGTCCAGCGTATTCCAGGATCGCAGAGAGCTGCTCCTGGTAACGCGCTTTCTCCTCGTCGGAAAGCGAGAGCTTGGCGAGTTCCGCAATGTGCTCGACTTCTGCCAATGACAGTTTCATTCTCTGCCCCCTTTGACGATTATAACATCTGAATCACGGCTGGACAAATCCGGCGACATCGGGTATACTCCGCGCCCGCAGTATAAGGCTCACAGCTATTCTGGAGGTTCCGTTGGCTAACATCAAGTCCGCTATCAAGCGCATCCGCAGTTCCGCACGGAAGCGGGAACGCAACCGCGTCGTGCGCAGTCGTGCGCGCACAGCCGTCAAAAAAGCTCGCCTTGCGCTCAGCGAAAACAAGCCTGATGAGGCCAGGCTAGCTCTCCAGCAAGCGATCAGCGAGCTGGATCATGCGGCGGGCAAGGGCGTCATTCATAAAAACAATGCGGCCCGGCGCAAGGCGCGTTTGATGAAGCAGCTTCATCAGTTGTCGCAGTCCAGGTAGATTCACCTGACTCGATTTGGAGGCATCGTCTCCCTCAAACGATGCCTCTTTATCTTCTTGACAATTAGAACAAATGTTCTTATAATGTACTTAGGGCAATTTCTTTCAGAGCGCACAGGCTGAAGCCTGGGAGGGATGGCGCATGAGCACGACACGCAAACAACTGGAACTAGAGTCAGATCGGATCGAGATGGTGCTGGCGAGTCACAAAGCACCGGGGCGCGTCACCGGAGGCATTGTCACGCCGCGCGTGGTACAATTCCATCTTGCTCCGGCGGCCGGCACACGCATCGCTCAAGTGCAGGCCTTGGCAGATGAACTGGCGTTGGCTTTGGGCGTTGCCAGTGTGCGTGTGTCGCGCGCAGCCTCAGCAGTGCATCGCATAGCCCCGGGCTATGCGCTAGGGCTGTGCGGTACGCTGCAACTGGAAATCCCGCGCGAGGATGCTCAACCCATCAAACTGCTGCCGCTTATGGCGCGGTTGGCCGATGCGCGAGCCAAGTCCGGTTTTGAAGCTCTGCCAAGGATGTCATCGGGGACAGCCGTGCTGGGCATGTGCGACGATGGCGCTCCGCTCTTGCTTCGGTTGCCTGCCCCCGATGTGGCGCATGTCCTGATCTCTGGCACGACCGGCTCGGGCAAGACGGTATTGTGCCAGGCCATGATCTTGAGTCTGGCAATGACGCACCGGCGCAGTCAGTTGCAGCTTGTCCTGATTGATCCCAAGCGGAGAGCTTTTGTGCCGTTTGCAGCATTGCCGCACCTGATGAGGCCAATCATAGGTGACGCGATGGAAGCGGCTGGCGCACTGGATGAGTTGGTGCGGCTGATGGAGGCCAGGGGGTTGAGACGAGAGAAGAGAGAAGAGGGTAGAGAGAAGAGAGTGGATCATGGGAGCGTCGAGCCGCGCATCGTTGTTGTGCTGGATGAGTTGGCAGACTTGATGCAAGTGGCAGGCAAGGCCATCGCCGATCCGCTGACACGGCTAGTTCAGCGCGGGCGTGAGGCAGGGGTTCATGTCATCGCTTGCACGCAAAAGCCATCGTCCCAGGTGATCGGGACGCTCATCCGCGCCAATTTTCCGGTGAGGTTGGTGGGCAAAGTCGTCTCGCCCGAGGATGCGCGTGTTGCAGCAGGTATCGGAGGGACAGGAGCAGAAAAGCTTGCCGGTCGCGGAGATTTTCTCGCTATAGCGACTGGACAGGTGATTCGCTTCCAGGCCGCTTTCGTGAGTGTGGCGGAGATGGAGCAAGTGGTGGCGCAGATGGGCAGCGTTCCTCAGCGCTGGGATATCCTTCGTGGGCGGCCCAGCCTGTTACATCAGGCGGTGTCGGTTTTGGCTGGAGCAAGTTGAGAGGTGTCGCATGAATCGAGTAACTGCGATCATTGGACTAGGCGTGACGGCATTTGCGGTAACTTTGGGCGTGTATATTGGCACCCGTCTGTCGAACGAGGCCATGTCGGTGTTGACAGGTGCGGCGTGTGGCGTCGGCGCGATGTTGCCGGCGGTCCTCGTGGCTGGGCTGGCGCTCCTGCGCCGCCGCGAGCGGGAAGAGATGAGTGCACTGCGCCATGGGCCGCAGCAGTCCATGTACCCGCCAGTCATTGTTGTTTCCCCGCCCATGGTCAATCCGCCGCAAGCGAGTCAGTCTTTTGCCCCCATGCCCCCGGCGGTGGCTCCTCGCCAATTCACTGTCATCGGCGAGGATGCACTGGATTCGTCTATGCGGTAAGAACGCCATCGCCCTCGACTGTCTGGGATCGTCAGGCTGATATATCCTGAATTGTGTTATAATTCAGGCTCGCTGCACCGCCGAGGATCAATATGCCTGGCGAAAGTATACTCGTCTCAGACGATAGCGCGGAAATCCGCACTATGCTGGCCGATTATCTCAAGAGCGCCAGCTATCGTGTGCAAACTGCCCCTGATGGCCGCAAGGCTATCGAGTTGATCAATTCCCAGCCGTTCGATCTGGTCATTACCGATCTGCAAATGCCCCATGTGGATGGCCTGGGCGTTCTGCAAGCAGTCAAGGCGTGCAATTGCGACATCCCCGTGATCATCCTCACGGGGCACCCCACCGTTGAATCGGCGATTGGGGCGCTGCGCGAGGGCGCCTACAACTATTTGCTCAAACCAGTGGAAAACCTCGATGAGCTGCATCACGTCGTTCAAAACGCGCTCTCGCACCGACGCCTGACGCTGGAAAACCGCCGACTGATGGAAGAGTTGCGCGCGCTCAACGCCAGCCTGGCTCAGCGCGTGGCACAACAGACCGAGCAACTGCGCGAGGCTTACGAGCAGCTCAAGAGCCTGGACCAGATGAAGGCCGAGTTTGTCTCGGTCACCTCGCACGAATTGCGCACGCCACTGGCCCAGATGTTCTTTACGGCTGATTTGTTGCAAGAACAGCTCAACCAAGGCTCGATTGTGGGGGCCAAAGCCTATCTGGCGGATATGATGGCGCAGAGCCAGCGGCTCCGGCGGCAAATTGACAATCTGTTTGACTTTAGCCAGTTGGACCGCAACGAGTTCAAGCTGGAATTGGGCAGGTGTAGCGTGCTTGAGCTGGTGAACTCGACGGTCGAGCTGTGGCGGTTGCGAATCGAAAAAAAGAGGCTGCGCCTGGAAGTTGCGCTGCCCCAACAAGACCTGGTCCTCACCGCTGATATGCCCCGCGTGCAACATGCGCTCGGCCAACTGCTTGACAACGCGATCAAATTCACGCCGCCGGGTGGGCGTGTCCGCGTGGCGGCACATTGGCCGGCCGCGCCGCCCTGGACCCAGCCGATACCAGCTTCTTTCGCCGTGATCGCCGTCATAGATTCTGGCCCCGGCATTCCCAGCGAAAAACAACACGCGATCTTTCAGGTGTTCACCCAGGCGGACATGAGTGACCAGCGACGATACGGCGGGCTGGGGATGGGCCTGACGATCGCTTCCAAGATCATCCTGGCACACGGTGGACGCATCACGCTCAACAGCGAGCCGGGCAGAGGCAGCATGTTTGCGATGTGGCTGCCAATGGACGTCACGGCATCTTCTGTTTCAATCCCCGGATGATTCTGCGATCGGTCACCGCGAACGCGAAATGGTCCAGCTCGTCCAGACGCGCCCAGCGCCAGGCGGTCACCTGAAGTGCATGCGGACGGCCTCGCACCAGGCGACACTCGAAAGCGTGCAGCGTGATGCGAAAGTGAGTGTAGGTGTGCTCGACCTGTGTCACGCGCTGGCCGACCTCGATCTCGACTCCCAACTCTTCTCGGATCTCGCGCTGCAGGCAAGCCTCCAGCGACTCGCCGCGTTCTCGCTTTCCACCGGGAAACTCCCACAAGCCACCCAGCATCCCGCCCAGCGGTCTTTGAGCGATGAGCACATGGCCGCGCTTCCAAATGATCGCCGCGGTCACATCGTGGTGTGGAAGTCGTCTCCTGGTGACCCGTTGGGGCAATTTCCCCTGGATGCCTGACGCGCGCGCCCGGCAGACTTTTGCCAAAGGGCACTCGCCGCAACGAGGCGCTCGCGGTACGCAAACCGTCGCGCCCAGTTCCATCATCGCTTCATTCCAGCGACCGGCTTTACCCTTGGGCAGATTCCATTCGGCCAATGCCCACAGCTTCCGCTCCAGTCTGGGTTGGCGAATATCACCGCGAACCGCGTAAAGACGACACAGCACCCGCCTGACGTTGCCATCCACGACCGGCGCATCACACCCAAAGGCCAGGCTCGCAATCGCGCCAGCCGTATAGCGCCCCACGCCGGGCAGCTTGCGCAACTCCTCTATAGTATCCGGCAGTTGACCGCCGAATTCCGTCATGATCTTGCGCGCCGCACGGTGAAGGTGGCGCGCGCGAGCATAGTACCCCAGGCCTTCCCAGAATTTGAGTACATCGTCGAGCGGTGCTGCCGCCAGCGCCTGCACAGTGGGAAAGCGTTCCATGAATCTCTGAAAGTATGGTATAACTGTGACCACTTGCGTCTGTTGAAGCATGATCTCGCTGATCCAGACGCGGTACGGATCGCGCGGCTCGACGCGCCAGGGCAAATCGCGCAGATGGCGCGCCGCCCAGCGAAGCAGCTTGCCGGCAGGCAAACGTTGATGAACGGATCTCATCATGTCCCTCGTGTTGTGTATTGCGTGCCGCGTATTGCCACCTAACGAAACACGTGATACGTCATAGAGATGGTTGATTCTACACGAAATCACGCCAACACCCAAATGCCGACCTACGATCTTGGCCTGGCCTGGACCTGGGAATACGATGCTGACTTTGTCGCGCTCCTGGAAGCCGTGTGTCTGCGCCACGGGCTGACGCTGTATCAGGTCACCTCCGCGACGCTCGCCCAGACGCTAGAACAGATTGTGTTGGGCGAGTTGAGTTTGCGCGCCTTTTTTGATCGCGCCTCCGATGGCGACCCGGCGTTTCTGCCGCTGGTCGAATGGGCTGCGGCGCACGTTCCCTGCCAGGTCAACCCGTTCGCTGCCGCGCGCCGGGCGTGGGACAAGGCGACGATGCACCTCGAGTTCATCACTGCCGGGCTCTATACGCCGTACACGATCATCCTTCCACCGTATGATGAGCAGCCCCACCTGCCCCCACCTGATCTGACGCCGCTGGGCGGACGGTTTTCCATCAAGCCAGCGCACGGTGGAGGCGGCGCCGGCGTGGTGAATGAGGCGCAGGCCTGGGCGCAGGTCACTGCCGCGCGTCAAAAATACCCCGCCGACAAGTACCTGCTCCAGGAATGGATCACACCGGCCACGATCGCTGGACGCCGCGCATGGTTCCGGGTGATCTATTCATGCTGTGACATCTTTCCCTGCTGGTGGGACAATCAAACTCACATCTACACACCGGTCACGCCATTGGAGGAAACGCTTTACAACCTGGGCCGCTTACGCGAGATGGCCCAGATCATTGCGCGCGTGTGTGGCTTGCAGTTGTTCTCGACCGAGATCGCCTGGGCGACGGATGGGCGATTGCTTTCGGTAGATTACGTGAACGACCCGATTGACTTGCGCCTCAAGTCCAAGGCGGCCGAGGGGGTGCCCGACGAAATCGTCTCGGCCGTCGCCGAGTGTATTGCCAGTTGGGTCGTCGAGCAGACGCGCCCGCGCGTGCGTCCCGCGACCGATGCCGACATTCCCCTCGTCATGCAGTTGTTGGAAGAATTGGGCCGTCCCCATGCCGACCCGACGGATGCGCGCATGACCGACGTTTACCGTCAGCATCTTGCCCATCCAGATCAGTTGATGCTTGTGGCCGAGTTGGGTGGGCGGGTTGTGGGTTCAGTCGTCGGCACGTTCCGCGCGCGGCTCAACTGGGCCACGCGCGAGTTGTGGATCGCCGATCTCATTGTGACTGAATCGGCGCGCGGTTACGGCGTCGGCCAAGCGATCATGAACGAGGTCATGGTGCAAGCACGCCGGGCCGGGTGCCATCGCATTGCGCTCGAGTCGGGGCACCAGCGTCAGGTGGCTCATCGGTTTTACCAGTCCCTCGGGTTTGTGAATAGGGGGATCTATTTTGTTCTGGATTTGTGACCCTGAACCGGGCGACGCTTACTGAGCAACTGCGCGGTACGTGTGTGCTGGTTCGACCCGCGATAAATCTCGCCGTATGACGTATCCATATCATCTCTCTGGAGGAGAAAACCTATGGGCCACCCCATGTTGCCAAATGCCTCATTGCGCGTCCTGTTTCTTTCAATGGAAGAAGTGATGGGCCAGAACGGCGTGAGCGCTGTGCTCAACTCGGCCGGGCTGAGCCGCTTTGTCAAGAATTACCCTCCCAACGACCTGGAGGACTGTATCCCTTTTGAAGACTATGCCGCCGTCGTCAAAGCGGTCGAAGACTTTTATGGTCAGCGCGCGGCCAAGGCTTCGCTCATTCGCGTGGGCCGGGCGACGTTCCAATACGCGATGAAGGAACACCCGGCGACGTTAGGATTGGCCGGCCTGGCGCTCAAAGTCTTGCCGTTGAACATGCAGATGAAGACGGTGCTGAACAACGTGGCGAATGGGATGACTCGAGACCTGCACGAACCGGCTCACGTCGAAGAGCAAGCGGATTATTATATCTACGTCAAAGAAGCCTGCGGCGCCTGTCAAGGGCGCACGTCTGAAAAGCCCGTGTGCTTTACCACCGTGGGCGCGCTGCTCGAATCGCTCAAGTGGGCGACCGGCAAAGCCTTTGAGGTCACCGAGACGGTGTGTCGCGCGATGGGCGGCCCGACCTGCACCTTCCGTATTAGCAAGACGCCGATGGAATGATTTGGTCACGCCCGAATGATTTGGAGGGCGGAAGTCGGCGGTTGGAAATGGGAGAATTGATCGTGGCACTCCAACAACTGACTTCTGACATCTACTTGCCAGGAGCAAAACACATTTTGAATTCCGATCAAGAACGCTGGGATGCGCGGTGGGCAGACCCCAAGACCGCTCATGTACGGGAGCCACATCCCCTCCTGGGTCGCTTTGTCTCACAGCAGGGGCTAAAAGGTGGACGTGCATTGGACGTGGCATGTGGGGTGGGTCAAAATGCTATCTGGCTGGCGCAGTGCGGATTCACGGTAGATGCGGTGGACATCAGCCGGGTGGCGCTCGATCATGGGCGGCAAGCTGCAGCTCTGGCCGGCGTTGTGGTGAATTTCGTCCAGGCCGATCTGGATGAATGGACACCTCCCTCAGAAGCCTACGATCTGATCATCGGGTTTCGTTATCTCAACCGCAGGCTGTGGCCCCGGTTACAGGCTGCTTTGCATCGCGGTGGGTGGTTACTGTATCAGACCCTCAACCTTCGCAAGCTGACCCCGGATGCCGATTTCCCACCGGAATACCTGCTTGAGATCGGCGAGCTGGCTCGCGCTTTTGCCGGGTGGGACATCCTCGAGACCGGCGACGATGGTGGACTAGCACATGACCAATCATGGATCGTCTGTCGCAAGCCTTGACAGTTCATCGTGTGTGTGGTATCTTTGCGCCCCAATAATAACTGAATAGTCATTGACACTCTTATCCAGAGAGGTGGAGGGACCGGCCCTGTGAAGCCTCGACAACCAGCCGAGCGATCGGCATGGTGCCAATTCCGGCAGAAGCAAAATTCTGGAAGATGAGAGGAAATCCGACCTGTTTTCTTTTTTGCCTCTTCTACCCAGAAGAGGCAAGTTCGTTAAGAGGGGGCAAGCCGATGACACGATGGGCCATGCGCAAGCCTTTAGCGGCAAGTCTTGCTGCTAAAGGCAAAAATGGAAACAGGTAACGGTCGTCATCTTACCGGATCCAAATCACTTGAAGGAGAATTTTTCCATGTCAGTCCAGGGACATTCATTCGGCTTTACGACGCGCCAGCTTCATGCCGGGCAGCAGCCCGATCCGACGACGGGCGCGCGTGCCGTGCCGATTTATCAAACGACATCCTATGTGTTCAAAAACACTGATCACGCCGCTCGTCTGTTTGCTCTGCAAGAGCCTGGCAACATTTACACGCGCATCATGAATCCGACCAGTGACGTGTTTGAGCAGCGCATCGCCAACCTGGAAGGAGGAGTCGGCGCGCTGGCGGCCAGTTCCGGCCACGCCGCGCAGACGATGGCGATCCTGACACTGTGCGGCGCAGGCGACCACATTGTATCGGCCTCGACGCTTTACGGCGGCACCTTCAATCAATTCAATTACACCTTTCCCCGGCTCGGCATTGAGGTCACTCTGGTAGACCCGACCGATCCCGAAAACTTTCGCCGGGCGATCCGCCCCAACACCAGGATCATCTATGGCGAGACGCTGGGGAACCCGCGCATCAACGTCTTCCCGTTTGAAGAGGTGGCCGCCATTGCGCGCGAGTATCGCCTCCCGTTGATGATTGACAACACCTTCGCCACGCCCTACCTGTGCCGTCCGTTCGAGTGGGGCGCGAACATTGTCGTCCATTCGACGACCAAGTTCATCGGCGGGCACGGCACGAGCATCGGCGGCATCATCGTGGATGGCGGTAACTTTGACTGGGCCGGCAGCGACCGCTTTCCCAACTTTACCGAGCCGGACGACAGCTATCACGGCCTGGTGTATGCCACGCTCGGCGCGCCCGCGTTCATCCTCAAAGCGCGGGTGCAAATCCTGCGCGACATTGGCGCGTGCCAGGCGCCGCTGAACTCGTGGCTGTTCCTGCAAGGGCTTGAGACGCTCAGCCTGCGCATGGAGCGGCACGTCCAAAACGCGCAGGCCGTGGCCGAGTGGTTGGAAAAGCATCCTAAAGTCAGTTGGGTCACTTATCCCGGCCTCAAGAGTCATCCGGACTATGCCGCCGCGAAAAAATATCTGCCCCAAGGCCCCGGCGCGATCCTGGGCTTTGGCATCCAGGGCGGGCTGGAAGCTGGGCGCAACTTTATCAATCATCTCCAGCTCTTTAGCCATCTCGCTAACGTGGGCGACGCCAAAAGCCTGGCAATCCACCCGGCCAGCACGACGCACAGCCAACTCACTCCTGATGAGCAGGCCAGCGCCGGGGTCACACCCGATTTCGTGCGCCTGAGCATCGGCATCGAAGACATTGACGACATCCTATGGGACCTGGATCAGGCGTTGACGAAAGCGTGATGTAGGAGTATGCACTATGGACAAGACTTGTTCTATTGGGCCAATCGAACGGCAATACTATACCTTCGCTGAAGATGAGCCGATGCCGCTCGATAGCGGCGAGACGCTTGGCCCGATCACATTGGCCTACGAGACCTATGGCCAGTTCAATGCAGATCGCAGCAATGCGATCTTGATCGTCCACGCGCTTTCGGGTGACGCGCATGCCGCGGGCACTGACGCTGCTGGCAAAATCGGCTGGTGGGACGATTGCATCGGACCCGGCAAAGCCTTTGACACGACCAAGTACTGTGTGATCTGTTCAAACATCATTGGTGGGTGTCAAGGCTCGACCGGCCCCAGCTCGATCAATCCCAAGACGGGCAAGCCTTATGGATTGCAGTTCCCCATCATCACGATCGGCGACATGGTGCGCGCTCAGTGCCGCCTGATCGATCATCTGGGCATCGAAAAACTGATGGCGGTGGTCGGGGGGAGCATGGGCGGCATGCAGGTCTTGCAGTGGACCGTGAGCTACCCGGAGCGGGTCCGCGCCGCGCTGCCGCTGGCGACGACAGCGCGCCACTCGCCGATGCTGATCGCTTTTAGTGAAGTCGGGCGTCAGGCAATCTATGCCGACCCGAACTGGAACCACGGCGATTATTACGACGGCCCGCGTCCCAACACGGGGCTGGCGCTGGCGCGGATGATCGGTCACATCACGTATCTGAGCGAAGAATCCATGCATGCCAAGTTCGGGCGCAAACTGGCAAACCGCGAATGTTTCGGTTACGACTTTGAGACCGACTTTGAGGTCGAAAGCTATCTGCGCTACAGAGGCAGCCGATTCACCGAGCGGTTTGACGCCAACAGTTACCTGTACATCACTAAAGCGATGGACTATTTTGACCTGTGCAACGGTCACGGCAGCTTGATGGCAGCGTTTGCCCACTGCGCGCATATCATGTATCTGGTCGTCTCATTCACCTCGGACTGGCTCTACCCGACGTACCATTCCAAAGAGATGGTCGCGGCGCTGACCGCCGCGGGCGCGGACGTGACGTACTGCAATCTGCAGTCCACGTGGGGACACGATGCTTTCCTGCTTGAGGTGGACACGATGACCCGTCTCATCTCTGACTTTCTCGATCGGGTCGTGGCGCATCACGGCATTGCTGTGCCCTAGTTGATCCACAAAGGACACGAAGGTTCACCGAGATTCTCGTGTCCCTTCGTGTCCTTCGTAGAAAAAACATCCATGAACGACACAGATAATTCTACGTTGCGGACTGACTTGCTGGCTATCGCGGAGCTGGTGCAGCCCGGCGAAAAGGTGCTTGACCTGGGCTGCGGAGATGGCACGCTGCTGCGTTATCTGATCAATGTGCGCCAGATCACGGGCCGGGGGATTGAGCTTTCGGAGGAAGGCGTGTTGGCTTGCGTGCGCAAAGGGCTGAGCGTGCGCCAGGGTAACCTGGAAGAAGGCTTGAACGATTACCCGGATGGCTCGTTCGATACCGTCATCCTCAGCCAGACCTTGCCTTACCTGAGCCATCCCAACTTTATCATCTGCGAGATGCTGCGCGTGGGCCGCCGGGCGATCGTGAGCTTTCCCAACTGGGGACACTGGCGCTGCCGGCTGAGCTTGCTTTTTCATGGACGCATGCCGCTGGCCGCCGATTTGCCCCAGCCCTGGCATGCTGCGCCACGCGCCAGACCGCTGACCGTGCACGATTTCAAAGACTTTTGCCGGGAACAACACATCCGGATCACGAATGAAATCTATCTGGCCGGCCAACGCAAGTTGAATGCGACGCGCGGCAATCACAACCTGCGCGCGACGACGGCGATCTTTGTGCTGGCCTGAGTTGGCCGGGGTTTTTTTACTGCTCGCGCCGCAGCGCCCATAACCGGCTCAAGACAGCCTCGAGCCGGGGTGTCAGCAGATCTGGCTTACCGGTTGTCACATCGTCGGCGTTTTCAAAGACGACATACGGCACACGAACGGAGCGCACAGCGAGAAATTCGGAGTGACTCGAAGTGAGCGCGGCCCAGTCATCGTCACGGTAAAGCCGCGCGAGCCTTTCGTCGGGCAGCGCGTGCTCGAGGAGGCTTTCGGGCTTGTCCGGGTTGTACCGGCGGCGATTTTTGCGCAGAGATTCTTCAAAGGGCACGTTCACGTACACGACGGCAGCCTGACGCAGAATCTCGTCCGAAAGATGTTGGAATGCTTCGGTATATCCGCCGTGCTCGCTGCCGCGCGAGAACTCGATGATGAGCGTGGTGTGAGCGTGGTACGCCAGGTCATCACGCAGTCGCTTGGCATACTCTAGATTGAATCGCTCGATCAAGAGGTGCCAGAGATGGCGATACTTGAAATACCCCTGATCATCGGTGTGCAGGCGCGGCTGGCCCAGCTTTTCTGCAAGCAAATAGTCTTCCTCGAACCATGTCCACAGCATCGGAAAGTCGTCGAGGGTATCCAGATCGGCGATGTGAAACTTGCTCCGCCGGGCATCCGACGGCACGTGCTTCAAAAAGTCAATGATCTCGCTTTTGCCGGACGCGGGGCGACCGATGAGAATGAGAATGCTAAAAGTGTCTGGCATGGTCATCCTCTGACTCTACCTCGGCGCCAACGCCGCCTCAATTGCCTCACCCAAACTCCGCGCGCCGATGACCTCCAGGCCCGACGGCGCGCTTTCGACCCGAGGTCGGCGGATGCTCTTGGGGACGAGACAGCGCCGGAAGCCAAGCTTGCTCGCCTCGTTGAGCCGCGCGGCCAGTTGACCCACCGCGCGCAGCTCGCCCGAAAGGCCGACCTCGCCGATGATCGCCAGGTCAGGCGCGACGGGCACATCACGCACCGAAGACGCAATCGCCACCGAGATCGCCAGATCCGCGGCCGGCTCGCCGATGCGGAGTCCCCCGATGACGTTGACGAACACGTCCTGATCGCCCAGCCTCAGCCCGATGCGCTTTTGCAGCACCGCGACAAGCAGTAGCAGTCGGTTCATATCCACACCATTCGGCGTGCGGCGCGGCAGGCCGAACGACGTGGTCGAAGCCAGCGCCTGCACTTCGACCAGCAAGGGCCGTGTGCCTTCCATCGTCACGGCGATCGCGCTGCCGGGCGCGGAGACCAACCGCTCGGCCAGGAACGCTTCGGACGGATTGGCAACCTCGACCATGCCGTCGCCGCGCATCTCGAACACGCCGACCTCGCTCGTCGCGCCAAAGCGATTCTTGACGCTGCGCAGCAAACGATACGTGTGAAAGCGGTCGCCTTCGAGGTACAGCACGGTGTCCACAATGTGCTCGAGCACTTTCGGGCCGGCCAGCGCGCCCGATTTGGTCACATGGCCGACGAGCATCGCGGCGACGCCGGACGACTTGCAGAGCGTTTGCAGCCGCGCGGCGCACTCGCGCACCTGGCTGATGCTCCCCGCCGCCGACGTGAGCTCATCCAGATACATCGTCTGGATCGAATCCACGACGACCAGCTTGGGAGCGATCTCGGTGATGTGACCGAGGATCACGTCGAGGTCGGTTTCGGTGGCGAGAAAGAGATGCTCGGTGAACATGCCCAGCCGGTCGGCGCGCATCTTGAGCTGTTGGACGGACTCTTCACCGGAGACGTACAGCACAGGACACTGTGCAGTCGCCATGCTCGCGGCGATCTGCATCAGCAAGGTGGACTTGCCAATGCCCGGGTCGCCGCCGACGAGCGTCAGGCTGCCTGGGACGATGCCGCCGCCCATCACGCGGGAAAACTCGGCCATCTCGACCGTCAGGCGTGCCAGGTCGCCGGGAGCGATTTCGGTGAGTCGCTGCGGCCTGATGCGTGGCCCACCGGTCAGGGTGCGCTCAGAGGGGCGCGGCTTTTGCGCAACGACTTCGACAAAGCTGTTCCACTCGCCGCAGTCGGGGCAGCGTCCCATCCACTTGGGCTGAGAGCTGCCGCACTGCTGGCAGACAAACTGCGTTCGCGTTTTGGATTTAGCCATTGGCGCACTCAAAAAGAACCCTTGCGAAGGTTCAGGGCCTTCGCAAGGGTGAATCCCTCCGACTTTTTAGGCTATATCAAGGTTGACCTTGATCTTACCTGAGGATACTTCTTCAAGGATGCGTTGGAGATAAGATTGAATCTCTGGTGTGACGACCTCGGCGACTTCTTCGCGGAAGGGAGCCATCGAGAGGCCATATTCGGCAAAGCCATAACTCTTGACCACACCGCCTTCAAAGCGTCCCTGGATCACCGCCTCGACCACGTCAAAGACGGCATTGTCCACGCGCTTCACCCGGCTGGTCAACACGGAGCGAGGCGCCAGCTCGCTGTGATCCGCGCCAGTGCTGATGATGTACCGTCCCAACGTCTTGGCGGCTTCAATCGCGCCCAGTCCGCATCGCCCGGCGGCCTGAAAGATCACATCCGCCCCGGAGGCGTACTGCGTTTCGGCGAGCAGCCGCCCGCGGATCGGATCGTCGAACACGCCGACATAGTCCGAGAGGATGCTGATGTTCGGGTTGATGTACGCCACCCCCTGCGCGTACCCGGCTTCGATGCGGCGCACGGTGGGCGTCGCGCCGCCGCCGACGAATCCTACGCGTTGGGTACGCGTCACCAGCGCGGCCAGCGCCCCCACCACAAAGTCGCCTTCGTACTCACGAAACTCGGCCGCCCAGACGTTGGGCAGCTCGACCGCGGCATCCACGATGGCAAACTTTTTGTCGGGACGCTCAGTCGCTACCTGCGTGATGGAGGGAACATGGCCGTAGCTGAGGCCGATGATCAACTCAAAGCCTGCGTCGGCCCACCGACGCAGTGTGGCGAGATTCTGGTTCAACATCCCCCACGTGTCGGTTTCGAACTTGATGCCGTATTCGCGCTGGGCAGATTGCAGGCCGAGGTAGGCCGAGTCATTGAACGATTGGTCGCCCAGCCCGCCGACGCCCATAAGCAATCCCACGCGGACCGGTGTCGAGTCTGTGGTCATGTGTTCCCCCCTTCTCGCGGATGATCGTTGAATGATAGCTGATGGATCATGTCCGATCACGGATAACTTGCGCTAATCGAATTCGCCATAGTTCACCGGCTGGCTGTAGCGGGGCTTGACGGCCAGACGTTGGTGAGTCTCTTGACCAAGCTTTTGCCAATATTCATCACGATCCTTCACGCCATACACCCACTCGTCCAGCCAGCGGGCGGTCGCCGCTGGATCGGATGTAATCTTGTCCCACTCCAGATAAAACGGATTGTCGCGATCGTAATAGCCCTGCGCGTACGATGGATGGCAGCAGTGTGGCACCTGGCATACGGCTGAGACAGTGAAATCGGGGATGATCGTCCGGTTCGGATCGCTGCGGACGACGGATTCGTCCACGATCTCTTCACACGTGACGATGACGCGCCTGGATGCGAACGCCACTTCTTTTTGCTCGCCCAGGATCCCCCAGATTTGTGTGTTGCCGTTCCGGTCGGCGCGCTGGGCGTGGATGATGGCAACGTCGGGATGGAGCGCCGGGACGGTCGTCAACACCTCGCCGGTGTAAGGGCAGGTCACCGCCTTGTACTGTGGATTGTTCGCGGGCAAGTCGCGTGTAGCCGTAGGTTTGATCGGCAAAAACGGCAGCCCCGCCGCGCCCGCCGTGACGCGCGTGATCATCGCAAAGTGGCTGTATTCTTCGATCTCCAACTGACCGGACTCGATTGCAGCACGCACCGGGCGTAACATTCCGACGCCCGGATTGCCGCCCCAGGAAAAGATCAGCTTGCGCGCGCAGCCCGCTGCCACAACCATGTCATAGATCAGGTCCGGCGTGGCGCGGGCCAGGACCAGATCGCGCTTGCGCTGGCGGATGATCTCGTGCGCGGCGGCAAAAGGAATGAGATGGGTGAATCCGGCAGCATAGACGCAATCGCCGTCGTGGACGAATTCGCGGATGGCCTCGGAAAGTGTCTTGACCTTGGACACGGTATCCTCGTTGAAGGCAGGCTGGGTGTGCCAGTGGGTTAGTTGGTTGGTTAGATTGTACTGCGAGTGACGGTGCAAGTCAACAAGAAAAAGCTCCCAAACCCGCGATGGCTGCGACCAGCGCGGCTTGAATCCGTCCTCGAGCCGGGATAGGCGACATCCCAAGATCGCGCCAGTCGGAAGCTCGTTGCCATAACGGCTGTGTCTAACGCTCTTTCCACGCTTGGAGCAGCTCGGCTTCGCGCTGCCGGGTGAGGCCTGCTCGCCACTCGTGATCGCTGCGGCGCGTGGCATCCCACTCGAGCGCGGCACGCACGGTCTCCGACAGAGGCCGGAGGCCCAGTCCGGCTGCGATGGCTTTGCGGCAATCAAACGCAAAGAAACCGGCATTGGCAGGGTCGGATTCGGGGATCCACAGGGGCATCTCCATCCACTCGCCCACCTGATGAGCGGCCAAGAACTCTTCGCTGACCCACGTGAACGTCGCATCGCTCCCGCTCACTGATCTGCAGGTTTCGAGCAGTTGCTCCATGGTCACCGCTCCGGCCTTCCCATCTGCGTTGTAGACTCCGGTTTTGCCTGCCTCGACCATGCGCAGTGTCCATCCGGCCAGGTCGCGCACATCAATGAACTGGATAGGACGGTCGGGCCTTCCCGGTGCAAGCACCTCGCCGCCTCGAGCCACTCGATGCGGCCAGTAGGTAAAGCGATCGGTCGGATCGTGCGGGCCGACGATCAGGCCGGGACGGATGATGAGCGCGCGCCCTGGCAGGGTCTGCTCAATAACTTGTTCGCACAGCGCCTTGAGCGGCCCATAAGTCTCGCCCGTGACTTGCTCAGTTGTTTCATCTGCCAGTTTTCCCACAGGCGCGCTTTCATCCAGCCCCACCTTGCTCGGGTCGGCATAGACTGAAAGTGTTGAGATGAAAGTATAGTGCTCGACGGCGTGGGCCAGCAACTCGGCGGACTGGCACACGATGCGCGGCACAAAGCCGCAGGTGTCAATGACGGCGTCCCAGCGGCGGCCTTGCAGCGCTGAAAGGTCAGAAGCGCGGTCGCCGCGCAAGCTTTCGACGTTGGGAAACAGGTTCGGATTCGATTGACCGCGATTGAACAGGGTGAGGGTGTGCCCGCGTTCGAGCGCGGCCTCGACGAGCGCACGGCCCAGAAAGACGGTTCCACCCAGAATCAAGATACGCATGGCTCGCCTAAGACCCGCCACATTGAGTTGGGTGTGACCAAATTTGGTTGACCCAGTCTGTCACCCCTTCACTTCGTTCAGGGCAAGCTCTGAGCGAAGCGAAGGGTCTCCATCTCGTGCCAACGAGATTCTTCGCGCCACCTGCCCCCGCCAGGGGGTTCGGGCGCTCAGAATGACAGCCTGCCACAGCAGACAAAACGTCTCAACTGATTTTGGTCACATCCCATTGAGTTTCAACTCGGGAAGCTCTTCAACAATTCTTCGTTGGTGGGATACTTGTTCATCAGATCGAGCAGCGTCATCATCGCCTCTTTGGGTCTGCGGTCGGCCAGTGCACGCCTCAGTCGTGCGATTCGCCGAATGTCCTCTGGACTATAAAGACGCTCTTCCTTGCGCGTGCCACTGGCAGCCAGATGGATCGCGGGAAAGACGCGCGCTTCGGCCAGCGAACGGTCGAGGATGATCTCGCTGTTGCCCGTGCCTTTGAACTCTTCCAAGATCAGTTGGTCCATGCGCGAGCCGGTATCCACGAGGAGTGTGGCGATGAGTGTGACCGAGCCGCCGTTTTCGATGTTGCGCGCCAGGCCAAAGAACCGACGTGGGATGTCGGTGGCTCCGGCATCAAGGCCACCTGAGAGCGTGCGCCCGGTGCCTGCCGCCTGACGGTTAAAGGCGCGCACCAAACGCGTGAGGCTGTCCAGCAATACGACCACGTGGCGTCCACATTCCAGCTCAACGCGCACGTGCGCCAGCATCAACTCGGATAGCTCAATGTGCTCCTTGACGCTCTGATCGCTGGAGCTGGCAAACACCTCGGCGGCGACCGCGCGTCGAAAGTAGGTCACTTCTTCGGGCCGCTCGTCAATCAGCAAGACGATGATGCGCGCATCAGGCTTGTCCGCGCGAATGGCATGGGCGATCTGCTCCAGCAGCATCGTCTTGCCCGCCTTGGGCGGCGAGACGATCAGACCGCGCGTGCCCAAGCCGATCGGCGCGATGAGGTCAACGATACGCATGCTCGTCTCCCCCGAGACAGCCAGGTGGAACCGCTCGCATGGGTCAATGGCGACCAGGCGAGCCAGCGGTGTGCGCGTGTGAAACCCTTCGGGTGCCAGTCCGCAGATCGTCTCGACCGAGGCCAGCTCGGCGCCCTGTTTGCCCTTGCGCATGGAGCCGGTGATGGTCGCGCCCTCGACCAGCTTGAACTCGCGGATCAGGCGCGTTGGAACCAGGACCTCGCCGGAAGCAGGTCGCATCAGGTCGCGCAACACGCCTGTTCCCTGTCGGGCCAGTTTCAAAACGCCGCTGCATGTCTCTGGCATTTCTGTTACCCCATACCGGATTTGAGCAACCTGTCGGCGGCGGCGGCCAACGGAATTCCCATCGCAAACGGCGCGACGACTCGCACGGCTTCGGGATTGGCGTTGAGCATGTTGGAAAGCATCATCGTGCCGTAGGCGATGAGCGGCATCGCAGCAATCGCAACAGTGATTGGGCCGACCGGCCGCCAAGCGACCCTGCGCTCGAACAGGCGATAGGCCAGGTACACCGTCCAGGTCGTCAGCACCCAGCCGACGAAATTCTGAACCGGCACGCCCAAGTACGGGCCGCCCTTTTCCCAGATCCACGCTCGATGCACCGGGCCGGACATGATCGGATCCATCACAGCATCCCAGGCCGTCATTACCATCGCGCCCAGGAAAGAGAGCCATACGATGCGCCCCGAGCTGCCACGAGTGCCGATAGGGTGCTCATCGGCGATCAGATTGGCGATGATGTAGCTGGGATAGATCATCATGAACCACGCGAGCGGGATCAAGAGCGGGACGTGTCCCAGCTTGATGCCCAGGCGCTCAGTGTAATGATATGGCCCATAGATCAATCCCGTCTCGACACCGACCTGCTCCAAGATCCAAGAGATCACCGCGCTCAGCGCAAAGAATACGAGTGTGTGTCGCCAGCCCAGTGCGTACCAGGCGTGAAAGAAACTGAAGAGCATCAGAAACACCGTCAACGTTCGCACGCCGCCTGGCACATCGGGCAACTGGATCAACGGCGCCAAGAGCGAATATACCACGCCGCGATAGAAAAAGATCGCCAGAAAGAATGTCGCCAGACCCAGCAGCACATTGCGTTTCATCGAGCCACTCCGCCACTGATTCTCTTGATCAACCAAACCACCAGGCCCATGACAACCAAGCCGAGCGAAGCAATCCCCACGCTCCATTTGGTGGTTGTGAAAAAGCTGGCGACCCAGGCAAGGGCATTGAGCCGTTGTGAGTAGCTCAACAGCAAGATCGCGATGCAAATGTTCTCTGCGTAATCACTCGCCCAAACGGCGAACGGCAAGTATCGCAGTTTCTGCCATGCGCTTTGGCCCGGAAACGCCTGTCGAAAGACAAGTGTCATCGTCAGGATGAGGAACAAGTTGTAGAGAGCCGGATACACCAGGTCAATCGTCAGCTCGGTCAGGGCATACAACTGGCGGCCCTGAACACCATAGGCGGGGATCTTTTGATAGACTTGATCAGGCGTGTAGGCGAACATCGTATCAACGATGCCGATGTCTTGCCTGGCTAGGTCCTTTAGCCTGGCTGAACGCCACGGAAAAAGCCCCAGGTTAAAGACCACCACAGCAATGAGAAAAATGACCAGAACGGCTCTCCAATTCGCCAGTCTATCGAGCATGTTTGCCTCCCGGACCTCATGGGACTAACATGTTTGAGGTCGAGGATTTTCGCCTCGCCCGCACACCAAGCACGGCGATCTTGGTCGAGTGATTGAACGGGGCCGGGTCTGTCGGCGGCTCGCGCACCCCAGTCTGCGGAAAGCCGATGAAATCCTGCGGGACGGGGATCAATTCCTCAATCGAAAGATAACCGTCGGCGCACAGGCTTTCGAGCGTCTGGATGTACTCGGCGCCACTCACAAACAAGGCGTTGTTGATCGCCACCAGATACCCACCATCGGCAACAAGTGGGCGCACTTTGTTGATGACCCGGTGGCTCGCCGTGACCAGGTTGACTGTGCCTTTGCCTGTCGTCGAAAAGAATGGCGGGTCAACGAACACACAGTCGAACTGCATGCCCGTTCGCCGCAAGCGGCTGATGTGCGTGAAAAAGTCGCCCGTCAGGAAATCCACCTTGCGGATCGGAAAACCATTGAGTGTGTAGGACGTTTTCGCGATGTTGAGAAAAGCCCGGTTGCGATCGAGATGCACAACGCGGCTGGCTCCACCCGCTCGCGCAGCAACTCCCAGGCTGCCCGTGTAGGCAAACGTGTTCAGCACCGTCTTGCCTTTCAAGTGGTTGATCGCCCACAGCCTCAGGTTGCGCGTGTCCAGGTAAAAGCTCGTGTCGCGGTTGAGGAGCAGCTCAACCGCGTACCACACGCCATGCTCGCGGACGCGCCGGTCAACCTTTTCACCATAGACGATCATCCCACGTCGAGCAGCCAGATCGGCTGCGTGGCGCGCCTTGACGACGATGGCGTTGAGCCAGGGCAGCTCGACGCGCAGAAATTCTTGCGCTTCCTGGATCGCCGCCTGCGCGCGTTCTGGCTCATCCGCATAGTTGTGGATCACAATCGTGCGCGCATAAAGGTCCACCACGAGATCAGGGCAGCCCTCGTAAAAGCCATTGAACAGGCGAAAGGCCGTCTCGTGTCGGGCGTCGAATAGATCGGCCCGGGCCGAGAGGGCAGCAGCAAGGAGTGGAACGACAGAATCCATCGTCATTGCAGATAGGGCCTCGGCCTAAAATCTCAAGCGGGCGCACTGAATCTGACCTTGCGGACATTGCGTATCCGCGAGGCGTCACGAGTTTTGCCGTGGATTTCTCCACCGCCCCGGCGATCGCGTTCAGGCGGCTGTGCCGAGTTCAGTGAAAGCCAGGTTCTTGGCCGGGCTTGTCTCAGTCTTCGGTGTGATACTTGAAAGAGACTTTGACTTTGGCCCGGTAGGCGCGAACCTTGCCGTCTTCGATCTGCAGATCCAGATCGACCACTTCGGCGATGCGAAGGTCGTGCAAGGTCTTGGCGGCGGTCTCGACCGCAGCGGCAGCGGCCTTTTCCCACGACTCGGTGCTGGTGCCAATCACCTCGATCACTTTGTAGACACTTTCAGACATCTTGATCTCCTTTTGCCCGAATGGGTGCTTTCCCTGCTGCGCGGCTTGCCTGGGGTCATTGAGCCAGGTCAGGTAACGTGGCTCGCCACCCCTTGACAAGTATATACCCAATCCATGCATGGAGACAAGAGTCGGATGGTCACTGGAGGATGGCGTGGAGCGAGTTTGTCGGGCGCTGGGGGTGAAGGGGCGCGAAGCCGCTCTGCCTTGCACGACAGAGATTCCCTGCCTGCGGCGGGCAGGTTCGCCGCTACGCGGCTCAGAATGACCAGTGGATACTCGCCAATCCGTGCAATCTGTGGGAAATCCGTGTATCAGGTCTTGAGCAGCCGCGACGAATTGAGAAACACGGCCACATCAGGTAGTGACTGCGCCGCCGCAGCCAGTACGGGCGGCAGGATGCCTAACGCCGCAAGCGTTACACCCACGATGTTGTACAGCACGCCGAATGTGATGTTTTGCTGGATCGTGCGGAACGTCCGACGACCCACGCGGATCGCTTCCGGCACCTGGCTCCAGTCATCGCGCATCAATGCCACGTGCGCCGCTTCGAGCGCAACGTCCGTGCCAGCGGCGCCCATCGCAATTCCTACGTCGGCCTGCGCCAGCGCGGGCGCGTCGTTGATGCCATCGCCGATCATGGCGACCTTGTGGCCGCCAGCTTGCAACGCCCGCACAGCTTCGATCTTGTCCTGTGGCAAGAGATTCGCGTGCACTTCTGCGATGCCCAATTGCGCCGCCACTGCATTCGCGGTCCGCTCGTTGTCGCCTGTGAGCAAGAGGATGTGCTTGATACCCAACTGGCGCAATTCAGCAATCGCGGCTGGGACTTCTGGACGAATCACATCGGCCACGGCGATGAACCCTAGCGCCTCCGAGTTGCGCGCCAGCCACAGCACCGTCTGCCCCAGCGCTTCCAGTTCTTCGGCGCGCCGGATCTGATCGGCATTGATCGTGACGCCGCACTCGTCCAGAAACGCCCGTGTGCCCAGGCAAACTGAGTCACCGTTCACTCGGGCCGTAACGCCTTTACCGGGGATTGCTCGAAAGTCGCGCGCGCCGTCCAACTCCAATCCGCGCCGTCGGGCTTCCTCCATCACCGCTCCTGCCAGCGGATGCTCGCTGTATTGCTCCAATTCGGCCGCTAGCGCCAACACCTCATCTTTTGACATTTGAGATTTGATATTTGAAATTCGGGTGACAGTGGGCTTGCCCAACGTGAGCGTGCCGGTTTTGTCCACGACGACGGTATCCACGCGCGCCAGCGCCTCGAGAAACAATCCCCCTTTGACCAGAATGCCGCGCCGGGCTGCTGCGCCGGTACTGGCGACCACCGAGAGCGGCGTAGCCAGCGCGACCGCGCAGGGGCATGCGACCACGAGCACTGCGATGCCGTGCCGCACGTCACGGGAAAGCAGCATCGTCAACAGGCCAATGCCCAGCACGACCGGCAAAAAGTACGAGCTGTACCGATCGGCAAACTTTTGCGCGGGCGCTTTGGATGCTTCAGCCTCTTCAACCAGTCGGACGATCTTGCCGAGCGTCGTGTCACGCCCGATGCATGTCGCTTCAATAGTGAGCGCGCCGAGCTGATTCAGTGTGCCTGCAAAAACCTGAGCGCCGACGTTTTTCTCGACCGGCAACGACTCGCCGGTGATGGGTGATTGATCCACCGCGCTATGACCGGAGAGCACACGCCCGTCCACCGGAATCCGCTCGCCAGGCCGAACAAGCACCTGATCGCCCAACTGGAGTTGCTCGATGCCGATGTTGACCTCTGCGCCATCGCGCACCACGCAGGCGGTTTGAGGCGCAATGCGCATCAACGCGCGGATCGCCTCGCGCGATTTGCTGGTCGTGAACGATTCGAGGGAATGCGCGACCGTCATAAAGAACACGATCATCGCAGCGGCGACAAACTCGCCCAGCGCCGTGGCAGCCAGGATGCCGATGGACATCAGCAAATCGGCGTTGATCTGGCGCGCCAAGAGCCCTTTGATCGCGGCGACGAAAATCGGAATGCCACCTGCCAACACCGCTAAAAACGCCAGCCAAGGGGGAATGTGACTCAGCGCCGTTTCGGCCAGACCCGTTCGCTCTGCGACGAACGCGAACACGGCCAGCACGCCCACCGCGCCGATGAACGCCAGGCGTATCGTGTCGGCTAAATGTGTGATGCTATTGCGCTGCGTCGCACCCTGTCCTGCAACATTGGCGCGATAGCCTGCTGATTCGATCGCGTGAATGATCTTGCGTTCGTCCATGCACAATGGGTCAAACTCGACCACGCCCTTTTCCGCCATCAAATAGACTTGAGCGCGAGAAACACCCGGCAATGCACTGACCGCTTGCTCCACGTGCATCACGCACTCGGCACAATCCATTCCCTTGACATCCAACTCGATGGTTTTCGTGACAATACTCATCTTTCGCCTTTACCGATAGACTTGGAATCTATCCGAAAACCCAGCACAGGCGGCTCCCACGCCGCCGAACCCCCTGACGGCGGCAGGTGTCGGGCATGGGAGCCTGACCCGCTAGTTTTCGGACAGGCTCTTATCTATGCTTGATCTCGCTGGCATGTTCCGCGCCTTGCCTGATGAGCGCCGCAACGTGATCATCCGCCAGCGAGTAAAAGACCATCTTGCCCTCTTTGGAAGCGCGAGCCATATTTTGCTTGCGGAGCACCCGCAGGTGATGCGAGACGGCTGGTAGTGATAAGCCGACGATCTGCGCAATGTCGCACACGCACAATCGTTCAGCCTGCGCCAGTGCGTAAACGATCCGGGCGCGCGTCTCGTCGCCGAGCACTCGAAACACACGCGAAAGCCCCTCGACGGCGGTGACCTGCTCCTTGATTTGCGCCACCAGCTTTTCGTCGAAGCAAAAGATTTCGCACACCTCGCCGCTCAACACGGCCTGTTTCCGCGTGGGCATAAGCCTCCTGATTTCACTTAAATACTCGTTGAAGTATAGCCGAAACCCCGCGCTGTGTCAATATAGAAAGTAATCCCCTGGCCCCGACAACCTTCCAGGCCCGAATGTCTAGGGATTTACACAGATTGCCCCTTGACACAGAACTGATGTTCTGATACAATAAGACCAACTTGGGAAACCGTTTGGGATTTTCTTTGGGAAATCAGGAGGTCACCATGGCTCTATCTGCCAAGCAGCGTGCAATCATCGAGTACATTACCCGGTTCATCCGTCGGCACTCGTATCCCCCCAGCGTCCGCGAGATTTTGGAGGGGGGCGGCATCTCGTCCACTTCGGTCGTCGCCTATAACCTCAACGTGTTGGAGCGCATGGGGTACATTGCGCGCGACAAAGAGATTTCGCGCGGCATCCGCTTGCTCAAAGACGTCAACGGCAACCCGTTCACGATGCCCTTGCAGAGGATCGGCCCGGTTCAAGAAGCCGCAAGCCAATTCCAGGTGCCAGTGCTCGGTGTGATCGCGGCCGGTCAACCGATCCCGATCCCGGGCAGCAACTTTTCACCGATGGGCGACCGCGCGATCGAGTTGACGCGCGACATCGTCCGCGAGCAAGAAGACTTGTATGCGCTGGAGGTGCGCGGCAATTCGATGATAGATGCGCTCATCAATGATGGTGACATTGTGGTGATGAAATATCAGAAGGAAGCTCACAACGGCGAGATGGTGGCCGTGTGGCTCAAAGACCGAGAGGAAACGACTCTCAAGCATTTTTATTACGAAAGACCTCGAGGTGCCAAGCCGCGCGTCCGACTGCAACCGGCCAATCCGACGATGAAACCCATCTATGTTGACCCGGCCAATGTCGAGATCCAGGGCAAAGTCGTCGCAGTGTTGCGGCAGCTTACGTGAGATTGCCTCATCGTTCCCAGGCCCGGCCTTGCGCCGGGCTTTTTTTGCCTCCAGCTCAAGCCTCCACAGGTTGCATGAACCTGCGGGAGGCTTGGATGATGTGGCGACGCAACTTTTTGCGCTATAATCCGTAGTAATCTGTGAAAGCGGCCCGCAAGGCCCAGGAGCGCACCTTTGTACGACAACGAAACCGCTGACCTGGCGGCAGCCCGGCGTGGCAATACGGCAGCGTTTACCCGCCTGGTCGAAGCATATCAGAAACCGGTCTACAACCTAGCCTATCGAATGTTGGGGGATAGCGCCGAAGCCGAAGAAGCCGCCCAGGAGACATTTTTGCGCGCGTACACTCAATTTTCGACCTACCAGCCGGGACGCAAGTTCAGTTCGTGGCTGCTTTCCATCGCATCACACTATTGCATTGACTTGTTGCGGCGCAGGCGGTTGACGTGGCTCTCGATTGAAGACGAAGAAGCACCCGCCGAGTCGCTGGTCACTCTCGAATTTGGCCCGGAGGACACGATGTTGCAGGAAGAAAAGGAAACGACCGTGCGCAAGATGCTCGCGACACTCCCGCCGGATTACCGGCTGCCGGTTGTGCTGCGTTACTGGTACGATTTGTCCTACGAAGAGATCGCGGAAGCGATGCACAGCACGGTGAGCGCAGTCAAGTCCAGGCTGTTTCGCGCGCGAACGATGTTGGCGGATCGGGCCGTACGATTTCAGATGGCGGCGAACCACTTGGTGAGGTGAAGCGATGACACACGACTATGGCGAGCGGATGTCGTTGATGCTAGACGGGCGGCTGACAGCGCAAGAACGCACAGAACTGGAGGCACACCTGGCGGTCTGCGTCGAGTGCCATACTCGATGGGTTGCGTTTCAGCAAGTGGATCGCGTTCTATCCAGCGCCGCCACCTTGGCGCCAGCGCCTGGCTTTGTCAATCGTTTTGCCGAACGGTGGGCGCAGCATCAAGCGCTTCAGACTCGGCGCGCCCGGCGCGAACGGGCTATCGCCTGGGTCGGCGTGTTGGTTGCGGGGACGGCGGCTCTGGCGCTCTTGACGATCCCGGCATTGATCGCCGCGTGGTTGGGCCTTGCCAGCCTGATGGAAAGCGCGCCGTCTCTGTTCGTCAATATCGTCACAGAGATCGCACGCTGGCTCGTCACACTCGGTGCGCTGTTCGAGGCGGGTCGTTCTCTCCTGAGGTCGAGTGGGCCACTCTTGGCGGGTTATGCCGTGATGTTGATCTCTGTCACGGCGGCCTGGGCTTTTGTGATGAGAAATGTCACACGGCGACGAAGTGCAGAGATGTTGCCGATGTTCATCGTGATCCAATGACGATTCGTAGCGACGACTCACGTTGTCACTATAGATACGAGATGGACATGGAGGAATTGCAATGAAGAAAACAGGGTTGATATTGATGCTTCTTGTTTTGACGGCGATGATGGCGCTACCGGTGATGGCGGCCGGGCCGGGGCGCAACATGCAGCCTCAGGCCACACCAGAAGCAACCGTCACATCGCCGCTGCCGACACCGGCTCCCGTGACGCAACCGACTCCTGCACCGACCACCGAAAGCCAGCCGGGCTTTGAAATTGGCGACGAAGAAGGCAAGGTTATCTTTGGCGGAAGCTACACACTGCGCCCCGGCGAACGACTGCGCGGTGACCTGGTCGTATTTGGAGGTGTGGCGACGTTGCAAACCGATACCCGCGTGGACGGCAACGTGGTCCTGTTCGGCGGCAGTGCCGACATCGCAGGCCGCGTGCAGGGTGACCTGGTGCTGATCGGTGGCGACGTGCGATTGCGCTCGTCCGCTGTGGTGGATGGGCAACTGGTTCGCGTCGGTGGCGCGCTCACCCGTGAGCCGGGCGCGCAGATACATGGTGGCGAGTCTAGCGGTGTACCTGTTGCGCCGGTCGTGCCCATTCCGCCTGTTGTACCTGTTCCCAGCCAACCCCAGACCCTGGTCGAAAGAGGCCTCTATAGATTCTGGAGCTTTACAGGCGAACTTGTGAGCGCGATGGTCACGGCTGTTGTGCTAGCGGCTTTGGCTGTGTTTGTCACCGCACTATGGCACGATCCGATCGAACGGGTGCGGCAAACTATTACCATTGCCCCGGCCATCAGTTGGGTGGTCGGTCTCCTGACGGTCCTGGTCTATATCGTTGCCATCCCGGTATTCATCGCTTTGACGATCCTATCGGCGATCCTGGTTGTTGCTTGCGGACTGGGATTGATCGGTCTCTTGTTCCTGGGAGCTATCTGGTTGGCGCTGGCGGTTGCCTGGCTGGTTGGCTGGATCGCAATCGGCCAGATCATTGGCGAACGGCTGCTTGGCGCTTTGGGTGTGCGCTATGCCACGCCAGCAACTTGCGCGGCGGCGGGCACGGCGATGATCACTGTGCTGTGGCTAGGGCTTTCATCGCTAGGCTCATTGGGTGAGTTCTGGTGGCTCTGCGGCCTCGGCCTCATCGGCCTCTTGGGCTGGGTGCTCTTTGCTGTGCTTGCGCCACTTGGATTGGGGGCTGTCGTGTTGACGCGCTTTGGCACGCGCGAGTACATACCGAATCACGTGCCGCCCGCATCGGGGGGATCAGCTCCGGCTGCGCCCGTCGCGCCAGGCGTGCCGCCTGCACCACCGGCACCAACAGCGCCAGAGCCTCCACAGCCTGCAGCGCCAGAGCCTGCTGTACCTGTGGCTGACTCGACTCCGCCAGGCGAATCACCTCCCACAACTTCGCCGCTCGACAAGCCGGTGGGCGAACTGTAGAAATTCGTCGGAAACCTCCTGCAGGGCAAGCCCTGTGGGAGGTTTGACCTGGAGAATACAGATGTTGAACACACGCCAATCCTTTATCGTTGTTTTGATCGCGTTGATCGCAGCCTCGTTGGGTTGTAACACTATCACGGGTGTCAATCTCTTTACGACTGAGGAAACGATCACGCAGTCGTTTGAGGTCACCACAGCGCCACGCGTCGTCGTTGAAGTGTTCAATGGCACGATTCAGATCACAACGGATTCGGGAAGCACTGTCCAGGCCAGTGTGACCAAACGTGGCTCGGGCAACAGCCAGGCGGCTGCTCAAGAAGACCTGAGAGATATCCAGGTCTCGATGACACAAGAGGGCAGCACGATCCGCGTCACCGCGCGGCGGCCCAGCCAAAGAGCAACGTTCGGCAACTCGGGCGCTTCTGCTAGCGTCAAGGTGCCCAAAGGGGCGAGCCTGGAATTGCGATCAAGTAACGGCAAGATTGTGGTAACCGGCCCGACGAGCGATGTGACCGCGAACACGTCAAATGGCAGGATTGAAGTGGACGGCAGCACAGGCCACCTCAAGCTGGATACGAGCAATGGCAACATCGAGATCAAAGCTGCAAGTGCGATCGTCAACGCTCGTACCTCCAATGGGGCTTTGGAGTTCGGAGGCTCGCTGGCTGCAGGCGACCACTCATTCCGCACCTCGAATGGACGCATCACGCTCACCTTGCCGTCTGGCGCCAGCTTCACGTTCGACGCGGAAACAAGCAACGGCCGAATCACCAGCGAGTTCCCGGTGACTCGCACCGGCGGGTCACGTGACTCGGAAATGCGGGGAACGGTCGGCGGCAACCCGACGATCTCGATTGAGCTGCACTCTAGCAATGGTGGCATCGAATTTCGCCAGAGCCAATAATGCAAAACACTCAACTCATCCTGTGAGCACAAGCGGGGTGTCCTGAATTCAGGCATCAGACCCGAAGGATTCCAAGTAACCTTCGGGTCTGATGCTCACGGGCCTGATCGTCGCGGCCTTTCTTCTGCTTTCCCAATAATATTCTTGATCGGCTTTCAGCTCATGGCTCGCTTGACGAGTGGTTCTGGATTCAAACAAGTTCTTGGCGACGCAAGTGCGTTAATTATTGCACTTGTGGTCTGAAAAATTTAGTGCTATAATCCCGCGCGTTCTTTATCGCAGCCAATTTTGAAGGAGGTGTCTTTATGGCCGAGACGGTCGCTGCAGCCAAGGGAGTGACCCGTCGAGAATTCCTCAACTATGTGTGGGGCGCCGCGATGGCGCTTTTTATGGCCGAATTGGGTGGGGCGATCTTTCTTTTTGCTTTGCCGCGCTTCAAGGCGGGCGAGTTCGGCGGCACGTTCAGTGTTCCTGCTTCCTCGTTGCCACAACCAGATAGTGGACCGGTCGCCAACAACGAAGGCCGTTTCTGGTTGTCCAATACCAAAGAAGGAGTGTACGCACTCTATAAAGTCTGCACGCATCTGGGTTGCCTCTACGCCTGGTCTACGATCAACGGCCGCTTCGAGTGCCCCTGCCACGGCTCCAAGTTCCAGCTCGACGGCACGTACATCGAAGGCCCTGCGCCGCGCAGCCTGGATAGGTTTGCCGTCCAGGTGCAAGATGCCAGCGGCCAGGTCATCGCGCAGACCGGTGCCAATGGTGGGCCAGTCAAGGTGACCGATCCCAGCTCCACGCTGGTTATTGACACGGGTAAAAAGATTGATGGCAAGAGGCGCGCCTAGCGGTCGGCGCCGGGTTGTCCGAAAGCCGATTGACTGATTAATGTGCAACTGATCTGAGGAGAGCCAAGGAATGAGTATTCTTTCAAGTATTTCCCAAACATTCCGCGCCAGGATTGACCGCGTCCGCACTCGCATCGAAGAGGTTCGCAAACAAGGCATTAAAAAGTTCATATTCGCGACGATTGATGACACGATTGTCCGTATCACCGCTGGGCTCACGATCAACGATGTGCGCAGTGTGTTGCGCGGCGATCCGCCCGGCAAGCCCAATCCGCGCGTCAAGCCCCACACCGAAGGCTTTATCCTTCATATTCGGCCCACGTTTTACCATCAGGCCGTCACCCGGTTCTATCCTACATTCCGGCTGGGCTTTTTGAGTGTGCTGTTTTTTTTGATCGAGGCCATCACTGGCACCATCCTGATGGTGTTTTACTCACCGACGCCGGACAGCGCATACCAGAGCATGCTCAAGATCCTCAGCGCGGTGCCGTTGGGCCAACTCATGCGTGACATTCATCGGCTGGCGGCGGAGGGCATGGTGATCGTTGTGGCGCTGCACATGTTCCGCACGTTTCTCACGGGCAGCTACAAGGCGCCCAGGCAGTTCACGTGGCTGACCGGCGTGGTCTTGCTGATCATCACGCTGGGCTTGAGCTTTACCGGCTATCTGCTGCCATGGGATCAACTTGCGTTCTGGGCGGTGACGATCGGCACGAGTATGGCCGAAAAAGCGCCTGTCGGCGGCAACGAAGCCAACCTCTTGCTGCGTGGGGCAGCGACTATCGGCCCGAACGGCCTGTTGCGCTTTTATCTGCTGCACATCATTTTCTTGCCAGCCCTGTGTGTTTTGTTCATCGCCGTCCATTACTACAAAGTTATCCGGCATGGTCATAGCCTGCCGCCCGGCATGGAGGCACCCGGCGAAGACAATGCGCGCAAAGTTCCCCCCGAAAAGCGCGTGCCGTTCCTGCCGGATATTCTCACTAATGAGTTGTTTTGGGCCGGGTTGGCGATCGCAGCGCTCGTTGTGGCGGTCATCTTCTTTTACGACGCGCCGCTTGAGCATCACGCCGACCCCCTTGTCACGCCGCTGCATACGACTGCGCCGTGGTATTTCTTATGGATTCAAGGCATGCTCAAGCTGGGCGACCCCACGTTGATGGGCGTCATCTTGCCCACGGTGATTTTCCTGTTCCTGGCGATTATCCCGTATGTTGATTTTAATCGCAGCCGCCTGTACAAGGATCGCCGGATCGCGCTCGCATTGGGATTGGTTGCCGCTGCTGTGTTGGTGGTTCTGACCTACATGGGCACGCCGTCTTATGGCGTCAAAGCGCCGCCGCCTGACGAAGTAGGCTTCAAGTTTCTCCCGCCCGAGCAAGCTGGCCCGATCCGTTCGATGCCTTTCGAGCAGCTCGTGGCAGGCGAGTACGATACCTCCCAGGTGACCGATGTGCCTAACCGTCCTGAGTTGAGCAAGATCCTCAAGGAAATCAACCGCGAAGTATCCAGGCACAAGGACCTGCCCGGTGGACGCGCTGTGCTCGTGATCGAAGACTGGCAGAACGATGCCAACGGCGTCAACCTCAAGAAGGTGACGCTGCGCATCTTGTGGAGCACGATGCCCGTCGTCAACGGCGTGCCGCAGCCTTATGAGAACACGGTGTATATCCACCGCGACTCGGACTATACCGAATAGGAAAGCGAGGTCACCGACATGGAACTCAGGATCGCACTCGGAGCCTTGCTGTTCATGCTGATCGTTGCCGTCCTTGGCTATGCCCTCGTCAACGAAGGGCCGCTGCCCGGTCAGTCGGGGCGCATGCAAAAGTTTGACGCGGCGGTGAGCGCTCGCTCGATCGAGGCAGGCGCGTTACTATACCAGAACAACTGCGTGGGGTGTCACGGGGTCCAGGGGCAGGGTATTCCCGGTGTCGCGCCTGCACTCAACGCCGCCGACCTGTTCAACGGTGAGCGGCTCAAGCAGCATGGCTATGCAGGCAAAGTGGAAGATTACATCCGAAGCACCATCGCCGCTGGGCGTCCGGTCAAGAGCAATCCGTCCTATCCCAACCCGATGCCCACCTGGGGCCAGGCGTATGGTGGGCCGCTGCGTGCGGACCAGGTCAACAACCTGACTGTGTTTGTCATGAACTGGAAAGAAACGGCGCTGGCCGCCGGGACCGGCGCCGGCGTAGTGGGCGGAGCGCCGGTGGCTCAGCCGGTGGGTGTGGCGCTGGATACATCGCTGCCCGCAGGCAACGCAGACAACGGCAAGAGCCTCTTTACGGCTCAGGGGTGCGCGGCGTGCCACTCGCTCAAACCCGATGAAAAGATCGTCGGCCCCTCGTTAGCCGGGATTGCCACCCGCTCAAGTGAGCGTATCAAGGCGTCTGACTACAAGGGCAAGGCGACGACGGGCGAGCAGTACATCCGCGAATCCATTGTGCAAACCAGTGCTTACATTGTGCCGACCTACTCCGACGGCTTGATGCCCAAGGATTATGGCACGGCCAAGCTTGACGCGCAGGGCCTTGCTGATCTCATCGCCTACCTGCTCACGCTCAGGTAACGGGAGAGGAGTTATGAAACTCAGAGGGTGGGCGGGTGTGATAGCTGTGGTGGGGACGCTGACGCTCGTCGCCATCGCAGTTGCGCAAGGCGATCCGATCCAACAGGGTGCCAAGCTGTATGCCGAGAATTGCGCCGTGTGCCACGGTGCCCAGGGCGAGGGGCGCGTTGGCGCGCGGCTGCAGGATTTTCCGAGCATCAATCCCAAAGCGTTTGTCAAAGCGACCGTCGCTAACGGGGTGCCCGGCAGCAAGATGCCAGCCTGGAGCCGTGCTCGCGGCGGGCCGTTGAGCGACGCCGAGATTGATGCCATCGCAGCGTTCATCGCCACATGGACCACCGGCGACATCACGCCCGCGCCAACTGAGCCGCCTCGTCCGGTGACTCCGCTGCCGACTGTCTCGGGCGTCACCGGCGATCCGACGCGCGGCGCGCAATTGTTTCAGCAAAACTGCGTGGTGTGCCATGGGGCTAGAGGCGAAGGTCGCGTGGGAGCGAATCTCGCCAGGCCGCTTGCCAGTGCTTTTCCGGCGGCACTCATCAAGCAAACCGTGAGCGAGGGCGTGAGAGGCTCGACGATGCCTGCCTGGGCCAAGGCCAACGGCGGACCGCTCACCGATCAACAGATTGACGACGTGACGGCGTTTGTCGTGGCGATGCAAAAGACCACTGCGCCTACTTTCATCGAGCCGACGCCGACGCCAACGCCGGCCTTGAGTGGCACGCTAACCACTCTGATCGTCCTTCTCGTGCTGGTGATCTTGATTGTCGTCTTCGCTATCTTTAGTGCCCAAGGGGCCAGGCGTCCGTCCTAAAACGTTGGACGTGAAACGTCAAACGAAAATGCGACGGGGGCTGCACGCGACGTGCGGCCCCCGTCTGCTTCCCGATCCGTTGTGTTACCGTCCGCGCAGTCGCAGGCGCGCTTCGCGGCAGTTGGGACAAAAGGCCCCGGCGTACTCGCGTCCGCAGCGCGGACAAATGCGTGTCTCGACGGCGCGGGTGTCGTCCAGCGAAGCCACGATGACCACCAGCTCTTGCCCCTCGAACTGAGCCAGCCGGGCCAGCACCTCCACGCCGCCGATGGTCCAGCTTCCCTCCGGCGTTTTCGTGAGCCGACCGCGTAGGACGGTTGCGTCCAATTCATACGCAGCAGTCGCCAACTCCAAAACACTCGCTTTACGAATTGACATCGGATTCCTCCTCCAAGTCTGACTCGTCTGGTATGGATGCGACGGTCTCGTCAGGCTCAACGAGCATCGCTCGGTCTCGCAACACCCGATAGCGGTCAAAATCGCGCGCGACCACCGTCGCCGGAAAGATGGCTTGCGCTTCGGCCAGGATGTCCTTTTCATGATAACGGCGGCTGACGTGCGTCAAGATCAACTGCTTCACGTTCGCCTGCTGCGCCAGCGTCGCGGCCTGTGTGGCGGTGAGGTGACCATAGTGCACGGCCATTTCAGCTTCTTCTTGCAGATAGGTCGCTTCAATCACGAGCGCATCCACCCCGTGCACGGCCTCCACCAGATCGTCAACGCGGCCTGCGTCGCCGACGACCGCCAGGCTCGCGCCTGGTTCGACCGGGCCGAGCACATCGTCGGGGTGAATGACCCGTCCATCCGCCAGCGTGATGCTTTGCCCGGCGACCAACTGTCTGCGCTCCGGCCCGCGCGGCACGCCTAACGCTTCTGCGCGATCATCGAGAAAGGGACGGTGTGATTTTTCCCGAAACACGAAACCAAAACAACCCGTTGCGCCGCGATGTGTGACCGGAAACGCGGTCAGCTCAAAGTGCCGATCCTGGAGCACACAGCCCACGTGGATCTCGTTGAACTTTAGGACCATCGGCGGCTTGGCCCCGCGCAGCACTACCTTGAATAACAGGTCCTGCACACGTTCCAGCGTCGCCCGGCCACCATAGATCTCCATCTTCTCGATGGTCTCCCAGCGCATGAACGTGCTGAGCAATCCTGCAAGCCCCAAGATGTGATCGAGATGGCCGTGCGTGAGCAGGATTTTATCCAGCCGCTTAAAGCCCAGCCCACTCCTGAGCAATTGGCGCTGTGTGCCTTCCCCGCAGTCAATCATAAAGCGGTACTGGCGATACAGGACAACTTGGGAGGACAGTCCCCGTCGCACCGAAGGCGCAGAAGCCGAGGTGCCTAGAAACACGATCTCAAACATATAGTGATTAGTGCTCAGTGATCAGTGATGGGTTGATCAGTGGTGGATGTTCAAACTGGGCGCCGATCACCACTTCGCCAGGTTCGCCTTCACGGCCCGCCACACGAATCGGAACATCCAGAAAGTGTTGGATCACCCAGACGTTGGTCAACAAATGCTGTGTGATCCGACAGGTCGTCCAGCGCGACTCGCCTTCTGCGAGTGCAGCCGGTAACACCAGTTGATCGGCCAGGTGCGGGTCAATGGCCGCCTCGCTGTGATAGTGTGCCACCAGGTCTTCACAGGCCATGCCCGCAACCTGTTCGGACGGCACGCCCTTGCGTCCATAGGCGGTAAAGCCGGCCAGGCTGTGATCGTACTCGGTGAATAAAAAGATGCCCGCGCCGGGCCCGGTCGCTTCAACGCGGGCCGCTTCGATGCGCGCTGGGATGCCTTTGCCCTTCAGCACATTGATCGCGCGGTTCGCCATACGCTGAGCAATGTGCGACGGCAGATTCGATACCGCCGCAATGCCCCACGCCTGGCGCAACTGACCCCGTTCGGTCAGCGTGATGCGCGCCAGCCGGCTGGCCGCACGAATCTTGACGACGATCTCGCCGCCGCCTGCGGGATACCAGCCATAGCGATTCAACTCGACTTCCGCGCGCAGTCCCATCTTCCACACCGTCGGCAAAAAGACGTGCTTGATGTACGGGAATGGCGGGCTGAACGGCGCGTGCGTCCCGCCCCGCAGCGTCAGGCGGGATTCGGCGCCATCGGGCGCAAGCGCCAACGGCAACAACACCGTCTGCAGGATCAGCGTCGTCGCACCAGCACTCCCGCTTTCGCGCGCCTTGGTCACGTCAAAGACGTACTCGCCCGCTTGCGGCGGATGCATCGGTCGGAACACAAGCGACTGTGAGTTGAGCTGATCGCCTTCCAACTGCGCGCCACAAATTGCCGCTGCTGCTCGCACCGAAGTCAGATGCTGCGCCTGCAAGCCCGGCTTGGGCCGCCCGGCACGGATGTTGTCAAGGTGCACCGGTTTCCCGGTGATCGCCGAGAGCGCCAGGCAGGTGCGGAGCACTTGCCCACCCCCTTCGCCATACGAGCCATCCACCGTGATCATGGTGTGGGAAATCATTGCACCCGCGCCACTGCCGTGAACAGCAGCACGATGATGGACAGCCCCAGGTTGATCTGCGACAACCGCGATCGGCGACGAGCGAGCGCCACTGCCTCTTCCATCTTGGCTTTACCCGAAGACAACAGCAGCGCCGTCCGATTGAGGTCCGGTTGGAGCACCAGGTTCATGTATAGCGCGGTGAGGATCATGCCCCCGATTGTAATGTGCTTGAGCAAAATCGCCCTGGCCCAGGTGTTGGACAAGTTCAAAAAGCCGCCATAGTTTGGGCTTGACGTGAGCTGCACCAGGCCGGTCACGATCAAGGCGACCAGGCTGAGGTTGGCGAGCGGCGTAAAGCGCCTTTGGATAGCCGCGAGCAAGTGCAAGTAGCCCGGCTCGTTCTCAGCGGCTGGCGTCACCACCCACGCCATGAACACGATCCCGCCAATCCAAACCACAGTAGCGGCAATGTGGACCAGGTAACTTGCAATCAACAACTGTGGCGTGACCATTTCCTCTCCCGGGCCATCCATACTGTGGTAACCGCTTCAGTCGTTCGTGACACGTAATGACCCCAGTCGTCACTGCGAGCGGTGCGATTATACACCAGAACCCCGTTTTCTCCGAGAAAACGGGGTTCTGGTCGTTTTGGGTCTTGGCCGATCCGATGCGCTAATCCCGGCTGCGCAGGTGCGGAAAAAGCACCACTTCGCGGATGGTGTCTTGGTCCGTGAGCAGCATCGTCAGACGGTCAACGCCCGTGCCAAAGCCCCCGCACGGCGGCATCCCGTAGCTCATCGCATTCAAGTAATCCTCGTCCATCGGGTGTGCCTCTTCGTCATCGGCCTTGTACAGGTGGGCCATCTCGGCAAAGCGCGCCTCCTGATCGAGCGGGTCATTCAACTCACTGAACGCATTGCCCATCTCCAACCCGCCGATGAAAAACTCAAAGCGCTCGACGTGCGTCGGGTCATCGGGCTTGCGCTTGGCCAGCGGCGAAATGTCTCGCGGGTAGTCGGCGACGAACGTCGGCTGGATGATCTTGGGTTCGACGTAATCGCCCAACAAGCCATCCACCAGCTTGCCCCAGGTCGTGCCCTCCGGGGCATGTCCGCCGATGCGCAGGATCGCCTGGCGGAGGCTCGTGGCGTCGGGATGCTCAAGATAGTCAATTTCACTGTATTGGCGGATGGCCTCGCGTAACGTCATGCGCCGCCAGGGCGGAGCCAGCTCGATCTCGTTGCCCTGATAGGTGATTGTGGTTGTGCCTTTGACCTGTTGCGCGACAAACGCGACCATCTCTTCCGTCAGATTCATCACATCGTGATAGTCCAGGTACGCCGCGTAGAATTCGAGTTGAGTGAACTCGGGATTGTGCTTGTAACTCACACCCTCGTTGCGAAAGTCGCGGCCGATCTCGTACACCCGCTCGTAGCCGCCGACGAGCAAACGCTTGAGGTACAACTCGAAGCTGATGCGCAGGTACAGGTCTTGGTGCAACTGATTGTGATGCGTGATGAACGGGCGCGCTGCCGCGCCGCCATAAATCGGCTGCAGGATGGGTGTCTCAACTTCCAGAAAGCCGTGGCTGTCGAGAAAGCGCCGCAACGCCGCGATGACTTGAGCGCGTGTGATGAACAACTCGCGCACTTCGGGATGAACCGCCAGGTCGGCATAGCGTTCACGGTAACGCTGCTCGACGTCGGTGAACTCGCTGTAGCGCACCAGCTTGCCATCCACGATTTGCTCTTTAGCCAGAGGCAAGGGTTTGATAGACTTGCTGATCACACGCCACTCGCGGACGTGTAAACTGACCTCACCCGTCTTGGTGCGGAACATGCTGCCTTGCGCTTCGAGGAAATCGCCCAGGTCAATATCGCGCAACAGCATTTGATACGACGCCTGGCCCACGTCATTGACCCGCCAGTAGAGCTGCAGGCGCCCCGCGCCGTCTTCGATATGCCCGAACGACGACTTGCCCATCGCGCGAAAGCTGCGCAACCGTCCGGCAACGGTCACCTCGACCTGGCGCGGGTCTCGCTCGACGGCCTCAAAGGCCGCGATCGCCTGGAAGGTGGTGTGCGTGCGCTTGACACGCGCCGGATACGGATCGATCCCGGCTTCGATCAGCCGCTGCAGTTTAGCCTGTCGCTCGCGTTCGATGTCGTTCTTGGGTTGCATGGCTCTGCTCCATAAAAAAGTCCATGCGCCATCTTGCCGCGCATGGACTGACTGTGATCCGTGAGCACGCTATTGGATCGCGATGATCTGGAACGTCAGCGTCCCGGCCGGCGCGTTGATCGTGATCGCATCGCCGACGCGCTTGCCTAGCAAAGCGCGTCCCAGCGGGCTTTCGTTCGAGATTCGCCCTTTGCGGGGGTCGGCTTCCGCTGTGCCGACGATGTGATATGTCTCTGGCTCGCCGCCATCCTCGACCACGGTCACGGTGCTGCCCAACACCACCTGATCGCGACGTTTGCCTTCCTGGATGATGACCGCGTTCTTGATCATCGTCTCGAGGGTGAGGATGCGGCCTTCGACAAACGACTGCTCATTTTTCGCGTCGTCGTATTCGGCGTTTTCGTCAATGTCGCCTTCGCCCATCGCATCGTGCAACCGCTGAGCGACTTCGGCCCGCTTGACGGTGCGCAGGTATTCCAACTCTTCTTCGAGTTTCTTGTAGCCTTCTTTTGTGACGTAAATCGGCTGCTCGGCCATGCTTCTGCTTTCCTTCAATGATCTTGGCGCGGGGAGGTCTGAACAAAAAAACGCCTGAGGCGCTTGGACACAAAAACTGAGAGTCAATACTCTCAGTCCTTGTTCTTCTTCCGAGCAATATTATAGCGGATTTTGTGCCAAATGTCCAGTGACATAACTTATGATACGATGCCCACCGCTGCAATCCAGGCCAGGACCTGGACGATCATTGCTCCACCCCACAGCAGGTACGCTCCCACGCGGTCACGCAGATACACCGGCACGCTGAGGACGAGATCTGTGCCCAGCGAAAGCAATCCGATGAACGGCAAGAGAAACACCTGGGCGCGCGGGCCAAAGCGATCTGGCACGCCCGCCGCGTCAAAGTGCAAAGCGACGCGCGGGGCCAGTTCAGGAAAGCGCAGACAGGTATAGCCGAACAGCAGCAGGCAACTCGCCACAGCGGCTCCAACTAACCCCAGCGCCAGCCGATCGGTCCACAGCGACCAATCGAAAATCTCGGGCCGGATGGACACCTGCTCGACGGCCTGCGTCGGTCCCATCTTTTGGCGCTGATCAAACGCTTCGACAAACCCGGCCAGATCATGCGGCGAGATGGCATACGCCAGCCCTGGCGTGATGATGATGGCCTGTTGCTCCAACCCGCCCGAAGCGTAAAAGAGAACCGGCCCGATGCTTTGGGCCTCGGCCTGGCCCACCCACAGCCCCGGCCAGCGACCGCCGCGAAACCGGCGCACCTGCCCGGCGATCTCGGAACCGTGCAACAGCTTTTGGATAGACGCCATGGGGATAATTTGCTGCACTGGCCCCCAACGGATAATCAGCATGTTACGATCCATCCAATACGATGTCCGGTTCAGGCCAACCAGCCAGTAAACGATCAGCAGTATGACTGGCAGCGTCGCCAGCGCGATCACCGCCACCACAAACGTGACGATCGAGACCGGAAGCTGTGCGGCGATCCACACCAACAATACGTCCAACAGCACCAGCCATACGATCAGGCCAATACCGACCTGGGTGCCCAGGCGAGGCTGATTCTTCCACTCCATTTATGGCGTCTCCGAACTTGCGTCGTTGACCAGTTTGTATCCGCGTCCGCGCACCGTGTGCAGGTATTTGGGGTTGGCCGGGTCAGGCTCGATCTTGGCGCGCAGGCGGCTGAGGAGCTTGTCGCAGCGAGCATCGTCAATCTCTTCCATATAATCTGCGCCCCAGACGGCTTCGGCTACGTCGTCACGTGTGACGATCTTGTTCATTCGGCCATACAGGAGCAGCAGCAGACGATACTCGTGATCGGTCAGGACGGGTGTGCGTTCGCCGTTTACCCACACATCGCCGCTGTCCACGTCCACGTAAATGCCGGGGCGCACCGATTGCTGGACGCGATGCTGGCGGCGAGCATAGCCCGCAAACAACTCGCTGAACACCGCGGGTGACTCTCCGTCAACCAGGATGCCCTTGCGGACGAGCGCCTGCATTGCCTCATCGAGTGGCGGCTGGCTGCCACCCGCCAGGAAGCGCAGCAGCGCATCTCGATCGTCGGGTGTCAACTGCTCCCACAATTTGGCACATTCGAGTCGCACCGGGCCTTCGCTATCGAGTTGCTGCCTGGCCATCATCAGGCTGTGCGCGCGCACGCCGGGCGGTACACCCGCGGCCACGCGCAGCACCACGTTCGTGACCGCCTGCAACAGGCCCAGGTGCCCACCGGCCTGCTTGACCACAAACTCGATCTCGTCGCGATCGAGCTTGGTCCTCTCCAACCGGGCGATGTTGATCACCACCTGGCGAGCTTCGTCCGGGTCCAGCCCGGCCACATGGATCACGCGCTCGGTGAACAACTCGCAAAACTCGGCGGCTTCGGCATCCTGGCGCTGGGTGCACAGGTCAATGCCCGTGGCCGTCACAAAACACAACCGGGGGCCATACTTGTCACGCAGTGCGCGCAGATTCAAGAACACGCGCCCGTCGAGCCGGGCAAAGGGATCGTCAAACTCGTCGAATAGAAACACGACGCGGCGATCTAGCTCTTCGCTCAGCACGACTATGGCTTCGTTGAAACTCAACGAATCCATAAAGTGCGAAGTCGGCTCGACGATTTTGTTGTACCGCCCTTGCAGGCGTTCGACCAGCTCTGGAGCTGCGCCCAATCGCTTGACCTCAGACAGCGCGCTGCGGAGAACGACCTCGTAAAAGCCCTGCCCGGAAAGCTCCAGCATCAGGTTGCAGTCCACGTAGACAAATGCGATGTCGCACGCGCGAACACCCAGGAAGCGTTGCTGTTCCTCTGGCAGGCATGCATAGCGCAGCAGTGTAGACTTGCCCATGTTACTGAGCGCAACGACTGAACAGCACTCGCCGTCCGACAACAATGACATCAAGCGAGCCAGATCCGCTCGATGAGGGACAAAGGCAGAATCAAGCATCATGTTATACCCTCAAACGAACATGGCGCATGGAACAAAAACGAGCCAACGCAGAACGCGGCACCCGCGTTGGCTCACCTCGGCGGCTCAGATCGAGACTAGGAGAGTGCTGTCCCCTCTTCACCGCAGAGCGCGCAGAGAGCGCGGACAAAACCTAATAAGATTCGGCGTCCTCAGCGGCCTCGGCGGTAGAAAGATGACTTTTTCAGTGGTCTCCTAGGAGAGTGCTGAAAAACCCCTTCTTTCACCGCTGAGCGCGCAGAGAGCGCAGAGAAAACCTAACAAAACTCGGCGTCCTCAGCGGCCTCTGCGGTAGAAAGATGACTTTTTCAGCGGTCTCCTAGTGTTGTGCCAGGCGCAGCCGCCGAGCGGCAAACAACACTACCAACAAAGCCCCTGCCGCCAAGACCATCTCAACGCCGCCCACGCCTGTCTGCGGAGTGCTGCCCGCTTCCGTGGTGGCAGTTGCAGCCGCGCCCGGTGCGGACGTGGCGGCGGCCACTTTGGTCCCCGGCCCAGCGGTTGCCGTGGCTTTGCTTACCCCGGCTGCAGTCGGCATGACCGTTTCGGTCGGGGCTGGCAGGGTGGGGGTGGGAACAACCGGCGTGTTGGTCGGTGGAACGGACGTCGGTGTGGGCGGCACCGGCGTGTCCGTCGGTGCGGGTGGCGTCGCCGTCGGCAAGGCTGCAATAGCCGCTGCCGTTTGCCTGGCCGACTGTGTGGCGAGTGCTGCCCTTTGCTGATTCGACTGGCCTTGCTGCATAAAGAACACCGCGCCGATGCAGATCAGCCCAACGACGAACAGCGCGCCCAGGCCCAGCGCCAGCAACATGAACATTCGATTGGAAGACTCTGCGCCTTCTTCCTCCTCAGGCACACCGACCATCGGCTCTTCTTCTTCTATTGCCATTGCATTCCTCCTCTGAGGGGCAAAGCGCGACAACAGACGACGCCGGTTCTATAGAGTTTGTCTTGATTTTAGCCGCCCTCCAGAGGAGCACTCTCTGGCTAGCGGCCTGTATCTATAATTTTACCTCAAAAGCTCCAAATTGACATAGGGCACAAATACGGTGCCGGCATCTCCACCCAGGTCTACCTCAACGCCGCGCACGCGCGCGCCACTGGCTATACGCTGAGCCTGAGGCGAGATCGCCGCAACCACGCCGACCATACCCAGGTATGGCGGGCGCACGACGCGCACTTTGGCTCCTACAAAGAGCGGCGCGCCCGGCGGAGGTGGAAGCGCGGGCCGGGTTTCAGTAGGCAAGGGGATGAGGATCTCGGGACGCTTGAAACTAAAGCGCGCGCGCGTCTCGGCGCTGATGGACGCTTCACGGCCCGTCTGGGCTTGGAGAAGGTTAAAGATCGGCTCCGCCATCGGCACACGGCCCCAGCCTTCCGTCAGGATAATGGGGAACGGCATCGCTTCTGCCTGAGCGCGCATCTCGCCCTCCATGCTCCCAGCGATAAGCCCCCGCACCTGGAGCTGCTGCGCCTGCTCCAACGCCGAAGCCTCAATCGTCCCGCCGCCGATGACGATGGCGCCGTGACACGCCACGTCAACATGTTTGGCGCGCAGCGACTCGTCGCGCCTTTCGGCCACGACGCGCAAAACGCCGAACGCCTCGCCGCCGCAGCCCCACATCCCCTGCACAATCGCGCCGGGCGTCTCGATCGTGACGCTCAGCCCCGGCGTCACGGCGATGACGGTGCCCGTGAGGTTAGCGCGCACTTCGACCAACTCTGGCTCGACTTCGAGCAGCACCCGCCCATTGCCGACGGCGACGATCGCGCCCTTGGCCGGCGCGCGGACGATCCGGCGAAACAGCCCGCCGCGCGCCGCCAGGGGTTGGTTGACTTCGACGGTCGCGCCGACCTCTTTGAGCATGAACCGCTTGACCTGCGAGCGTGGCACACGCAAGGCACGCGCAACGTCCATAATGCGAAAGTCTTGTGTCTGGTGAACGCGCGCCACAACTTGCGTCGGCTCAACGCGCTCGCCGGGGCGGACCATCACTTCGCCCGGCATCGGCAGACGCCGCTCACGCCGGATCATGGTCAGCGGCATGACGTGCGCCTCGTATGAATAGAATCCTACTGATTCGTCATCCATGCTTCAAACGTCAGACGTAAGACGCAACATGATCTACTAGCGTATTACGCTCCCACATCCCATAGCCACTGTTGAATGCGCTCGCGGCGCTTGCCCGGATCGGCTGGCAAGAGCAGCGGGCGTCCTCGCGCGTCAATGATCAATCCTACCAGTCCGCCCAGCACTTCGATCGAGCCGCCTCGCCCACGCCCACGCCCAATGTCAATGCCACCGCGCGGCCGCAGTTCCAGCACAGCCTTTTGGCCGATTGGCAAGGGCAGCACTTCGAGCGAACCCGCGGCCACCTGGACTCCCAGGTCGCCGCCCGTCTGATACTTCATGCGAACGTCCAGGATCGTTTCACCAGCCCGGGGGCGGCCCGAGCTCACCGGTACGACGACTGTGCCCAACGTCGTGAGCCCGCCTGTCGCGAGCGCCTGCACTGTCGAAAGTGGATGCGCCAGTGCGCACGCCCCCAGGGCTGGCAACAAGCCGCCCATATCGAGCACGAGCGTCGTCACGCCGATCGGCTCCAGCGCGTCGAGCAGCATGAGCGCAGCCTGACCGGGACGCGGCGCGCGTCCGATGACGCTCCCACCGCCGATGATCGGTTCGAGGTATGGCAAAAGTGTCGGGTACGGGCCGCTCAGTTCAAACGGCCAGGCGCTTCGCGCTTGAGCCAGCGCCAGGCGCAACGCCTCGCGCGCGATAGCCTGCTCGATGAGCAACTCGTTCTGCCCTTGCGGCACCGAAGCTGGGTACATTTCCTTTTGTGTCACCACCGCTTCGATCTCGCCGGGCTTGGCCTCAAAGGGCAGCCAGCGCGCGAGGGTCTCTTCGCCGCGCGCTTTGAGCACGCCCCGCGCGCCGAGCGCTGTGCCCAGATCGGTGCGGACATGGAGCTGCACCTGCCCGGCGCGCGCTGCTGCAATCGTCGTTGAAGAAGCGCCCACATCTACGCCGAGCGCGCCCTTGCGCGTGTCTTCCAGGCTGAGGTATTGAATCACGGTGGCGAGGGCGTGTGAAGTGGGCAACACCGGCAGCGATGACCACGTGCGCAGCGAGTCAAAGCCTGGCAGTCGCCTGACCTTGATGGCCTGGTACATCGCTTCCAGTTCAATCAGCGTCGGCCCAATGTTTTCCACGTCTACACCTGGGCGAACGTTATCCACCACGTGGAGTTCGGCTTCGGCGCCAACACTTTCGGCGACTTTGGAGCGCAGGCTGGCGTTGCCTGCAAACAGGATGCGCGGACGGCGCGCCTCGCCTAACAACGAGGCCGCCAGCGCCGCACTTTCCACCAATTCGATCACGGGCACTTTGGCGCCGCCATCTGTTCCGCCGACGACGCACACTGCGTCAGGCCGCGCGCGGTAGATGCGCCGGACGCGATCTTCCTCAGTCAGCCGCTTGGCGACGCGTCCATCCAGGCTGCCGGAACGCGTCAGCACATCAATCACCTGGGTATAGGTGCTATGTGCCGCACGTTGAAGACTCGCCACCGACAGATCTGCCGAAAGCCCGATCAGCACCAGCCGGAGCGGCTCGGCGGCGCTGACGGTGATCACGCACACATCTACGCCTTTGCCATCTTCGCGCTCCGGCGTGATCAGCCGTCCGTGATCGTCGAGCACGGTTCGCCGTGTGATGGCCGAAAGCTGCGTCAGCGCGTGGTCCACTCCAGCGATCATGTCCAACCACGGCGATTCAACCGTCGAGGGCGCTTCGGCGCGACCGACAAAGCGATACGTGCCTTCGACGCGCGCAATGAGCGTCGTCTTGGTCAGCACCGAGCCAATATCAATGGCTAAGATGGATTCGACGCGCGTTTCTTCCAATGGCTAGCCACCTAAAAAGTATCCCACTATCGTCTCGAGCGCCTCGATCAAGAACTGCAGCCGCCCCACGAGCACGGCCACACTGGCTGCATAGGCTCCGGCAAACGCCGCGCCGAGCGCAAGATACACAAAGAGCCGCCCCAGAACCCCGACACCCTGCACACCACGCGACACCACTCCCAGCACGCCCCGGCGTGCGGTGGCCGTAAAAGTAAAGGCGACCAGCGCCGTCAGTGTGCCCACTAACACGATCAGGGGGTCCAATAAAGTGAACGTGATCCCGGCCTGACTGGTCGCCCTGATCTGCGCGAACAGGGTTCCGATCAGCGCGCCGCCCAGGGCGACTGCCAATCCCACGCCGACCAGATAGCTGGTGGCAAGATTGCCCAACCAGGCTGTGCTGCGGCTGAGCTTGAAAAGCAACAGTCCGCCCAGCACAACGCCCACAGCAGGGACGCTCAAGTTGAACCAACCTTCCGGGCTGACTTGCGAAATCTGAAAGCCGACTCGTGTGAACTCGGCGGCGAATTGCACCAGGCGCACCGCAACGCGTTGAAAGATAATGCTCCACATGGCAACAGCAAACGCGTACGCCACACCTGCGCCGATGAGGACGTGCATCGCCAGGCGATACAAGAACTTGAACAGCGCGCCAAGACCAGGCAAGTCGCCCAACAAATAGCCGAATACAAACAACGTCAGCAGCGCAGCGACGGTCGTCGTGATCACGTCAATGGGCGGGATCATCTGCGTCTGCCTCCTGTAGCGAGTTGGACCAGGCCGCCGATCAGGATCAACAACACGAGCGCCCCGTTGGCAAGACCGATGGACGCCAGCGGCGCGAGCACACTGGGCAATGGCGTCTGATCGTCCTTGACCACCTCACGAAGCTTGAGCCGGTAGGCTGTGGCATCGGGGACGCCAGCCAACATGCCTTTGATCTGTTCGCTCTGATAGTACGGCTGAGACATTGGCTCGGCTGCAGCGCTGACGCCCGCCAACAGCGGCGGGGGCTGCTGGGAAACTGGCGGTTCCCGGAGCGCCGACGTCTGCTCGACCCACCAGCGCAAGGTTTCGGGGGTGGCGGCCAGTTCAATAACCAACGACGACGTGAGCACGTCGCCCGATATAAAGGCCACTGCCATATCCTGGCCAGGCACGTACTTGAGGCTGGCTATATTGACCCGCTCGGTGACCGTGAGCGTCTGGTTGACCTGATGGATGACCGCTTCTGCCACAGCCGGGCCGGTGGGATACAAGCTGACCACATTGACGCGCGCCTTGCGCGCTGCCAGGTGGCGCAACAGCACGCGCGCTTGGGTGTCCATCTCGGGGGCCTGGCTCGCGTCATAGTCGAACGACACCAAGACCGTCGCATCCGGCTTGAGGGCCTGGATGCTCTGGAACACATGGTTGGTGGCAGGTTTGAACAGCGGTGCCCTCACCAATATCACTGCCCAATCTGGTTGCAAGAGTGGGATGAGGGCGACTGCCAGGATGACCAGAAAGATGAACCAGCGTTGCGTGTTGAACCACAGCCTTTGCGCGCGGCTTTGGACCTCGCGACGGACAACCCGGGCTGGGCCACGCGCAAGCAGTTCTTGCAGCGTCCCCGCGCGCGACAGATCGGCGGCGGGAATTTCAGGACGCATCGGGCGGCGCTCGCCGGTCGCCTTTTGCGTGATGATGGGCGCTGCTGGCAATGGGCCATGCACCCCGGCCAATAGGCCCTCAGTTTCAGCGGGTTCTTTCTCTGCCTCTGGGGCCACCTCGCGGGGCGCAAGCTTTTGCAGCCACGCCGGAAGTGGGGCAGTCGTCAGGCCAATGGCTTCAGGCTGCAGGGCCGGAGTCGGAGCAGGCGGCCCAGTGAACACCGGCGCCCGAGCGGCAGGCGCGCCTGCTGGCCCCAGTTCCTTCAGCCAGTCCGGCAACTCCTCGGCAGCCTCGGCGGGCGCTTCTTCGGCAAGTGCAGGAACCTGAACCGGGGCCACAGGTAGTTCTGTTGGAGCCTGCACCTGCAGTTCCTTCAGCCACTCCGGGGACTCGATCTGAGCTTCTGCCGGGGTTGGTTGAGCGCTGATCTCGGCGAGCCACAGCGGCGTCTCGACAGTTGGCACTTGCTCAGCGACCAAGGCCGGGCCAGCCGGTGGGGGCGCAGCAGGAGTTGCGGTCAGTTCGCGCAGCCAATCCGGCACCTCTGCTTCGGCGGCTACCGGAGCAGCAGCAGGCTCGATGAAGGCAGGTGGAGGAGCCTTGGCCTCGACAGGTGCCGGCGTAGGCCCCAGCCCTTTGAGCCAATCGGGCACCTCGGCTTCTGCAGGTTGGGGAGCTGTCGGCGCAGGTGGCTTGAGCCAATCGGGAACTTGGGCTTCCGCGGGTGTGGGCGCTGCAGGCTTGGATGGAGCTTGAGCCGGTGTCGGCGCAAGCTCCTTGAGCCAATCGGGAATCTCGGCCTCGCCTGGCGTTGGCGCGGCTGTAGCAGGTGGCACAGGCGGCTTGGGTGACATCCGGCGAGGCTCTGGTTCTGCAGAGGGCGGTGCGGCAGGCGCAGGCTGGGCACTTGCGGCAACCGCCGCCGCCGGAGCAAATGGCTTGAGCCAATCGGGCACTTGGTCGCCGGGTGGCGGAGCCGCCGGAGCAGGAGACGGAGGCGCCGCCTTGGGAGGTGTGGGCGCAAGTTGCTGGAGCCAATCAGGTACTTGTTCCACAGGCGCGGGCGCAGGAACTGCTGGAGCGGAAGGCTTGGGCGCAAGTTGTTGGAGCCAGTCGGGAGCTTCGGGCTGAGCGGCTTGCGCTCCACCCAATCGCGCCGCGAGATCGAGTTCCGGCGGTTCAACTTCGACCGGCGCGGAAGGCTCGCCGCGCAACCAGTCTGGAATCTCTTCTTCAGGTGCGGTCTGCTCGGGCAGCGCGCCGCGCAAGCTGCTGAGCCAGTCGTCGGAAGGCCCCAGCGGAGGCTCGGGTTTGGGCGCGGCTGCAGGTGGCGTTGGCTTGGCAGCTATCGTTTCCGCTGCCGAAGGACGTAAAGTCGGCGCAGGTTGCTGGGCCAGTGGGCCTGTCACTGGAACCAGGCGCGCGCCGCACGAGACACACGTGTCGCTACCTGGCGGGTTAGCCTTGCCGCACATCGGGCAACGGCGGCTACTCGACGCACCCGATGAAGGCAGTCGGGTGTCACACCGGTCACAAAACAGGTTATGGTCTGGATTCGATGCGCCGCAATTCGGACAGGTGATCATCAGTCACTCGTCGGGCGATCTGCCCCAATCAGCACACGCAAGGCGGTCGCCGTGATGCCAATAGCGACGCCTAGCAGGATGCCACGCATGCCGGCCATCGCCAATACGCTCACGACCCACTCGCGTATATCACCAAGAAACCCCAAGTTGAGGAGTGGAACCTGACCCAACAACACCAATATGGCTGTGATCAAAAATACGGCAGCTCCGGCGCGGCTCGCCGCAGTGCGTATCCGCAACGTTCGGTAGGCAGCAAAAGCCAGGAGGAACGGCAGGAGCGCCGCGAGCGCAGATTGGGTCGGGATCAGGACGTATTGATACACGCCGACCATCACCGGGCCAGCGACGCCTTGCTGCGCGATGTGGGGGGCATCTTGTACCATGCGCCCTGCCACAAACTTGCTTGCCAGGTCCGCGCCTCCCTCAAAGATGAAAGAGACCATGAACACAATCAGGAAGCTGGCCACCAACACAAAACTCAAGAACCTGGATGGCCCGCGCGAGACCTGGGTCAGATGGACTGAGAGCACATTCCCGGCGCCCAGGATCATGCCCAATGCGACCACAATGATCGCCACCTCGACCAAGAGCAACCGGACGAACACCAGGCCAGGCAGGAAATAAGTGAGCAATGTGATCCAGCCGACTGCCATGACAACGACGGAGGGAAGGTAGCGCTTCACCGGGCGCCTCCAAGCAGCCCACCGAGCCAGGCGGCGAGAATGATCAGGAACAGCACCAAGCGAGCGACATCTTGCGCCAACAGGCTGGCCACGTGCGAGGGGTGCTCGCTGATGTACGCGCCGGCGCCAAACATCTCTTCGCCGATCAGCAGGTGGTTCACCGAGGGGTACATGACGCCCAATGGCGTGGGATCAGCCGCGCCGGCCACCTGAAGGAATCCTTGCTTGGAGCCTTCTTCGGCAATGAACGCGGCTTCCGTGCCGAACACGCCGGCCATGACGCTGGCCGACGTATCTTCGCTGGCGAGAATGTCCATCACCCCTGCTGCGTAAGGCAGAGGCGAGGCCGCTACGTAGCGGACCGAGCGCGGATCGAAACCGGCCAGATTGCCGTGACGGATGTAGGCGCGGCGGAGAACATCTTGCGCCAGGGCGAGGGTCGTCGGATCTGCTACGGTCACTGTGGGAGGGGTATCCGTTGCGGCGGCTTCGTCGGCCAGAGATTCCAACACGGCCAACCCTGCCAACGTGGTCGCCGTGTCACTGCTGCTCACGCTGCCAGTGCCCAGCGCGATGTGAAAGCTTTGCCCACTTTCGATCGCGCGGCTCTGCTGGCCCGGCAGTACCCGAAAGCCCTGCAACGGACGCACAGTGGGATGACGGGCAGCCCAGGCACGCCCGATGACCAACGCGCCTATCACCGCAGCGATGAATAGACCCGCAATGAGTGTAGGCTCTGGCACTGAACTTGCTCCTAAGAGGCCGGGTGATCTGTGCCGATCAAGCGGTTCTCAATCTGACCCAGCGCGTCTTGATCATCCAGCAACGATGACAATTCTGACCACATTTGGCCGTCTGCAAACAGCGTCAAGAGAGGCTGCCCGAACAACACGGCCTGGCTGCCGAGAAATCCCAGTGGCCGAAGCACCTGGAACAGGACCGGAGCAACAGGCATCCATCCCCATCGCTCCAGCCGTGTGGTCCATTCTTCAATCAATTGCTCGCGCCGAGTGCCTTCTAACCTGATCACAACTTTGCCATGTAATCGCTTGTGATGCGACGATAATTGTAGTCAAATTGCTCACGTTGTCAAAACGAGGAACTGCGCCGATTGACGTAATTGCGCGAGAGTATAGCATGCTTTATGTAGGGGGGCAAGCGTTACCTTGTGCTGTTTGCAGTGTTTTAATTACACGCATATACAGCCTTCGCAAGGCTCGCCGCGATGGGGAGCAAGATGCCACGAATCCAGGTAATTTTCAACCCGGCCGCCGATCACGGACACGCCCGCGAGTTGGGGCCGCACATTCGATCATGGCTGAGCGAGAACGGCGAGGTCAGTTGGGTGGAGACGTCCCGGCCTGGCGAAGCTATTGAGCTGGCCACGCGCGCCTGTGAGGAAGGTTATGACATCATTGCCGCCGCGGGCGGCGATGGAACGGCGCAAGAAGTGGTCAATGGCCTGATGAGGAGCGGACACGGCGAGAATAGCCGTGCCGCGCTCGGCCTGATCCCGATCGGGTCGGGGAATGATTTCGCGTGGATGCTGGGCATGCCGCGCGCGCACGATCGCAAAACACTCGAGGCCATCCTCCGCTACTTTTACACGGGCAAGACACGTTGGATTGACCTGGGCCGAATCTGGGGCGATTCTGATCACGGCCGTTACTTTGGCAACGGTGTGGGCATCGGTTTTGATGGCACGGTCAACATTGTGAGCCGCAAGCTCAGTTGGGCGCGCGGGTTCCTGATGTACACGTTGGCGGTGCTGCAGACGATGCTGTGGTATTATCGCGCGCCGCGCGCCATCGTCGAACTAGACGACCAGCGCATCGAGCGCCCGATGATGATGATCTCGGTTTCCAATGGGCGGCGACTCGGTGGCGGATTCTATGTCACGCCGCAAGCCGAAATGGATGATGGTCTGTTTGACATCTGCCTGGTCGATCAGGTTCGCCGCGTTGAAATGTTCATGCTGATCCCGCTCTTTATGAAGGGCACGCAAGCCACCAACCCTCACGTGCACATGATGCGCGCCAAACATGTGACCGTGCGCTGCGAGGAGGGCTATGCCGTTCACGCCGACGGCGAGATCTATGCCACCTGCGCCAAAGCGCTCATGATGGAAATCTTGCCGCGCAAGCTTCGAGTCATTGTCTGATGATTCATTGCGCTTCCCGTAGGCACCGGGCCTGTGGGAAGCTTTGATCTACATCCTCGCAAAGTGATCGATCAGCTCGCGGATAAAGGACATGCACTGAAAGTAATCTGCGAGGCGGATGCTCTCATTGGGCGCATGTCCGCGCGCGCCATGCCAGCCGCAGCCTGCGCTCACCGCCGGGATCCCCAACGCCTGGCACAGCGGGTACATTGGCCCGCTCCCCGCTGAAGTCGGGTTGATCACCGGCGCGCTGGGGTACACGGCTTGGGCTGCTTCGACCGCGGCGCGGACGATGGGCGAGTCGAGCGACGAGCGCGCGACCTCTTCGCCGGTCTCGGTCATGCTCACCTCAATGTCGCTAAAACCGCGCCGCCCCAGATGTTTCTTCAACAGGTCAACGACCAGGTCGGGCGTGAGGTTAGGGACCAGGCGGAAATCAATCTTGGCAAAGGCGTGATTCGGCAACACAGTCTTGGAGCCTTGACCAATGTAACCCGAATACAGGCCGCAGATCGTGCAGGTCGGCTCGTAGAGATACTTTTCGAGCAATTCGAGGCCAGTCAAGTTACGGATAAAGGCCGGGATGCCGAAATCGGCCTTTTCCTTCTCTTCGTCAAATGGGATGTGCTTGAGTGTCTCCCTCTCGGCCTCAGTGGGCGGGCGGACATGGCTCATGAAATTATCAATCAGGATGTTGTCGCTCTCGTCCTTCAACGTCGCCAGTGCCCACGTCAGCCGCCACGCCGGGTCCACGACGATCGCGGCCAACGCCGAGTGCAGATCGCGATTCGCCCCGTGCGCATGCAATTCGACATAGACAATGCCCTTGAGTCCGCAGGTGAGTTGGAATCGCTCGTTAATATCCTTGCCGCCAAATTCCCACAGACAGCCATCTACCCCTTGCAAGAGTTGGTGGTTCTCCTTGACAAACTGCGGCAGATGGATACTGCCGATCTCTTCTTCGCCTTCGTAGACGAATTTGATCTTGAGCGGCAGCGGCCCGATCGTCGCCAGGTACGTTTCGATCGCCTGGATGCGGCACAACAGATCGCCCTTGTTGTCGGCCACGCCGCGTGCAAAGATTTTCCCATCGCGAATGGCTGCTTCCCATGGACCGGTCTCCCAAAGCTCGAGCGGCTCCGGCGGCTGCACGTCATAGTGATCGTAAATCATCAGCGTGCGCGGGCCGCTGCCGATCTCGCCATAGACGACCGGCGCGCCGCCCTCGACCGGGATGATGCGCGCGTCTGCGCCCAGTTTCTCGAGTCGCGTCAGCACCAAGTCGGCCATCTCGCGCATGCCCCAATTCTGCGCGGCCACGCTGGGCTGGCGGCAAAAAGCCTGCAGCTCGGCGATGAACCGATCGCGATTCGCTTCCACATACGCTTCAAACTTGTCCATGCTCATCTCCTTGTTTTCTATTCAGCTTGGTCTATACTGATCGCCTTTCAGATCTGTGAATTTCAGCGGCTCGTAGTAGCGACTTGAGTCGCTTGCCAACCTGGACAACTAAAGTCGTCACTACGGGCCAATTCACAAAATCCAAGTGCGCTCCGTATACCACGTGGGCTGTCACAATTGCTCTGGCGGGCGGTGTCAGGGCTGCGAGCGCCCTGCAGAGGCGCAAAGCAATCTCCACGCGGATAGGAGATTGCGCGCTGTAACCAGCGCCGTCGGTCCGCTCCGCGGGCCTCCTCGCAATGACGGTTGAACAGTTGCGTTTTCTTGGCGCCACTTGACCTATTGCGCTAACTTGCCTTGGCGGAATGTTTGCCCATCTGTGCAAGCCGTGAGAAATCCGTGATTCAATACGCATCGAGTTCATGCAATTGATCGTCGTCCAGGCCAAAGTGGTGGGCCAGTTCGTGCATCACGGTCCGGCGCACCTGCGCGCGGATCGCCTCCGGTGTGCGGCAGGCGCGCTCGATGGGCAACTGGTAGATGCTGATCTTGTCTGGCAAGACGAGCGTGTAACCCTGGCCGCGGTCAGTCAGCGGAACACCGTGATAAAACCCGAGCAGTTCCATCGGATGACGGACCCCGGCCTGGCGCAAGGTCTCGGGGTCGGCGTATGGCTCCACGACGATCTCGACATTGTCGAGGCGATCCCTCAGAGTGTCGGGCAGGTCGTCCAACGCTTGCGCGACCAGGCGCTCAAACTCGCGGCGGTTCATATGACTTGCGTCTCAATCGTGTCCGGGCTATACTTTTGCGTATGATCGTTTTGTGCGGTGCGTTGAGCTTTGGATCGGTCTTGGGCTGGATCATAGCTTACCTGACTCACCACAGCCGGCCCGGCTGGCGCGAGTTCAAGGCTGCGCTGGGCGTGCTATTGGGCGCGGCAGTCCAATCCGTATTCACGGGCCAGGTGGGACTGGTGCTTTATGGCGTCGGTTTGATCGTCGGCGTAGCGCTGTATGGTCTGACGCTGATCTCGGCGCCGTGGCGTCGCGCCCATCACTTTTCCCCCAGGAGATGAACGATGGAGACTTCACTTGCTCTCGGCTCAGTCGGCTTTGGCATGGTGATCGGCTGGGTAACCTATTATACCATGCGCAAGAACACCAAAGAGCGCACGCTGGCTGACATCACCGTGATCATCTCGGCGCTCGTCGGCCCGGCGGTGTTGGCCGTGTTCCCCGCGCCAGTGGTCGAGACCAAACAAACCATGTTTGGTTATTACGGTATCGGTCTGGCGATTGGCTTTTTCCTGTACTATATCATTTTTGTGCTGCTCCTCTGGAAAGCACCGAAAAAGGTGCTCAATGCCATGTTCAATCCGCAGGGTCTGGATACCGGCGGCGCGATGGAGGGGACTGGCACCAGCCCAGAAGATGGCGGCTCATCGCCAGCCTCGCGCCCGGCGGTTGGTGACAAGAGGCCCCGCAGCCCTGAAGAGTGATCGTGTCTTGGGCGGCTTGTCCATTGCTCATAAGGCCAAGAGCCTATCCGAAAACTAGCAGCCTGTCGGAGTGGCCGACGCATCCCGATGCGTCGGCGGTTTTCAAGGGGCTGGCATAGGGAGGCCAGCCTGCTCTCCGACAAGCTGCTAGGGTGGCACGCAATGCTCTCGCGCGATTTCATCATCGTTTCCGAAACCGAGACGGTAGGCGACGTGTTCCGCAGGCTGACCGACGCCCAGGCAAATTCCGGGTGGTGCGTCATTGTCCAGTACGCGGATCATTATGGCGGCCTCTCGGCGGGCAAGCTGGCGCAAATGGTCATCAGCCGGGGCATTCAGGCTGCGCTCGGCGTGACGCTGCGCGAGTTGGCTATTCCTGCCATCAACACTGTGCCGAGTTCGTCCGGCAGCCTGGATCAGATTCGCCCACTCACGCTAGTCTTGGAAGGCGACAGGCCAGTCGCCATAGCATTTGAGCAACTGCGTCCTTCCATCTTGGATTTTCAAAATGCCAAAGCGGCTTTTGAGCAACTGGCGGCCGCCGCGGCGACTGCCGCGATCCCTACCACTGATTTCGTCGTCGTGTCTGCGACCCGAACTATCCGAGATGTGTTCGACACACTGCGCGAGGTCAAGGGCAACGAAAACTGGTATGTGATCGTGCGCTATCCCGATCGCTATGGCGCGATCCAGGCGGGCCAGTTGGCTCAGGAGGTTGTGAGCCTGAGCGCGCCCGATCCGCTGGCAATGCCGCTACATTCGCTCACCATTCCCACGATCAACACTATGCCTGCAAGTGACGTGAGCGCCCCGGGCAAAATCCAGCAACTTGTGTTGGCGCTAGAAGATAACCTGCCTGCGCTAGTCTACGAGACTTGGCGCATGGACTTGACCAGCACTCGACAAGCGTATGAGAGGCTTGCGAACCAGGCGCGCACGCGTGAAATTCCATCTTCCCCCCGGGCCGCCGATGAATCACCAGAGGTTTCGGCGTCCACGCTGGAGAAAACCCACGCGCGGGCACGCTACGTCAACACCTGGTTCACCGACCAGGAGGACGGCGAAGCGTTCATCCGCGAGCGCACCCTGGCTCGTGGGCAACGTTACCGGGCGCAACTGCACATCGGGCCGCTCTTGCGCGAAAGCATCATCGTCGCCCCGCGCCCGATTGACCCTGACCTGCCGCCTATCCCGGATCAAGGTCTGCTCCTGCGGGTCAAACTGTTCAGCCGCGATTTTGACATTGAACAAGACACGGCTGAATTGCGTTTGTTCAGAACGGGAGCCACCCGGCGACTGCACCTGGCGGTCACGCCCCGTGAGGTGACCCGGGAGGCTCGCTTGAGGATCGGCCTCTATTACCAGAACAACCTCGTCCAGTCCATCCTGCTCCACGCGCGGGTAAACGAGCAAGAGCGCAAGCTGGGCCGGGGCGAGCGCGGCAATTGGGCCGAGATCGAGTACAGCTTGAGCGAGGATTGGGCCGACATCATGCAGTTGCAAGAGCGCCGCGTGAACGTCTTGGTCAACGACAACCCGGATGGCACGCACATGATCGGCGTGGTCGGCACGCAGACCGAAGGCGCGCTCGACGTGGGCCGCGACAAGATGAAAGAAGCCGTCACCGAGTTCCGCGCCAGGCTGCTCGGCATCGTCAGGGACGACGAAGGCTATCGCTTTGGCGCGGACAATTCCGGCAGCCAGGAGCAATTCGTCCACGATCTCAAGACGCTGGCTTATGTGGGGAACGCGCTGTTCCGCAGCGTGTTCTATCGAGAAGAGACGATTGACTTGACGCGCGAGCTGCGGCAGGCGCTCGCCGATACGCCCTCGGCGGTCATTCAAATCGCGCGGCTTTCGAGCGATTTTGTCTTTCCATGGGATGGCATCTATGATCGGCGCTTGATGATCGATCGTGACAAGAATCAAGTGTGTCTGGAGCCGCTCAAGTTCAAGACGCCAGAAGAGGGACTGGCCTCCTGCGTGCACTGCTCGCACGGCGACGACCCGAACGTGATTTGCCTCGCAGGCTTTTGGGGCTTTCGGCACATTGTCGAGCAGCCGTTGAGCGTGATCAAAAAAGATGGCAAGCCGACCTCGATCGTGCGCGAAATCAAGGCCGGCGGTCATCCTAAGGTGACGATCCACGTGTACGTGGGCGAGGATTTCAAGCTCCGACTGGCACATCAAGAATGGATCGTCAAGCAGATCAAGCAAAAGAATGGCGAGGCGAGCGTGGCCGACGAGCTGGAAAAAGTTTACGGGGGCCTGAAGCAAGCGCAGCAGTTGTGTTACTTTTACTGTCACGGCGGCTCGACGCCCGACGGCAAAAAGCCCTGGCTGACAGTGGGCAAAGGCGATCAGTTGGTGCCGTCGAATCTTTCCGGGTTGGGGCTGGAAGACCATTGGCGATTCAACAACGTGCGCCCGCTTGTGTTCATCAATGGCTGTCACACAGTCGAGTTCACGCCGGAGGCGCTCTCGAATTTCCTGCCCGAGTTTGGCGCGGCAGGGGCATCAGGCATCATCGGCACCGAGGTCACCGTCTTTGAGCCGCTGGCCGTCGAGTTCGGGCAGGGGTTGATCCAGGCGTTTCTGAATGGCGAGCCAATTGGCAAAGCCATTCAAAAGCTGCGCTGGCAGCTTTTGCTCAAGCGCAACGTGCTGGGGTTGGTCTATACGCCGTACTGTTACGCGGATTTGAAGCTAGTGATGTGATTACATCAACCACTGCTCGTCGCCCGAGGGTTCCTCGGGCGATGTTTTTTCTGAGGGTGTGTCGTTCTCCCTCATCCCCGGCCCTTCTCCTAGTGGGAGAAGGGAGGCGTCCCTCCCGCGAAGCAATCGCAGCAACGCTGCGCGGCGAGCGTCGGGCCAGCGGACATGGCTCTCTTTGATCCGCTTTCGTTCCGGCTGAAAGGCGCGGCAAAAGTCTGGCGGCATGTAACTGTCCACGATCGGCAGCGGCGAGTTGATCGTCTCGTAACCGCTCGCCTTCAGACGCCGGGCCATCTCAGGCGTGGTGATCCGCTCGACCGGCTGTGGCGTCTTGTAAAATCTACAGCGGCCAAAAGTCATTTCGTCGCCTCGCAGCGTCAAGCCGCTGGTCGTCGCCGAGCCGGGCAGAAAGTGCACACAGTGGCGGCAGGCGTCGAGTCGAAAATCGCACTGCGGGCATTGGAGCGGGCCGGGCGCGACGGTCGGCCGACCATCCGCGCCCAGCGTCCAGGCGTTCATTACCTCTGCGCCGCAGAGAGGACAGTGCAGGCTATCGGCGCGAGTCAGGCCCAGCATAGCAGTTTCATGTGCAAGCAGGTCGGCCTGTTCCTGTGATGGCATCATTTCGATGCGCGCTCCCCACCAGTAGCGGGACGGCGCAACGATCCCGGTGAGCGCCCAACGCAATCGGTGCGATGGTCGCGCGCCGCGCCGACCGCTATCTATCCAAATGGGCGCGCCCCGATAGGCCAGGTAGGCCAATCCCCCAAGCCCGAGCGCGAGCCAGATATGGCCGTTCATCGTCAGGCAGTGTACCCGGTCAAAGATCAAATGTCAAATTGAAAAGGGTGTGGCTAAATCTGGTTGATCCAATTTGTCACCCTGAGCCTGCCGAAGGCAGGCGAGGGGTCTCAGACCCACGCAAACGAGATTCTTCGCGCCCTTCGGGCGCTCAGAATGACACTGTGCAATGACACTGGCGCGTCTCAACCGATTTTAGCCACACCCAATTGAAAAAGTAGGGCCGGCCTCGCGCCAGCCCAAAGCCGTGCGCCTGTTCAGATGGCGCGACCACCACCCCGTTTACTGTATGCCGGAGGGGATGCGCTTTACGCCACACCAAGAGTCGCTCACCGCCAATGAAATCCTCGCTATCGTGTGCGCCGCACACGAATTGGGCTTTGACAAGATCCGATTGACCGGCGGTGAGCCGACGGTGCGCCCTGGGCTGCTTGATATTGTGCGAGGAGCTTGAGCAGCGGATGAGAGAACTGATCTTTCGCAAGCCCTGGGGACATGGGCTGCCGGAGAATGTCATCCCGTCCAAACGGGTGATGTCGCAAATCGGAGGATGAATTGGGGGGAGAAACCCGTTTTCTCGGAGAAAACGGGTTTCTTACTCATTGCCCTTGATGGCTTTTTTGAACATCTCCAGGCTGTTCGATCCGCTGATGCGCACACGCTCCAGGTCAAACAACCCGTCCATCGTATGGGTTTGACCCGGCAGGGTCGTCACCGCGCCCCAGAACCCGGCCGATTTTAGCACGCGCACCACAGCAGCATCGTAGCGTCCCGAAGGGTACGCAAACCATCGCACCGGCTTGCCCGTGTGCGCTTCGATGGACTCTCGGCCCCCCGCCGTCTGATGAACCAGGAACTCGAAAGAGCGATTGCGCAGGTCCACGTGCTCGCGGCCGTGCAGTTCCATGTCCATCCCGGCCGCGCTCATCGCCGCGATCTGCTTCCAGGTGAGATACGCCCCGGCCCCGTCCCGATCGGCCGGCCCGGTCAAGACAAAGAACGTCCCCACAAAACCGTACTTGAGGAGGATCGGCATCGCGTTGGTAAAGGCGTCCTCATAACCATCGTCGAAGGTGAGGACGATCGGTTTGTCGGGCAATGGCTTGCCCTGGGCCAGATGATCGTACAGGTCGTACAGCGTGATCGTTTGGTAGCCTGCCTGTTTCAAATAGTGCATCTGCGCGTCCAGATTGGCGGGCGCGACCGAAAGCGAGTGGCGGAGTTGATCCGAGCCGGGCGGCGGTTCCGAGATATAGTGATACATCAAGATCGGCACACGGGCGACGCGCAACGTGCCATCGGGCGCAGGCGGGAAAAAAGGCACCGCCGTTGGCTGCATGAGATTCGGGACCGGCGTCGTTCGACTTGCGCTCACCCGGCGCGGGACGAGCGCATCCGGTGGCTCGGTGGGGGTCGGCGCAGGCGTGGCAAGCACAGCCGTCGGTGTGGGTGTGGGCACAGCGGGCATCGGCGTGGGTACCGGGTCAGTTGTGATTGGCTCTGCGGAGGCCGCCTCGGCAGCTTCCGGCCGGTCAACGGGCAAAGGGAGAAGCGCAAACGACACCAGCGAGGTCACCCCTTCAGGCGCAGGCGCGGCCGCCGGCTTGATCTGAAAAGCCATCACCAGAACGACAACGGCCAGGAGCGCTGTCGTCTTGACGATCCACCGGGCTTGATGGAGGGACATGGGTGTGCGCCGCTTCTTGACTGAGGTAGGGGAAAGGATACATTAGACCCGACAAACTGTCAAGGCGATCACCAACCGCCGATTTGGGGTATACTTGTTCGCAGATCATGACACCCTCGACGAACGAATCGAGTTCTGTTCCTGTTTGGCTCTGGCGAACAACGCTGGGAATGTCGGCGTTAGTGATCGCCGCCGGGCTGACATTGGCCTTGTGGCTGGGCACACGGCCTATGGTGGCAGGCGTGCCCATCTCGGCGCAAGAGCTGGGCACATGGACATTTGGCCCTGGCGCATCGGGCAACGAGGCCGGTGGACGGTTGACACTGCGCACAACTGAGTTTGAGCGCCCGGCTTATGCCACAGGCGCGCTTGCGCTATCCGACTTGACCGTTCAGGTTCGTGCGAGGCTGTTGACCGGCCCGGATGACGCAGGCTACGGATTGGTTGTGCGATACCAGGGGCTGGATGATTTTGCAGCTCTGTTGGTCGGGCCGGACGGCTACATCGCTATCGGGCAAATGACGGGCGGAACGTGGCGCTGGCGAGTGCCGTGGCAGCAGTGGCCTCATGTCAAGCGCGGCCAGGCCGAAAATCTCTTGCGCGCCGAGTGCCGGGCTGACCGATGTCGGTTCTGGGTCAACGATGAATTTGCTTTTGAGATTGACCAGGCCCCGGCTCAAGGCCAAATTGGACCTATTGTGTGGAATCCGGCCCAAGGCGAAAGCGTTTCGGCCTTGTTCGAAATGTGGCGTGTGTGGAGATGAGCAATGGGAGCGCTCATGCAAGATCATTTCGATCGCGAACCACTGTCCCGCTGGACACGTTGGCTGCGAGGCGCTGGGCGGATCGAGTCAGGGGATTCGACCGTTCGACTGGCCACGCAAGACGCGCGCGCGGGCAAGTACTCGGACGCACAGCTCGACGACTATCACAGCCTGCCGCGGCGCAGGTGGCCGTGGCGCCCGCCGCTGCGAATGAGCGTCCGGGCGCGGGCGTCTCGTGCTGATCTCGTCGGCACGGCTGGGTTTGGCTTTTGGAACGATCCTTTCACATTGAGCGGCTGGGTCAACGCGCTGCCCCAGGCCGTCTGGTTTTTCTACGCCTCGCCGCCCTCGAATATGGCGCTCGTGCCCGGCGTGCCTGGCTGGGGATGGAAAGCCGCCATCGTCAACACGACGTTCAAAACCGCTTGGCGCTTGGGCCTGCCGACGGCGCTGGCCGTGCTGTGGGCACGATTGACCGGACGCACGGCAAGGGCCGCGCGTTGGGTGGAACGCATCAGCGGGGCGCGCGAGGCGCTGCTTGACCTGGACTGGACTAACTGGCACACCTACGAGCTGGACTGGCAGCGTGATATTGCAATCTTCTGGATTGATGGGGAGCAGGTGTTCCAGGCGTCTGATCCTCCACGCGGCCCCCTAGGCTTTGTCACGTGGGTGGATAACCAGTTCGCTGTGGCAACGCCGCGTGGCGATTTCCGCTTCGGTACACTCGACGCACCAGGACGGCAGTGGATCGAGTTGGATTGGGTTCAGATTCAGACGGATGACCGCTTCGCATGATGAACGACGAACACGCCGAGTTGTCTCCAGCATTGGTATGGAGAGGAATTGAAGAGTTTAATCGCGGTGAATATTTCGAACAGCACGAGACGCTAGAGATCGCGTGGCGGCGCGAACCCGGCCCCGTGCGAGACCTGTATCAGGGTATCCTGCAAATCGGCGTGGCGTGCTACCAGATCGAGCGCGGCAATTTCCCCGGCGCGCTCAAGATGCTGGAACGGGGACTGCGGCGGCTGCGCCCGTTCGCGCCCGAGCGTCTGGGCATTGACTTGGCCCGGCTCATCGCCGATGCCGAGCGGCTGCGAGACGAGGTGACGCGGCTGGGGGCGGAGCGATGGGCAGAACTGGATCGCGGGCTGTTCCCCAAGATCGTGATGCGTGAAACGTGAAAGGGGAGCGGCCTAGCCTCCCAGCTCGACGGCCAGCACGTCGTAATAGGTGCCCGCCCCAAAGCCATCGAATAACACGTGGTCGCCGGGCTTGAGGCTTGCCAGCTTCCGAAGGAAAGCGATCATGTTCGACGCCGCGCTGACGTTACCAAAGTCGCTCAGGAGCCAGGGCATGGGAAAGCGAATGCCTTCTTTCTGCAATTGCTTTTCGATCAGTTGATTGATCTTTAGGTTGGCGTGGTGCACAATCGCCACGGCGATCTCTTTCCCGGACGTGCCTAATTCAGCCAATCGCTTTTGATAAGCCTGGTAGACATCCCGCACGACGCTCACTCCCGATCGGACAAAGAGCTTGACCATGCCCATCGGCCCGGCCATCGCCACTGGCGCCGACTTGTCCTCAGGCTCATGCATGAGTCCGGCCACACGAATATGATTCTCTCCTGCCCGCGTGACCTCGATCAACGATTGCCCCTCGACTCTTTGGCGGGAGTGAGGGTACGACATTCGCATCTGCAGCACCCCTTCTTCATCATACACTTCGTGCGTCGCGCCGACCAGGAATTTGAGCGTCTGGCCTGGAATGACTCCGATGATCCCGGCGCCGTTTCCGAACAACTGGAGAGCCTGGGTGTCGCGCGAAGATGCCAGCCCCCGGCTCAACCCTTCGATGCCCCCCACCAAAATTTTTTTGCCGCGCAACTGCTCGGCCGGGTTGGGGGTCAGGTGTTGATTGATGGGCAGGTCGGGGTTCAACGCCATGTGCAGCGCGGCCACGGACCCATCGCATGCCTTGTGAATGCTCACCTTCAGCGCGCTGTCCGGAATCCCGGCTTCCTGCGCAATGCGCTCTGTATAGTCGTCAGTGGTCGGCATCGTGTTGCCGATCAGCACGGCTTGAACCTCCGAGGGGTCCCATCCGCAGGCGTGCGCCGCCTCGACCAGAAATCGGGCGCCGACCTGGACTTCCAAATCAGCATACTCTTGGCCGGAAAGCTGGGGGAGGTGGTGCCGATACACAAATCCCAGCTCGGATAGGTGCAGTCTCTCTTCCTCTCCGAGTGGAATGCCCAGGCGATCCTCGAGCAGGTGGGGTAAGGCGGCATTATCATAGTCTTGGCCCCATGCTCCATATACCCCCCCGATCCCGACTTGAGGATTGGAAACCCGCTCAAAGCCCAGGGGGACGCCTGGCCCGATGGGGATCGTTTCAACGTGAACCTGCGGGCGAGCGAAAAAGGAGGTGATCGCCTCTGATGTGCCCTGAGTCGTTTCGATCTCGTTCATGAGCTTCCCTCCTTGGAGGTCACATAGATAGCCTGTTAGTTCGTAACTACTCAGCCGTCATTGCGAGGAGGCCCGCGAAGCGGGCCGACGAAGCAATCTCAGCGATCGGAGCACAGAGATTGCTTCGCCTGCCTTCGGCAGGCTCGCAATGACAGCATGTGCGGTAGACTGGGCT
>DAOTXX010000063.1:0-35705 GCA_034434835.1 Thermoflexales bacterium | reverse complement strand
CGATCTCAGAGGCGCTGGCCGAGCCGCCGTTCACCAGCACCACCATGGGGATATCCTGCGCGATGCCTCTAGGTCCTGATCGCAACGTCTGACCAGAGCCATCCCGATCTTTTTCGGTGGCGATCACGCCGCTATCCAAAAAGATGTCGGCCACCTGGAGCGCTTGCTGCAAAAAGCCGCCGGGATTATCGCGCAGGTCCAAGATCAGACCCTTGGGCTTTTTGTCCAGCAAGGTCTGCAGCGTGCTGTTCAATTGTTCGGTCGCCTGCGCGCTAAAATCAAACAGGCTCACATAGGCGATGTCGCCCTCCAGCATCTTGCTCTGGACGAGCGGAATGGTGATCTTGGCGCGCGTCACGCTGATCTCGATGGGCTTGGGTTCGCCTTTTCGGACGATGGTCAACTTGACTGTTGTGCCGGCCGGGCCGCGAATGAGCGCGACAGCCTCATACACGCTAAAGCCGATGATTGACTTGCTATTCACCGCGATGACCTGATCGCCTTCCTTCACGCCGGCTTTTTCGGCTGGTTGGCCGGGAAACAATCGCGCGATTTCCAGGATGTTGTCTTGATTGATGCGCACCATTGCGCCAATGCCTTCAAAAGAGCCGGACGAATCCTCGTCGAGGATCTTGCTGATCTCTGGCTCGATGAGCGCGGTGCTCTTGTCGTCCAGTGTGGCGAGCACGCCGCGCAATGCAGCGCGTGCAAGTTTCTGCGCATCAGGCAGATCGCCATAGTATTCTTCTTTGAGCAGGTTCCAGGCCTCCCAAAAGAGTTGGAAGGCTTGTTCTTCGTCGCGGGTCGTGCCAGACGAGGCAGGAGGCGTCGGTGTCGGTCGTGCTGGCGGGCGAGTCGGCGTGGCCGGTCGAGGCGTGGGAGTTGCCTCCATCGAGGGGGCGGGCGAGGCGGTTGGCGTGACTTGCACGGCCACGATAGAAGCGTTCTGAGAAGCTGCATCATACCCATTCCCAAACCCTACCAGGTAAGCCATGAGAACCACAGAAGCCACCAAGGCTGACATCAGCAGGAGCTTGAGCGTCGCTTTTAGCAGGTCCATTCCATCACCTCTCCATTAGCTAGGGTTGCTGTTGCAGATACGCTATGGCACGGTCAAGCTGAGGATCGCGCCCGGCGGCCACGTCGTCATTTGAGCGGGGCACGATTACATCGGGGACCAGGCCATGCCCGGTCAACTGCTGACGGCCGGGCGTGAACCATTCCGCCGCCGTGACGTGGAGGGAAGAGCCGTCTTTCAGATCGTAGATGTGTTGTACCGAGCCTTTGCCGAAGGTTTTTTCGCCGATCAGGATCGCGCGACCGTTATCGCGCAGCGCACCAGCCGTGATCTCGGAGGCGCTGGCCGTGCCATGATTGACCAGCACAACGAGCGGTATGTCCAGCGCGGCCCCTCCCGATTGAGTCTTGAAGGTCCGTTCGGGCTTATCTTTTTGCTTTTCATAGAGGACGACATTACCTTCAGGCATGAACTGGCTGGTCACGTCAATCGCCGACGTCAACAGGCCGCCGCCGTTATCGCGCAGGTCCAGCACGATTTGCTTTGCACCGGCTTGCTTCAGCGTCGTGACCGCGCGCTTGATTTCTTCGCTGGTCCGTTCGGTGAAACGATAGATAACGATGTAACCGATCTGTGGCGCTCCATCCAGAAGATGCGAGTCCACCGATGGGGTTTCGATGACGGCGCGAGTGATGGTGAACGAGAGTGGCGCGTCCAACCCCAGACGCCGGACGACGATGGTCACCGGGGTTCCAACTTTGCCGCGCACCAGGCTGGCAACATCATCAAAGGACATGGTCGTCGTGATAGGCTTGCTGTCCACCGCTAGCAGCACATCGCCGTCTTGGATGCCGGCGCGCGCTGCCGGTGTGTCGGGGAGGGGGGTCAGCATGATTTCGCCTTGCGGGTTGCGGCGCATTGTCACCCCGATGCCGCCAAAACTTCCCTGCAAGTCTTCCTTTTCACGCTGATGCGGTTGTGGTTCGACAAAGACAGTGTAAGGATCATTCAGCGCCGTCAAAGACCCGCGAATCGCTCCGTAAAGCCGTGCCTGTTGACTCGGCAATGTCCCGATGAAATCCTGCTCGACCAGTCGCCAGACATCCTGGAATAAGCTCCAGTTCGATGGTGCCTGAAAATCGAACATGCGTTCTGGATACAGATACGCTGTAGCAAAACCGGCACCGAACGCGATTGCCAGAATCAGTAGATCGAGGACGATCAAAAGCCCTAGTTTTCCCATTCGTTTGACCAAGTTGGAATCTCCGCTGATTTTTCAATCATCTGACATCTGATCAACAAAAGCGCATCATCTCGGATTGTTGAGTTGCAGAGGAAGCCATTATACATGGTAATAGTACATCCCTCAAGCCCGGCAGAAGTTGGCTGCGCGCCATGGCTCGTATTCAGGTGCTGCCGTTTCGGTTTGGGTTCAGTGTCTTGGGCATTGCTGTGGTGCAGTTACTTCTTGGCATTACGAGGACGCTGGGATTGCTTTGCCGCCTGTGCCGACTCATGTCGAGCATATGTTTGCGAGCGAGTTGTCCGTAAGAGGCGTCGTGCCGTAAGAACGCGAGTTGATTCCCGCGATTTGTCATTCCAATCATCCCAGTGTACAATTGCGTTACTTCGTCTAATGTATCTTATGCGAAGCAAAAAGTGAATCCGGGAGAAAACAGCCTGTAAACTGTAAATCCTCACCTGCTCCACCAGGGGATACAACCATGACGATCAGTGAAGCGATCAGCAAGTACCTCGATTACCTTGCGGCCTCTCAATCGCTTGGAACATCTCGAACGTACGCGACGGGCCTGCGGCATTTTTCTCGTTTTCTGACCGAACGATCTCTTCCACCGACCGGAACGAATGTGAAAGCGCTGACGGTTTCGGTTGTGACCGACTTTATCACGTGGCTGTACGACTATCTTCTTGAGCAGGCTGGCGATCAACCCGAGAAAATCTCGGAATCCACCAAGGCTACTTACTTTGCAGCACTTGCTGGCTTTTTCGAGTATCTGATTGTTGAGACGCAATGGCTGCCTATGAGCACTATGGACTATGATGCATTACGCAAGGCGATGACCAGGGCGGCGAAGCGCCACCCACGAAGCGAGTTGTCGCCAGAAAAACTACCTACACAGGATATTGTCGAGGCGCTGCTCGCCGAAGCTTCCAGGCCGCTCGTTCTACCAGAGGAGATGCCAGAAGGGAAGAAGCGCCGCCTCGAGCTAATTCGATTGCGCGATGTTGCCATCATCCAAGCGTTGTTGAGTTCGGGGATGCGGGTGGGCGAGCTGGTCCGCCTGGAGCGCGGTCATTTGCTTCACCATGTCAAAGGCGCTACAGTCAAGTACACCAAAAGCAAGAAAGAGCGCGAGGTGCTTTTCTCTGATAGCGCATGGGAGGCCATTCAAACCTATCTCAAAGCGCGGGCAGATGGAAGTCAGCGTCGCCCGCTCGCATCGCTGCCTGTTTTCGCGCGGCACGATCGTCAGTCCGGTTCACAAGTACTGCCTCTGTCCACTCGCAGCGTGCAGAACGTATTCTTTGATCTGGCTTCGCGCGCCGGCATTCTTGAGCAGTTCCACCTGACGCCACACACACTTCGGCATTTCTTTGCGACCGAGTTCCTTAGCCAGACAGGTGATCTGGCACTGACTCAGTACGCCCTAGGGCACTCTTCGCCGACAACGACGCGCATCTATGCTCAAACCAAGCGCGAGGATTATCGCCGCGCACACCGTAGCATTTTTGGGCAAAAGTCGAGGCGAGGAACGGAAGCAACCTCTAAGTAGATCCCCCTACCCTACCTATGGAACATCAGTTGCCAGGGGACTTGTGTCGGGCGCGATCAGGTTCGTTCACAGAGGCTTACGACTTCAAACGGCAGCACCGGGTCTTTGATGCCTTTGACTATCACGGGCTCCAGCGCCCTGGTCACCAGCCGTTCTCCAAGGGCCTGGACAATTTGTTCGCTGACGATGATTTGCCCGGGCTTGGCGGCCTCTTCTAATCGCTTGGCGAGGTTGACGGGATCGCCAACTGCCGTAAAGCTCATAAGTTGCGCTGCGCCGATGTTGCCTACGATGGCTTCTCCCGTATGAATACCCACGCCGAATTGCAATGGTTCCAACAGGCCGCTAGGCGATTCGAGTGAAGCGACGTTGCGCTGAATGGCGAGAGCGGCTTGAACAGCATGGAGCATGTGATCGGGATCGCGCAGCGGGGCGTTGAAAATCGCCATCACGCCATCGCCCAGGAATTTGTCTACGGTGCCGTTTTCGGCCAGGATAGCCTCAGTGGCTACACTCAAATAGTGATTTAGAATTCGCAGCAGGTCTTCCGGGCTCGCCTGAGCCGTAAAAGCAGAAAAGCCGCGCAAATCAGCAAAGAGCAGTGTCACTTCTTGGCGTTCTCCGCCCAGGCGAGGCAATTCCGGCGCGCGGATCAGCCGGTCGGCGACTGGCGTGGGCATATAGCGGCTCAGAATGGCTTCAAGCCGTTCATACAGGCTACTGTTCTCCACACGCAGCCAGTTCTTTTGCAGGACCGCGCGTGTCTTGACTTGCAGTTGTTCCATGTCAAAGGGTTTGTGCATGTAATCGTCCGCGCCAACTTGCATCGCACGAACCGCGCGCTGTTCCGTGCTAAAGGCCGTCATGACAATGATACCCACTTTGTCGTCATCGGCGCGGATCTCTTGAACCGCACTCAGCCCGTCGCGGCCGGGCATCATGATATCCATCAAAATCAATGCGGGTCGTTCCTGGCGCGCAATCAAGATGGCTTCGTCTGCACTGGCAGCCTCGAGAGGGGTAAAACCCTCAATGCGCATGAACTCGCACAGAAAAGTGCGGACATCGGCGCGATCGTCTACCACCAGGACTTTGTTTGATTCTTCCACCAATGTTTTCTCTCCGTTTGCTCTTGGCGGGTGTCCACAGACCTGCGAGAGCAAACATTGCCAGTGTAGCACAAAGCGCCGTGTTGGGCAACCCGGAGACTGCACCCTCCACACGAAAAACCGGGCACGCAGCCCGGCCGGATCGGTTCCAAAATCCTATCCCTTGGGCTTGCGGCTCACCAGAATCGCGTCGCCTTCGACTTTGAGATCGTACACCGGTAGAGGTACAACTGCCGGCATCGAAAGGGCTGCGCCCGTCGTGATGTCAAAGCGCGCGCCGTGACGTGGACATTCGATCACACAATCTTCCAATTCGCCTTCGGCGACCGGGCCGTCGTCGTGTGTGCATACATCGGCAAAGGCGTAGAATTTGCCATTCACATTTGCCACGCCAACGGGGTGCCCGTCCACGTCGAACACTTTTACCGTGCCGGGCGCAATGTCTGATGTTTTTCCGACGTTGACAAATTCGCTAGACATTTGGAGTTCGATGCTTGAAATCTACGCGTCTTCATCTTCGTCCGGCCAGCCCTGGATACCGTATACGCCCGCCTTGAGCACTTTAAGTGCCAGCAAGGCGCACTTGATTCGCACCGGGCCGAGCGGGATGCCAAGCATGTCCAGTATGTCGTCTTTGCTGAACGATTTGACTTCTTCGAGCGTCTTGCCCTGGATTGCTTCGGTCAGCATCGAGGCAGACGCCTGGCTGATAGCACAACCGTGACCGGAAAAGCGAACCTCGGACACGCGCCCATCCTTCAGGCGCAGGTCAAGCCGGATTTGGTCGCCGCACACGGGGTTATCTTCCTGGTAGGAAATATCGGCCGGCTCCAGCGTGCCATAGTTGCGAGGGTTTTGATAATGGTCAAGGATCACTTCGCGGTACAGGTCTTCCACACAGATTCTCCTGATCAGAGTGCCGGCTTGCGGCTCATGATCTGCTTGGCCCGGTATAACGCTTCGACCAGCGCGTCTATTTCTTCGCGCAAGGTGTAAATGTAAAAGCTCGCGCGGGTCGTGGCCGGCAAGCCCAGCTTGAGATGAAGCGGCATCGCGCAGTGATGCCCCGCGCGCACGGCAATGCCTTCTGCGTCGAGGATCGTCGCCAGGTCATGTGGATGGACACCGTCAAGTGTAAAGGTCGCCAGGCCGCCGTGCAATTCCGGGTCGAGTGGGCCGTAGAGTTTCAGGCCGGGCACCTCAGCCAGGCGTTCCAGCGCATAAGCGACCACTTCCCTTTCGTGTGCACGGACTGCCCCCATGCTCAAGTGGCTCAAGTAATCCACTGCCACCCCCAGGCCGATAGCTTCGGCGATCGCCGGTGTCCCCGCCTCGAATTTATATGGCAGCTCGTTCCACTCGGCGCCCTCGAACGTCACGCGGCGGATCATGTCGCCCCCGGCAAGAAAAGGCGGCATGGATTCCAGCAAATCCCGCCGCCCCCAAAGAACGCCAATGCCCGTCGGCCCACACATCTTGTGACCGGAAAATGCTAAAAAGTCACACTCTAACTCTTGAACGTTGACCGGCATGTGGGGCACACTCTGCGCGCCATCCACCACACACAATGCACCGACCGCGTGAGCGCGCTGTGCTATCGCTTTGACCGGGTTGATCGTCCCCAGCACATTGGACACGTGCGTCACCGCCATCAGTCTGGTGCGTGGCGTCAGCAGTCGATCGAGCTGCTCCAGCTCAAGGGTGCCATCGCTTGTGACCGGCACGTAGCGCAACCTGGCGTTTTTCTCTTTAGCGAGCAATTGCCAGGGCACCAGGTTGGCATGGTGTTCCATCTCGGTGGTGACGATCTCGTCGCCTTCGTGCACATGGACGCGTCCCCACGAATAAGCCACCAGGTTGAGCGCTTCGGTTGCGTTGCGCGTCCAGATGATCTCGCGTGAGGATTTGGCGCCGATGAACCGGGCGACTTTTTTGCGTGCAGCTTCGTACAGATCGGTGGCTTCTTCGCTGAGTGTGTGGACGCCGCGATGGACATTCGCGTGGGTGTGACGATAATACTCGTCCATCGCTTCAATGACCTGGCGCGGTCGTTGGGATGAGGCTGCGCTATCGAGGAAAATCAGCTTTCTGTTGTGGACCTGGCGTTCGAGGATTGGAAAATCTGCGCGGACAGCGCGCGCATCGAGTGCGGAAGCAGAGGCAGTTGACGACATCACAGGCCTTTCTAAGTGCGAATCGGTCGAGGCAAATGATACCATTACCCCGACCGATTCGCAACCCCCACTCTATTACAGGCCGGTCGCTCATAATTGAGCTTGAGCGGCGCTCAGATCGCGTTCGCGTTTGCGGATCGCGGCGCGCAGCGTGTCCAACGAGAGCGTAGCACAGCGCGTCCGTTGCGTGACGATCTCGCGCCCCAAGGCGTCAATGAGATCATTGTAATCCATCCGCCCTAACTCATCGAGCGTTTTGCCGTTTGCAAACTCGGTCAGGTACGAAGCAGAGGCCTGGCTGATGGTGCAGCCTTCGCCGTCAAAAGACACGACTGCTTTGCCGTCGCCGTTGACCCTGAGATAGATACGGACGATGTCTCCGCAGCCCGGATTGCCGCCCTCGACCATGACCACGTCGTAGCCTTCCATTGGCTCTTTGTGGCGCGGGTTTTCATAGTGATCGAGCAGAAACTCGATTTGCTCTTGGCGGTTCATGTCAACGCTCGACAGGCGCGTCCACCAGGTTACCCCATTCAGTCCATGAGCCATCATAATTGCGGACGCGAGAGTGACCCAGCAAATAAGTCAATACGAACCAGGTATGCGACGAACGCTCACCGATGCGACAGTAGGCGATGACCTCCTTGTCCGGTGTGATTCCTTCGCCTTCGTACAGTGCTCTTAGCTCGTCTATGGACTTGAAGGTGCCGTCGTCGCGTACAGCCCTGCCCCATGGGATGTTCCTGGCGCCCGGGATGTGACCGCCGCGCAGCGCGCCTTCGTTGGGATAGTCCGGCATGTGGAGGCGTTCGCCCGTGTACTCTTGGGGGCTGCGGACATCCACCAGGGGCAGTTTCCTTTCCAGGTGTGCCATTACGTCGCCCCGGAACGCGCGGATAGTTTTGTCATCGCGCCGGGGCGCCTGGTAATCGGTCGGAGGATACCCTGGGATCTCTTTGACCAGCGCGCGGCCTTCGTCCATCCATTTTTTGCGTCCGCCGTTCATGACACGACAATCGGGGTGGCCGAACAGTTTGAACACCCAAAACGCATAACAGGCCCACCAGTTGTTCTTGTCGCCGTAGAACACCACCGTTGTATCGCGGCGGATGCCCTTTTCAGACATCAACCTGGAAAAATGCTGGGCGTCCAGGTACTGGCGTCGAATTGGGTCTTGCAAGTCGGTGTGCCAGTCAATCTTGACGGCCCCAGGGATATGACCGACTTCGTACAACAGTACATCCTCGTCCGATTCAACGATGCGAACCTTGGGATCGTTGAGATGTTGCGCTACCCAATCGGTTTCCACTAAAACTTCTGGATGGACATACTCTTTCATAATAGATATTCCCCCCTTTTCCTCTCTATCAAACAGAAAACGTCAAGGCTTGACTCGGCGCTTGACGTTTCACGCGTCACTCTTCACTTGCCGATCATCTTTTTAGCGATCTCTTTCTTCAATCGCTCGCGGACACTTGGGAGAGGGATGCGATCCAGCACCGGCGTGAAGAAGGCATTGACCAGCAGGATTTCAGACTCGAGTCGGTCGATCCCGCGTGACATCAGATAAAAGATTTCTTCTTCGTCAATCCGACTGACCGTGGAGCCGTGCGTACAGCGAACGTCATCGGCGTTGATCTCAAGACCGGGGATGGAATCGGCGCGCGCCTTATCGCTCAGGAGCAGGTTGCGATTGGCCTGGTAGCCATCAGTCCTTTGTGCACCCTTGAAGACGCGGATCATGCCCTGCCAGACCGTCCGCGCGCTGTCCTTGAGCGCGCCTTTGTAGAGCAAGTCGCTTTTGGCGTGCGGCGCAACGTGGTTCTGCTCGGTATCGAGATCGAGGTGCTGAGTGCCATCGGCAAAGAACACGCCGGAAAGCAGCGCGGTCGCCCCCTGTCCGACCAATTGCGCATCCAGAAAGGTCTTGGTCAACTTGCTGCCCAGCCCGCCGACGACCCAATGCAAAGTGGTGTCGCGCTTGGCAAGCGCGCGTTCACTGGTCAAGTTCCAGACGCTGCGGCCCCAGTCTTGAATCCCCACATAGTCGAGTTGCGCCCCGTCGTCCAGAAACAGTTCGACCACGCCGAGATTAAGCGCAGGACCGCCCTGGCGGGGCGAGCCGAATTCGTCAATGAGAACGGCGCGGCTATCGTGCTCCATGATGACGAGCGTATGCGGCGCAGCGCAGGTGTGTCTGTTCAACCAGGTGAAACTGCGAAGCGGCAACTCGACCTGGACACCACGTGGCACGTATAGAAAGGTCCCTCCGCGCCAGAACGCGCCGTGCAGCGCCGCAAAGTAGCCATCATTGAACTTGACAGCCTGATTCATAAAATACAGGTCAATCAAGTTGCCGTGCTTGCGCAGCGCCGTATCCAGATCGGTGAAAATCACGCCGCTGGCCTCGAGTTCGTCTCGGGCCGTGTAACCTGCCACGGCGCTGTCCACCGCCAACATCGCACCTGAAATGTCTTGGGTCAGCTTGAGCGCGCGCTGCCACTCGAGCGGAATCCCTCGAAGGGTTTTGATAGTCGTCGGCGCTTCGAGCGGCGTGAAATCGCTGAGCTTGAGCGCTTTGATGTCCGTTCGGCGCCACGGCTCGTCGGAAGTCGTCGGATAAGGGGTATCTTGCAAGACGCGCCATGCTTCCCGTCGCCGGTCGCGCATCCACGCCGGTTCATCCCGTGAAGCGATCAGCGCCTCAAGCGTCTCGCGCGTGAACCCTTGTGTTTGTAAGGTGCTGGCAGTTGGTGTTTCAACGAGAGTCAACGTTGCATCTCCCATGCGGTTTGATAATTTGGTATTTTGGGTCTGATATTGGAGATTAGCCAACCGTGCCTTCCATCTGCAATTGGATCAGCCGGTTCATTTCGACCGCGTATTCCATCGGCAGCTCCTTGACGAATGGCTCGATAAAGCCAGACACGACCATCGTGCGGGCATCCACTTCGTTGAGGCCGCGGCTCATCAGGTAAAAGAGCTGTTCATCGCCGATCTTGCTCACGGTCGCTTCATGCCCAATCGTGACCTTGTCTTCGTCTACCTCGATGTAGGGGTAGGTGTCTGTGCGGCTTGCCTCATCAAGCAGGAGCGCGTCGCATTGCACGTGCGACTGTGCGTTTTCCGCGCCTTTGTATACCTTGAGCAGGCCCCGATAACTGGCGCGACCGCCGTCTTTGCTGATGGACTTGGACGTGATCTTGCTGCGGGTGTGAGGCGCGGCGTGCACCACCTTGCCACCTGCATCCTGGTGCTGACCTTTGCCTGCAAACGCAATCGAAAGAATCTCGCCGCGCGCGCCCGGCTCCATCATGTAAACTGACGGATACTTCATGGTCAGCTTGCTCCCCAGATTGGCATCTACCCACTCCATCATCCCATCACGGTAAACGACCGAGCGCTGTGTGACGAGGTTGTACATATTGGTAGACCAGTTCTGGATCGTCGTGTAGCGGAAGCGCGCGTCTTCCTTGACGACGATCTCGATCACGCCGCTGTGGAAAGAATCGCTGGAATAGATCGGCGCGGTACAGCCTTCGATGTAATGCGCATAAGCGCCCTTTTCGACAATGATCAGCGTGCGCTCGAACTGGCCCATGCTCTGCGCGTTCACGCGAAAGTAGGCTTGCAGCGGCAGCTCGACGTGGACACCTTCCGGCACATACAGGAACGATCCACCCGACCAGACTGCGCTGTTGAGCGCGGCGAACTTGTTGTCCGTTGGCGGGACGACCGTCGCAAAGTATTTCTTGAAGAGATCGGGGTATTGCTTGAGGCCGTCGTCGCTGCTGAGAAAAATCACGCCTTGCTTGGAAAGGCTCTCTTGAATGTTGTGGTAGATCACTTCACTTTCATACTGCGCGCCCGAACCGGCCAGGAATTTCCGCTCGGCCTCCGGGACGCCCAGGCGGTCGAACGTGCGCTTGATGTCGTCCGGCACGTCATCCCACGAAGTCGTCGGCTTGTCCGAAGGCTTGATGTAGAAATAAATATCGTCAAAGTCAAGCTGCGACAGATCGCCGCCCCAGTTGGGCATGGGCCGCTTGGCAAAGTGCTCGTACGCCTTGAGCCGGAACTTGGTCATCCACTCCGGCTCGCCCTTCATCCACGAAATCTCCTGGACGATCTCGCGCGAAAGCCCCTTGCGGCTCTTGAAGACATAGTTCTCCGGCTGGCTAAAGCCGTACTTGTATTCCCCAATGCCTTCCACTGCTGCACGATCTGATTCGGTTGCCATTCTAACCCTCATCCCCTACCCTTCTCACACAAGGAGAAGGGAGACACAATCCTAATCTTTGCCTGTGGGTGCTTCGCCATGCCTGACACGAATAAAGTCGTACCCTTTTTCTTCCAACTCTAGCGCCAACTCTGGTCCGCCCGATTCGACGATGCGGCCACTCAAAAGCACGTGGACAAAGTGCGGCTTGATGTAGTTCAGTAGGCGCTGATAGTGAGTGATGAGCAGGATGCCCACATTGGGTCCAGCGAGTTTGTTGACTCCATCGGACACAGCGCGTAGCGCGTCAATATCGAGACCCGAGTCGGTCTCGTCGAGGATCGCCATGCGCGGTTCCAGCATCGCCATCTGCAAGATTTCCACACGTTTCTTTTCGCCGCCCGAAAAGCCGTCGTTGAGATAGCGCCCCGCAAACGACTCGTCAATGTTGAGCATCTTCATCTTGTCCCGCAAGAGCTTGCGGAACTCGGGAATAGAGATCGGCTTGGCTTGCCCGTTGCCTCCGGTCTTGCGGCGGGCATTGATCGCCGTTCGCAGAAAGTTGGCAACGGAAACCCCGGGGACGGCTACCGGGTATTGGAAAGCCAGAAACAGACCCAACTTGCTCCGCTCGTCGGCAGGAAGCTCCAAGATATTCTGGCCCCGATAAATCACCTCACCCTGCGTGATCTGGTATTTGGGATGTCCGGTGAGCGCATAAGCCAGGGTGCTTTTGCCAGAGCCATTCGGACCCATGAGCGCGTGGACTTCGCCCTGTCTGATGGCAAGTGTAACGCCCCTCAAGATTTCCTTGTCTTCGACGGTCACGTGAAGGTCGCGGATTTCTAGTGATTCGGCCATGCTGGTTGATGCCCTCCTGTTCTACTTTTCGGTGCGGATTATAGCATACCAGTACTGGTTTGTCAATATCTATCATAAATATAATACTTATTCTCCCCCTGCCCTATCGGCCAAAGTGGGTGCGATCCCATTGGGGTGGTCGTTTGAGCGACCACTTGCCCCCGTGTGGGGACTGTGATTGTCAGCCTGCGGTGGGCAGTCGGCATCCAGGCAGACTGCTGCCCGAGGTCGGCCCCTACAGTGAAGACGCGCGGAGGCAGGCCTCCACTTTCACAGTGGAGCAAGGTGGGGTATACTATTCACTGGGATATGGTGTACACTATGAGCACCCCTTCTTTCCCACGACCTTTTGAGCACGTCCCGTTGGGACTGTATCGCTCCACCCTGGATGGCCGATTCCTGGATGTCAACATCGCCCTGGCGCGGATGTTAGGTTACCCCGATCAGCTCTCTCTGCTTGAGGTTCAGATCGCTGACTTGTATGTCGATCCCACTGCGTGGCGGCGATGGAACGCTTTGATGCAGATCAATGGCAGCGTTATAGATTTTGTTTCCCAGTTTCGCTGTCGGGATGGAAGGTTGATCTGGGTCAGCGAAAACGCCCAAGCCGTCCGAGATGCCAGGGGTGAGGTCGAATACTATGAAGGAAGCCTGGAGGACATCACCGAGCTCTGGCGGGTGCAAGCGGCGCATCGCGAGCAGCAAGCCTTGGCCGATGCTTTGCGTGACACGGCTGTAGCGTTGAGTAGCACGCTCGATTTTGATGAGGCGCTGGATCGCATTCTGACCAACGTCGGGCGCGCCATTCCACACGACACCGTGGCGATCATGTTGATCGAAAACGAAATCGCGCGTGTCGTGCGCTGCAAAAGCCACGATGAAAGCTCGCAGCAGGTATTCCTGGGACAGCAGTTGGTGATCAAGGAAACCCCCAGTCTGCGTCAGGTGTTTGAAACAGTCAGACCGCTGCTCATTTCTGATACTCAAGCTTATCCAGGCTGGATCCATTTGCCGGAGACCGGTTGGATACGTTCGCACATTTGCGCTCCGATCTACGCGTTCGGTCAGGTGGTCGGCTTTCTCAACCTCGATAGCGCTACGCCCAACTTTTTCACCGAGCTCCATGCGATGCGCCTGTGGCCGTTTGCGTACCAGGCAGCTATTGCGCTGAACAACGCTCGAGCACATGCAGAGGTTAAACTCCGTGCCGATCAGCTTTCGCTGCTGTACGATGCGGGGATTGCCATGAACAGCGAGCGCGACCCGCGCACGTTGTTAGAACTGCTGATTGCTCTGGCGGCCAGAGCATTGCGTGCCGAGCGCGCCGAGTTTTTTCGCTACGATGCCGAGCATCAACTCTTGCAACTCGAGGTCAGCGTAGGGTATGATGAACAGACCCGCGCGGCGCTCCAGCAGCTTTTGTTGACGTTTCAGGATGAGCGAGCGATGGTTGCACACGTTGCCCGGACGCGCCGCCCTCTCAATATGTCTCATCTACTTGCTGCGCCAGCCTGGAAGGCTTTGGATCCTGCCCTGCGATCGGGATTATGGACACCGGTCGAGCACAATGACCAACTGCTTGGCATTTTGGGTGTCCTATCCACACGCCCAGCGGCTTTCACCGAGCAAGATGAGCGTTTGCTGGTGTTGTTTGCTAATCAGGCTGCCGTTGCGCTGGAGAACGCGCGACTGTTCCAGGTGGAGCGAGACCAATTCAACCGTTTGCAAGAGTCGCAGACGCAGCTCATCCAGGCGGAAAAAATGGCTGCATTAGGACGGCTGGTTGCCTCTCTGGCGCACGAGATCAACAATCCGCTTCAGGCTGTGCAGGGGTGCCTTTCCCTCATTCACGAGGAATTGCAGGGCGAGCGCCGACAGGATAGGATCGAACGCTACGTGCGTATGTCAGAAAACGAGATCGAGCGGCTGACAGGCATCGTGCGACGCGTGCGCGAATTTTATCGTCCAGTGCGTCCCGAGTGGTATCCCACCGATGTGCACGCTACGTTGGCGAGCGTCCTGGAACTGACGAATAAGCAGTTGCAACACAGCAACGTTGTCGTCGAAACGGACTGGGCGCACGACTTGCCACTCATCCGGGCCAACCCTGACTATCTCAAACAGGTATTCCTCAATCTGATCATCAACGCGATTGATGCCATGTCGGCCCGCGGTGGGACCCTATGCATCCGCACCGCACTCGACCAGATGCGAACGCCGAACAGTGAGCAATGGATACCTGCGGTGCGGATCGAGGTCAGTGATACAGGCGAAGGCATTCCGCCCGAGATGCTGCCGCACATTTTTGAGCCGCTCTTTACCGGCAAGACGAACGGGACCGGGATGGGGCTTTCCATTAGCTACAGCATTGTCGAGGCGCACAGTGGTCACATCACGGTGGAAAGCCAGGTGGGGCAAGGAACGACGTTTACGATCTGGTTGCCAATACGAGCGGAGTAGTGAAAGTGGGCGACATCGCCCCTCCTCCCTGGCCTTTTTCCCGTACAGGAGGAGGGGCGATGACTTTAGCCTTTGATCACCGCGATCGGTTCTAATCGCGCCACCTTGCGCGCGATCCCGGCGCGATGGACGACCTCGACGACGCGATCCACATCTTTGTAGGCCGCTGGCGCTTCCTCAGCCAGCCCCGGCATTGAACCAGCGCGCACGGCGATCCCCTGATGCTCCAATTCGCCCTTGAGCTTGTCACCACGCACCTGCTTTTTGGCCTGGGCGCGGCTCATCACGCGGCCCGCGCCGTGACAAGTGCTGCCGAAGGTTTGCTGCATTGCCCCTGGTGTGCCGACCAAGATCCATGATGCCGTGCCCATTGAGCCGGGGATCAACACCGGCTGGCCGATGTCGCGATATTCTGGCGGCAGGCCCTCAAAGCCTGGCCCGAAGGCGCGCGTCGCGCCTTTGCGATGCACGCAGACCTTGATGCGTTGGCCTGCGATCTCGTGCGTTTCGACTTTGGCCATGTTGTGTGCGATGTCATAGACCTGAAAGACATCCCAGTCGCCGACCTTGCCGGCCAGCGTCTGCTCAAAACTGCGGCGGATGTGATGGACGAGCACCTGGCGGTTGGCGAAGGCGTAATTGGCCGCGCACGCCATCGCCGCAAAATAGCTTTGCCCTTCGGGCGAGTCGAACGGCGCGCAGACCAGCTCGCGGTCGGGCAGCTTGATGTCGTACTTTTTGATCGCGGCCTGGAACTCGTCCACGTAATCGGAACAGATCTGATGACCAAAGCCACGCGACCCGCAGTGAATCTGCACCGCAATCTGTCCCGCGAACAATCCCATCGCGCGCGCAGCCTCCTCGTCATAGATTTCTGTGACCTCGTCCACTTCGATAAAGTGATTGCCGGCGCCCAGCGTGCCGACTTGAGGCCGTCCGCGTTCGCGGGCGCGCTTGCTCACCTGGCCGGGGTCAGCCCCCGCCAGGCAGCCGAATTCTTCGGTGCGTTCCAGGTCCTGCGGGCGAGCATAGCCACGCCCCAGCGCCCAACGCGCGCCCTTGACGCACAACTCATCGAACTCGGAATCGCTGACCTTGATGCTACCTTTCTCCCCCACCCCACTGGGACAGTTTTGGTACAGCGCGGTCGCCAGGTCGCCGATGTGTGGTTCGAGCTCCTGGCGCGTGAGATGTGTGCCGAGCACGCGCACGCCACAGTTGATATCATAACCGACTCCGCCAGGTGAGATGATGCCGTGCGGCAAGCGCGTTGCGGCGACGCCTCCGATGGGGAAGCCATAGCCTTGATGGATGTCCGGCATGGCCAGCGCATACTCGACGATGCCCGGCAACGTGGCGGTGTTGATCAACTGCTCGACGCTGCGCTCTTTGAGAGCCTCTTCGAGCAACTCCTCATCGGCATAGATTCGACCGGGCACACGCATATCCTCGCGGAACGAGGCGGGAATCTCCCACAGGTATTCGTCAATCCGTTTGAAATCTTGTTTGCGGACCATGTTCCCTCCTTGCAAGGTGCAGGATGCAAGACGCAGGTTGTTTCTTGCATCTTGCCTCCTGCATCCCGCTACACGTCAAACACAAGGGTTACTTCATACCCATCACCCGTCGAGACGATTTGCAAATTGTGGAACGTGACCGCTTTGATTTGCTTTTTGAGTCTGCCCCCTCGGCTTCCATACGCCGTGGCGCGCAGGCTTGTCGGCTCAAACGATTCGATGCGAAACCCGCAAAACACCTCGCCGTCCATCTCGGTGTGGTACACCAGCTCGTTGAGCCAGTTGACTAGCAGCGCCTCGGCGTCCACGCCCTTGACCTCGACGGTGCGCTCGAGAGATGGCGTTACAGATGAGAGATCGGCCATCAGATTGTACATCCCGAGCGCGGCGTTGACCAAGAGGTCTGGCAGCGTGGTCCCACGCACGCGGATGGCCCAATCGGCCGTGTGCTCGATTTCGATAAAGTTCGAGTTTGCCATGATCGTACCCCCTCAAGACATTATTTTGCCATGATCGTACCCCCTCAAGACATTATATCACACAAGTCAGCCTGGCCCCCTGCAGGTTGAGGTGACCCGCGGGAGGCTGATTATGCCTCCATGCCCTTTGACTGTATGCCCGGTTTGTGGCAAAATGCGATCCTCTTGAGGCGGCATCATGCGGCATATCCTCACTCTTGTGCTCATCATCCTGCTAAGTGCGTCCACTGTTTCAGGCGAGCCTGGCTTGACTGCGCCCGGATTGCGAGTCACTCTTGCATCTGAACCGATCGTTGCACGAGTGTATTTCAACGGCGATGCAGACCTCGCTCGATTAGCGGGTGATCTGGACATCTGGGAAGCGTATCGCGCCGCAGGCTATGTAGTGGCGCAGTTGCAGCCTGATCAGTACTTGACTCTGTTGATGGCTGGCTACCGGATCGAGATAGACGAGGACAAGACGGCCCATCTCAATCGCCTACCAGAATCTTGGCCCGGCCAGACCGAAGGCATCCCCGGTTACCCGTGTTATCGCACGGTCGAGGAGACGTTTGCCACAGCGGAGGCCATCATCGCCGCCCGACCCGATCTGGCGACCTGGATTGACGTGGGCGACTCTTGGGAGAAAACACAGAACCCTGACAGCGGTTATGACTTGCGCGTGCTGCGCCTGACCAACTCGGCCGCGCCCGGCCCCAAGTCCAAGCTCTTTATCATGTCGGCGATTCATGCGCGCGAATATGCGCCGGCTGAGCTTGCCACTCGCTTTGCCGAGTACCTGGCAGGCAATTACGGGATTGATCCAGACGTGACCTGGCTGCTAGATTATACCGAGATTCACTTGATGCTCCACGCGAATCCCGACGGGCGCAAGAGGGCGGAAACCGGGTTATTGTGGCGCAAGAACACCAACAACAATTATTGCCCTGACACTGAACGGCGCGGGGCCGATCTCAATCGCAACTTTGACTTTCAGTGGAACTGCTGCGGAGGATCGAGCAGCAACCCGTGCAGCGAGACCTATCATGGCCTATCACCTGCTTCTGAGCCGGAAACGCAGGCGGTCGAAAGCTATGTGATCGCCCAGTTCCCCGATCAACGGCCCGACGACCTGACGACGCCCGCGCCCATCACGTCCACCGGCATCTTTTTGGACCTCCACAGCTATGGTCAATGGGTGCTGTGGCCGTGGGGCTTTGATTATCTAGTTGCTCCCAACGGCGCTGCCTTGCAAACGCTGGGGCGCAAGTTCGCTTACTTTAACAACTATACACCTCAGCAGGCAGTTTACCTCTATCCCACCGATGGCACGACCGATGATTTTGCGTATGGCAGGCTGGGATTGGCCGCCTACACGTTTGAGTTGGGTACCACTTTCTTTCAGGACTGCTTGACCTTTCAGAACGTTATCTTGCCGGACAATTTGCCCGCGCTGATGTATGCGGCCAAGGCCTCTCGTCTTCCATATCAAACACCGGCTGGCCCCGACTCGCTCCAGCTCACGACGACGATCACATCAGTCGCCGCCGGCATACCGATCGCACTGACCGCCCTCGCCGACGACACGCGCTATGGCGGCGCAGACGAGCCGGTGCAAAACCTTGCTGCTGCGCACTACACGGTGGACGCTCCCTCGTGGATCACCGATGTGATCTCATACCCAATGACCGCCGCCGATGGGGCTTTTGACTCTCCCGTCGAAACTGTCGTTGCGACGGTGAATACCACAGGCTGGTCATTGGGCCGCCACACCCTCTTTGTCGAAGGCCAGGACGCCGCGGGCAATTGGGGAGTGCCCAGCGCAGTGTTTGTATGGGTCACCGCTGAGGCGGTGATCACTTACCTGCCCATCGTTCTCAGGTAGATCGCACTGGGGTTGAGTCCGGCGGCCAGGTGGTCGAAATATCCGCGCTGGCAGTGTTGCTGACGATCAGGCTGCCTCCCATGTCAACGTCACTATCACGGGCGCACAGGCCGCCGCCCCATCCACCACCGATCCTGCTGCCCACGTTATTTGTGATGACGCTGCTGCCGATGTGCAGTCCGGTATTCACAGCAAAGATACCCCCACCGCAGCCCAGCGTGCTAGCCCAATTCCCCGTTCCATCGCCGTGCGTGAGGGTCGGGACTTGCCTCCTCCCTGCCTCTCGCAATGATGCGCCAGGAGAGATCAAAGTTGAAAGACGCCTGGACTTTGGCAACACCCACATCTGGCGGTTGGAGTGCAGGCTTCAGCCTGCCAAGCCGCCAGATGTAGCAGCCTGAAGGCTGCAATCCGGCAATTTGCCAAACACCAGAAGACACTTGACTGCCAAGTCTTGCGTGTCTAGTTCTTGAGGACGAGAGGAATATAGCTTGCCTCCGGCCACCACTGCCGCCCATAGATGTCGAATTTGCCCGGCGGGACTTTTTCCTCGTACGCGATGAGGTAGCCGGGAATATCAGCGACCACGGCCGGGTTCTTGGACTCGACGAACGTCCAGTTGGCGATGTCGAAAAAGTACGTGTATACCCCAGGCCCGCTGCCCCAGCGGAATCCCTTGACGGCGTACCCAGCGCCGCCGCCGAGATCTTGCTGCCAGACGGCCAGCCACTCGTTGTTGGCCCCGTTGGCTGCTACATCGGGAACTGTGGTGTCCTCCGTCCACGAGGCAATGGTAAAGTAACTGCCCACCGGCGTGCCGTCCGCATTGTACTCGCGGCCATAGATGTCGCGGTCCGTGGAGCTATACTCGTGTTCCCAGACCACCATGTACTTGTCCTGCTCGTTGGTGGTCACAGCCGGGGCGTTCTGATGCTTTCTCCCGCCTGCATAATCATCCTTGAAAACTTCGATCAGGCCACCAACGGGAGAACCATTCCAGCCCACGCGGAGTCCATAGATGTCGTTGCCGGAGGTGGCCTGCGTGTGCACGACCACAAAGGCCAGAAAGTACTCGTCCATGGCGAGGTTGTAGACCATGTCCACCTGGTGTGGGCTGGCGTAGGTGGTGAGAATCGAGGGCGAACCGGGGTTCTGGACCACGCCGTCGTAGGACACGCGGTAGCCGGCGATGTCGTTGGGCACGCCGGGCGGGAAACTGATCGTCGTGTCGAAGGCGTTCCAAACCACAAAGTACTCGTTCCGGTAGCTGTTCCAGGCCACGCGGGGGATCCAAAAGCTCCGATTCGCCCAGGAGATGATCTTGAAATCGGCGTTCGTGCCGGGACCGTTCCAGGGGATGATCCGGCCCCAGATCTCGTAGACGTTGCTGCTGACCTCTTGCATCCAGACTACCAGGTACTCGTCGTTCGTGTGATTGTAGGCCACGGCCGGCCGGAGACGGTTGTTGGCCCCGGCGGTGACGGAGAACCAGCTCAGGACCTGGCCGCTTTCTGACACGCGCCGGGCGTAGATGTCTCTGCTCCCACCCGGCCACTCGTTGCTCCAGACCACCAGGTATTCCTTGTGCACATAGTTGTAGGCCACGGCCGGGGTGTGCTCGTCGCTCGTGTCACATTGGGGCGAAGGTGATAACAACAACTCCTGGCCGAGCCGATACATGGCAGATGGAGCAGACGAGGAAGAGGGCGCACCGGGTCGCGCCAGAAGAGTGTTGTCGTGCGCCTGCACCAGCACAACACCCATGATCAGAACCGTGATCAACATCCGTTTGACAAACACTTGGCCTCCTTTTGAGATTGTGTATCAACTACGGTAGTCGTAGCACCAGCGGGAGGTAAATGCGGTATTGGATCGCTGCGCCGCCCCAGAAGCCGCCGACGAGCGTGTACCCGCCACCGGACAGCACCCCGGCGTCTGGCTGGCCGACGGTGCTGCCCAGTTGGTAATCGCCACTGGTGCTGAAGATAGCCGCCGGATTGCGCATGTGCGCGGGATAGACCCGAAAGGTCTTCAAGACCTTTCGGGTCTGACCACACAAGCAACGCGAGAACGGCAACTGCGAGTAACACTTGGCGTTTCATCGCGTACCTCGTCTGCGCATCACGACCGATCCGACGACCAGCCCGACCATCGCCAGGCCTAACACACTCCAACCTCCGGACAAGGTAGCCGGTGCGCTGGAACCGGTTGCGCCTGCCTCAATGGCGGCAACGCGCGCCTCCAGGCTATCCAATTGCTGTCTGAGTGTGACGTTTTCGGATTCCAACCGGGCGATGCGGGCGGCCTGCTCTTGTGAGAGCCGATACAGTGCCTTGTCCGCCGCCAACGAGATGCCAACCGTATCCATCGTATTGACGTGTACTGGACTTTCAACTTGTCCGAACAGATAGCCAAAGTTGCTGTTAAAGTCTTGAGCGACTGGCCCGATGTGGCGTGTCGCAGGCGACTGCGCTTTGAGGTTCCACGTCTGAATCGGAGTTGCTGCCAATGTCTCAAGCAATCGGCTGGCGTCAACGTCGGCGAAATTCTCCTTAGCATCACGGTCGGAGAGGGAAGCCCACGATGCGCCGCCGGACGCAAGTTGCACACCCGTGCCAATGCCACTCGCGGAGTAGAACCTCGCCCCGCCGTGAGCACGCACAGTGAAAGTGTTATCGCCCCACGACGAGGCCGCCTCGGCGCTTGACCAGACGAAAGAGCCTGGGTGGGTGGCCTGGGCCTGGGCGCCAGCAGCGAAGGAATAGGCGCCACTGGCGATGTTGCTTGCTCCGCCGGGGATGGTGGCGGCGTTGGCGCTGGCCGTGTTGTTGTAGCCACCGCCGACAGTAGCACGGGAGGCGTTCGCCTCGTTGCTGTAGCCCCCGCCGACAGTGGCATCCATGTTGCTGGCGGTGTTGTACTGCCCTCCGCTTACTGTGGCTGCCTGGCCGCTGGCTGTGATATACCTGCCTCCGCCGATGGTTGCCAGCTCAGTGAGTGCGTTGTTGGCGTAACCGCCGCCGATGACGGACCATTGCCCTGCAGCAGTGTTTGTGCCGCCCCAGTAAGCGCTGCCGCCGCCGCAGACAGTGGCATAGGCGCCACTAGCGAGGTTGCGGAAACCTCCCGCGACGGTAGCGTAGCCGCCGCTGGCGTGGTTTTCGCCGCCCCCGCCGATGGTGGCCCCGCTCCCGGCGGTGTTGTCATAGCCCCCGCCGACCGTGCCGGCGGTATCGGTGATGGCATTGCCCATGCCCCCGCCGATGGTGGCATACCCGCCGCTGGCGGTGTTGTACTCGCCCCCACCGACGGTGGCCAGATAGCCGCTGGCGGCGTTGTACTGGCCCCCGCCAACGGTGGCGTAGGCGGCTGTTGTAGTGATGAGGTTCCCCCAACCGCCGCCGATGGTGGACGCCGCAGCCAGGGCCTGGTTGCCGTTGTAAGAGCTGCCGTCCCAGCCGCCACCGCTCACGGTCGCCCCGGCGCCGCTGGCGGTGTTGCCTGTGCCCCCGCCGATGGTGGCGTACACACCTGTTGCCGAGATGTTATACCCTCCACCAACAGCAGCATAGTCGCCCGTGACCGTAATCCACGAGCCGCCGGCTACAGTCGCGGCTTGACCTGTGACGCTGATATGCTCGCCCCCGCCGATGGTGGCGGTAATGGCGTCGGCGCGGTTATAGCGTCCGCCTCCCACCGTCGCGTGGCTTCCATAGGCTGTGTTATAGGCACCGCCGCCGATGGCGGCACTCCAGCCACTGACCGTGTTCGAGTATCCGCCGCTGATGGTGCCCAGGAAGCCACTGGCCCAATTGTTGTGACCTCCGCCGATCGTCGCCTTGTCGCCGCTGGCGGTGTTTGCCAGTCCCCCACCGACCGTGGCGTGCCAGTTGCTCGCAGTATTGCCCCAGCCTCCACCTACGGTGGAATTCTGACCCCCGGCGGCGTTGCCGAAGCCTCCACCGACGGTGGCCCAGCCGCCGCTGGCAATGTTCCCCCAGCCTCCACCGACGAAGGCGTCGGAGCGGTTACCGGGATCGCTATCGCCATCGCCCGCCTGGTTGCCTCGCCCGCCCCCCACCACGCCAAAGTTATCGGTCACCCGGTTCAGGTAACCCTCGCTGCCTCCGCCGCTGATCGTCGCGCCGTTGACGCCCATAAAGGGTTGATTGCCGTCGAAGCCGCCGATCAGGTTGGCGGTGCCGTAGGTGGGTTCCAGGCGCAGCGTTGCCATGCCATTTGTGACCAGCCTCAAGGGCCTGGCATCGGTCGTGCCCAGAAAGTTGATCGTGGGACTGATGCCAGCGTTGCCGGTGAGCGACCAGTACGCGCCGCTGTGATCGTGGTCGGAGTGTGCCACGGTCGTCGCTGCGCCAGAACCGGCGAAAGCCACGGCGAGCGTCACCTCGCCGCTCGTGCCGCCGCCGGTCAACCCGCTGGCGGCGTAGACGGCGGTGATGTCTCCACCGCCCGGCGGGCCAACCAAGTCCTCGGCAGGCGCCCAGACCTCGCCGTTCCACTTGAGCACCTGGTCCAGCGAGGGCGCTGTGGTGGTGACGGGGTAGCCATGCAAAGCGCCGCTGGATATGGCATAGTGCGCGAAAGGAGTTGCCGTGAGCGGCATCCGCCCCATGCTGATCGGACTGGCGTCGCCGGGACATTGAACGGCGACCTCCAGGTAACGCGCATCTCCCTTATAGACTGTCGGGCCGAACTCGTTGCCGGCGTTGAGGGTTTGGATTGTAAAGTAGCCCTCGTTGACGGCGACGTTGGGAACGGTCTGGGTACCCCCCACTTGATTGCCGCCGCCGAGCGCATCCCACAGACTGAATTGAAACTGGCAGGTTGCGCTGACCGGTGTGGTATTCTTGACCAACCGGCCTTGAAACGTAAACCCTGGGCCGAGGGCGGCCTGAGCCACCACTGGCGCTTGCGGTTCTGGCTTTTGGGCCAGAGCCAGGCCACCGGCAATGGACAGCAAAGCCGCCGCGAACACAAGACCAACAAGAACTCGTCGCGTCTCCATTTTTTTGTTCCTCCTGTTCACTGCAAGCGTTGATACAGTCCGCTTCCCGGCTCCCACGGGAAGTGGACGATGAATGTGCCCCACGGCGAATCTGATCCCGGCGTGGATCACGTGAGCAGCGCCGAGTCCGCTGGACCTCTGAGGACGAGCGGCAAATAGACCCACGCGACCGGCGTCCATCGCTCATAGGCGCCGATGTCCGGTGAGGCGCCGCGCGGACGACCTTCAATGTCTTCGGCGGGAGCGCCGCCGGAACTGCCGGCGTCCACCGCCGGGCTTGCGGCCTGCAGGTGCAGGTCTACGCCGGGCCAGCCTGCTGTCACACGTGGGTCGCTTGTCACATCACCCTGGCCCTGACCGGTGTGAGAGGTCCAGGTGCCATCGGCGATCTCGGCGCGGGTGAAGGCAGAATCGTGCCCGCTCACAAACTCGGCTACGATTTCCTCGTCCGCCCGGCTGTAGTAGAGGTTGTGGTGTTCCACCAACCGCACACCCCCACCCAGATAGATACCCGTGGGGCCACCGTCGAGGGGGCCGGCATTGAAGGCAAAGATGTTGTTGACCAGTGTCAGCGTCACGGGCGGGTAAGGTTGAATCTCCTCCGGGTAGCCCGCAACAAAAGACCAGTTGCGATCGCTGTAACTCGTGTCCCACATGTTGTACGCGATGGTGTTGTTATACACTTCCAGTGTGCTGGTGAAGGTGCCAATCCACACGGCGCTGTTCCCTTGACCCCACACGACATTGTTCTCCATCCGCCCGCCGGCCCACAGCTTGATGCCGTTCAAGTGATTGCGGACCACACGGTTGCGTCGCACAATGACGCCGGTCGCGTTCCCGGCCCGGTCGCGGGAGTTGAGGTCAATCCCGTCGCCGCCGTTATCGTGAACGTAGCAATCCTCCACCAAGACAGGATAGCCGCGGGCGAACTCGAGGCCGTCGGAGCCATAAAAGGACTGGCCCACGATGCCTGTGTCGTAAATCTCCACCCGTCGGATCACCATGTGATTGCAGGGACCAGGGGTGCAATCCACCGCCGAATATTGGCTGCCATGAATCTTGCTGTCCTCTAGCGTGATATGCTCGACCGGCCCATATTGTGGAGGCGCTTCGGTCGCGCCGACCGTGAAGCGAATGCTGGCCTCGCCGCCGCCAATGTCCAGATGGTCCAGTTGCACGTACCGATTTTCCCCGGATAGCTCGATGCCCCAGACGGTAAAGTTGCGCAGGGCAAAGCCGCTGATGCGCACGTAGGACGTATGCTGGTCCAGGACGAGTAGTCCTCCCACGTTGCCGCCGCCGTCCAGGATGGGTGTCTCGCCGGGGTAAGCGATGAAGGCGATGAGGGCGCTGGCAGCGCCGGAGCGGGTCAGGTGGGTCTCTCCGGTGAGCGCATAAACGCCGCCGCGAAAGTACACCGTGTCGCCGGGCTGCGCCGCATCGGCGGCATGTTGGAAAGTGGCCCACGGCGCGCCCAGAGTGCCGGGGTTACTATCGTCGCCGTTGGGTGCGACATAGTACGCGCCGCCGGCAACGCTGGCCGGCGTTTCTCGTTTGATGGGAGGCAGGGTTGTTGGCGAAGGTGTCCCGCCGACGGCGGGCGCAGTGTAGGCGCACTCGGTCAATGCGATGAGAAGCAGTATGGCAAGTAATGTTCTCATATCTCTTCCCTCTGCTCAGCCTCCCGCAGGTTTGCAGCCTGCGGGAGGCTTGCTGCTTCTTGTGCTATCTGTACCCATTGGCAGATAAACTGCCTCAACACGGCTTCATCGCTAAAGGCCGCTTGCTCGCCGGACTGGATGTGATGGACGTGTCCGTGCCAACGGCCCTGCTCGCTTCCCATCTCGCACCAGAAGCGGACGATGAAGGTATTCAGAGACAAGACAGGCTCATGTTGCTCTGGCATAGCGACCTCTTTTTAACCTCACCCATCCCCGCCCGCACCTCCCTTTTCCTCTCCCGGTGGGAGGGCGAAGGGGAGAAATGGGGAGAGGTTAGGAGAAGTCAAAGATGTGGACAGGGATACGCAAGAGTGGGCTGCGTTACTTCTAGTGTAACAAAGAGGTATCAAAAAAGTCTCAAAAGGGAGGAAAGGTTCGGTGAGGGATGCTAGTCCAGGAGACGGCGGGCCTGTGCGACTTCGGGCGCGGCCTCAGCCTTCTCAAGCGTGTTCAGCGCAGCTTCCAAGAGCAAGCGCGCGCGCGCAGCATCGCGTGAGGTGAGAGCCTGCCCCCACGCCAGGCGGGTGCGAGCGGCCTCGATAACCTGCTCCAGTTCCTCACATCGCCGCAGGCTTTCGGCAAACGCGGCTTCAGCAGCAGACCAATCGCCTCGGCGAGCGGCCAGTTGCGCCCGCAATCGCCCGGCGATAGCCAGGACGTGAGCTACGCCTCTTGACTCGGCCTGCTCGCGCGCCCGGTCCAGCCACTGACCAGCAGCAGACTCGTCACCTTCATCCATGCTGAGAGCGGCCAATTCCAATTCGAGTTCGGAGACGTAGCGCGGATAAAAGCGCCGGCTCATCTCCAGCGCCGTCTCGAACAGAGATCGCGCCGCCGCGGGATCGCCCCGTCGTGCGGCCAGCCTTCCACGAGCGCGCATCAAGACGATTTCTTGAAAGTGCGTGGATTGATGGATCATCGTCGCTTCGGCCTGATCGAGCCACGTGGAGGCTTGCGCGTATTGCCCGCGCAACAGTGCGATCTCGGCCAGATAGTGGCAAGCCCAGCACTGTCGCCAGGGAATTTGCAGCTCAGTGCTCTGGCGGAGCGCAAGACGACATTCAGCTTCAGCCTCGGCCGTGCGGCCAAGTGCAAGCAAGCAATAACCCGCGATGTTGTGAGAGCCGGCGGCAAAATCCAACCAACCTAATTCATCGGCCAGGCGGGCTGCTTCGCGTTCGTGGGCGAATGCTTCCGTCATCAGGCCGCCCATACGGAGCAAAAGCGAACCCAGCCGGTGATGTGCGTGCGCCAGCTCATGCGGATCATTCAGGCGTTCACTCAATTCAAGCTGCTGCTGCGCCCACGCGCGAGCCGGAGCAAACTCACCTGCGTGTTCGTAGAAGCGAGCTAGCAAGCCATAGCCGCGCGCTACAATCTCGGCCAGGCCCCCTACCCCTTCGACTGCCCGAAGGCCTCGCCTGACTTGTTCTTGGGCTTGGGCGAAATCGGCGTGACGGTAGGCCAGGGCATAGTGTGTCTCGGCGATCCCGACTCGGTTGCCCAGAGTCTCCCAAATCGAAAGTGCGCGCTCCAGCCAGCCCCAAACGCACTCTTCATCGCCGACCACCTCGCGATAGGTGATCGCCAGCCCGGTCAACGCGCGTGCAGCGAGTTCATCAACTCGCCCGGCGTCCAGTAGAGCCAGCGCCCGTTTAAAATAGCTCAACGCTTCCTGCGAGGCATAATCTCGCCGGGCCTCCTCACCGGCTTTCACCAGCCAGTTCAGAGCCTTGGCGCTCTCGCCAGCACACTCGAAATGATGAGCCAGTTCTCCGGCCACGCCGGGCTGATGGGCGTACAGGCGTTCCATCGCCTCACCCACCAGCCGATGGAGCCGCTGTCGGCGACGGAAATGCAATCCCTCATAGATCACTTCCTGCGCCAAGTGGTGATCGAATACATAGTCCCGGCTCAACGGCCCTTGCCCTTCGCGGATCAGACGGTGGCGCAGCAACTCGTCCAACGCTTCCAGTGTGGATTCTTCGCCTTGTCCGCAGGCTTGTTCAAGCACCTGCAAATCAAAAGCCTGCCCGATGACGGCGGCAACCGAGACTGCCTGGCGGGTTGAGGGCGCCAATCTCTCCAGCCGCAGACGAATGGCCTGCTGCGCAGAGGCCGGGATAGGTAATCGCTCGGGCGAGGTGATCTCGGACCAGCGGCCGTTCACCAGTCGCACGTGCCCGGCCTCATAGAGGGCGCGCAAAGTTTCCAGAGTGAAAAACGGGTTCCCCTCAGCTTGTTGATAGACTTGATCCAAAATAGAACTGGCGCCGACCGACATCCAGCGAGCCAGGGCTTCTTTCGGCAAACGAGACAGCTCCAATCGCGTTGCCAATCCCCTTTGTTCCAACTGCAACACCAGGCCATGTAGCGGATGCTCAGGACTGACCTCGTCGCTGCGGTATGTGGCGATCAACAGGATGGGCGCTTGAGGCAGACGTCGCACCAGATAATGCACCCAGGCCAATGTCGAGTTGTTGGCCCAATGCAGGTCTTCCAGCACGAGCAAGAGCGGATTGCGACTCGCTACATCGGAAAGGAAAAAGGCCAGCGCATCAAACAGCCGCGCTTGCTCTCGGTTGGCTTCGGGTTGGGCGCGCGGCAGAGGCGCGAGTCCTTCGCCCAATTCGGGAGCCAACCGGATCAGCTCAGACATTTGCCAGTGCGGTAAATGGGTCAGCTCATGCGCGCTCATCTTGGTCAGCAGGCCGCGAAGAACATCCGCGAGTGGTCCATACGGCAGCGCGTGCTCATATTCGTAGCAGTGACTATAGACGACCAGTCCACCTTGTCGTTGGATGTGCTCGCTCAACTCTTCGACCAGCCGCGATTTGCCGATGCCGCTTTCGCCGCCCACCCAGACCAAATGACCGTGACCTGACCTGGCTCGTTCCCACTGGTTCAACAGCGCGTTCCATTCCGCATCACGTCCAACAAATGGCGGGCGCTCCAGCGGCGTCTGGAAACGCGATCGCGCATCGCCTTTCAAATCTGGTTGCGAGGGAACTCGCTCAATAGGCTCGCGTCGCCAGGCAGGGCCTAGCAAGTCATCACACAGCGCGATTGTCTCCGGCTCTGGGGCGACTCCCAACTCGGTATGCAATGCGCTGAGGCATCGCCCCGCCAGCCGCTCCGCCTGAGCCAGATTGCCCAGCCTGACGTACAGGCGAATGGCTGCGCGATACATGTCTTCTCGGAGAGGATCGCGAGCAAGCAGCAACTCGGCGCAGCGCAGAGCCTCCTCGGGCTGATCAAGCGCCTCGTGCGCGGCGACCAATTGCCCCAACGCTTGCACATAGCAGGCCTCCAGGCGATAGCGCTCCTCCAGACACCAGTCGTCATAGTGCTGCTCCAGAAAATCGCCCCGGTACAACGTCACTGCGCGCGCCAGTCTTTCGATCAGGCCCAATGAACTTGACGGGTCACATAGGGCCTGAAACTTTTGTACATCTAGCCAATAGTCGCTCTCCGGGTTAAAGCGCACAGTTTGAGCGTCGGACTGAATGTACTCGCCGGGGGGAAGCGCGCGGCGAATGTGCCAGAGGGCAGTGCTCAGACTGTGCAGCGCCTTGTCGCGCGGGCGGTCCGGCCAAAAGAGACAGGCCAGTTGCTCGCGGGAGCAGGCTCGCTTGCGGTGAACGATGAGATAGGCCAGCAGCGAACAGGCCTTGAGCGTTGCAGGCGGCGGCAAAGGCGTATCTCCGCAGCTCAACTCAAATTCGCCCAAGAGCCGGACCTTGAGCCGATAGTCTCCCCTCTTGTCCACTGCTGACCTTCTCTGCTAGTTCCGCCCCTTACGGGGACTGGCGCCCCCCTACGGGGACTGACGCAGCACCAGCGGCAGGTAGACCCGGTACTGGGCCGCCGCGCCGCACCAGTAGCCCAGGCAGCCGCCGTAGTTGGTACTGGAGGCCATGCCGATGACGGACTGGCCAATGGTGAAGTTGACGGCATAGTTGGTGGAACTGGCTGCCCCGCCGCCTCCACTGGTCAGCGGCGTGAACCAGTCCAGCCGGTAGTGGTCAGAGGACATTGCCAGGGCGCGGCTGGTCAACAGGAGCACAATGACCAGAGCCAGGAGGATCACTATTCGTTTCATCGCTCGCCTCCTGCTAATCGTGCTCCAGAGTTACCCGCACACCGCCTATGGTTATGGTATGTGCACTGGTGTTAAAATACAACTGAAGTCTCACGGAGACAAAGCCCTCATCATCGCTCAACTGACAATTGGTATCGGTACAGTATATATGATAATACGTGTCGGTAGTAGAATTCCGAGGGCCTGTGTTCTGGATCAGAGAATAGTAAGTTCCACCGATCTGCTCGCGATACAAGTCAGTCTCGGCAATATAACTGGCCGAATTGCTGGTCCTGTAATACACCCGCATATCGGCAATGCGTACTTGTTGGCCGTATAACACGGCAGGCAACGGGATCGGGATGACAATCGTCCTCGTGACGTTATTGCTGGTCGTCTCGACATCCACCCTGCCCTGTCCCCAGTACGTGAGCTGGACGTCAGAAGTAGCAGTACCACCCACCACCGCTTCACCGCCGGGTACAAACACCCGAGACACAGCCGTGCTCTTGATGATACCGGTGCCGGCGGCCTGGATGGCTACACCGTTGCTGCTATAGCCGTACACGGCGGAGCCGGTGTTGCTGCGACCGAATATGCCGCTGCCGCTGCCATAGTTTTGCACACTTAAAATGGAACTGGCGCTGGTATTGCTAATGATCGCCCCTGGCCGCAGGCTCCAGGCGTAGGGGACGGCATAGATAATCTGGTGAGGGCTCATCACTGAATCGCCGGCCACCTGGATGCCCAGCCGGAGTTCCCGACCGTCAATCAGTGATGGGTCAGAAAAGGCTATAGCGGTTGAGAAGAGGCCGTTATTATCCATCGTTACGCCCTGAGGGCCTGACGACCATATTTGCTTATCCAACGAATTGTAGAGGGTGAATGTGATGATACGATAGCCGGAGATGGGATTGCCGCTGGCATCCGTCAGGCGACCCTGGATCGGTATGCCGAAAGGGACCGACGCTGCTGGCGCTACCAGTGCCTCTCCGGCTTGATCACTCTCCGGCGGCTGCGGCCCCTGGGCCTGGCTCAGTCCCACCGCCAACGCTAACAGAAGCACTATCGCCACACTGCCCACGAGAATCCATCTGCTTTTCATTTCGCACCTCCTGATTTGGATTTTGGATAGAATGGTCTGGAATGACGAGTTTGAGACCCGGTTCCTGTCAACGAATCTCGAACGAATAAACGAATGGCGGCTCAGCTCTCCTGCCGAACGAAGCCATATATTGCTTACCGGACGTCACTTGCGTTGCAAACAGAGGCAGCGAGATTCGTTGATTCGTTATCCTATTCGTTGACAGATTTCCTCCCGAAAGTTACGCATATTCATTGCAGGCCCCTCAAGTTCTGAACGACCTCGTCCAGTATGTGCCCGGCCATGCCCGGACTGAGGACAGCTTCACCTCGGCTGACGATGTGAATGGCCCGGATGATCTCGTCCGGTTGGGCCTGGCCTTTGACCAGATGCCCCAACGCGCCCTGACGGAACGCTTCCAGCACCAGGCGTTCCTGACCCGGCGCGTTCCATACAATGACCTGGGTGCCGGGCGATAGTTTTCGCATTTGCGCTGCTGCTTGCGGTCCGCAAGTCTCCAGGCTCAACAGGATCACGTCGGGGCGTTGATCGCGCGCCAGGTCAAGCGCCCCTTGCTCGTCTTGCGCCTCACCCACAACCGTTACCAGTTCCGCACCTTCGATCAGCGCGCGCGTTTGCCGGCGGAATGTATCATCGTCGTCCACGATGGCGACCTTGATTGGATCGCGCACGCTTCCCCTCATCGCGCCCGTGATGGCGCTGGCGCGAAGGCACTGCCTTCGCCCCCTATCCACAAAATCAAGGCGCATGGTATACGTGACCAGGCCCTGTTTATACGATACCGCTGACACGCGTTGATCTGCAAGAGAAAAAGTCCCTGTGCGAAAAGAAAAAAAAGTACTCTGACCAGGGGTACTTTTTTCACCAAATTGAACTGTGACTGTCCAGCCAGCTAATTTTCGGCCACGAATCTCACGAATGACCACGAATAGGTTTCTAAAATTCGCGCAATTCGTGTAATTCGTGGCAGATAGCTAATCTTTCGGCTTTTCGTGTCCCTTCAGGTTGTTTTCCAACGTCGCCCAGCCGCGGCGCAGCGCGAGCAGCGCGGCCTGGGTGCGATTGGCAACGTGAAGCTTTTGATAAATTTCGCTCAGCCGATTGGCAACCGTCCTTTCGGAAAGGGCCAGTTGCCCGGCAATGGTCTTGTTATCTGCTCCCTGTGCGACTAGGCGCAGCACCTCCATCTCGGCCGGGGTCAGGCGTTCTGTATCCCCTTCCGGGGCCGCCTGGCTCAGGCGGCGGAATTCATCCAGCAGCCGCGCGGCCAGGCCGGGGTTGATCAGCGCCTCGCCGCGGTGAACGGCCCGCACGGCGTCCACCAGTTCTTGCTCATCAATGTCTTTGAGCAGGTATCCCCGCGCGCCAACCTTGATGGCTTCAAAGACGTATTGATCTTGCTTGTACATGGTGAGAATGATCACGCGCGCCGCCGGGTTGTTTTCGGTGATCAGACTGGTCGCCTGCACGCCGTCCAGCACCGGCATGTTAATGTCCATCAGGATGACATCTGGCTCCAATCGCTGCGCCATCTCGATGGCCTCGCGCCCGTTTTCGGCTTCTCCCACGACCTGGAAGCCTCCGACCGTCTCACATATCTGGCGCAGCCCTTGTCGAAAGAGCCGATGGTCGTCGGCGATGAGAACTCGGATGGATGACATATATACTCCTATATCCACGAAGGACACGAAGAGACACTAAAGGATAGAGACGACAGCTTTGATTCCTGTGCGTGCGTCTTGTGTCCTCTCACAGATCGTGTAATCGTTCAGGGGATGTTCCATCTTTACCACCAAGACACGAAGGCACAAAGAATTTTTGAAATGTTGCCAGTGGCTCGTACCTTCTTTCCGCCAGAGGTCACCACAGGTCAGTAAAACTTTCTTCGTGGTGAGAAAAAGGCAGCCGTCTGAACGGTTACCAGATCGTTTCCGGGCGTTATCGGACGAATCTCTTCCATTCCAGTTTGCCGTGGCTGCCAAAGTTGATAAGCAAACCAACCCGCAAGCCGGTAGCCTTCAAATAGTTCAGGATTTGGGCTTCTTCCTTCCCTGAAAGCCGGTCAAGCGCCTTCAACTCGACGATGATTTGTCCGTAGCAGACCAGATCAGCTTCATATTCTTTCTTGAGCGGGCGGCCCTTGTAGGCAATTGTCAGTGTCTTCCGAGACTCGAAAGGAATCTTGCGACTGGCTAACTCGATCTCGAGTGCTTCTTGATAGACCGCCTCGAGAAAACCAGGCCCAAGCTCCCGATGCACCTCTATCGCGGCTCCGATGATGGCAAAAACCTCATCCTTCAAGATCAGATCCGTCATTGCGTCTCCTCCTGTCATACGCGGTCAAATCTTGGTGATCCTTTGTGTCCTTCGTGGATCGTGTTCTTTGCAGTATGTTATGCATTACGTACCACAGGCAGAGTGACGCGAATCTCTGTCCCCTGCCCCGGTGCACTACGCAGCGAGAATGTGCCCTTGAGCCCGGCCACGCGCTCGCGCATTTGTTTCAGGCCGAGATGTCCGCTGCGTGCGGCCTGCTCCAGGATGGCCGGGTCGAATCCCACTCCGTCGTCGCGTATGATCAGTTGCACTGTCCTGGCCTCTTCCAGATTCAGTTCGACCCACACCGTAGACGCTCGCGCGTGCCTGGCAACGTTGTGCAGCGATTCCTGAACGATGCGAAAGAGCACTGCCTCCAGAAAAGCGGGCAAATGTTCCTCCGTGTCCGGCAATCTCAAGTCCACACGCACCGGGTTCTGCTCGCCAAAGTCGGCGGCGAACTGACGCAGCGCCGGGTAAAATCCCAGTTCGTCCAGCGCCACCGGGCGCAGGGCAAAGATCGCGCGCCGCACCTCGCGGATGTTGTCACTCAGCAGGTCGCGCAGAGCATCCAGCTCGGCGTGCATTTTGTGAGGGGCCTCGTCCACCAGCTTGTGCCATAATCGCGCCCGCATGCGCAGCGAGACCAGGTCTTGCGCCAGCCCATCGTGAATTTCGCGGGCGATGCGTCGGCGCTCCTCGGTGATAGCTTCCTCTTCGGAACGCCAGGCCTTTTCCATCGTAATGTCCTCCACGATGACGATGGCTGCCTGCCCGCGCCGGGACGCTCGCTGCAAGGCCGCGCTCACCCGCGTCGGGAACTCGCTGCCGTCCCGACGCCGATGCGTGGATTCGAGCGTGATCGTTTCGCCTGCTCGCAGCCCGTTCAGCAGCCGCTCCAGGTCTGTCTCCGCTCCAACGGCGATCAACTGATCCAGCGGCATGACGCCCAGTTCCGCTGTCGTCCAACCATAGATGCGGGCCGCCTCTTGGTTGGCGCGGAGAATGTGCGGTGGGGATTGGGAGAGGTCCACTTCAAAGACGCCCAGCGGCGCGTTCTCGAACAGGGTGCGGAAGCGTTCCTCGCGCTCACGCAGCGCCGCGATGTTCCCGGCCCGCACCAGGTAGATTCCCGAAACGATGCCCAATGCAACGGCCGCCACCAATCCCCTGAACCACCATGTCGCCCAGAACGGCGGCGTGATGACGATTCGCACGGCCCGTCCTTCCTCATTCCAGATGCCGTCGTTGTTGCTGCCCTTGACGCGAAAGAGAAAAGTCCCAGGTGGGACGTTGGTATAGGCAGCATAGCGCCGCGAGCCGCAGTATACCCAGTCGCGGTCGAATCCTTCCAGAATGTAAGCATACTGGTTTTTGGCAGGGTCGGCATAGTCCAACGCGGCAAACTCGAAGGAAAAGAAATTATCCTTGTAGGACAGGGGAATCTCGCGGATGTCGGTCAGGTCACGACCAAAATCCATCACTCGATCGAACTTGCGAAAGGCCGTGAGGACAATCGGAGGCGAGTGCTGGTTGTCCTGAATGTTGACCGGGTAAAAACGGTTGAGGCCATTTGCGCCGCCGAAAAAGAGTTCGCCGTCGGAACTGCGATAGGCCGCACCGGGGATAAAATGCATCCCCTGCAATCCGTCGCTCGTGTCATAGTTGCGGAAGGTCTCTGTGCGCGGGTCGAAGCGGGATAGCCCTCCGCCCATTGTCCCCAGCCACAGGCTGCCCGCCTCATCGCTCAGGATAGTCGCGGTGCCGTCGTTGGGCAGACCGTCCTCTATCGTGTAGATGGTAAAGTAGGGGCGAGGCTTGCCCTCGCTCTCGCCCCTACCCGGGTCCAGACGGTTCAGCCCGCCCTGTGTTCCCACCCAGAGCGTACCATCTGGCGCCTCGTAGATGGCCCAGACGAAATCATTGCTCAGGCTGTGGGGGTCTTGGGGGTCATGGCGATACTGGGTAAACGTGCCGCTCTGAGGGCTGAAACGCACCAGGCCGCTGTAGGTGCCCTGCCACAGATTGCCAGATCGATCCTCCAGGATGGCGCGGATGCCATAGGTATTGGGGAAGCGGTCGGGATTGGCCGGGTCGTAGCGATAGACGGTGAACGTCCCACTGGCCGGGTCCAGGCGGGATAGCGTGCCCGGCTCCTCCGTCCCGATCCAGAGCGCGCCGGAGCGGTCCTCATAGATGACCTTGACTGCGCCTGGGCCGATGGAACGGGGATTGGTTGGATCATGGACGTAATGGGTAAAGTAGGGGCGAGGCTTGCCCTCGCCCCTTGGGTCCAGCCGCTCCAGTCCCGCGCTCGTTCCCACCCAAATGGCTCCGCTGCGATCCTGATGGAGGGTGGTGACGTGGTCGTGGCTCAGACTGTGGGGATCGTCCGGATCGCACCGGTAGTGAGTGACGGTTCCCGTGGTCGGGTCTATACGGTCTAATCCTCCGGCGTGCAGGCCGATCCACAAGACGCTGTCCCGGTCTTTTAGCACCGCTCCAACGCGCGGCGCGCCCAGACTGTTTGGGTCTTGTGGGTTGTGGCGATAGAGGGCGAAGCGGTTCTTTTCGTGGACATAGCGGCTGACTCCGCCGTCGGTGGCGATCCAGAGAACGCCGGCGCGATCTTGGTAGAGGGCATAGACGCGGTCATTGACCAGGCTGTACGAGTCCAGCGGATCGTGATGGTAGACGGTGAATCGTCCTGTGGCGCGGTCCAATATGGCCAGGCCGTTTTCGGTGCCAACCCAGAATGTACCGGTGCGGTCTTCCAGGATGGCAGTAATGTGCTTGTGAGCCAGTCCCTGGTGGTAGGGGGTGAACTGGCTGGTGGCCGGGTCTAGCGCCGCCAATCCACCCACATCCGGTTCGTGGAACGCGCCGGTGCCAACCCAAAGTGTACCGACGCGATCTTGCATGATGGCCGTCACCCGATCGTGGGGCAGGCTGTAGGGGCG
>DAOTXX010000062.1:0-5617 GCA_034434835.1 Thermoflexales bacterium | reverse complement strand
GAGTTGTGCAGGATGCGGGTCAGCATGGCAGTACCTCCTGAGTTGATGTTCTGGCATCACCCAGTTTACCGCAAAAACGGCTCTTCCTGCAACTCACCCATCAACATAACCGTTTTTCGCCAATGTCCAGTTGCCAATAGGAAATAAAATCTTCGAGGCTCTCACCGAGCAGTAGCGCCGGCCGTATCCAGAAAATGCTGGCGCCATAGCGCGCTTGGGCTAGGGCGTGGTCAAAAAGCCCGCGCGTTTCGACAGGGCAATCTTCCAACCGAAAAGCATCATCCATCACCAAGACAATATCAATGTCGTTGGGTTCTGGCTTGAGTGTAATGTAACTGCCAAACAGAATCAACGACTGCAGATGTCCCGTCCGTTGAGCCAGCGCGTAAATGTGCAACAACCGTTGTGTACAGAGACCACGTTGTCCCACGGTCGAGCCGAATCGCTCAACAACTTCAGACAACGTCGCCTGATACACGCCAGGCGGCAAATCACCCACTGCATTGAACTTGGGCAACGCCATCTGTCTCATGTTCCCGGAAACGCCCATTCCACTGCGTCAATGATTGTATCACCTCCTCATGAGACATTCCTGCTCCTGGTGCACATCATCCAAGTTTGCTCTCAGCGTTTTTTGGTGCGGGGCCTGACTTTCTTGGATTTGCGCCGGGCGGTCTGAAATTTGCCATCGCGCAGCGCTGCCTCGAACACCTGATCCACACAATCGGCCAACACGAATTTCATCGAGTTGCGCACTTCTTCAGGCACATCCTCCAGGTCTTTTTCGTTGCGCTTGGGGATGATGACCGTCTTGAGGCCAACGCGATGCGCTGCCAGCACTTTTTCCTTGAGGCCGCCAATGGGCAACACCTGCCCGCGCAATGTGATCTCACCCGTCATGCCCACATCGTCGCGCACCGGGCGACCGGTCAAGAGCGAAGCGATCGCAGTCGCCATCGTCACGCCGGCCGATGGGCCATCTTTGGGCACGGCTCCTGAAGGGACGTGCAGATGAATGTCGGTGCGATCGAAAAAGCGCTCATCCAGGCCCAGGTCTTTGGCCTTGCTGCGGACGTACGATAGCGCCGCCTGCGCAGATTCCCGCATCACGTCACCCAGTTGCCCGGTGAGCTGAAACCCCTTACCGCCCGGCATCTTGGTCGCTTCGACAAAGACAATATCGCCCCCAAACGGCGTCCACGAAAGCCCGGTCGCCACGCCGGGGATCTCGGTGCGCTCCTTGATCTCGCCGTAATAGTGCGGCTTGCCCAGGAATTCGACCACGTCTTTTTCGTCAATGGTCACCGAGGCAGTCTTGTTTTCGGCGATGCGTGTGACAACTTTGCGGCACGCCCGGCCGATTTCACGCTCCAGGTTGCGCACGCCTGCCTCGCGGGTATAGTCGCGGATGATTTTGAGCAGCGCCGGCTCGGTGAACGTTACCTCGCCCGGGCGCAGGCCGTTCTCTTTGAGCTGACGTGGGATGAGGTAGCCTTGCGCGATGCGAACCTTTTCGCCTTCGGTGTAACCCGAAAGCTGGATGATCTCCATCCGGTCGCGCAGCGGACCCGGGATCGGCTCGAGCTGATTGGCCGTGCAGATAAACATCACCTGCGAAAGATCGAATGGCACGTCCAGATAGTGATCGCGGAACTCGCGGTTCTGCTCCGGGTCGAGCACCTCCAGGAGCGCAGAGGCGGGATCGCCGCGAAAGTCCATGCCGAGCTTGTCCACCTCGTCGAGCATAAACACCGGATTGCGCGATTCAATCCGCCGCAAGGCCTGGATGATGCGGCCCGGCATTGAGCCAATGTACGTTCGGCGAAAGCCGCGGATCTCGGCTTCGTCGCGCACGCCGCCCAGCGACTGGCGCATGAACTTGCGGCCCATCGCGCGCGCGATAGACTGCCCCAGGCTCGTCTTGCCCACGCCGGGCGGGCCGACAAAGCACAGGATCACCCCCTCGCGCTCACGCCGGATATAGTCTGTGACCTCCGCCGGCTTTTTGTCCTCTGGCTTTGGCCCGGCTTCTTGCGCAGCCGCCCGATCGGCTTTGAGCTTGCGCACCGCCAGATATTCGAGAATACGCTCTTTGATGTCCTTGAGATCGTAATGATCTTCGTCCAGCACAGCGCGCGCATGAGATACGTCCAGTTTATCGGGCGTTGTCTTTTGCCAGGGCAGGCTAGTGATCCAGTCGAGATAGGTGCGGATGACGCCGTACTCGGCGGCGGCGGTCGGCAGCTTGGACAACCGATCGAGTTCGCGCTTGGCTTCCTTGAGTGCTTCCTCGGGCATACCCGCTTCTTCGATCTTTTTGCGAAACTCTTCGACCTCCATCTGCTGCTCGTCGGCCTCGCCCAGTTCGCGCTGGATGGCCTTGAGCTGTTCGCGCAAATAGAACTCGCGCTGGACTTTGTTCATCTCGGTCTGGGCTTCGCCCTGGATCTTTTTGCCCAGCTCCAGGACTTCGAGTTCATGGCCGAGCAGCGCAACGATCTTGCGCAACTTGGCGGTGACATCGTCCAGCTCGAGGACCTCTTGCGCGTCGGCCAGCTCGATGCGAATATAGGTGGCGACGGCATACGCCAACTGACGCGGGTCTTCGATGCTGGCGGCCATACTCCCTAGCTCTTCGGGGACACCGGGGATCAGTTCCACCAACCGCGTAAACAGCTCGATGACCTTGCGCCGCAGCGCCTCTACCTCGACGGTGTCCGCCTGGGTTTCGCGCGCGCGGCTGATCTTGGCCTTGAGGTAGGGTGCCATCTGCGTGTACTGTTCAATACGGATGCGCTCCAGGCCTAGAACGATCAAACGCACTGTGCCGTCCGGCAGGCGCAAGAGCCGCTGGACTGCCGCCGCCGTGCCGATCGTGTAACAATCGTCCGGGCCGGGTTCTTCCAGCTCCGGATTCTTGGCCGCCACCAGACCGATGATTTTGTTGCCGATCAATGCATCGTCCACAAGCTTGACCGAGCGCGGCTGACCAACAGCAAGCGGCTTGGCAGTCACCGGATACACCACGTCGCCGCGCAAGGGCAAGATCGGCAACTCGTCAGGAATTTCGATTTGCTCGCCGGACTCGGTCTTGTCCGTCATTTCAGCACCCTCTGAGACGCCGATGACTTCGGGTCGAAACAAGTGTGAGCCATCGAGGCTAAAGATCCCTTGTGATTCATCCATAGTTGTTGTAGATACCTCAGTCAGCGTTGGTGTCGGCGACTTCGACCACGCGCACGCGGCGTGCGGCCACTTTGGGCAAAGTCACCTGGAGAAAGCCATCCACATAGGTCGCCGTGATCTCATCCTGTTCGACAGGCCAGTGCAGGTAGACCTCAGTCCGGAATTCTCCATAATGGATTTCCATCTGATGATAAGTCACCTTAGCGCAAGGGTCGTAACGGACACCCGAGATGACCAGCAGACGGTCGGCAAGCGAGACGTTGAAATCCGACTCTTTCATCCCGCCCACTTCGACCCGCACGATTACTTCATCGTCGGTTTCCACCACATCCGTGGGCGGTCGCCAAACGTGGGAATGGCGCACAACAACCCAACGTCCCGGCGCAACCATCTCGTGGTACAGCCGATCTAGCTCGGCCTGGCCCCGGTCCAAATCACTGGTCGATCCCACAAGTCTCTTTTCCATAAGCTGCTCCTGTGCCCGGTGTCCCAACACGGCCCTCGTGCAAAAGCACGCGAAAATTCTACCACATTTCGCGAGGCGCCGCTAATCTGCGCTTGCCAGCCCTGCGCGAGTATGCTATGCTTTTCGGGAAGGAATCAGGAGGCGACCATGCCAGACGAACAGCTTTTCCCGACCCCAAGCCGCCCGCCCGCCGATCAGGTCAGGTTGGCAGCGGCAACTCCGCTTCACGCGGCGCTGGGCGGCTTTCGCGAGCATATGGCCCGCCGCGATCTGACCGAAAACACTCAAAAATCGTTTCTGTACGACCTCAACATCTTGGGCCGGTTTGTCGGGCCGAGCCGCGCCGTTGGCTCCATTTCGACTCAAGACCTCAAAGATTACATCGCGTGGCTGCAACACGGACGCGGCGTGCCGTGCAATCAAAAATCACTGGCCCGGCGCATCACGTCGCTCAAAGTGTTCTTTGCGTGGCTGTTCGAAGCCGGTGTGCTCCCATCTGACCCGGCCGCCTCCCTTGTCCACAAGCCTGTGTCCACTCCCCTGCCGGACATCTTGTTCGATAGTCAGGTGGAGCAACTGGTGACGACGACCCATATGCTCCGTCACGGCGAGAAACCTGACGCACGCCCACACCTACTCGTCACACTCCTGCTTTCGACCGGCATCAAAAAAAGCGAGTGCATGGCACTGGTCTTGAATCACCTGGATTTCTCCGACCCGGCGATGCCAGCCGTCTGGATTCGCTATGGCGATGCGCGCCATCGTCACAAAGAGCGCAAGCTCAAGCTCCCGACGGACTGGCCGCGCGTGCTGGAAGAGTACAAAGAACAGTACACGATCAGCGACAAAATCTTTCCCTGCACTGCGCGCAATCTAGAATACGTCCTGCGCGATGTGAGTGCGCTCGCCGGGCTCAAGCCGGTGTCCTTTGAGATGCTGCGGTGGACGTGCGCTGTGCGTGATTACAAGACCGGCATGAGTCCAGAGCAGTTGAGGCACAAGCTGGGGCTTTCACGCATCACGTGGGAGGAAACGGGAGAGAAAATCGCGCGGCTGGCCGCACCAGCGGCGTGAGGGCAGAACTGACCGCTATGGCGAGGGAATAAAAATCTGGAAGGGGAACGGGCTGAACTTTTCCGTCACGGCGAGATACGATTGCCCACTCCATCCGCCCACGGCGTAGAGGTCCGTGCGAAACGTGGCCGCCGCCAGGTTACGCCACTCGCCTGCCAGCGGCGTTTCGATCGGCGACCAGGCATTCGCGACCGGGTCGTACTTTTCGCCAAACGCAAGATACCCCGACCACCCTCCGCCAACGGCGTACAGCCGCTCAGCAATCGCCACCAGTCCCAGGCCGCCTCGCCCCACAGCCAGCGGCGCGCAAGATTCCCACGTGTCGCGATCTGGCAAGTATCGCTCGCACACGGCGAACTCGCGCCGTCCATCATAGCCGCCCACCACATAAATCGCATGGCCCAGCGTGGCCGCGGCTGCGAATCCACGCGGCGTGGGCATCGCCGCGCGAGGCGTCCAGCGATCCGTCGCCGGGTCGTAGGCGAGCACCTGGTTCAGATAGCCACGCCCATTCGTCCCACCGAACAGATACATCGTGCCGCCGTGAACGGCCATCGCGTAAGCAAACACCGGCGAAGGCAACGCCGTCCCACTCGACCAGCTATCGGCTTCTGGGTCATAGACCTCGACTGCGTTGGTCGGCGCGCCGCCTGCCGTAAAACCGCCCGGCACCATGATCTTGTCATTCAGGACAGCCGCCGAGACATTCGCGACCGGCATCGGCTTGGTTGCCCCAGAGGTCCAAGTGTTCTTGAGCGCGTCCAAGACTTCCACGGCGCCTGTCACACCGCCGGAGGTGATGCCGCCAATCGCATACAATTTCGAGTGCCAGTTGACCAACGCCAACCGTCCGCGAGGCGTCGGCATGGGTGCGCCAGCCTGCCAGCGCGT
>DAOTXX010000061.1:0-34071 GCA_034434835.1 Thermoflexales bacterium | reverse complement strand
AGCGGCGTGATCGCCACCGAAAAAGATCGGGATGGCTCTGGTCAGACGTTGCGATCAGGACCTAGAGGCATCGCGCAGGATATCCCCATGGTGGTGCTGGTGAACGGCGGCTCGGCCAGCGCCTCTGAGATCGTCGCGGGCGCATTGCAGGATCGCAATCGCGCCAAGCTGATCGGCGAGAAAACCTTCGGCAAAGGCTCGGTGCAGTTGCCGCACACGCTTTCGGACGGCTCGGAACTGCGGATCACGATCGCGCACTGGTTCACCCCGAATGGACGTGAGATTGATGGTATTGGTCTGACGCCCGACGTGGTTGTTCCGCTCACCCAGGAGGATGTCACGGCGGGACGCGATCCACAACTGGACCGGGCTGTGCAATTCCTGCTCGGCGGCAAATAAAAGATCTGAATTGCCAGGATGCCAAGCTCTTGCGTTCTCTGCGCTCTTTGCGGTGAGAAAAGTTCGGGTTGCGGCTCGCGGAGCAGACCGCGCTATGGAAACCGGGATCAAAATTGTCGCCACTAATCGCAAGGCGACGCACGACTATACCATCGAAGATCGCTTCGAAGCCGGGCTGGCCCTGCTGGGGACGGAGATCAAGTCCATCCGCGCCGGGCAAGCAAACCTGCGCGAAGGTTACGTGCAGGTCCGAGGTCACGAGCTGTGGCTGGTCAACACTCACATTGCGCATTATGAACCCTCCGGACGTGAAGGACATGACCCGCTGCGTCCGCGCAAATTGCTTTTGCACAAAAAAGAGATCGCCAGGCTCTTGAGCCGTGTGCAGGAACGCGGTTACACCATCATCCCACTCAAAATCTATCTCAAGAACCGTCGCGCCAAAGTCGAGATCGCGCTGGCACGCGGCAAAAGGCAATATGACAAACGCGAGACCATCGCCAAACGCGAAGCAGATCGTCAGATGCATCGCGCTCTTAAGGAGCGCCACCCATGAGCGTGTCTGCCCTTGCTGCTTTCAAGACCACCCCGCACGCAGATACAATGCGCGACCTGACCATGCTCCCGGACTTTTCAGTGACCAAGCGGTTTGTGGTGGATGGGTTGCCGCTTTCTTCCATCCGCGGTATCAACAATCTGGGCTATGAACTGGCTGCGGCGATCTATCGCACCTTGATCCCGGATGATCTTTTGATTCACTACAACATTGACCCGCGCACCCTGACCGATGCCCAAGGTAATCGGTTGGTCGAATTCATCTGTCCGCCCGAAACAGGCTCAGTGGAGATCAAAGTCTGGCATCAGGCTGGCGCGCGCGACCCCCTACACTATCTGCAACTGGCTGACAACGTCAATAACCAGCTCTCGGTCCTGATGTTCGTCGTGAACGATCCCAACTCGCCGCGCTTTGATGTGGATCGTGATTGGAGGACTGGCGAACCGACCAAGTTCGGTACGCTCAACCGGAATATTGAAGCTGAAATCGCTGCCATGCAGGCCGGGCTGGCTCCTGGTCAAGTCCGCCGAGGGCTTAAGCTCACACGTAAACTGATCCCCCTCTTTGAGACTTTTGTGTCTCGCCTGGGTCACCAGATATTTTTCATGGAGCCGCTGGCTTATCACAATGCGCTTTTGTTCGAGCGCTATGGCTGTGCCTACAGTCAGGGCCGCGCCAAAATGGAATGGATCAACCGCGAGTTTGCGCCGGGCGGTGTGTTGTATCACCGCCTAGACGGCTCGACGCCATTCCGTCGCCCCGGCGCTGAACGCACCATCCGAGGCCGAAGCTGGGCTATCCACGACGGATTGCTCAGCGAACCCTTTGAGAATATCCACATGTACAAGCGCGTTGGGAGGAACGCGAGCGTCTGCACCTTCCCCAATGGCATTTGGTAGCCCCCTCCCCTCTTATTCCCCCAAGCCGCTCGCCAAAATAAATATCATAAATATCACACTTATTGACAAAGCCCGCTGGCTATGCTATAATCCTACCGTCGCTGGTGGTTTTAGGTCACGAGGTAAAATGAACACAGGAATTCAGGACACTCGGTGGGGAATACTGCGGCATCTGCGGGAGCAGGGACAGGCAAGCGCTCAGGAACTGAGCAAGGTACTGGGCATGTCGCCGGTCAGCATCCACTATCACCTCAACGTTTTGCAGCGCGAGGGGCTGGTGGAGCCACAAGCGGTGCGTCGGAACGTGGGACGGCCACACTATGTTTATTCGCTGCGCGATAGCGCCCGTGAACTCTTTCCTCAATCCTATCATCGTCTTGCTGACCGATTGCTTGATGAACTGAAATCGCAGATGAACGAGCAGGAAATCTTGGCGCTATTTGCGCGTATTGCCCGCGACATCGCTGCCGAGCATATTTCTACCCTTGAAGGCAAAACGCTCGAACAAAAGCTGGGCGCGTTGGTCGAGCTGCTTGGCAAAGAGGGCTTTCTGGCGCGCGTGGATAAAGTTGGCGAACAATTCCGGCTGACTCAGTCTGGATGTCCGTACCATTACGTGGTTGAGCGCCACCCAGAAGTGTGTCAGCTCGATCTCAATCTGATCAGCGCAACGCTCATGACTCCCGTCGAGCGCGAGGGTTGTGTGTTACACGGCGACGACGTGTGCACCTTTGTCGTCAAGATGGATTCCAAAAGACAGATGGAGAAACGATGAGCGAACAGCCCCAGCAAACTGACATCGCTTCAGCCGAAGAACAGGTCAGGACCGCTTTGCGCAATGTCTATGATCCCGAGTTGGGCATGAATGTGATCGAACTCGGGCTGATCCGCAAGCTGGACATTTTGCCGGACATGACCGAGATCACCATGATCCTCACCACGCCATTTTGCCCCTATGGCCCTGCGCTCATCGAGCAAGTGCGGCGTGCGACCGAAAAGGCCACGAATAAACCCGCGCGCGTGACGATGGCGATGGAGATGTGGGATCCATCTATGATGGAAGGCGGCGCGCCGAAGGAATGGGGGTTGTGGTAAGTCTTGAAAACGTCAGAGGTTTGCGGTATAATGTAAGCGTCTATGGGGGTGTACCGGCTTCGACGGGGAAGGCTGGTCACGAGTGGCGAGCCGGGGCGCTCTGGCCTCGTTAACAACGGAGCAAACTATTAGGTGCCAAGACACCTGTCTATGCAGGCGTTTCCAACTACGCTGCCCTTCCGTTGGCTGCGTAATTGAAACACCTGCGCTCACCTGCGGGTGAGCCGCCCGCCTCGGTCTCGCGCTGGTAGGCCGGGGAATGGGTGTCACCCATGCCAGCGTGCGGTTGGCCGATGCTCCTAAGCCGACCCAAGACGCAGGGGCTGGCCCGTGCACCACCTCGTCAACTGTGTAGTGGGCGGGCGACAAGCGACAGTTGACTACGCTCGTAGGCACTTGTGGCCGAATTCTTCGGACGCGAGTTCGACTCTCGCCACCTCCACTGAAACTTGAGGCATGACCTGAACCGCTATAGGTCATGCCTCAAATCTTTTATCCCCCTACCCTTTTGGGTGCACTCATAACGCATCCCCGAGCAAGATACCGAGGAGCCCAGCGATAATGCCGAGGTGCAACAGCAAATTCGTCTGCGCGACGAATCCCAACACAGGCGCCTGGATAAAGAACTGTAGCACATAATTCAAGATCACCAGGAGCACGCCCAGAAACACGGGCATTGCCTTGTTGTGAGCCAGGTATTCGGAAATTCGATCAATCATCCCGCACCTCCACAGTCACTGGATCGGGGTGGCGCGCCTTCTCGCGCACCAAATAGGACCGGAACGTGGCGACCAATCGCCCTGGCAAGCGTCCAACCAACAGCACTCCCTTTTCCTCGCGTTGTTCCATTTCTACCACGCCTTGATCGTGAAACAAGGCGATCAGGTCGCCCGCGCGGTAAGGCAATCGCACGCGCATCGGCACCAGGTTCTCATACAGCACTCGTTCCACGCGCGCGAGCAGATCATCTATGCCGATGTTATGCGCCGCCGAGATCGCGACGGTATCTGGCGAACGCGCTGCCGCGCGCCGTGCTGCTGCTGGATCGGTCAGTCGGTCAATTTTGTTAAGCGCGACGATCATTGGCACGTCGCTGATCTCTAGCTCAGCCAGTGTGTCTTCGACCGCGCGCGCCTGCTCACGCGCGTTCGGATGTGTAATGTCCACGATGTGCAAGAGCACATCGGCTTCACCGATCTCTTCCAACGTCGCGCGGAACGCAGCCACCAGTTGCGTCGGCAGTTTCTGAATGAACCCAACCGTATCGGTGAATAGCGCAATCTTGCCGCCCGGCAGCATAACGCGGCGCGTGGTCGGATCAAGCGTGGCGAACAGCTTGTCTTCCACCAACACGCTCGCGCCCGAGATCGCGTTGAGCAGCGTGGACTTGCCTGCGTTGGTGTAGCCGACAATCGCCACAACGGGGATCTGTGCGCGTTGACGCTGAACCCGATGGTGCTTGCGGTGCGCCCGAACCGATTCCAATTCCTGCTTGAGGAGGGCGATCCGCTCGCGGACGCGACGACGGTCCACTTCTAACTGCGTTTCGCCGGGACCACGCAGGCCGACTCCTGCCACACCGCCCCGCCCTCCCCCGCCGCCGACCTGGCGCGCCAGATGCGTCCATTGACGGGTCAACCGGGGCAGGCGGTACTCGTATTGTGCCAGCTCAACCTGAAGTGCACCCTCCCGCGTGCGAGCATGTTGGGCAAAGATGTCCAGGATCAGCGCTGTGCGGTCGAGCACGCGCACACCGTCACCCATGATCTCTTCCAGGTTGCGCTGGTGGCGCGGCAAAAGCTCGTCGTCGAAGATAATCAGATCTGCCTTCAGCTCCTGGACGAGCGCCTGGATCTCCTCAACTTTGCCGGGACCGATATAGGTGGCCGAGTGCTCACGGTCAAGCTTTTGTGTAGTTTGTCCGACCACCTCGATGCCAGCCGTCGCCGCGAGCTGGCGCAGTTCGTCCAGGCTATCCTCAACGCTCAACAGGCCACGGTCGCCGCGCAACTCTGTCCCCACCAGAAACGCGCGCGCAACCGGCGCTTCCGTGACGATCAATGATTTTGGAATTCCAACCTCCAACGACGGCGAATTCCAGCGCAAGTCCGAGTGCGCTGATATCCGCAATCAGAAATCGAGAATCAAGGTAGCCCCGCCACACTCAAATCGCGCGGATGCTCGACGCTGAAATCAAAGCGGACAAACCTCGTGGCTCCTGGATCAAGTGTCAGCTTCCAAGTCAGCTCACCCAGTTCGGTCACCTCGGCTGGCTTGGGATCGGTCGAGTCCAGCTTGACCTTGACCGACTCGTGACGCGAGACGGGCAACTGGTCGTGAACTTCGAGCGCGATTTTGTCTGTACGCAGGTTGCGAGCTTCCACCTCATAGCCATAATGCAACTGGCGTTTGTCTTGTAGGAATTTCTTGTCCACCTCGCGCGCTTTCAGTTCGCGCTGGATGAACACGCGATCGTCCACGCCCAGATAGAGATCAAACTCCTCGCCGGGGGCGACCAGCTTGAGTGGCGTGACGCCGATAAAATCGCCTTCAACAAATAGCGACGCCTTGCCCGGCAGCAGCATCAGGTCGCTCGCGTTCTTGACCTTGGCACGGCGAAAGGCGAACTCGGCCAGCTTGGGCACGCTGACATAGTCGAGCTTTGGTTCAAGCTGGATCATGGCGACCGTGACTTTGTGCGGTTCATTGTCAGCGGGAATCGTGGCTCTCTGCGGCAGGCGGAACGTGACCGACGCACCTGTGCTTTCTACGTCGGCAGTCACTGCCAGCATCTCGACTGACGCCGCTCCCACTTCCGCTTCCATCAGCCGCTCGGGCGCAGCAGCCTGAGGCGCTGGCGCCACCGTCGCCATCGCAACCGGCATGGCCCGGTACGCAGCTTTTTCGGCCGGAGGCTGATAGACGCTCAGATACCACGGCTTCAATTCCGGCAACACGGCTGCGAGCGCCGGGCGCGCCGTGGAAAGCACCAGCGACACGTCATTCCAATCTTCGCCGGTGCGCTGAGTGACCTGGCTCAGATAGGTCAGTTCCAAAACTGCCCCATTGAGCCGCATGTCGTAAAGTGGCTGCCATCCGGCGTTGGATACCACGTACACCAGGTCAAGGGTCAACTCGCCGGGCGCAGTCACGTCCACTTCGACAACCGCCGTGTACCGCTCGTGCCCCCGACTGCCCTGAAGCGATTTGAGTTCATTTCGCAGCCTGTCTAGTTGCTTGCCTAGCTCGCGACGCTGGACATTCACATCGTGAATGCCATCGTGGGCACGAGCCAACTCCTGGGCGACAAAACTCAACAGCGCATCCCCCTGCCCTACATCTGTCCGGGCAAAGGCGATGCCGCGCGCAAGCTGCTCGCCCGCCTTTTCTGCAAGTGTGCGCGCAAACCCGCCCTGCACCTTGATCGCCTCGGCTTTGTCAACCAGCGCCTTGTCCTGATCTTCAAGCGATTGAATCTGGTCTTCGAGTTCCTTGACGCGTGCAAGAGGAGTTTCCAGATAATATCTCTTGCGCACGTCCACACCGAGCAGTCGCGCGTCACCACGTCCGGCGCTGGACGTAAACTTGCCGCTGGCTCGCACCGACGAGGTATCGAGCGACAGTGGCAGTTCGACAATCTCGATCTGCTGCGTCCCGGCCTCAAGCGTGAGCGTGCCGCGTCGCGTCACCCGCGCGCGATCCGGGTACACGATCACTTGGACGATCTGTGTCTGCAATTCGCCCATCGCAACGCCTCCGCTCATCAAACGTCAGCCCAAATTCTTGAGCCGCTCCATCGCCTCGACGATGCGCTCCGTCTTTTGTCCCAGGCTGATCCGCACATAGCCCTCGCCTTGCTTGCCGAACGCCGGGCCGGGCGTGATCGAAACAGCCGCTTTTTCAAGTAACCAATTGCAAAAGTCGGCGCTGGTGTAGCCAGAGGGGATCTTGGCCCAGACGTAGATCGTGCCCCTGGGTGCTTGCGCGCTCATGCCAGCGGCCGGCAGCGCCTTGAGCACAATATCGCGCCGACGCGCATACACATCATTGCGCTCCGAAAGCCACTCCTGATCCCCGGTCAATGCCTCAGTTGCCGCGTCCTGGATCGCACGGAAAATGCCCGAATCAATATTCGTCTTGAGCCGCGAAAGCGCCGCGATCGCTTCGGGATTTCCAACTGCCATACCGATGCGCCAGCCACCCATATTGTGGCTCTTGGAAAGCGAGTTGAACTCAATAGCGGTCTGTTTGGCGCCGGGCACCTGGAGCAGGCTCGGCGCGACGTAGCCATCGAAGCAGACATCGCAATAAGGATTATCGTGCACGAGCAGGAGGTCATTCGCGCGTGCAAACGCAACCGCCAGCTCAAAGAACTCGAGGGTGGCTGTAGCCGTCGTCGGGTTATTCGGGTAATTCAGCCACAAGATTTTTGTGCGCTTGACGCTTGCTTGCGGGATCGCGGACAAGTCGGGCAGCCAGCCATGCTGCTCATCGAGTGGGACTGGACAAATCTCGCCGCCTGCCAGCAACGCTCCACTCGTGTATGTCGGATAGCCCGGATCGGGGATCAGCACGACATCGCCCGGGTCAACGTATGCCCAAGCCAGGTTGAAAATGCCTTCCTTGCTTCCGATCAGCGGCAGCACTTCAGTGTTCGGATCGATCTGTACATCAAAGCGCCGCAAGTAGTAATCGGCGATGGCCTTGCGCAGATGCGGCGTGCCAAAGAACCCGGCATAGCCATGATGGGTGGGGTCTTGGGCCGAGCGGTAAAGCGATTCAATGATATGGGGCGCGGGAGGCTGATCGGGACTGCCGATGTCCAGCCGGATAACGTCACGCCCCCCGGCCATCATTTCGGCCAGGCGCCTTTCCAATCTGGCAAAGACGTATGGAGGGAGATTGGCTACTCGTTTGGCAAGTCGGTTAGGCACGGGATCCTCCTGAGTGTCAAGGGTCTGGTTTGAAACTTGTCATGGGGTACTCGAGATTTGAGACAGTCGTTCCTGGCCGCGCGTGGGCGGAGGGGGTTGACGACGGAGAGGCAACACAAAATGAAAAGTCGAGCCAGGGCACCGTTTCTCATCGTAGCCCGGGCTTTCTACCCAGATCTTGCCGCCGTGCGCATCAATGATGCCTTTGGCCACAGCCAATCCCAGACCTGGCCCTCCGCCCTTGAACTTGGTACGCCCGCTCGAGTGGCGCAGAGGCTCTGTCACGCCATAGAACTTGTCGAAAATGCGATCGAGGTCTTCGGGCGCGATGCCGATGCCGGTATCGGCGATGCTCACCTGGACAAAATCCATGCCTTTCTCATCACTAGCTTTCAGCAGCCTGGCGCTGACCGTGATGGTTCCGCCGTCAGGTGTGTATTTGATGCTGTTACCTAAAAGGTGGTTGAACACAAGGTACAATCGCTGTGGATCAGCATAAAAAGTCCCCAGCTCCGAAGGAAAATCTTGCATGATCAACGACAACTGGCGATCCAAGATGGACATCTCCAGGTCGCTGACAACCATCCGCGCGATATGTTGCAGCGTGGTCGGTTGGTAATGTAGCGTCAGCACATCATTGTCAATCATCGAAACGGCGATCATGTCCTGAATAATCGCCCCCAACCTTTGCGTGCCTGCCGCCAGGCCGACGAGCGCACTGCGCCGTCGCTCATTCGAATCTTTGGCAAGTTCAAGGTTGAGAATATCGGCATAGCCCTGGATCAGCGTCAGGGGTGTTTTAAGCTCGTGCGCAGCAATGCTGATAAAGTCGGATTTGCTTCGGTCGAGTCTTTCAAGCCGCCATTTGGTCTGCTCCAATTCATCGCGCATGGCCTCTTCTTTCTCAGCCAAGAACGCCAAGCCGACCCGAGTGAACAGGCGCATCAGAGCCGCATCGAGGCCATACAACTGTTGCAGCACGACTTCGGTGTCAAAAGCGGCTGTAATCGCGAGCCACAAGTTTTCCTTGAGAAGCATCACGATCCCGATCAAATCATCCGGCGCATAGCCCAATGGAAGATGTGTTTCAACCAGAGCATCAGCCGCTTTCTCAAGGTCCTCATATCGCCCGACCTCGAGTGCAATGACCAAGGCATCATAGATATCTCGCAAGGTGCTTTCAACAACTGGAGGAACTGGCGTTCCCTGCATGTGTACAGGCGGTCTGGCGTGAACAGAACCCAGCCAGGCTGGGAGAATGGCAGGCGTCTGAGCGCGCAACCAACGTCCCAAGCTCGCACGGGTAGCCACAACGTCAGAGCGAAGTGTGCTCGTGGTCATCAAGATTGCTCCAGTAGGACTTGGAGAGTGCGGCCGACGCGCTCCAGGCTGTCCGGACTAACTTTGTCGGCGGTATCAGCAGTCGTGTGCCAGTGCGGATAATCAAAATCAATAATGTCCACAGCCGGGATCCCTCGTTGAGCAAATGGCGTGTGATCGTCGAACATGGCCCAGCGTGGACTGGGAACAAAATACTGCCCGTAGCCGAGGTCACCCGCTACCGACCAGATACGCTGGTTCCATTCGACGTTCGAATTCCGATCAAAATAGATTTGCTGATCCGCATCACCGACCATATCCACGACGATCACTGCTTCTGGTCTGACCTGGAGATTCTGAGCCATATAGCGTGAGCCGACTGTCCATTCCCAGCCATCCAGATCGCCATTGTCCTCAGCATCGAAAAACGCCATCCAGACTTGATTCCGAAGTTTTCTTGCATCAAGCACACGCGCCAATTCGAGCAGTACTGCCACTCCACTCGCGCCATCGTTAGCGCCGGGAACCGGATCATTCTGGCGAGCTTTGTCTCGGTCTGCTCGACGCCGCGTATCATAGTGCGCCCCTAGAATCAGGATCGGGCCACTCCCCTTTCGACCAATAATGTTTCGAATCTGGGTTTCGCGATACTCGAAACGCTGTTCTTCAGTCACCCAGCCCGATTTACGCAGTTGCTCCAGGATGTAGTCACCGGTGGCCCGCCAGGCAACCGAGCCGGTCGGCCGAGGTCCTAATTTCATTTGCTGTTCAACATGCGCAAAAGCGGACCGCCCGCTAAATTGACGAGGTTGTGTGCCACATGCCGAAATCAGGACTGCAAAAGTAACGGATAATATGAATACGTTTCGCATAATCTCTTGTTTTCTTACAGCAAAACAAATATAGCGGTGGCTATTCAACCTGTTTTGGCTACGCGAAGCCATTCGCTGCCAGGAATTCACCCAACGCTTGATGCGCGCGTCTCGCATACTCGGCACCACGATCCTTCTTTGAGTGGATCTCCCGGTCCAAAGGCGGCAAAATGCCCAAGCTCGCTTTCATCGGTTGAAACGACCATGGATCGGCGTGGGTGATGTAGTAACACAACGCCCCGATCATGGTTTCTGGCGGGAAGGTCAGTAACGATCCGGCCCTCAAGTGACGAGCTGCATTGAGGCCTGCGACGTACCCTGTCGCCGCGTTCCCGACATATCCCTCTGCACCCGTGAGCTGCCCAGCAAAGAACAAATCATCTCGATAACGAAACCGCATCGTGGGCTCCAAAAACTTGGGAGCATTGATAAACGTGTTGCGATGCATCATACCGTAACGGTGAAACTCGGCGCGGCCAAGGCCGGGGATCATGCGAAAGACACGCTCTTGCTCGCTCCACTTGAGGTTGGTCTGAAACCCCACGAGATTGTATAGGGTGGCAGCCGTGTTATCCTGCCGCAACTGGACAACTGCCCAGGGCCGCCTGCCGGTGCGAGGATCGCGCAGACCCACAGGCCGCAACGGGCCGTAGCTGAGCGAGTCCCGACTGCGCCTGGCCAACACTTCAACCGGCAAGCAGCCTTCGAAAAAACGCTTGTCTTCGCGCTCAAATGATCTGAGTTCGATCGTTTCGGCGGAAGCCAGCGCGTCTACAAACACATTGTATTCGTCACGCGACATCGGGCAATTGATATAGTCAGCGCCAGCCTCATTGCCCCGGCGTGAGGCGCGAAAGGCAATCGTCATGTCTATCGAGTCAGCGGCGACAATCGGCGCAACGGCATCGTAGAAATACAAGTGCTCCTGACCCGTCAAACGGCCAATAGCCAATGCAAGCGCATCCGAGGTCAGCGGGCCACTGGCGATAACCGTCGGCGACTGGGGGATAGTCTGAGCTTCTTCGCGCCGGAGCGTGATCAGGGGGTGCTGAACGATGGCCTGGGTGACTGCTTCGGCAAAACGCCCTCGATCCACAGCCAACGCGCCGCCCGCTGGAACGGCCGTTTCGTCCGCACATTGCATGATGAGTGAACCCAGTTGTCTCAATTCGCGTTTGAGAACCCCGGCCGCCCGGTCGGGCAAATCTGAGCCGAGGCTATTGCTGCAGACCAATTCCGCCAGGCGATCGCTGACATGCGCCGGCGTCATGAGGACCGGGCGCATCTCGAACAGCATCACCTGCACACCACGATTGGCCGCCTGCCAAGCAGCCTCGCAACCGGCCAGTCCACCACCTACAACGATCAACTCGCTCATGGCACGTCATCCGCCACCTACCCAATGATGGCAGTATTCTACCACAGGTGCCAGAGTTGGCGAAGTTGGCAAATCAAAGTATACTCGTTAACATCACTGCCGGGGAAAGAAACCGATCAGGCAGACAGGCGTGCCAGATCACGCATGTGCATCAACTGGTGGCCGTAGATGGCATTGACAAAGGTCTCTAGATTGACCTGGCCCAGTGCCGGATGACGACCTACGCGATCCAGATCGGCGTCGTCAAGACTGGAAAGCCAGGCAATCGTCGCTGCACGAGCCGCCGCCAACTGGGCAAGCAAAGTCGCCGGGGGTAAACCTGCCAGCCGCACTTGCTCCTGGGCATTAAACTCGTCATAGTCGAATCCCTCGGGCGCACCCGGGCCTCCGGCGGCAATGTCCTGACCGATGCGAAGTAAACCCACCTCCGCAGAGAGGAAATGCGCAAGCAAATCACGTAACGTCCAGGGTGCGGGCGTTTCGTAGAGCACGTGGTGCCATTCATCGTCTGTCAGGCTGCTGAAAATTTCGGCTGTTTTGCGAGCGCCCTTGTTCAGTCGAGCTACCAGATCATCTATGCGTTTGCCCATGATGTTCCTCCATGAGTACCAGTATAGCGGAAAGCGTGGAAACAAGCAAAGCTACCAGCGTCAAATGTATCGAGCTGTGAAAACAGGAGTCAGCCATCATGAAAATTGATGCAGGAATGATGTTCACAAATCTGCGCGAGGTGCCTGTCATAGCACAGGCTGCAGAAGCGATCGGTTTCGACGCGATTTGGACCTCTGAGACACAGCATGAGGCTCTTTTGCCGTTGCCCCTGGTCGCCGAACACACCCAAAGGATTCAGTTCGGAACTGCGATCGCCGTTGCTTTTGCGCGCAGTCCAACGATCCTCGCGCACCTGGCATGGGACCTGGCGGCGCAGTCGGGCGGACGGTTCATCCTGGGACTGGGCACGCAAGTCAAGGCGCATATTGAGCGGCGATTTGGCATGACATGGGGATCACCCACACCCAAGCTCAGGGAAACGATCCTGGCGATTCGCGCGGTTTGGGACTGTTGGCAAAATGGCGCGCCGCTGAACTTTCGGGGTCAGTTCTACAAACTCACACTCATGTCGCCATTTTTCAATCCTGGCCCGATCGGCACGGCCAGGGTGCCGATCTTTATTGCAGGCGTCAACACGGGGCTGTGCCAACTGGCTGGCGAGCTGGCGGACGGATTTCACGTGCATCCCTTTCACACCGTCAAATATCTTCGAGAGGTGATCTTGCCGGCCATCGAAGCCGGGGCCGCCAAGGCCGGGCGCACGCGCCATGAGGTGCAACTTGCCAGCGCAGTGTTTGTGATCAGAGATGATGCAGAACGCGAGATGGTGCGCGCACAAGTAGCTTTTTATGCTTCGACGCCATCGTATCGCCCGGTGCTGGACTGTCATGGCTGGGGTGAAACGGGAGAACGGCTCTCGCGACTCGCGGCACGTCATCAGTGGGCCGAGATGCCGCGCGAGATCAGCGACGAGATGCTAGAGACATTTGCAGTGATAGCATCCCCCGGCGATCTGCCAGGCAAGCTGCTCGACAAGTATGATGGATTATTGGATCGCTTGGCGCTGTACGCGCCGTTTGCGCCGGGACAAGACGAGGCTGGCTGGCGGGCACTGGTCGAGGCGATTCATGCACACAGCGCAGACGCGCGCTGAGTTCACGTTTACGCACGATCCCGCCAGTCGTGGTAAAATCAAGGGGCACTTGGATGCTCGAACCATGCTGAATACAATGCCGTTTCACTTTCGCTCGAACCAGGCAAGGCAGCATCAACCGATGGCTAACATTCTCATTATCGAGGATGATCCAGAAGCAGCGCACATCTTGGAGCTTTCGCTCAGGCGAGAAGGTTACCAAGTGACGATCGCCATGGATGGCATACAAGGTTTGCACGCCATCCAGACCCAACATCCCGATCTCGTCTTGCTCGACTTGATGATGCCAGACATTGATGGCTTTGAGGTTTGCCGGCGAGTGCGCGCCAATCCTGCTACAACTCATCTGCCCATCATTGTCGTTTCGGCCAGAACACAAGACGCAGATAAGCAAATGGCCGCTCAAGTGGGCGCGAACGCTTACCTGACCAAGCCCTACCGACGAACAGAATTACTCGCGGCGATTCGAGCTCGTTTACCTCAATCGTGATGCGCGGTCATCGCCGCGAGTGTGCCGGGAATTTTTTCCGCAAAATCTCGACGACGACTCGATCGATCAGACCCTCAGTTTCCCGACAACGCTCTTCGAGGTTCTCGACGCCGACCAAAGCGCGCAGCGCATCTCGCGTCGCCTCGTCGTACTGACCGGTCAACCGCCCAGCGTAATGACCGGATCGCTTGAGAATCCCCTGAAGTTCCCGACACAGCTTGCCCTCGATCTTGAGCCAATCTTCCGACCTGGTACGCCCAAAGTAGAGGTGATGCAGTTGAAGCAGACGCTTCAGCTTGCGGATCGGTTGGGGATCGTCGTCCACGCGCAGGTCAATGTAGCGATCATTGTAGCCAGCATAGCCGCCTTTTGCGCGAACCACCAACACTCCCGCGCTTTGCTGACCACGCCGGTCACCTCCGGCCTTTTGCCCTGCTGCCAGCGCAGTCACCAGTCGGTCTGCCAGCTCACCGTGGCTGTTTTCAAAAGCATGCGCCATGGCATGAACGGTGTCGGCGCTGACCAGGATGTTGCCCTGACAAGCATAGAACGGACCGGTCACACCGCCTGCCCACTCGATGCAAGCCTTGCCGGTAAAGGTCGCTGTGCGCCCTTGAGCATCCACGATCCCAGCCTGCCGATGATCACGGTCCGGGTCATCAGCCACCAAACGGTCCAAAGCCTCTTGGGCGCTGAGGCCCTGGGCCAGCATCGCCAGGCCGTTTGATCCGTATAAAGTGTTGGCGTGCGCCTGAGTGGCGATGGCGCCGACATCCGCCTGCGCCCAAGAGACCACCGCAGCCGCTGCAAGAAATTTGCTTTGAACCGCCACACCCCATTCCCGCGTCTCAGGATCGTATGCGACAATCGAAAAGGTCGAGAGCGATAGCATAGGCAAGTCCTCCCACAAACGATGTGAACACCCGCGCGGCTATGGTAAGTGCGCAAGGATTTCAGATGGGGAAGGTCGATCGGTCGCGCTTCGGCCAATATACGACCACACGATGCGCCCCGTCGGGTCAACAATGAATACAGCCGGGGTAGCAACACCATCGTTCAATAGATTGAACACGCCGTAGGCATCGGCAACAGCGTGATGAACATCGGCCAGAAGAGGATATTCAGCCTGAACGAGACGCGCCATCTCTTGAGCGCGGGATACGTCATGAAAGGCAATCGCCCAGATGTCTACTTTGCGCGCGCGGAATTGAGCATAAGCCGCCCGCAGCTCGACGAGCTGCTGCCGACACGGGCCTCAGGTCTGGCCGCGATAAAACACCAGAACCACACTCGACCGACCGCGCATATCAGCCAGGTGGAGCGTCTGGCCGTTCTCGCGCTGCAAGCGAAAATCTGGGGCGATCCGCAGAGTCGAAGAAATCACCCGGGTCGGAGCAGAAGTTGGCGAAGACAAAGGGGATACAGGTGAGACCAGAGTGGCCCGGGGAGTTGGCAACGTCAAGGTTGACTGAGGCATCTTGGCTTGAGGCGAAGCTAACGGCGACACCCTCGAATCGGTCGCGGCACAGCCTGAAACCCAGAGCAAGCCCACGACCCAGGCCACCAGCCCGCCGATCTGGAGCAGAGTTTGAAATCGAACGTGTTTTCCCAGCATTCGTCATCCAAGCCTGGATCGGAAAGCTCTATGCCATCATCGCCTTCTTGAGCGCAGTGCCAAGCCGTCGGATGCCCTCTACGATCACTTCGGGCTTACAGTACGAGAAATTCAGCCGCATCGTGTGACGTCCCTCATCATCGCCTTCAGCAAAGAACGAACTGCCCGGCACATAGGCCACCTTCTCGGCAATTGCCACCTTGAACAGGTCAACCGTGTCCACCTTGGGTGGCGTGGTCACCCACAAGAATAGGCCGCCTTGCGGGCGAGTCCATCCGACCTCTTCGGGAAAGAATTCGGCCATCGCATCGAGCATGACATTGCGGCGTTCGAGATACGTGGTGCGGATATGCTTGACATGCTGTCGCAAGATGCCACGCTGGCAAATGTCGTTGGCGACCATCTGCACGAACGTGCTGGTGTGTAGGTCTGCAGCCTGCTTGGCCTGCACCAGTTTGCTGATGACCCTTTGTGGCGCAACGATCCAGCCTAACCGAATACCGGGTGCGAGCGTCTTGGAGAATGTGCACACATAGATCGTCCGCTCCTTGGCCAGCGTGACGATGGGCACGATATCCTCACCTTCAAAACGCAGCTCGCCGTAGGGATCATCTTCGACGATGAATACATCGTACTTGAGCGCGATCTCGACCAGCTTGTGGCGGCGCTCTTCGCTCATCGTCACCCCGGCCGGGTTATGAAAGTTGGGCAGCACATAGACGAATTTGGGCCTGCAGCGCAGGATAGTCGCCTCCAATTCATCTACCACCATGCCCTGGTTGTCCAATGGCACAGTGCAATAATTAGCCTCGTAGGCGTTCCAGGCTTGCAGAGCACCCAGATAAGTAGGACGTTCGGTGCATATCAGGGTTTCTCGATCTACAAACACTTTGCCGATCAAGTCGAGCGCCTGCTGGCTGCCGTTAGTGAGCAAAATGTTTTCGACCTCTGCTGGCACGCCGTACTTACGCATCCGGTCCACAAGATATTCTTTGAGTGGACGATAACCTTCCGTCTCGCCATATTGGAGCGCCCGGGCGCCCTCGTGGCTCAAGATATAGTCGCAGGCTTCCTGGAACTCGCGCACGGGGAACATTTCCGGCGCAGGCAACCCGCCAGCAAACGAGATAATGTCCGGTTGCGCAGTGAGCTTGAGCAATTCGCGGATGATCGAACTGCTCATGCGTTGAATTCGCCCGGCATAATTGCCGTCCCAATCAATAAGCTTGACCGGTGTCTCACTCTCGGGTGCGACCATGGATTGCCTCCTTGATGGCTAGCTGTTGCGAATTCGTATCTCGATCTGACTTGATTCTATCACTCTTGATCGGCTGGAAGGCAATGACGTTTGTCGTGTTTCTAGCGGGCTATTCGTCACTCCAGTCCCCCTACCCTAGACTCCATCCTAGGGAGAGAAACCATCAATTGATATGGGTGTGACAAAATTTGGTTGATGCGTAGGGGCGACCCTTGCGGTCGCCCACATCTGGGCAGGCGCAAGGCCTGCCCCTACGGGGTGACCAACTGATTTTGGTCACACCCAATTGATATTCATAATCTGACGGATCAGTTCTTCAAGCTCAAGCAGATTGCTGATCGCATAATCCACCCCAACATCCTTGACGCCATCTACAATCACCGTAGTAATCTCAAAGAGATCATGCGCCGGATGCAGGTTGCGTGCCAGGTCCTCGACCAGGATGCAAACTCTGCCTGGCACACCGAGTATGCCAAGCAATCGGCGATAGGCTTCAGGGTCGGGTTTACAGTGAAAGTCAACCGCGTAAATATCCACGATGCTTGAAAAGTGATGCGCCACACCCAGTCGCTCCATCACGCGGCGCGCGTGCGCGGCATCTGCATTGGTAAAGATCACTTTGCGCAGAGGAATGTAGGCCAACATCACGTCGAGCGCAGGATCGGGTGCGAGATAATTTTCTAGCGGAATATCGTGGACGAAATGGAGATAGTCGGCTGGGTCAATGTGATACTCGATCTGCAATCCGCGCAGAGCTGTGCCGTACTGCGCGTTGAACCGTCGTCTGAGCTCCACCGCGTCATCGGGCGAGAAACCCAGGCGAGATATGATGTACAAGTTGATGCGCCGACCGATCGCCTCCATCAAACCGGTGCGGCGAGGGTACAGCGTCTCGTCAAGGTCGAGGATCAGGTATTGATAAGAAGTGTACACAAGAAAACCTCTGGGGCTTTGGTTCCATAATACCACAGAGTGCTCTCATCCGCACAAGGTCTCTTGCCACGTCGCCATCATAAGCTTGCGAGCCACATGCCACCGACCGGTATAGTGATTGCGCACACCGGCCACCTTTTCCCCCACCCTAGTCCCCCGCTTGCTCCTTGTCCAGCTCGCCCCCGAGGTGGAGGTACACTTTACATTAATCTAACCGTTGCCAAGCTAAAAGTAATCCTTGTTATACGTTTGTTATGCAGCTACCTCATCTGTTACGTGGATGTTAGGAAGATTTTCTATCCTTGTGTACTGGTGCATCATCTTCCTGAGCAATGACTGTCTGATATGACTTCTGAGAACGCCTACTACAACCTCTGTGCCGATGCGCCAATCTGGTGAGCAGATGCCCAACAAGCCTTCGACTGTGACATCATATCGGACCCAAAACGCTGGCGAGCAGCAAGTGGATAAGACTACGGATGATTGGAAAGAACGCTATCATCAACTGATCCAACTATATCCTGACTTGATCAGCACGATCGTCGAAGGCAAGATCGTTGCTATCAATCCCGCCGGGATGCGACTGCTGGGCGCAACTGACCCCGGACAACTGCTGGGCAAGCCCCTGGTGGACTTGATTCTCCCGGCCTATCGCAACAGCGCTATCGAGCGGTTCCGCCGCATTGCGGAACAAGGCCAGCTTCCGCCCGCCGAAGAAAAGTGGATCAAGCTCGACGGAACCGTCATTGACGTAGAAGTAATTGCCGCGCATTTGATGCTCGACAACAAGCCAACTATCCAGCTTATTGCGCACGACATCACCCGACGCAAGCACGCCGAAGAAACACTCCGCGAGAGCGAAGATCGTCATCGCCGGCTGATGGAACTTTATCTGGACTTGATTGGCGTCGAAACTGCTCGCACCGCTGAGCTGCACGCGGCCTTGCGGCGCGCGCGCGAAGTGGACGAACTCAAATCCCAGTTGCTTTCAATCGTCTCGCATGAACTGCGTACTCCCCTCACGGCGATTCGGGGGCAAACCAGTACACTGTTGGACTATGCCGATCAGATGACCCGCATGGAGCAAGCCGAGGCACTTCACATCGTGGACAAGGAGGCGGCCCGGCTCGATGAATTGATCAGTCATTTGCTGGATATGTCCCGCATCGAGTCCGGTACGCTGCGCGTCGAGCCGGTCGCAACCGATCTGCGGCCTATCCTGGAGGAAGCCATCGAACTGGTTGCTGCGCAAGAGCCGGAACATACCGTGGTCGCCGACCTGCCGTCTGACCTGCCTCTCGCCCAAGCCGATCCACGCCGGGTGCGACAGGTCATAAGCAATCTGCTCGACAACGCCGTCAAGTTTTCGCCGCCAGGCACGACAGTTACCATCAACGCAGAAACGAACGCAGCGGCCATCCTGGTCCATGTGCACGATGAGGGGCCGGGCATCGCATCCGAACATCTGCCGCATATCTTTGATCGCTTCTACCGCGCCGAGGGTGCTGGCGTGCGCGCCGGAGGCGTTGGGCTTGGGCTGGCTATCTGCAAAGGCCTGGTCGAAGCCATGGGCGGCCGCATATCGGCGCGCAGCCAGAAAGGGCAGGGCAGCACTTTTTCCTTCAGCTTGCCTCTTACCCCAGGGGTTTCCGAGCATGGCTAAGATCAATGGAAATATCCTAGCTGTTGACGACGAGTTAACTATTCTGCGATTCCTGCAAAGCAACCTGCAGTTGGCCGGCTATCACGTACTGACCACGACATGCGGATCAGAGGGGTTACGCCTGGCACAGGAAGCGCCGTTGGATCTGATTTTGCTCGACCTCGGCTTGCCAGACATGGATGGCCTGGAAGTACTACGCCAGGTGCGCCGCCTTTCAGACATGCCCATCATTATCATCACGGCCCGTGACGATGAGGAGAGCATGGTCGCCGGGCTGAACCTGGGCGCCGACGATTACCTGGTCAAGCCTTTTAGTGGGCGCGCCTTGCAGGCGCGCATCGAGGCGGTGTTGAGGCGCTATCGCGCCACGACTCTGGTCGCCGAGCGCGCATCGTATCAGGTCGGGCCGCTCTTGGTTAACGTGACAGGCCGACAGGTGACGTTGAACGGTGCCTCAATCAGTCTAACTCCCATCGAGTTTGCCTTGCTGGTCGAGCTCATCCGCAGCGCGGGCCGGGTCCGTCTACACAGCGAACTGCTTACGTCGGTGTGGGGACCAGAGTATCGAGACGACATCACTGTCCTGCGCGCTGCGATTTATCGTCTGCGCCACAAGATCGAACCGGACCCCGCCGATCCGATTTTCATCCGAACTGAATCAGGTGTCGGCTACAGCTTTCGACAATCCGATCCTTCTGCTCCTGCGACGACTCCTATCGGCACAGAACCATCGTCCCACACCTTATCTCCGCTTGTTCCTCGCTATACCTATGCCGAAGGCCCTGCATAGCCCTCCTGATCTGCGCAAAGCACGCAAACTCAAAGCTTACACGAATCTAACCGTCGGCCAACTGTGATACGCTGCCGTTATATGTTTGTTATATAACCCAACATCCTGTTACGCCATCGTTACATAGGTCGCCTATCCTAAGCCACTGATCGAACAAAGGCGGGCTGCTCAAGGGTTAGTGTTTGGCCGAATTTATGTCGGAACGGCGGAGCCTGCCTGGATGATGAACATTGGATCAGACTCGCCTCTACCTGCGCCGTCAGGCAGACCATCTAGGACGTTACATCCTTGAACAATGCCTGCAAATCCTGGCTGGCTGGATACCCACTCTTATCGGCATCGGCGTGCGCAGTGTGGTGTATCGCCTGATGCTCAAGATGGAAGGGCTGGCCGCCATTGAAGCGAATGTCAGGTTGCGCTTTGCCAGTCGCATCCGTTTGGGTCACGGTAGCTATATTGACCAGGGTGTGTACATCCATGCCTGTCCAAACGGAGTCACCATCGGTCCACACACGCTCGTCATGCATGGCAGTGTCCTGCACGTATACAACTTCCGAGATTTGCCGTATGCCGGTATCACGATCGGCGAAGACAGCCTGATCGGCGAAATGAACGTCATCCGCGGGCAAGGCGGTGTGACGATCGGCAATCGCGTATACACATCTCCGCTAGTCCAAATCATTGCTGTCAATCATGTCTTTGATGATCCGGATGTTCCCTTTGTTCAACAGGGCATCACGGCGCAGGGTATTGTGATCGAAGACGACGTGTGGATCGGATCTGGCGCAATCATCACCGACGGTGTGCGTGTGGGCAAAGGCGCGGTTGTCGCGGCTGGTGCAGTGGTGACGGAAGATGTCCCGCCTCACACTGTCGTAGGTGGCATCCCGGCCAAAGTGATCAAGCGCATCACTCGCGAAACCGCTCAACCCCCACAGCCAACACAGCGGGGGCCAGTGTACATGGATGTGAGGTAGAACCATGACTCAACCCAACGGCCATTCCAAACTCTCGGTCATCATCCCGGCCTACAATGAAGAGGGCGGCATCGCAGCCATCTTGGATCGTGTCTTAAGTATTCAACCTGGCCTCCAGGCAATCGGCGTGGAAGGCCCTGAAATCATTGTGGTGGATGACGGCAGCCGTGACCGCACTGCCGAGATCGTCCAGGGCTATCAAGACGTTCACCTGATCCGCCACACCAAGAACCGGGGCTATGGTGGCGCGCTCAAGACGGGCTTTTACAACGCCACAGGCAACTTGCTGGCTTTTTTGGATGCCGATGGCACTTATCCGCCGGAGCATTTTCCTGAACTCTGTCGCCAAGCTTTGAACGGAGCCGACCTGGTGATCGGATCACGCATGGCCGGGGCAGACAGCGAGATGCCCGCTGTGCGCCGACTGGGCAATATCCTCTTTGCCACCCTGGTCACCCTGATCGGTGCGCAGCGTGTGAGCGACAGCGCGAGCGGGATGCGCGTCTTTCGTCGCGAGATTCTGGATAGACTGTATCCCCTACCCGACGGCCTTAACTTTACGCCCGTCATGAGCACGCGTGCCATTCACGAGAACCTCAGGATGGTTGAGGTGCCTATTCCTTACAGCGAGCGGGTAGGCCGCTCCAAGCTGAGCGTGGTCAACGACGGGGTGCGCTTTTTGAACTCGATTATCTGGACGGCGCTCTCGTACAACCCTGTTCGCATCCTGGGCGCCATCGGCCTGGCCGGGATAGCCTCCGCGCTGGCCGTGGCCGCCGTGCTCACAGCGCTCCGTTTGAGCGGCGTCACGCGATTGGGCCCCTGGGGGGTGTTTGCGCTGTTCACTGGCCTGGTGATGGGAGTGACGGGCGTGAGCCTGTTCAATCTGGGCGCGATGTTCAATTATCTGGTCTCTCTGTTTCAAAAGCGCCCCATCAAGCAAGGCTTGTTTGGCAAGCCGATCTTTGACCCGCCACTCGACCGGCACTTTTGGTGGATAGGCGGCGTATCGGTGTTGGTCGGGTTGGTCGTCGGCGTGGGCAGTCTGCTCCTCAGCCTCAACGGCTGGGACATCTCTCGCCTGTGGTTTTGGCTGACTGCTGGGGTCATGCTGACCCTGATCGGAGTGCAACTGTTCATCTCCTGGATTGTCATGCGTGTATTGGAAGAATTGAGTCAACGGGAAGTCAAAGTCGAGATGGATTTGCAGGCTAGGTAAAAGATCGGGTTTTATCGGGAGCAAACTGATGAGCACGAATATGGGTGAGCAATTGAGAGAGAACCTGGGGACGCGAGGGGTGCGTTCCCTGCCACAGGCCAAGTTTCCAGATGCCGATCTGGCCGTGCACGCCAAAGGCATCCGCAAACCGCCCTATCAAGTAGATGTATTGTTGGTCAATCCGCCCACGCCCGATGGAGCGATTTGGATTCGCAGCCAGCACCGCGTGGGCCGCCGCAGCCGTGAAAACATGATCTGGCCGCAAGTGAGCCTGGCGCAGCTCGCGGCCTTGCTTGCGCCTGATTATACAGTCGAGATCATTGATGCGAACGCGCTCCGCATGAGGTGGGGTGAGTTTGAGAAAATCCTGCGTGAAAAGCGCCCGCGCTTTTACCTCACACAGGTCACCGCGCCGACATTGACCAACGATATGTACGGTGTGTTCCTGGCGCGCAGTCTGGGCGCCATCACGATGGCGTTCGGCACACACGTCACGCCCATGCCGCGCGAGACGATGCTGCAATTCCCCGCGCTGGATTTTGTCCTGCGCGGCGAGCCGGAGCTAGTCTTGCGCGAATTGCTGGACACCATCCGGGTCGGCAGCGGCGAATGGCACACCTCCGATGGCAAAATCGTCAAGGCCGATGGGCGACCGGCTGATGCCTCTGGCCTGATGTACAAGATGATGAGCGAAGCCGACATCACGTGGAAGCCAGCCTGGACGCTGCCCAAATGTGCAGAAGTGTCATTCGATGACCGGCTGTGCCTCACCCGGGAACAACTGGCTTCGATGAAAGGGTTGGTCTGGCGACGTGGCGACGAGATCGTCGTCAACATGGACCGACCGTTCATTCGCAACCTCGACGATCTGCCGCTGCCGTTACACCACTTGCTGCCGCTGGACAAGTATCGCATCCCGATGGTCAAGGGGCCTTATACCTTCATCGTCACCAGCCGGGGCTGCACGGCAGGCTGTAAGTATTGCATCAAGCACGTCAGCTATCAGTACTCGATCCGCCTGCGCTCGCCCGAAAACATTGTAAAAGAGCTGTGGGAACTGAACCGATTGGGCATCCATACGGTCCACATGTACGCTGATCTGTTCACTGTCAATCGTGACCAGGTGATCGGGCTATGCAATCTGATCATCAAAGAAGGATTGAAGGTGCGATGGCAGTGCAACAGCCGGGTAGATTATGTGGACGAAGAGATGCTTCAATTGATGGGCAAAGCCGGCTGCTGGATGATCGCCTGGGGCATCGAGTCGGCCAATGAACAGATCCTCAAAAAAGCTGCCAAAGGTTACCGCCTTGAGCAGGCTCCGCGTGCTCTCCAGTGGGCTAAAAAAGCCGGCATTCAGAACACTGGCTACTTTATCATTGGTTTGCCGGGCGAGAGCGTGGACACGATCAAACAGACCATCGCCTTTGCCAAGTCGCTGCCGCTCGACGCGGCGCTGTTCCATGTGGCAGCCCCCTACCCCGGCACGCCGTTCTTTTTCGAGGTTCTGGAAAACAACTGGTTCCGACCCGGCACGCAATGGGAATCGGTGGACATGGATCAATCCACCGTGCTGGACTATCCGGGCCTCAAAGCCGAAGAGTTGCTCTACTGGCAAAAGCGCGCCTTCCGCGAGTGGGCTTTCCGGCCTGGGCCGATCTGGACGTACCTCAAGGGCATCACCGGCCCGGAGGTGCTCAAGTCGGCCTTTGAGGTCGCGCTACAGACGCTGAATTGGGTGCGAAGCTAGAGCCAGCCTCTCTATGTTGGCTCTCTAATGATGCATACGGCGACTCGATCAACCCGTAAGCTCCTGACTACATTTGACTTGCCGCTGCTGGTATTCCTGATCTCGGCAGCGGCCGGTGTGTGGATGGCCTACGACCAGACTGCCGCGTGGGGAAAATTCTGGCTGATCCTCATTGGCGTAGCGATCTATGGTGGACTGTCCCGCATCCCAGAAATTGTTCATATAGGCAAGCGTCGAGTGTTCGTGCCCGAGTGGATATTGGGCACCCTTCCAGCGCTGATTGCCCTTTATTTCTTTTTGACGAACGACTGGGCTGCTCGTCTGGGCAAAGTGCCACTCCTCGACCCGGCCATGCGCTGGTTAGCTTCCTGGCTGCCCAACCTTTCTGCTCTGCGGATCCATCCGAATGTCTTTGGCGGGGTCCTCGCCGCCCTTTTGCCATTGCAGATAGCGGCGCTATTTCAGAATCACACACGCCAGCGAATCCTGCTCCGTGCTGCGCTCGTGGGGCTTGCAGCGTCGGGACTGATCATGAGCGAATCGCGCGGCGCGTGGTTGGCGGTCGCGTTTGTGATCACCGCATGGAGCGCCTGGCGACTGATTCACCGTGCGATGCCGCCCAGGCAAGATCGAGTCGTTTGGCGCATCTCCCTGATGATCACACTCATTGCTACTATCTCGGTATTGATCTGGACGCCGTTGGGCGAACGAGTGCTACAACTGCGCAGCGACCGGCTGGAGGTGTGGCGAAACAGTTTCGACCTGGCAAGTGATTATCCACTGACCGGAGTGGGCCTGGGTGGCTTTACAATGCCCTATTCCAGCTATGTGTTGCTGGTGCATGTGCCCCATACGGTTCACGCCCATCACCTGTTTCTGGATATATGGCTGGAGCAAGGGCTGCTAGGGCTGTTAGCCTTTGCAGGGATGGTGCTCAATGCCGTCTGGCCGAATGAGCCGACCTGGCGCTGGCGAACAGCCGCCTGGGTCTCGCTGGGGGTGATCCTGCTGCACGGGTTAATGGACGATGCTTTCTACGGCTATGGGGGCAGAGCCATTCCGCTGTTGTTTGTGCCATTCGCCATGTTGACCAGGCCTGCGACCTATGAACGCTTGGGACCTCATCAACAGAGGTCATCAAGGCTCCAGCCCGCTTATGCGCTTTGGGGTATGGCCGCGCTTATCCTGACGATTGGCATACTCTCACCAGGCGGGCACTCAGCCGCAGAGGCCAATCTGGGAACCTCAGCCCAAACCCGGATCGAACTTGCCAGGTACAGTAACGAGCAATGGGGCCTCCAAGATGTGCTGCGGCGCTCGCACAAGATCGATCTGACTCCAGCGATTGCTTACTATCGGGCTGCACTAGCCTTGGATCCCACAAACGCGACGGCCAATCGGCGAATGGGGCAGATCGAGCTTGCGTTGGGGCAATACGAAACAGCTTGTCGTCATCTGGAAAGGGCTTACAAAACTGCGCCAGGTCAACGGGCTACCCGACAGATGCTGGGCGAATGTTATGCTCTTGACGGCAAGAGCGATCAAGCTGTAACGCTATGGCGAACCATAGATATCGCTCCAGGGCAACTGGACATACGAGTTGCATGGTACACCTATCTCGACGAACAAGAACACGCGACAAAAGTGGCGCAGGCGGCTGCCGCGCTCAAAAGAGAACAGTGACCAGATGCTAGAGAGGAAACTTGTGCTCCTGCTGTTCATCTCTCTGCTCATGTTGAGCAGTGGGAGCATGTTGCATGCGCTGGCTCAGACGCAAATCAGTCCATGGACAACCCCTGTCAACATTTCCAGGTCGGGCGCTGCCTCACAACCAGTGGTTGTCGCTGTGCCGGACGGCACACTGTATGCCCTGTGGTGGGATGCGGTTGAGGGCGAACAATATGCACGAACAACGAGTGTAACCGAGACCGCCTGGACCAAGCCCATTGCCGTGCCTGCTATTCTGGGCGAGCGACAGATCGTCACGAACACACAGACCGGTCGGGTGCGAGTGACGCTGGTTCCGCCGCGCGAGGTCCGCGCGCTGTCTGATTCTCGTGGCAACCTCTATACCCTCTGGTACAACGTCGAAAATCAATTGCTCAGTGCATCTCTTCAGTCAGCCATAGCAGGTCGTCCGACTATACTGGCCGATGCAGTGTTGAGCATGGACGCGGCAGCCGATCTCAGTGGCACCCTGCGGCTGGCCTATGTACTAGCGACAGGCGAGGCGCGCGAGCAACCGGGCGTGTACTATCGCGCCACAACCGGCGGCGAGTGGAGCGCCCCATCGTTGGTGTATGGGTCGCCCTATTTTCGGACCAGCCAGCCTGCAGAGGCACATGTCAGCGTAGCAGGTGATGGCCGGGGCCGAACGCTCGTGGTCTGGGATGATCCGGCGACCAAGACCAGCGTGTATGCGCGCTCTACAGATGGTGGACGGACCTGGAGCGCGCCCCTTCCCATAACAGGCGCTCCGTCCAGTTTGGCTGTCCACGCGCGTGTGGCCTCTGCGCCAACAGGCGAGTTTCTGATGCTTTGGCAAGACCCGGGTGCAGGCTGCGTGTTGAGCCAGCGCCGCTCGACCGATGGCGGCCAGACCTGGAGCGCGCCAGAGCGTGTTCTGACCGATCTCGCTCGCTGTCCTGCTCAGTGGCAATTTGCGCCCGCGGCCGACGGTCGGCTGTGGTTGCTCGGACAACCCACCTCAGACACCCGAGACAGCTCAGGGGCGCCCGGCACATTGGCTGCCTGGGATGGCAAGACCTGGTCCAAACCGGCAGACGTGCGCTTGATCGTGCGCGACACGACACTGAACCGCTCGATCAGTCTGGGCTGTCTGGGGCTGACGGCAGCAGGACAAAGCGTCGGCCTGATAGGCTGCGACACAACCGGTGATGTGTGGGGAGCGCGCAACGCTATAGAGCTAAACCAGCTCGTCCCGGCGCTCAAGCCGATCTGGAGCGCGCCAGAATCACTCTCGGATAAAAAAAGTCGGGTGACTGCTCAGGATCTACCCGCGCTGACAGCAGATACACGGGGCAAGCTGTACGCCCTATGGAGTCAATCTGCGGCTGAGGATCAACCCGGCACAGCATTGTATCTTTCAGTCTGGGACGGGAGTCGCTGGGGGCGCGCGGCTCAAGTATTGCGCTCGCCTGATGTCCCGACAGGACATTTTGGTGAGCAGGTGGTGACCAAGTCCGGGCAACCGGCTTTGGTCGCGGATAGCGAAGGGCGGCTGCATGCTGTCTGGAGTGGCGGGACGAGCGGCAAGATCTTTTATAGCTGGGTATTTGCTCGGGATGCCGCATCAGCCCAAGGGTGGGCTGAGCCTGTGGCCCTCCCCTCGATAACGTCGGTAGGCAGTTGGCCGGACATGCTGGCCGACCCACGTGGCAGCATGTTGCATGTGATTTACGCCGTGCCATATAACGAAAGGCGTGGCATCTACTATACACGCTCGAACGAAGGTATAACAGCCTGGCTGACTCCAACCATCGTATTTGACGCCGTGGCAGCTCAATGGGATAGCGTGGACAAGCCGCGCCTGGCGTTGGACGCTAAAGCAAATATCCTGCACGCGGTTTGGTTGCGCACAGTGCTGCCTGGCGGCTTGGGAACGCAAGCCGTCATGTACGCTCGCTCGACCGATGGGGGACAGACCTGGAGCGCTCCTATCCAAATCGCAGAAGGGAATGTAGACTCTCCCCGGATGGCAGTCAGTGGGACAGGCCAGGTTTATGTGGTCTGGAATCTCGCTCGAACGCGCACGGAAGACACTGTAACGAGCTATTATGCTGAAGTCTGGGGGCAGTTTTCGCCGGATGGTGGGCAGCGCTGGAGCGAACCGGCCCGCGTGCGCGGCTTCGATGCCGTCAGCGGCCCAGTGGGTCTAACCTCCGATGACGCGGGCAGGCTCTATCTGGTCGGCGTGGGAGTGGGGGCAGGTGGGGAAAGCGCACTCCTCTATACGCAATGGGACGGTCGGGCCTGGATCGCCCAAGAGGCTACAGGCTTGGGGCAAAATGTGACCTGGGGGAATGCGGCAGTAGCCATCGCGAGCAAAAGCGCGCAACGGTTAAGCGTGGTCCTGCGTCTGATCGTACAAGGGACTGGGGACGGCAAACAGTTTGATGTGATGGCAACCGGACGAGAAATATCGATCGCTTCGGTCGCCGCGCCTGCGCCTACTCTTACGCCAATGCCTATCCCAGCGCCCACCATTACCCCCACACCTTATCCAACACCAACGCCAGTTCCGCCATTGAATCCAGAGAGAGTCGCGCGTTCGGGTACCAGTCCATTGCAGAGCCAATCGCCATTGATATTGGGGGGCGCAATAGCAGTCTTGGTCGCGATTGGCACAGTGGTAGCGCGAATACTCTGGCTAGCACGACACTAGCGAGTTGCCGAGGTACTAACCGCCTAATCATTCAACGAGAAACGAGGTCATACCATGCAAAACATCGAAGGATCGATCCGCGCCTATATCGCCGAGAACATCCTGTTCAGCGGGAATGGGTTCCCTTACTCTGACGATGCATCGTTCCTGAATGAAGGCATCATAGATTCGATGAATGTCCTCGAACTGGTAACCTTCGTCGAAGAGGAATTCAATATCACCGTCGAGGACCAAGACATTGTGCCCGATAATTTCGACTCGGTCACCAAACTGGCAGCGTTCATACGCCATAAAATGCTCGTGGCTGTCTGAGTAGGAGACTGCACCCGAGGCCGCTATGTTGGTGCACGAGTTCCTTGAAAACAGCGCCGACCGCCTCCCGGCCAAGATCGGACTGGTCTGCGAGGGGCAACGTCTGACCTATGCCGAGATCGAGGCGAAGGCGAACCGCCTGGCGAACGCTTTTAAAGCGCATGGCCTCCAGCGTGGAGAGCGGGTGGTGATTTACCTGCCCAACAGCGTCGAATTGGTCGTGAGTATCTTTGCGGCGCTCAAGGCCGGCGGGGTGTTCGTCGTGGTCAACCCCACGACTAAATCGGACAAGCTAGTGTACATTCTGAACAATTGCCAGGCCAGCGCCTTGATCATCTCGGGTCGGCAGGCAGATTTGCTCGACCAGATAGCCCAGTCCGTATCATCTCTGCGGGTGATCGTGCCCACCTCCCCAGTATCACAGATTGAGGGATCAGCCGAGGTATTCTCTTTCGAAGCCGCCCAGGCAGGACATTCTGCACAACGTCCGCCACACATCAACATTGACCTCGACCTGGCTTGCTTGATCTACACTTCGGGCAGCACTGGCGATCCCAAAGGTGTGATGTCCGATCACAGCAATATAGTTTTTGCCGCCAGCTCGATCATCCAATACCTGGACAACAGAGAGGACGACATCGTGATCGATGTGCTGCCCCTCTCGTTCGACTATGGGCTATATCAACTCTTGATGGTCTTCAAGTTTGGTGGCACATTGGTACTAGAGAAAGGCTTTACCTACCCGGCGGCAATTTTGAAACGCATGCAGGAGGAACGGGTGACCGGGTTTCCGGGGGTGCCGACGATCTTTGCGGTCTTGCTGCAAATGGATCTCAGCCCGTATGACCTGTCGAGCCTGCGTTATTTGACCAACACGGCAGCCGCGCTGCCGCCCTCGCATATCGCCCAGATTCGCGTCAAGTTCCCCTGGGCTACACTCTATTCGATGTATGGTCTGACCGAGACCAAGCGCACGCTGTACCTGCCTCCTGATCAGCTCGACCAGCGGCCCGGCTCGGTGGGGGTCGCCATCCCTGGCACAGAAGTCTGGATTGAGGACGAGGAAGGTCATCGGCTTGGCCCGGGTCAAACCGGCGAGTTGGTTGTGCGCGGTCGGCACGTGATGCGAGGTTATTGGGGCGATCCCGCTGCCACAGCCGCCCGCTTTCGTCCTGGCCCGATTCCTGGTGAGCGTCTATGCTATACCGGCGATCTCTTCAGGATGGACGCAGAGGGCTATATGTACTTTGTGGCCCGCAAGGACGACATCATCAAAAGCCGCGGTGAAAAGGTCGCCCCCAAAGAAGTCGAAAACGTGCTGTATGCTTTGAAAGGCGTGCGCGAAGCGGCCGTTATCGGTGTGCCTGACCCGATCCTTGGGGAGGCGATCAAGGCTTTTATAGTGGTGGACGGTGTAAAGCTGACAGAAGCGGATGTACTGAGACATTGTCGTGCCAACCTGGAAGATTTCATGATCCCCAAGTACGTCGAGTTTTGCCAGGAACTGCCCAAAACATCATCAGGCAAGATCAAAAAGACCGACTTGAGGTAAAGCAACGGCAGTCCAGCAACCACCGTACACGAAGGGGAGACAAACAGAATGAAGACGAATCTCTGGAAAAAGGCCGGGAGATCCGGCATGACTGTGGGGTTGACGCTCGTGGTCTTGAGTCTGACCTGGTTGTTCCTGGCTGGCGAAGGGGCTGTGATGGCGACAGCGCCCATCGCTGGAGACCCGGTTTCCACGGGCGAGGCTATCACCATCCTGACGAGTTCTCAGCCTATCCGAGTGGTTGTCGGTGCGGAATTGAACAACGATGGTCGTGAAGATGTGGTCTTTGGCGAAGGCAACCAGGTTCGCATCGTGGCAAACGAGAGCACTACGGCAACTGTTTCGTGGACATTCTCGACCACGATCTCTACCATGAGCGCACCTATTGCCGCTTTGGCAGCCGCCGATCTTGACCGCGACGGTCGGATGGATTTGGCCGTGGCGACCGCCGACCCGGCGGGCATCGGCGAACTCGCGCTCTTGCGCAATCCCTCATCCCCGTTTACCACGACCTGGTCAGAAACCCAAACCCTGACAAGCACAGCCCGGCTTTCATTGACGACTGTCGCGGTCGGAGACCTCGATGGCGACGGCGCGCCCGACCTGGTGACGGCCGGCAAGGATGGAACCATTCGTCTATGGCCTAGTCCCATGACCGACACACGAGCCTTTTCGACAACCTGGGGTGCTTTGGTCGAAATCGCAACCGCTGGAGGCGAGATCAACCAGATCGCCCTGGCAGACCTTGACCGCGACGGACAGCTAGACATCATCGCCGCCTCGGGTGGCAGCCCACGTCGGGTCATTGCCTTCCAAAACCCCGGCGATCCTTTCACCTCTGCCTGGTCCACCACGAACGTACTAGAGAGCCTGAGCGTTGATGCTCTCTCTTTGACCACGACCGACCTCGATCGCGACAGCGCGCCCGACGTGGCCGCCGGTCTCGCTAACGGTTCGGTGCTGGTCTGGCGCAACCCGCTCACTGGCTCGCAGCCCTTCACGACCAGTTGGGCAACCAGCGTGACGGTCGAGAGCGGAGCTGATCCGGTCAATACACTGCATGCTGCCGATGTAGACAACGACGGATATCCGGAGTTGATCCGTGGAACTGGCGGAGCATCGCCGACCCTGATGGCCTGGCATAGTTATCGAAAACCTTTTACGGGCGGCTGGCTCTCCCACACGATTGGCGCTCCGGGCCGGGCGTTCTATAGCCTGGCGATGGCCGATTTCAATCGTGATGGCGACCTGGACATGGTCTCTGGCGATGCAGGCGCGCTGCTACATTGGCCCAATGCCTTGATTCATCGAGCCATTGCCTTTGACCAGAGCCCGCATGTGATTGGCACTCAGAGCGCCTCCTATGCGCCGAGTGCCAGCTTCTGGGCTGTGGTCCCGGCCGATCTGAATGGCGATGGGTTGATAGATCTGGTCACGAGCGGCTATGAAGCCAGCAGCGGATTTGAACTATTGGCCTGGGAAAACAATGGTCAGCCGTTCCAGTCAGGTTGGCCCCGGCATGTCATTGGCTATGTCAGTCGCCCCGTTCGTGCGATTGCCGTGGGAGATTTCGCCCGCAATGGTCGTATAGACATCGTTGCAGGACAAGATGACTCGAACAATCTATTCATCTGGCAAAATCCAGGTAATCCCTTTCAAGGGCCATGGATAAGCCATACCCTGGGCACCACCGCGGATCCCGTGCTCGCGTTGGCAGCGGGTGACCTTGATGGCGACGGGTATTTGGATATTGCCACAGGCACCGGTCAGAATCCAAATCCGTCGTCCAATACCCAAAAAGTCACCGTGTGGCGCAACAGCAGTCACCCTTTCACAGACACGTGGCAATCGAATGACGTTTATACGACAGAGACCTACACGGTACATAGCATCGCTATTGGCGATCTGGATAATGATGGTTGGCTGGACCTTGTGATCGGGACTCATCATGCCCCTGCTGTGGGCGATGCTCAGAACCCGGCGCCCCCGTCAGACTGGCCTGATGTTTATCAGGTGCGAGCCTACCGAAACCTCGGAACGCCTTTCATGGGAACCTGGCCACAGACTAATGTTGGCCGGGATCCAGCTACCGTGAGTCGCCAGGTGGTTTACCATGGCTATTGGGGCGCATCAGTCAACAGCGTTGCCCTGGCCGATTTGGATAACGATGGGGACCTGGACATCGCCACTGCGGATGACATTGAGGCCGATTACCAGGTCAAGGTCTGGAAAAACGATGGAACGCCCTTTGATGATCTTTGGCAAGCTACCGCAGCAGGTGTTTATGCCCCCTGGATGGATGATGCGGTATATGACATGGTGACTGCTGACATGAACAGTGATGGCTATGTTGACCTGGTCACAGCCAGCCGCAATTCTGAACCCTACAAGGTAAGCCTGTGGCAAAATAGCGGCAGACCGTTCGGAGCACTCATCACTGATACAACCTGGGTCCGATATAGTCTGGATCTAGACAGTTCCTTTTATTACGGTGCGATGTCCGTCGCTGTCGCGGACCTGGACCAAGATGGCGACATGGACGTGATCGAGGGCAGAGGAACGCCGTGGCCCCTGGCTGGTGGCAACTTTGGTCTGGTGCTCTGGCAGAACTGGAGCGGCAGCGTGCGCGAGAATGTCCCACCTACCGCGCCTGCTCAGATCATGCAAGGCACCCTCCAGGATATATTGGCTGTAGGCATCACGCACACCGGCCTTTTGATAGACCACGATGTTGAACTTGGCCTCTGGCGGATCCACTTTGAGGCATCGCCCGGCATTCCGCTCACTCCCACTGCCGCCAACGACACCATCGGGAATCTATACATTTATCGCGACGCCGACGGCAATGGAAGTTGGCAGGACACGGATACGCCTGTCATCACGACCAGCCCTTCGTTGGATGCCAGCGGTGTGCAAACTATTACTTTCACCCACAACGATCCAAACGTGTGGGTACCCGCTGCCAATTCCGCCAACTTTTTTGTCGTCGTCTCCGCGACAGTGACCGCTTCTCAACAAATCCCAAACACCCTGATCGTCATCTTCGATCCAGACGCCGACTCGATCGTCAAAGACAGAACCACCGGCTCATCCGTTTCGATCCAGGATACTGTGCCGGTCAGCACCGGTCTGGTCACGTTTGTGGGGCCGGCGACACATGTGCTCATCACAGATTTACCCACGCGCGATGGAAAACAAGTCATGACCGCCACGCTGGCTACTGGCAACAGCCTTGTCGTCTATAGCAACAGCTACGATGACGCCGGGAACTTTAGGCAGAACGTGCCCGTCACCTGGTCGCTCACCGACATGGTTTCCAATGTCGTCAGTTCCGATCTGTCGCCTGCTACAGGCAACCTCAGCGCCACTCTCACCGCCCACCGGATCGGAGCGGCCCGCATCCTGGCCGATCACGCCACTCTCTCCGATGACACGACCGACAGGATCACAGTGACACTTGAGCTCACGGCAACACCCAGCACGGCCTTGATCGCTCCGTTCGGCAGCACAGTCATCTCGGCCACTTTGGTGAATGAGGATCTCACACCCATCGCCGATGACTCGGTGATCACCTTCACCACCAGCCTGGGCACATTTGATGGGCAGACGACCGTCACCCGGACGACATCCGGTGGCACCGGCATCGTGACAGCCACCCTGACCAGCTCGCTCGTGGGCACAGCAATAGTCACAGCAACGAGCAATACCCTCACAGGATGGATCGAGGTAGTCTTCAACAACCCGCTGCCAACTCTCACCGGCATAGACCCGGTCACGACGATGGTGGGCAGCCCAGATTTCATCCTCATCGTCACTGGCACGAGCTTTGTGAGTAGCTCACTCGTCCAGTGGAACGGCGCTGGCCTGGCGACGACGTTCGTCAACGCCACGCAACTGACCGCCACCGTCCCCGCCAGCAACCTCACGACCGCGGGCGTGTTCACCCTCA
>DAOTXX010000060.1:0-18061 GCA_034434835.1 Thermoflexales bacterium | reverse complement strand
CACTTCCCAAGGCTAAATACTCTTGGCGACCGATAGTGAACAAGTACCGTGAGGGAAAGGTGAAAAGTACGGCTGTTAGCCGAGTGAAATAGAACCTGAAACCGTATGCTTACAAACAGTCGGAGGGCTATGGGTGACGGCGAGTCGCTTTGCGACCGCGGCCCAGGCCTGACGGCGTGCCTTTCGGAGAATGATCCGGCGAGTTACTCTGTGTCGCCAGGTTAAGGGAGTCACACCCGAAGCCGAAGCGAAAGCGAGTCTGAATAGGGCATCCAGTGGCACGGAGTAGACACGAAACCGGGTGAGCTACCCATGGCCAGGGTGAAGCGAGGCTAATCCCTCGTGGAGGCCCGAACTCACCAATGTTGCAAAATTGGGGGATGAGCTGTGGGTAGGGGTGATATGCCAAACGAACTCGGAGATAGCTTGTTCTCCCCGAAATAGCTTTAGGGCTAGCCTCGCGCGTTCAATCACGGAGGTAGAGCACTGGATTGGCTAGGGGGCGTATAGCTTACCAAACCAAACCAAACTCCGAATGCCGTGATTCCAAGCGCGGGAGTCGGACAGTGGCGGATGAGCGTCATTGTCGAGAGGGAAACAACCCGGACCGTCGGCTAAGGCCCTCAAGTCTAGGCTAAGTGGGAAACGATGTGGGATTGCTCGGACAGCCAGGAGGTTGGCTCAGAAGCAGCCACCCTTTAAAGAGTGCGTAATAGCTCACTGGTCAAGCGATCTTGCGCGGAAAATGTAACGGGGCTCAAGCCTAGCGCCGAAGCCGCGGAACCCCCTCTCCCTCCCCCCGTTTACGGGGGGAGAAGGTAGGGGGTTGGTAGGGGAGCGTTCTGGACTGCATAGAAGCTCGACGGGAACGACGGGTGGAGCGTCCAGAAGTGAGAATGCCGGAATGAGTAGCGCAAAACACGTGAGAACCGTGTTCGCCGTAAGCCTAAGGTTTCCGACGGAAGGTCAGTCCTCGTCGGGTTAGTCGGGCCTAAGCCGAGGCCGACAGGCGTAGGTGATGGACAGCAGGTTAATATTCCTGTACCACTCGAGAGGAGCGATGGGGGGACGCAACGAGGTAGGCCAGCCAGCAGTTGGTAGCGCGAGTGACGCTGGTGCTAAGCCCATAGGGAGATGAGGCGGGTAGGTAAATCCGCTCGCTGATCCTGAGGGGGGTTGGCGGAGCCGTAAGGCCGGAAGTGGTTGAGCCTGGTTGCCGAGAAAAGCCTCTAAGCGTTGAGTCTTGAGTGCCCGTACCGCAAACCGACACAGGTAGGCGGGTAGAGTATACCAAGGCGATCGGGAGAACTATCGTTAAGGAATTAGGCAACATGTCCCCGTAACTTCGGGAGAAGGGGAGCCTCTGGACGTGAAATCAATCCGGTGGAGCGTCTGGAGGTCGCAGAGAAACGGCTCTAGTGACTGGTTAACAAAACCACAGGTCTCTGCAAAGCCGCAAGGCGATGTATAGGGGCTGACGCGTGCCCAGTGCCGGAAGGTTAAGGGGAGAGGTCATCCTGAGCGCAAGCGAAGGGGAAGCTTTGAACCGAAGCCCCGGTGAACGGCGGCGGTAACTATAACCGTCCTAAGGTAGCATGGCTGCCTGCCTCGGCGGTAACGTCGAGGGCAATCCCTGGCTGTATGCGGGAAAACCCTGAGAGCCTTGCCTACTTGGAGCAATGCTCCAGTAAAAATGGCAAGGATTGGGCAATCCGCAGGAAACCACGCGAGTGGGATCCTCAGAGACTATACGCCAGGCATCCAGTGAGGAAGCAACGATGGAGCTATCCGCTGAATGGGTGGTGGGATTTGTTGACGGCGAAGGATGCTTCTACGTCGGCATCAACCCGCACCCCGAGATGAGCATAGGCTATCAGGTTTTGCCTGAATTCCGGGTTGTTCAGCACGAGCGGGATGTAGCGGTTCTGTACGCGCTCAAGCGGTTTTTCCGCGCGGGCGTGGTGAGACAGAACCACGCAGACCGTTACGAGTTACGTATTCGCAAGCTCAGCGCCTTGAACGGTGTCATTGCTTTCTTTGAGCAGCACCCACTGAAAACAAAGAAGCAGCAGGATTTTCTGAAATTCCGTGACATTGTCAAGCTGATGCAGCGAGGCGAGCATCTCAACCTGGAAGGTCTGCGACGAATCATCGGGATTGCGTCGCAGATGAATCGGGAGGACAAACCGAAAGCAGAAGCCATCCTGGCAGAACTGGAAGCTACAACTGGATGAAGAGATAGTCCACCTCCACACAGAAATGGTGGAGATAGGTGAGCGAAATTCCTTGTCGGGCAAGTTCCGACCCGCACGAACCGCGTAACAACTGGAGCACTGTCTCGACGATAGACCCGGCGAAGTTGAAGTACGTGTAAAGATGCGCGTTACCCGCAGCAGGACAAAAAGACCCCGTGGAGCTTTACTGCATCTTGGCATTGCGTTAGGGCTTGACTTGCGTAGGATAGGTGGGAGGCGTTGAAGCTGGGCTTTCGGGCTCGGTGGAGCCAATGGTGAAATACCACCCTGGTGAAGTCTTGACCCTAACCTCCAGCCGTCATCCGGCGGAGGGACCGTGCCAGGTGGGCAGTTTGACTGGGGCGGTCGCCTCCTAAAAGGTAACGGAGGCGCCCAAAGGTTCCCTCAGGCGGAATGGAAACCCGCTGGTGAGTGTAAAGGCACAAGGGAGCTTGACTGCAAGGCAAACAAGCCGAGCAGAGACGAAAGTCGGGCTTAGTGATCCCACGCTTCTGAGTGGAAGGGGCGTGGCTCATCGGACAAAAGCTACCCCGGGGATAACAGGCTGGTGAGGCCCAAGCGTTCACAGCGACGGCCTCGCTCGGCACCTCGATGTCGGCTCGTCGCATCCTGGGGCTGAATAAGGTCCCAAGGGTTGGGCTGTTCGCCCATTAAAGCGGCACGTGAGCTGGGTTCAGACCGTCGTGAGACAGGTCGGTCTCTATCCGCTGTGGGCGCAGGGGATTTGAGGGGAGCTGCCCCTAGTACGAGAGGACCGGGGTGGACAGACCTCTGATGTGCCAGTTGTCGCGCCAGCGGCACCGCTGGGTAGTCACGTCTGGCAGAGATAACCGCTGAATGCATCTAAGTGGGAAACTCGCCCCAAGATGAGATCCCCCGTGGCATAAGCCAGAAAGACCGCCGGTAGACTACCGGTTTGATAGGCCGCAGGTGTAAGACAGTAATGTTCAGCCAAGCGGTACTAATGGTCGAGGGCTTGCACGTGATGCGGAGAAATCGAAGGTCAAAGCGTTCTATTCAGTTTTTAGGGTGTCAGAGCCTTAAAATTGCAGGATACATCCTGAACAAAAGTCTCTTGGTGATTTGTGCGGCGGGGGTACACCCGGTCCCATCCCGAACCCGGCAGTTAAGCCCGCCAGCGCCGATGGTACTTGGGGCACGCGCCCCTGGGAGAGTAGGTCATCGCCAAGAGATTTTTGTTTAACTGCCTCCTTATAGGGTTTGAGGCGCGATTATGTCACGTGGCATATCGTGGACGGCTATGCTATAATAATCGCCACTTTGCATCGGAGCCAGGCGGTGAGTTACCTTTCGCACCTCGAATGTCCCGAATGTGACAAGACCTACTCTGCCAACGAGTTGCACACCGTCTGCCTCGAATGTGGCTCACCACTTTTGGTGCGCTACGATTTGCCCGGAGCGAAAACCTGTCTTGATCGCGATGCGATGCGCGCTCGTCCCGATACGATGTGGCGTTGGCGCGAGCTGCTCCCGGTTCGTGATGAAGCGCACATCGTCACATTGGGCGAGGGTGGCACCCCCCTACTCTACACCCCGCACCTCGGCCAGCAACTTGGCGTGCCAGAACTCTACCTCAAAGACGAAGGCCGCAATCCCACCGGCACGTTCAAGGCGCGCGGGATTGGGATGGCTGTTTCGCGCGCCGTTGAATTGGGTGTGCGCGGACTTGTCATCCCCACTGCAGGCAATGCCGGCGGCGCATTAGCCGCTTACGCAGCTCGCGCAGGATTACCGGCCCATGTCTTTATGCCCCTTGATGCGCCTCCCTCAAATCAAAACGAAGTCAAGATGGCCGGCGCGCATCTGCATTTGGTGCCAGGCCTCATCAGCGACGCGGGCCGCGAATCGGCAGCGATGGCGCAAGAGTCTGGCCTGTTCGACGTGTCCACGCTCAAAGAGCCGTACCGCCTCGAAGGCAAGAAAACGATGGGCTATGAGATCGCGCTCGACTTGGGCTGGCAGTTGCCCGACGTGATCGTGTATCCTACCGGCGGCGGGACGGGGCTGCTCGGCCTTTGGAAAGCGTTCGAGGAGATGGAGCAACTGGGCTGGATCAGTTCGCATCGCCCGCGCATGGTGTGCGTGCAAGCCGCCGGATGCGCGCCGATGGTCAAAGCATTCGAGGAGGGCCGCGACCGGTGCGAGTTTTTCGTGGGCGCGCAGACAATTGCAGCAGGATTGCGCGTGCCCAAGCCTCTGGGCGACCGGCTCATCTTGCGCGCGATCCGAGAGTCGAATGGGACAGCTCTCACCGTGACCGATGACGAAATGATCGCTACCCGCACGTTGATCGCCTCGTCCGAGGGCATCCATGCATGTCTGGAAGGATCAGCGACCGTGGCCGCGCTGCGAAAGCTGATCGCTTCTGGCTGGATCAGATCGAACGAGTGCGTGATGTGCTTGAACACAGGCACGGGACTCAAAGACCCGATGTAATCAGCACAACAGAATGAAGACTGAGAAACTCTACTACCAAGAAGCCTATCTCAAAACCTTTACGGCACGCGTCGTCGAGCGATTAGTTCATGACGGCCACCCGGCTGTCGTGCTTGACCGCACCGTGTTCTATCCAGCGGGCGGCGGTCAACCGAATGACCGGGGCAGGCTGGGCGAGGCGCTCGTCTTGAACGTGGTTGAGCGAGAATCGGATGGCGCAGTGATTCATGTCCTTTCGCAAGACCTCGCAGGCAAAGTCCTGACTGGCGAGATTGACTGGCCGCGTCGCTTTGACTTGATGCAGCAGCACACCGGCCAGCACATTCTTTCGCAAGCGTTCATCCATGTAGCTGATGCGGAAACCATCGGCTTTCACCTGACCGATGACAACCTGACCATAGACCTCGACCAACGAAATCTTGCACAAGAGACGATTGACCACGCCGAAGACCTGGCGAATCAGATCGTGTTTGAGGATCGCCCGGTGATTTTGCGCTGTTTGACTGCCGACGAGGTTGCAAGGCTGCCCGTACGCAAGCCGCCCAAGGTCGAGACCGACATCCGCATCGTCGAGGTCGAGGGCTTTGACTGGTCGCCGTGCGGCGGGACACACGTCACGCGCACCGGGCAGGTTGGGCTGATCAAGATCGTCAAGCTCGACCGGCAATCGGATGCGCTGCGCGTCGAGTTCAAATGCGGTGGCAGGGTGCTGGCAGATTTTCGCCGCAAGAACCAAATCATCCATCAGGTCGCCAGCGCACTTTCGGTCGGCTGGGACAATCTGGATCAGTCGGTGAGCCGGATGCAGGCCGAGTCCAAAGACCTGCGAAAAAAGCTCCTGGACATCGAGAGCAAGCTGATGATGTACGAAGCCGAGGAACTGTACGCCAAGGCAGAGGATCATGGCGAGTTCCGACTGATCACGAGAGTTTGGCCCGAGCGCGACCCGGCCAACTTGCGCGCGATGGCCAAGAAACTCGCGGGCAAGCCCAAGACGGTCGTCCTGTTGGGTTCGGCTGGCCGCCAGCCGATGTTTGTGTTCGCGCGCTCGGCGGATCTTGCGCTTGATGTCGTCCCACTCGTGCGCAGCGCGATCGAATGCATCGGCGGCCAGGGCGGCGGCGGCCAGCCCGACTTTGCCCAAGGCGGCGGCCCATCGGCATCGGAAACGCAGGTCAAGGCCGCTATCAAATCTATCTGCCCGTCCCTCTGAAACGGAGCCGCCATGAAGCAGATCGTCCCCAACATCTATGTCGAAGAGGGCTATCACGGCGTGACGGTGGGCTGCATTGTCACGCCCTCCGGCCCAATTTGCATTGACAGTCCCATGTTGCCGGCCGATGCGCGCGACTGGCGAGCCAAATTGGCCAAGCTCAACGCCAAACCCGTGCGCTTTATCGTGCTGACCGACGCAGCCCGCGAGCGCATCTTGAGCGTTCAATATCTCGGCGGCGTGGTCGTGGCTCACGATGCGACATGGGAGAAAATCAAGAACCTCGGCGAGGCTTTTCGCCAGCAGGCTGCCGATACGGTCGCTCCTTGCAGTGTGGACGCCGCGGCTGAGCTTGGCTCCGACTTGCGACTTGTGCTCCCGCAGATCACCTTTACTAAAACAATGGTCATTCACAATGGCAGCACGCCGATTGTGCTTCAACACGTGGGCGGAGCAACGCCGGGCAGCATTTGGGTTCATCTGCCCAAGCAAAACGTGTTGTTCATGGGCGACCTGGCGACGCTCAAAACCCACCCTGTGGTGGCGGAAGCCGACATCGCGACCTGGTTGGACTTGCTGGCCAAGGTCCAAAGCAAAGATTTTCCGGCCAGGCATATCGTCCCGGGCCGGGGCAGCCCGGGCACCAAGGCGTCGCTCAAGCCGATGAGCGACTACCTCAACGCCATGCGCTCGCGGGTTCAATCGCTCATCCGCGCGCGTCGGCCCAAAGCCGATACCGCGCAGCTCGTCCCCGAATTCTTGGAGCGCTTCCCTGTGGCGAATCAGGACCGCGATCGCGTCCAGCGATGCATCAGAGCTGGGCTGGATCGTGTCTACGACACGCTCAAGAGTAAAAAGTGAACACGAAACATCACGTGACCACGCCTCACGCCCAAGGTCAATCCATGTTCGACACCATCCCTCTCGTTGAAATTATCCGCGGCTCTCGACTGGAGGTCATCTATCGCGGCGCGATTGCCGTCGTCGATACACGCGGCCAGCTCGTCGCGTCCGCCGGTGACCCGAACCTGACGACCTTCTTGCGCTCGTCGGCCAAGCCCTTCCAACTGTTGCCCCTGGTCGAAAGTGGCGCGGCTGAACGTTTCGGTTTTTCTGATCGCGAACTGGCAATCATGGCGGCTTCGCACAACGGCGAAGAGTTCCATGTGCAAGCCGTCGTCGGCATACTCCGCCGCCTGGGGCAGGATGTGAATGCTTTGCAGTGCGGCACCCATCCACCCTCATATACTCCAGCCGCGCGCGCGTTGGAAGTTACTGGTCAGCAGCCAAGTGCGTTGCACAACAACTGCTCGGGCAAGCACAGCGGGATGCTCGCCCAGTGTCTCGACCGCAAGCTGCCGATTGAGAATTACCTCGATCCGCGGCATCCGGTTCAAGTCACGATCCAGCAGACGCTGGCCGAGTTGGCCGGCGTCTCGCCGGAGACGATGGATGTCGCCACGGATGGGTGCAGCGCGCCGACCTTTGCGATTCCCCTGGCTGCTGCGGCGTTGGCCTTTGCACGACTGGCCGATCCCTCGCAGTTGCCCGAGCCGCGCCGCTCGGCGCTCAGGCGCATCGCTGCCGCGATGATGACTCACCCGGAGATGGTCGGCGGGACCAAACGGCTCGATACGGACGTGATGCGCGCGGGCCGAGGCCGTGTCGTCGTCAAGGGCGGCGCGGAAGGATATTACGGCATTGGTATCCTGCCGCAAGGCCTGGGGGTCGCGCTCAAAATGGAAGATGGCGATGGAGCGCGTGGCCGCAACGCCGTCGTGGTTGAGGTGCTGAGACAGCTCGGCGCGTTGGACGAAACAGACCTGGCCGGGCTGAGCCGCTACGCGGTCGGGCCGACCCGGAATCATCGGGGGCTGCTCGTTGGCGAGATGCGCCCTTGCTTTCAATTGACATGTTGAGGCGAATGGGGTATAAAATGTACATTCAGCCCCTGGCTCTCAGCTCGGGGCAGTTCGCGGCCAGGTTTCGGGCTGAACCGCACCTGTGGACATCTTGATTTTCGCACGCTGTTTTCGGGCTTTTTCGCGAGTCCGTTGGCTCACTCAGTTGGGCGCTCACTTTCCGATGATGCGCCCGACACACACCAGGAATGTGCAGAGCCTGCTCTTGAAGCAGTGATCGCTGAGATGCCCGAGTACTGTGAGACTCGGACAGCCAAGGATGGGTGAGGCATGTCAAGCCAGGAAGCCATTGCGCATGCACAAGCGGTCAAGGCCAAGTACGAGCGCGAACTGATGCGCAAGCGCAACGTCGTTGGCGTCGGCATCGGCTTGCGTGAGCGTGCCGGGCAGACGACGAACGAGGTCTGCATTGTCGTTTCGGTGCGGGAAAAGCTGCCACCTGATCAGCTCGCGCCACAGGATGTGATCCCCACCCAGTTGGATGGCGTGCCGGTGGACGTCAAGGCGACCGGCACGTTTCGCGCGCTATAAGGGCGATTCACAGACCGCCCTGGCGCATATTCCCCCAAGGAGGAGACAATGTCAGTGGAATTGGAAAGACTGATCCGGGAAGCTATCGCCGTCAAACAGGAATACCTGGACAAGCTGTTCAAGATGCCGAATGTCGTCGGCATCGGCATCGGCTACAAAGTCTCGGGTGGTGTCGTCACCAACGAAATCGCCATCACAATTTCCGTCAGTAAGAAAGTCGCCTCGGCGCAACTGGCCGCCAGTGACATCGTCCCCAAGCTGCTTGGCTCGATCAAGACGGATGTGGTCGAGACGGGTGTCTTTAGAGCGTTCCAAGACCCCAAGCAAAAGATGCGCCCGGCGCGGCCGGGCGTGTCCATCGGCCACTATCAAATCACCGCCGGGACGTTTGGCTGTTTGGTCAAGCGAGGCAGCGAGGTGCTCATCTTGAGCAACAATCACGTGCTGGCCAACAGCAACAACGCGAACCTGGGTGACGCGATCCTGCAGCCCGGCCCATATGATGGCGGCACCGCAGCAGACAAGATCGCTGAACTCGCCGAGTTTGTCCCGATTGAATTTGGGACTGGCGATGGGACACAGCCGGGCGGATGTTCGGGCCTGCTCCGTTCGCTGTTGGGACTGTTCGGCCAGCCGCCCCAGGCGCGCTCTATCAATCAGCCCGGCGATAATCACGTGGACTGCGCCATCGCCCGGCCACTTTCACCCGACCTGGTGACACCAGAGATTCTGCAAATCGGCACACCGGCCGGCGTGGCCACCGCGACGTTGGGAACCTCGGTGCAAAAATTCGGACGGACGACAAGCTACACGCAAGACCGCATCATCCAGGTGGACGTGACGGCGAGCGTGGACTATGGCGGGCCAATCGCCGTCTTCCGGGGGCAGTTGATGGCAGGCGCGATGAGTCAGGGCGGCGATTCCGGCTCGGCCGTGCTCGACGACCAGAAGCGTGTCATCGGCTTGCTGTATGCCGGGTCCGAGACGACCACGCTGATCAATCCGATCCAGGACGTGTTGACCGCGCTCAACGTCGAGATCGTGACGTAGCGAAATTGACATGTGTGCGGGTTTAGAGTAAACTTGGCGCAACGTTTTCCCATCAGCCGATAAGGAGGCAAAAAATGTACCAACACCTCACGATCATTGGAAATCTCGGGCGCGATCCGGAAATGCGTTACACGCCGAGCGGAACGCCGGTCACCCAACTGAACGTCGCCACCAACCGTATCTACAAAGACGCCAACGGACAACAGGTAAAAGAGACGACCTGGTTCCGTGTGTCGGTCTTTGGCAAGACGGCGGAATCGTGTGCCCAGTACCTGCAAAAAGGCCGCATGGTGCTGGTGGAAGGCCGGCTGGTGCCCGACAAGCAAACCGGCGGCCCGCGCCTCTGGGAAAGACAAGATGGCTCCAAGGGCGCATCGTTCGAAGTGTTTGCGACAGCAGTCAAATTCTTGCCCAGTGGCCAGCGCGCCGAGGCTGCCCCGCCGGTCTCGGACGAGGATTTAGTGGGCGCGCCGGTGGAAACGATGGGCGACGAGGAGATCCCGTTTTAGCAAAGTGCACCTTGAGAGGGCGACAAGCCTTTGCAAGGTTGCAGCAGGTTCAACAGCCGTCTGCCCACCGCGGACGGCTGTATTTTTCCGAGAGCGACCGTTCTGAAAGCCTCGCTCCGAGCGAAGCGAAGGATCAGCTTTCAGGACGGCCCAGGAGTTGCTCATGAGTCAACCTACTCCCCCGCAAGGCCAGCAGCAAATGCAGATCAACATTGAACTGCCTGCCGACCTGGAAGCCATTTATACCAACTTTGCCATGATCGGTCACACCCCCTCGGAAGTCATTATTGACTTTGTGCGTATTTTGCCCGGCAATCCGCGTGCCAAAGTCCAGACGCGCGTGCTGATGACGCCGATGAACGCCAAGTTGCTGCTCAATGCTCTGACAGAGAACCTGGAGCGCTACGAGGCGCAGTTTGGGCCCATCGTCATCCCGCAGGGAGGCAATCTGGCCGAGCAGCTCTTTCATCGGCCCCCGCCCCCGCAAGGATGAAGACTATGGAAAACCTGGACGCCATCGCGGAGAAAATCCGCGCCGAGCTGACGGCCAAGAACGCCGCCCGCGATTTGACGGTGACCCGCAGCCGCGAATTGATCCGCCTTTGTTCGTTGGCGATCCGCGCCACTCACCGCGAAGATTTTGCCGAGGCCGAGCAGTTGCTGGAAACAGCGCGCGCGGCTGCCGCGCAGATGAAAGCCGAGATCGTGTCCTATCCTGATCTCTACTACACCGGCTACACCCAGGATGCGCTCAAGGAACTGGCCGAAGCGCACATCACGTTTGCCATCGTCAACGGCCGCCTGCTGCCCACGCCGGAAGAGCTAGGAGTGGACCTCGCGGCTTACCTTAACGGCCTGTGCGAGGCCGCCAGTGAGTTGCGCCGTCGAACGCTCGACATCATCCGGCATGGGCGCACGGCTGAAGGCGAGCGATTGCTGGCAGCGATGGACGACGTGTACGACGTGCTGGTGACGATGGACTTTCCCGATGCGATCACAGGCGGCTTGCGCCGCAGCACCGATGCGTTGCGCGCGGTCCTCGAACGGACTCGCGGCGATTTGACGAATAGCTTGCAGCAAGAAAAGCTATTGCGGGAACTGGAAGCATTTGAGCGGCGCATGGGGGAGCGTGACACGTGAAACGTCAAATACCATGCGTCATGACGTTTGACGCTTCACGTTTGACGATTGACGTTTGATGAAAGATAATCACGTCATTCGCGCCAGCGAACTGGGCCAATATGCCTACTGCGCCAAAGCGTGGTGGCTGGGAAGCGTCCAAGGCGTGCCCAGCATCAACGTCCGCGAGATGGACGCGGGCCAGGCCGCGCATGAACAGCACGGTCAGGTTGTTCTGCTTTCCACCTGGCTCGGTCGCGCCGGCGTGGTCTTGATCGCCCTAGGGATTTTGATGTTGGCGTTGTTCCTGGCAACGCGCTGATGGAGAGTGGAATGACCGTTTCGCTCGCTGCGACCCACCACGATCCCGAAGGTCGCATGCATCAGCAGATTCAGCGCGTCTTGCCGGTGCTGGGTCGCATCTTCAGCGGCATGGCGATTCAGGCCAGCCATGACACGTACAAGCCCTCGCTAGATTTCCTTGTGGAAGCGGGCGCTGTCGTCGCGTTGGGGCCGCCCGAACAGGCTGTGGAAAGATTCAAGCTGGGCCAGGTCCGTCGTGACGCGGTCGCGCTGGCGCTCCAATCGAGTTCTCCCTTCATCCTGCATTGTGATTTGGACCGCGCCCTGCATTGGGCCGAACGCTATCCCAAAGAGCTGGCTGATGTTGCCGCGCAAGTGACCCAGTACGACTTTACGGTGCTGGGCCGGACGCGGCGCGCTCTTGAATCGCATCCCCGCATCCAACGCGACACCGAATCCATTGTCAATCACGTGTTCGCCCAGGTCAGCGGCCTGGCCTGGGACGTGACGGCGGCGGCGCGTGGACTGGCGCGCCGCGCGGCGGAAGCGATCCTGGCGGGCTGTCCAGACCAACAAGTCAGCACCGATGTCACGTGGACGCTGTTCGTCCAGCAGGCCGAGGGGTTTTCGCTCGGCTATGTCGAGACCGAGGGGCTGGAATTTGAAACCGCCGATCGATATGGAGATCAAATCGCCGCGGCGGGTGGGCTGGCGCAATGGATGGCCCAGCTCGATGCTGACCCGCGCCGCTGGGCGCAACGCCTGGACATGGCCCGGGTTGAGATCGAGGGGATGTTTTCCTATCTGAGGCATGGATCGTGATTGGACTGGCATTACTGTTCCTATTGATCGGCGTCGTCGCGCTGGTCCTTTCGCGCCGCGCGCGACGCAAGGCTGGCTTGCCCGCCGGGCAAGTGATCTATGCCGACACCTCACGCTGGAAGCGAGCCGAACGTCCCTTGTTTTCGCGGAGGTATCGTCTCGCAGGCAAGCCGGATTATCTCGTGCGCGAAGGCCGCGCCATCATCCCGGTCGAAGTCAAGTCCTCACATGCGCCGGCGGATGGCCTCCGCGAAGGTCACCTCCTGCAACTGGCCGCGTACTGCTTGCTGGTCGAAGAAACCGAGCACATGCGGCCTGCTTATGGCATCATCCAGTACGCGGAGCGAGCGTTTCGCGTGGACAACACCGCCGAGCTGCGCCGCACGTTGCTTTCCACGCTCGACGCCATGCGGCGCGACCTGGCCCGCAACCAGTCGCGCCGCAGTCATTCCGATCCATCCCGCTGCCGCCGCTGCGGTGTGCGAGCGGCGTGCGACGAGCGGTTGGCGTAGGCTATCCGACGGCGGCTCGCGCCGCGCGCAGGTTGGACTCGGGCGTGGTGATCAGCGTCACGCAGCCGGTGCCGATGATGAGCCGCCGCCCGCCGGTCTGCGCGATCGCATCGGCGATCTCGCGCCGGACGTCCTCGGGCGTGCCGCGCAACATGGTCCATTCGCGGCTCAGCCCGCCGCACACGGCGCCCTTGACCTTGGGCAGCGCGTCGCGCAACGTGGGCGGCGTGTCGCGGTCGTGCCAGTTCCACACCTGCGCCGGGTAATCGGCCACCAGGTCAAACATCACATCGTCGCCGTGCAGGTGCAGCACGTTGAGCCACAAGCCGCGCGCTGCTTCCAGCACCCGCAGATCGTACGCCTTGCCAAACTCGGCGTACTCGGCTTCGCTGGTCAAAGCGAAACTGGCTTGCTGGATCGCGTAAAAGATGCCCGCGATTCCGGTCTTGCTCGCCTCTTCGATGAAGCCGATCGTCCGCTGCGTAAGCTTTTCCAGCCCGGCTCTGAGCGCGGCGGGATGCTGGCGCATGTGGGCAAAGACGCGGTCGCCAGCCAGGTGCTTGGCCTGCCCCAAGGGCGTGAAGATGGTTTGAATGAACGGCACGTCATCGCCCAATTCACGATGAATCAGGTCAAGGCATTTGAGCTGCGCGCCCAACGCGCCGGAACGCGCGTCGAGGTCGGGCAGGCGCATCCAATCCTCCGGCGATTGGATGGGATAGTGCGTATAGACGCGCGTGCCTTCTTCGTTGCCGCGCCATTCATCCTGCACGCCCCAATCGGCCACGCTAAAGCTGGAAGCCGGGGTCACCTTGACAAAGTCGAAATCGTACCGGCGCTGAAACCCGACGACGGAAGCAGCCAGGTCTTCCGGGCGGTAATCGTCGCCGGGAAAGTGCCGCCACATCGCAATCGGCACGCGGTCGGTCGCCTGGCCGTGGATCGTCGCTTCGAGTCGCTCGCGCCTGGTCATGACGTTCATGTCACACCTCTCTTGAGAGTTTCGCAACGGCCACGATTCTACCCTGAATCCTGTGACCGATCAACAAGGTTCATCCATTGGGCGTGCGTCAGATTTTTGTATGCCGCCGGACCGCGCGGACATGTTGCGGTTTTACAGATTAATCCGGTAATGGCCTAGACCGGAGTGCAGCCTTCAGGCTGCGTTTGTTGCAAGCTGAAGCTTGCACTCCGGGGCTGCTGGCTAATGAACGTTCGGGTAACGCTAGGTGTATAGGGGCGAGGCTTGCCCTTCGGCGGCCTGGCACTTTTGCGCCAGCCTCACCTGATATATAATTGCAGCTAGCGGCCTGTCAGAGAACCCCGTTTTCTCGGAGAAAACGGGTTTCTGATGCCATTCGTGAGCCTTGAGGGCCTGCTGTCTGTCTGATGCGTCGAATGGGGATTGGCGATGAGCTCAGTCACAACTAACGAACTGGCCTTGACCCGGCTGTGGTATTTGATCGGCGACTGGGAGGGCGCAGGCAAGGGGCCCGAGTTCCGCTTCCGCGCCACCGCTCGATGCGTGTGGCAACTGAGCGATCACTTTCTCGTCGCTCAGCTCGAATTCGGCGATGTCGCTTCCGGCCAGGTCGTGGTCGCCGAACATACCTACATCTACTACGACCGTGACCTCAACTGCCTGGTCGGCGATATCTATAGCCTGGACGGGATGGTCGAGCACGCGCTCGGTCACGTGGATTCACGAGGCCGCATGGCCTTGACCACGAACCGTTTGAGCTGTGTGCCGCGCGGGCTGCCGGTCCGCTGCATTCGCCGCACAACCTGGATGATCGCAGCTTCGCACTGGGCCTTTACAGTGGAGCGCGACCTGGGCCAGGGCCTGGCCCCCTACCTCGAAGGCCAGATGCGCCGCCGGACCGGATAGCACGCTGCCATGCTCAAACTGCACAACCATGGCCCGGTGACGCGCGCGACGATGGCGCGCACCGCATTCGGCCAGCCGCTCTATACGGTCGAAATCTATTGCGTGGATGGCTGGCTGATTGACACCGGCCCGCCCGCGACCAGCGCCGAGATCGTTCGCTTTGCGCGTGAGCGGGCAGTGCGCGGGAACGTCAACACGCACCAGCACGAGGATCACGCGGGAGGCGATGCAGCGCTGTGCCAGGCGTTGGGTCTCGTGCCCCGAGCGCCCGAGTTAACCGTCCCCTTCCTGGCCGCGCCGCCCAAGATCGAATTCTATCGTCGGCTGATCTGGGGCCAGCCCAGACCTGTGCGCGCCGAGCCGATCGGCGAGTGGCTGGAGACAGAGCATCATCGCTTTCAAGCGATCCCGACGCCGGGGCACTGCCCCGATCACGCTTGCTTGCTGGACCCGGATCAGGGTTGGCTGTTCTCCGGCGACCTGTTCCTCGGCGAGCGCGTCAAGTACCTGCGGGCCGACGAAGACGCCCAGGCGGAACTCGATTCGCTGCGCCATGTGTTGACCCTCGATTTCGAGACTTTGTTTTGTTCTCACGCCGGCGCGGTGCCGGATGGCAAGACGGCGATACGCCGCAAGCTGGACTATTGGGAGGACATTCAGGGCCGCGCCCGGGAGATGGCGCAGGCCGGATGGCGGCTCGAGGCGATCCGCGACAAACTGCTGGGGCCAGAGGGGCGGTTGACGCCGATCACGCGCGGGCATTTTTCCAAGCTCAATTTGATTCGGTCGTTGGTCAGCGGCCAGGCTACAAGTTAAGCGGCACACTTGCCACGAATGCTTGTGAAACATCATCAAGATGAAAAAGCGTAAATCCATTACAACAATAACCCTATGGTGTGCTTTCGCGCCCTTGCTTTTTACGCTTGTTGCGTGCTCTTTCGCCAATGGTCCTAAACCACCATGCGATGAAAGGATTAATGATCCAAAGGCCTATGAGAATATCATCCTCGCTAATTCTGTGATTCGACAACTCAACTCCGAGCTACGTTTGCGTCAGGTAACCATATCTCCTTGTTTTGTTAACAACAAGGTGGGTATTGGGATATTGTACGAGTTGCCCATGTCGTATTCGGAGTATAACCTCACCTATATTGACTACCTTAGCCTCGCCTACTCAAAAGATGGGACCATTGAGGTGTCTGGCGGCATAAAGCAGCCAACGGCTTTTGAGAATGACTCGATTTTGGCTTACTTCAGACAGAGAATACGCGAGATTGAGAGTAACCCTAGAATCAGAGAAGTCATTACCAAAACTGAGCCTGACTTGCAAAACCCTGTTATTCGCCTCTTTGGACAGGTACAAGTCATTAGGCGTGGCAATCGAGTTGAATACAACTTTGATAGTGGTTTAGTGAGGGGATATGTGCTTTCTAACGATATAGAGTGGCAAACGTTTCCTGAAATCAGACAAGCTCATAAAGCCATTGAAGAACATCTGTTAGTTGGAACGCTTGCTAACTGCTCCATTGGCCGTGGCCAAGAGCACTCGTATACCTCTGCGGACTTTCACGATACGCCCACAGGTCCTTGGTACATGACTGTTGCTCTGATTTGTAACGATGGCTGGAAAGACGCTTTTGTGCAAATCAACGATGATGGTTCGTACGCAAGATTGGAAATTCGGTACGAGTACAAAAACAAGTAGTTGTTTGCAAATACGGCTCCGCTCACCATGCACTGCAGCCAATGCCGCGCTGGACACACTGCAGAAAGAGGCTGAGATATGGAACGCATCATCACGATTGAACGACACATCCTGGAACAGGAACGTGAGCACCCTGGCGCGACGGGCGTGTTTTCCAATTTACTGTACGACATTGCGTTGGCGGCCAAGCTCATCGCCCGCGAAACGACGCGGGCCGGGCTGGCCGAGATCCTTGGGCTGGCCGGGCGGGTCAACGTCCAGGGCGAACAGCAAATGAAGCTGGATGTGTTCGCCCACGAGACCATCGTCCGCATGAATAGCTACACCGGGCGGCTGGCCGTTATGGCTTCGGAGGAGGATGCGGCCATCATCCCCATCCCGCCCGAATATCCTACGGGCAAGTACGTCTTGCTGTTCGATCCGCTCGACGGCTCTTCCAACATTGACGTCAACGTGAGCATCGGGACGATCTTTGGCATTTTCCGCCGCCAGACACCGGAAGGCCCGGGCACCTGTGAAGATGTGCTGCAACTGGGCCGCAAGCTGGAGGCGGCGGGCTATGTCGTCTATGGCCCCAGCACGATGCTGGTCTATTCGACCGGCAACGGCGTCCACGGCTTTACGCTCGACCCGGGCGTGGGCGAGTTTCTGCTTTCGCATCCCAACATCCGTTTTCCCGCCCGGCCCAAATACTATAGCGTCAACCAGGGCTATGAAAAGTATTGGAGCGAAGGCGTGCGGCGGTACACCCGGTGGCTGCAGGGGCTTGACCCGGAGCGGCCGCGCAAGGAGCTTTCGGCGCGCTACATCGGCAGCCTGGTGGCGGATTTCCATCGCAACCTGCTCGACGGCGGCGTGTACTATTATCCGGCCGATGCCAAAGACCCCGGCAAGCCGCAGGGCAAGCTGCGACTGATGGTCGAAGCCATCCCGCTTTCGTTCCTCGCCGAGCAGGCGGGCGGGCTAGGCTCGGATGGGCGACGGAACATCCTGGATATTCAGCCCGAATCGCTGCACCAGCGCACGCCGCTCTTTATCGGCCATCGCGAGCTGGTGGAAAAGGCAGAAGAGTTCATCCGCAGGTACGACCCGCAATAATCGAAGGTTCCCCATTTCCCTTTGCGCCAAGAGGACATTTGAAAGCCATCTTTTGAACCACAAAGACACCAAGACACAAAGAAATCACGAGGTCTGAGCCACTTTCTTTTCAGCAGGTCTTTGTCTTTGTGTCTTGGTGGTGAGTTTTCAGATGCCCTCTGAGCCACCGCCGCGTCCGCGCGGCGTGGGCGAATTCCCCGCGCTTTTCGTTTCGGCAACTCTGGCCTGCCGATCCTAATGAGGTCGGCGGGCTTTTGTCTTGCTCCAAGTGTCACGGACTCGATGGGTCGGCGGCGCGAGCTGATACTCGTGTATCAAGCGAAGGGATATATTGACAACGAGCAAGACAGGTTTATAATCTCAGCAGCGCAAGAACAGCCGCGTGGAAAGCACGTGAGAGAATTATCGTCTGGAGCAACAGAGGGCTATGAAGATACAAGCACAAACAGATTTAGTGAAAGCCATTACTGACATCGCCGCCGCAATGCCACTGGCGCGGACGAGGCAGCTCTACGAGTTCGCGCTTTTCCTCAAGTCACATCCGCTGCCCGCCGAAGAAACATTTGAAGAAATCGTAGCAGATGAGGCACTGTGGGACGCGCAATTCGCGGCGACCGACGATGACCGGCTGGCTACGCTGGTGACGTCGGTCGAAGCCGAAATCAACGAAGGTAAAA
>DAOTXX010000059.1:0-60726 GCA_034434835.1 Thermoflexales bacterium | reverse complement strand
GACGAGGAGATGCAGTCGGTCGTCGGCGGTCTTTTACACCTTGCGCTTGCGGCGTCTTGGGGTAAGATTGGATAACCCTGTATTCAGAGAGAATGAAATGACAAACCCACACCCCCCTACCCCACCCCGCTCATCGAGACTATGGCAAGAGATCGCCGGATTGGCCCAAAGTCTGTTCATGGGCGCGGTGCTCGCGCTGATCCTGCAGCTCTTGATTCAGCCGACCGTCGTTTACGGCCAGAGTATGGAGCCCAGCTTGCATGAAAACGAGCGCGTGATCGTGGACAAGGTCTCGTATCACCTCGGCGTGCCATCGCGCGGGGACATTGTGGTCTTTCCGGTCGAAGACGAGCCGCTCCCGCTCATCAAACGTGTGATCGGCCTGCCGGGCGACACAGTCGAAATCAACCACAGCCAGGTGCGGGTCAACGGCGTGGCTCTGCGCGAGCCTTACGTTAGCGGGCCGACGGTAGGGGACATGGCTCCCGTTCGCGTCCCCGAGGGCAGCGTATTTGTCATGGGTGACAATCGCGCCTGGGGCGGCAGCCTCGACTCGCGCCGCCTGGGATCGATCCCATTGACCCAGATCATCGGTCGAGCGAGATGGGCCTATTGGCCGCCCGCCAGTTGGGGCATCCTGCGCGGGCCAACGCCGGATGCCCACCCGGCGCGTTGAGCTTTGCATCTCGGAATGTAGAGAGTATAATCCACACTGTCCAAATGGATGCGAGAGGAGGTGAGCGCGATGGCTACAGTTCAATTGGGCGCAATGGCAGCGCCCCAGTCACGCAAAAAGAAGCCAACCCCCGAACAACTTTACGAGTCGCTCGATGAAGACGTCAAGGCCGAGCTGATTGACGGGGAGGTGGTTATCATGCCGGATGTGCGTGCCGCGCTCCGTACAATGGGGTTGAGATAGGTGAACCTGATCTTTCGCCCCGCTCGCCCCGAAGACAAGCCGCGCATGTTGGAAATCACCGCCAACACGTGGGGCGACGGCTGGGACTATATTTCCTACGTCTGGGATCGCTGGCTGGCCGATCCACAGGGCGAATTCACCATGGCCGAACTGGATGGCGTCGTCGTGGCGCTCGCCAAGCTCACCTGGCAAGGTGAAGGTCAATGGTGGATGGAGGGCCTGCGCGTTGATCCGCACTATCGGCTCAAGGGCATCGGCCAGGCGATGAGCACATACCAGGTCTCGCTGGCAAAGCGATTGGGGGGGCACGTCGTGCGCTACGCGACTGGGCTACGCAATGAAGGCTCGCACCGGATCGCAGAGCGCGCCGGCTTTCATGTCCGGGCGCGCCTGGTCGAGCGCGTGGCCGAGAAACTCGACGAGCCTGCCACCGGCCTCGAAACGCTGACCCGCACTGACCTCGACGCGATCTGGGAACTCGCACGCGACTCGGATGTGCTGCGCGAGGCTAGAGGCATGTACGCTTACATGTGGAAAGCCTTCGAGCTGACACGCGAGCGACTGGCCGAGCATTTGAACAAGGGCGAGGTGATGGGCACACGCGATGCCGAGGGGCATCTCGGCGCGTGGTGTCTGGTCGAGGTTGATCCGGAGTGGGAGCGATTGGGCGTCACAACAGCAATGGGCGCCCGCGAGGGCATCACCCGGCTGGCCCGCGCGTTGCGCGCTCAGGCGGCTGCGCTCGGCAAGGTCCTGGTCGAAGTCATGACGCCGCCCGTCCCCCGCGCGCTCGATGCGCTGACGGTTGCGGGTTATCACATCGAGGTTGACCCCAAGAATCCCGAAGAGATCCGAGAGCACGGGATTGACATTTTGGAATTGCGGTTGGATCCAGCGTGATGGACTATTCCCCCTCGCCAAAGACAAACGCGACAAGCTCCTGTTGCGTTTGATGCAGTCGATCCATTTCCTCTGGCGTAGGCGGTCGGCGACATGAGGCGGCCTCTCGCCTCCGCTCCTCCAGATCTCTCATGATGTCATCTAGCCCTTTGCCCTGAGGCACACTGGCAAGTTCCGCCGGAATGTCCACCCCGGCTCTTGCGAGCACCTCTTCGGCGGCCAGGATCGGACTGCCTGTGCGCACCGCCAATGCCACGGCGTCACTGGGCCTTGCATCCAGCTCTTGCACGGTATCGCCATGGCGGAGCTTGACGACTGCGTAAAAGGTATCTTGCATCAAAGCCTCAATACGCACTTCGGCAACCGTTACCCCGACGGCCTCCAGGAGTTTATGCATGAACTCAAACGTCATAGGCCGGGCCGTAGTGTACCGGCGCAGACCGATGGCAAGGGCTTCGCCCTCCCACGGGCCGACCCAAATCGGCAGCGCGCGGCGTCCAGCTTCGTCGAGCAGCACAATGATATAGTGCGTGCGAGGATGGCCCGGCTGCTCACTGGGCAACTCGCGCTTGACTACATCAGCGATGGTGACCTTGACCATTGCCTTCCTCCTGCGTTCTGCGAGAGCCTGTTCACTTTCAGGATACAACGCCAACAATTGTTCTCTGAGTCGTTGCCTGGCCTTGTGAAGGCGGCCCTTGACCGCCGTGATCGAGATGTTCAAGACGGCGGCGATCTCTTGCAGGCTCAACTGTTCATAGTAGAACAGGAGCGTTGCCGCCCGACTGCCGGGCGGAAGGGTTTGGATGGCTTCCAGAACCTTGCGATGCAGTTCGCGTTCCTCTGCCACCCATTGAGGGTCTGGAGCAGACTCGGAGAAACTCGACTCGCAGAAACGCACACCACCTGCCAGGTCTTGCCATGCCAAGACCGTCTTTTGATCCCGCAAGTAGCTTCGGCAGACATTCAGCACGATGCCATACAGCCAGCTTCGGAAAACCGTCTCATCGCGCAGATGGCCGAGTGAAAGGTAAGCCTGAAGCATGGCCTCCTGCGTCAATTCCCAAGCGAGGTCATCATCATCTACCATGCAGACGGCAACGCGCCGGGCCATCTGCTGGTACCGCTCGACGAGGCGACCGAAAGCATGTTTGTCGCCAGAGCGCGCCAAGGCTACCAGTTCGCTGTCCGCCGTCTCTTCGTCGCCTATCATGGAGCGCCGATCCTCACACTATATAGTGGGAAAAACCTGGCAAAAGGTTACCTTTGCCGCCAGGCAGAATTTGTTGATCAAGCCATGAGCGCGGGTAAACAAATCGGGCCGAGGGAGTGTTCCCCTCGGCCCGTACGTTTTCCAGCCCACAACGTTACATTGATTTGCGATGCGCAGCCAGGGCGATGATGCGACTGATCGCAGCGCCGTAATTGTAACCGGCGGCGGCAGCGGTCTTGGCAAACCCACCGTCAATGGTAATGTCCGGGTTCGCGTTCACGTCCACCACATACGGCTGCCGGTCGCGGACGCGCATGTCAATCCGGCCATAGTCGCGCAGGCGAAGCGCCTGATAAGCCGCCATGGCCACACGCCGAATCCGTTCGGCCAGCTCGTCATCTACATCGGCGGGACAACGCGAAGGCGTATGCTCATAAGTGAACGAGCCTTTGGTCCACTTGGCATCGAAATCCACCAACCGGCGATACGGGTCTGGAATATCCGCAAAGTCAATCTCGTATAGCGGCAGCGGGGTCGGCCTGCCGTTGCCCCAGATCGAGACGTTGAACTCGCGCCCGACGATAAAATCCTCTACAAGCGCCAGGCCTTCATAGGCCTTGAGGATATAAGCGACGCGCTCGCGCAACTGTTTCAGGTTTGAGACGACTGCACCTTCGGTGATGCCATAGCTGCAATGCTCCGCAGCAGGCTTGACGATCGCCGGAAAGATATCCCATCCTTTGACCTCATCCGGGGAGCTGAACGCACGCCATGCCGGGGTAGGGATATTGAGCTGATCGAGGATGGTCTTGGTCGCTGCCTTGTCCTGAGAAGTCGCTAGTGTCCAGGCATCTGCGCCAGTGTAAGCAAAGCCCAATTCCTCCAGCACTGGCGGGATGCGGTCATAGGAACGCGGCAAGCCGTCCAAACCTTCGCACCAGTTGAAGATGATATAGTGGCGCGGGTCAAAGCGCTGCAGCGGCCCGACCACATCCCGGCGGACCTGCGCCAGCTCGACCGGATGACCGTGCTTGGCCAGCGCCTTCGCCATCGTCATCACATAGCCTTGGGCCTCTGCAGCCTCGTCCCCAGTCCAGGACGAATCCACGTTATACAGGATGACGGCCGGCCACAGAGTTTGTTTCTCGGCAAGCTTGGGAGCAGTCATGCGCGTCCTCCTGGCTGCGCGTTGCCTGCGAACGCGAGCAGTGGGTTGCCCTCGAGTGCTTAAGCTGATTTCCCGCTGGCTTTTAAGCAGCGTCATTCATCACCTCATGCCGAGTCTACACGACTCAGGTTTTTGCTGTACAGAACCAGGTTATCGTCTACGTCGTAAAAGCTGCCTACTATCGCTTCGCAACGATAGCCCTGGGCATCGTAAAAGCGCCGCGCCGGTTCATACTCCGGGCGGCTGGAAGTCTCGACGATCAACAGCCGCCCCCCTAATGCGCGAACATCATGCTCGACCTGACGAAGTAATGCGGCTCCCACACCACACCGCTGCACGCTCGGTGCCGTGCCGATCCAATACAGATCAAACGTGCCGCGCGTCAGGGGCCGGGGTCCATAGCAAGCAAAACCGACGACCCGTCCATCGAGCCGATAGGACAGGAAACGATACGAGCTGGCTTGACCTTTGGCGAGATAATCCTGAACTAGCTCCTGAACAGCCTCTATTTCTTCAGCATTGAAAACCCGGGCATCGTGCGCCACGCTGAGGATTTGCTCGACTTCGTCAGCGCACGTCGCGCCGATGCTACCATTGACCGCGACCGTCATCCACCCTCTCTCTCTCTATCTCTATCCCCAGTCTCTATCTCCAGTCTCTATCTCCGGTCTCTATCTCCAGTCTCTATCTTCAATGCTTGCCCCGCCGCCACCAGGCCCAGCTCACAATCTGGTGCGCCATCTGCGCATAATCGTACCCGGCCACGCGCGCCGCATTGGCGAACCCGCCGTCCACGGCCAGGCACGGGTTCGGATTGACCTCCAACACGTACGGCACACCATCTTTGACGCGCAGATCCACGCGCGCATAATCGCGGCAGCCCATCACCGTGTACGCAGACAGCACAACCTGCCGGATACGTTCGGCCAGGTCCGGCTCAACCGTCGCTGGACACATGACATTCATCGTCTGGTACTCACGGCACGTCTCTTCCCACTTGGCCTCAAAGTGGACCACGTGCGCGTATAGATCGGTCCAGGCCGAAAAATCAATCTCGGCGAGCGGCAGCAGGTGCGCCACGCCATTGCCCCAAATGCCCACGTTGAATTCGCGCCCGACGATGAACGCCTCGACCAGGGCCGGCTGGCGATACGTATCGAGGATGTACTCGACCCGACAACGTAATGCACGCACGTCGTGAACGACACTGCTTCGATCAATGCCGATGCTGGCATCTTGCGCCTGCGGCTTGACGATCGCCGGCAGCGGCACCGTGATTGGCTCATCCGCGCGGTAAAATACCTGATACGGCGCAGTCGGCACGCCCTGACGCATCAACTGGGCTTTGGTATAAGCCTTGTTCAGGCACGCGGCGAGCGTCGGGGCAGGTGAGCCTGTATATGGCACGCCGAGTTGCTCCAGTCTGTCCGGGACAAGCGGCTCGTCTTCAGGCCGTCCGCCCAAATTCTCACACAGGTTAAACACCAGTGTGGTGTCCGGGTCAGCCTCTGCCACCGCGCGGGTGACGTCGTCTACGTCCCGCACTGGAACGACCCTCACCTCATGTCCGGTGCTGCGCAGCCCGGCGGCGATACCTGACGCGGTATGAATGACCTCTTGATCGGTGACCAGGTCGCGCGCTTCGCCTTGATCGAGCTGCTCCACAAGGTTGTACAGCAGCAGCACCGGCACCGGACTGGGAGGTTGCTCGCTCTCCTCGCCCTGGGTATGGGTAGACATGGTAGCTCTCCTATTCTGTTGTTAAATCGCCGGCGCATAGGCCGGGACTTGAACCGCCCGCCGCGCGGCGCGCGCGCGGCGTGGGCGCGGTTGCACATTCAAGCGCTTGACGGCAGCCTCCAAGATCATGTTGACCAGTTGAGTATGGTCAATGCCATCCGCCGCCGCCACAATGACCAGGTCGCTGATGCCGGGCGTCAGCCCGGGCAGCGTGTTGATTTCCAGCACGTAGGGCTTGCCATCGTACCGATCGATCCTCAAGTCCACCCGGGCCACGTCCAGCGCGCCAACGGCATGAAAGACATCCACCGCGATGCGCTTGATCATCATCGTCATTGCTTCGTCTAACGGGGCCGGGCAGCGATACGTGGGTGCTTCCGGGAGATCGTGCTTGATCAAGTTCGTGTACAACCCCAGTTGATCAGCGGGGGCCGTGCTCAGATCAATTTCCATCACCGGGAACACGTGCGGGTTCTCGTTGCCGACCAGCCCGCAAGTGATCTCGCGTCCCTCGATGTACCGTTCGACCAGAGCTTCTTGCTGATACGTTTCGGTGATGTGGGCGACCTGCGCGCGTAGCTCGGCCTCGTCGCGAACAATGGACTTGGGCGTGACGCCCATGCCGCTGCCTTCACGATTGGGCTTGACAAAGAGCGGGAACCGGAGTCTGGGATTCTTCCGCTCGCGCGGGCTACGGAACACTTGAAATGGCGCCGTCGGGATGCCGTATGTCGAAAGCACGCGCTTGGTCATCGCCTTGTCCAGGCACAAGGCCTGGGTCAGCACGCGCGAGCCGGTGTAAGGGATACCCATCATCTCTAGCAAGGCCGGGACGTGAGCCTCGCGCGAATCGCCAAAGTGGCCTTCGCACATGTTGAAACAAATATCGGGTCGCAGCCGGGCGAGCTGGGCGGGTAGTGACATGTCGCCCTCGAGGAAGTAGGCTTTGTGTCCGCCCGCTTCCAACGCTTCCACGAGGGCTAACATGGTGCCTTCGCTATCCAGATCGCCCCAGGCGTCTGCTGGTTCTCCCTCCCGATGCGGCGCATTGCGCCTGAGATTTCCAAGGACGGCGACTTCAAAGCTGCTCATGATGACTCGTTCTGTTTCCCTCCTGCCATTTTGGCCACTAGTTTTCAAGGCGAAAGCTCACCCTTCGTCTTGCGTCATTCGTCGCTATAACACCTCGCCGTTCACAACCGTCACTGGCTCACCCAGCGCGATGTACGGCCTGGTCTCGCTGCCGATGCCGAGCGGCTTCCATTTGGATTCGTCCACGTTGAGACGATGCCGGCCACCTCCGCGCTGATGCGTCGCGTCAAATCCTTCGGGCTTGATAAACATCGCCTCGCCGTCGAGCAAGCGGGTCAAGCCTTCCTGGCCCGGTTCGGGGCGCTTATCCTGACAATACTTGCAGGTCCGGCTATCATGCGGCTTGTACTGGCCTGGCTCAGGCTGTTCATACGTCGTGATGAACCCCTCAAAGTTGCGGAGCACCACACGCTCATCTGACACGGACAATAAATAGTTCGGCATGACTGGGACCTTGCCGCCACCGCCGGGCGCGTCAATGATGTAATGCGGCACCGCATAGCCGCTCGTGTGACCACGCAGGCCCTCGATGATCTCGATGCCTTTGGCAACCGGCGTGCGAAAATGCCCCGCCCCCTCGACCAGGTCGCACTGGTAGAGGTAATATGGTCGCACGCGCATCTTGACCAGCTCATGCACGAGCTTGCGCTGGATGTGGACGCAGTCGTTGACGCCCGCAAGCAGCACGGACTGATTGCCCAGCGGGATACCCGCATCGGCCAGCATACCGCACGCGCGGCGTAGCTCCGGCGTGATCTCGTTCGGATGGTTGACGTGAATGTTCATCCACAAGGGATGATACTGGCGCAGCATCGAGCACAATTCGTCGGTGACCCGTTGTGGCATAAAGACAGGCACGCGCGAGCCAATGCGGAGGATCTCGACATGCGGGATGGCGCGCAATCGCGCCAGCAAGTTATCGAGCACCCTGGGGGGCAGCGTGAGCGGGTCGCCACCCGAAAGCAGCACGTCGCGGACCTGTGGCGTGCGAGCGATATAGTCAATTTGCGCATCGTATTCGGCTTTGGAAAATTGCGCGGCAGGATCGCCGACGATGCGACTGCGCGTGCAGTAGCGGCAGTACGAAGCGCACTGCGTCGTCACGAGCATCAGCACGCGGTCGGGATAGCGATGCACCAACCCCGGCACCGGGCTGTGACGATCTTCGGCCAGCGAGTCCTCCATCATGGACTCGAAGGGAACCAACTCTTTGGCTGTTGGGATCACCTGCAAGCGGATCGGATCATTCGGGTCGTTGGGATCGATCAGCGAAGCAAAGTATGGCGTGATGTCCACACGAAACAGGTTCTTGGTCTTGAGTGCTTCGAGTTCATCATCATGCAGCGGAATCACCTGCCCTAATTCATCCACGGTGTTGAGGCGATGAGAAAGCTGCCATCGCCAATCGTCCCACTGAGCATCGGGCACATCTTTCCAGATGGCCGCCCGTGGGGAACGTTCTAGATTGTCAGACATTCCGTCTTTTCCTCCATACAAAAAACGCCGAGTCTCCAGATATGGGTGACAGGTGTTGTACAAAGCCCATATTTGGCTAACTCGACAGAATTTTACATCAAAGTTATGGAAATGTCAGTGAAAGATTAGTGAAACTTTTCGTCTAGTCACCTCCTGGCCTCACAGGCACTTGACAGACAAAAACAACCGCGCTGAAGGTCATCCCACGGCAACGATCAGCGCGGCCTACGAGACTCGCAATGGGACTCTATCGAGATGAAGAGATCAAGCCATCCCAGGCGATCCGTCCGAATTGGTGTCAGAATAACACTTAGAGGCCTTCCACATCCTGGACTTCGAGGCCTTGCCCTCGCGCCCAGGCCAGCGCCAACTGAATGGCATCACTGTCACCTTCGATGTCCACGATCAGCCACGCCTCTTCCACGCCGACGCTGGCTCGCCGGATGTTGGTGGCCAGATCGAAATCTTTGATCAGCCGGTAGAGGATAGGTTGGTCTTGCAACGCTGTTGGATAGACCAGTTTAACGCGACGCTTGGCTCTCATACAGGCCTCCGATTTCAGTCGAATAGTCGAGTGGTCGAAGGGTCGAGTAGTGCAACAGCCAGGTGCTCGACTCGTCCGACCAGGAGACTGGAAGACTCCAAGACTGGCTGACTCAATGTTAGCATCAGCACGGAGGGTTGTCAACTGCCGAACGTCATAGGGCGCCAAGTCATCTGGCACGTGTCAGGCTTGACAAGCAGGAGTATAATGGGATCAGTCTTTTCAGACGACATCGTTGAATGGGAGGCAAATATGACCCGGAAGCTTGGCGGCATGTTCGTGGTGGTGCTCATGGGCACATTGCTTCTAAACACCCCATCAGTTGCCGCTTTGCCTGCACAACAAGAAGAGGACACCTGGCGCGCTGAATACTATAACAACACGACTCTCTCCGGCCGGCCAGCCGTCGTGCGTCAAGACGCGCAGATTGATTTCGACTGGAAACTCGGCTCGCCCGACTGGCGTGTGCGGCCCGACAACTTTTCCGCACGTTGGACGCGCACGGTCAAGCTCGAATGGAGCGGCAACTATCGCTTTTACGCCAACTCGGACGACGGGATGCGCGTGTGGGTGGACGATATCCTGTTGATGGATGAATGGTTCGATCAGCAAGAGGCCTGGACAACGGCCGATCTTTATCTGGCCGAAGGGTTGCATCGCCTGAAGGTCGAGTATTACGAACACGTCGGCGCGGCAATGGCCAAGCTGGTGTTTCAGCCCGAGGGCGACGGCATGGGCACCGCCTGGCGAGTCGAGTACTACCCTAACCCTGGCCTGGAAGGTGATCCGGGGGTGATCACCTCGGCGTCCGATCTCTCGTTCGACTGGGGCGGCGGCAGCCCGGCCGAGTGGATCCCGGCGCGATGGTTTTCGGCGCGCTTTGCGCGGTTCGTGCCGTTCTCGGCCGGGACGTATCAATTCATCGTCACGACCGAAGGCGGCGTCCGGCTTTATGTGGACGACGCGCTCATCCTCGACCAATGGCACGAGACGGACCCGACCACATACACAGCCAACGCTATATTGAGCGCGGCGGTTCACCAGATCGAGTTAGAGTATTACGACTCATGGCGCGAGGCAAGCGTCACCTTGCGCTGGCAGCCCGTCGTCAGCGCTGTTGGCTGGAAGGGCGAATACTTTGACATCGAAACGCCCGGCTCGACGCCTGTGATGGTGCGCGAGGACAAAGCGATCAATTTCGATTGGGACGACCAGGCGCCCTTTGTGGGGATGCCCCGCGAGCACTGGTCGGCGCGATGGACGCGCACGCTGAATTTCACGGCAGGCTACTATCGTTTCACGACGGTTACCGACGACGGCGTCAAGCTGTGGGTGGACGACAATCTGATCATTGACCAATGGGTCCCCAACGACAGCAAGCCTTTCTTTGGCGATGCGCATCTGGCGGCCGGGCCGCACACGATTAAGATGGAATACTTTAATCTCACGGGCAGGGCATCTGCTCGCCTGACGTGGCAAAAGATGAACACAACCAGCCTTACCGCTGTTCTGGACGATGGCGATCCGGGCTTTGAAATGGGTGGCCCCAGTTCCGGCTGGCACGTGGTCTACTACGGCTACAAGGGTCGCTCGCGCTGGACGACCAATCGCGCCGGGTACTGGGCCAGATGGACACCTGCGTTGCCCCGGCCGGGGCGCTACGAAGTGCTGGTGTACATTCCAGGGGGGTACAGCCTCACCTCATCGGCGCATTATTATCTCAAGCACGAAGGGGAGACAGTCGAGTTCTGGATCAATCAGCGCGCGAACGCGGGGCGATGGATGAGCCTGGGGACGTATACATTCAACGCCAACAATACCGAGTTCGTTCACCTCGAAGCAGCGACCAGGGAAGCGGCGGACACACGCCGGGTCGCCTTTGATGCGGTCAAGTTTGTGTGCTGCGATCTAGACCCGGACCCATAGCGCGGCCTCCTGCCGCAGCCCAACGGTTGCAACGCAAAAGCGCAAAGGTGCAAAGACGCAAAGAAAAATTAAAAAATCTTTGCGGCTTGGCGTCATAGCGTCTTCGCGTTAAAAATCTCGCGGACAGTGCAAATGTTGGCGGGTAATAGAGTTGCGGAAACGCGACCGTCCAGGATTCGCCAGCCTGGACGGTCGTCTTTTAATGGTGCGTCAACAACTTGTTGAGTTCCGCCTCCTGACCTGCACGAATGACCGCGACGACCTCGTCGTCTGGCTGAAGCAGCGTGTCGCCGCGCGGCAGGATCACCTCCCCGCTGCGAATGATGGCGGCCAGCGTACACCCGTTGGGCAGCGGCACCTCATGGACCATTTTGCCCGCAGCAGGAGCGCCGGTTTCGATTTTTTCCTCCACGATGCTGACCTCGCCCCGGCGCAGCTTGACTAGCATCATCATGTCACCCAGCGACATTTCTTCGGCGATGAGCTTGGCCATCAGGTCGGCCTGATCGATCGCGACGTCCACGCCCATCTCTGGCGTGAACAGCCAGGCGTTCTTGGGATTGTTGACCCGCGCAATGACCCGGCGGATGCGAAACTCGAACTTGGCAATCGTCGAGACGACCAGGTTATCTTCGTCGTCACCCGTGACCGCCGCCACCACGTGTGCCGACCTGATCCCTGTATTGATCAGCACCTTGGGGTCTGCCCCATCGCCTCGAACGACGACTTCTGCCGGCAGCTCGGCCGTGAGCTTTTCAATGACCTCAGGACGCCGGTCAATGATGCGAACGGTATGCCCGCCCGCCAGGAGCAGCTCGGCCAGATGCGAGCCAGTTTTGCCTCCCCCCACGATGATTACAAACATGGTCACCTCCTAGCGCAACGCCATCATCTCTTCGAGCCGGCTGCGAGCCGTTGTGAGCAACACAATCGCCACACGGTCGCCCTCCTGAAAGACCGTGCCGGTGGTGGGGATAAAAGTTTTGGCCTGGCGCGTGATAGCCGTGACGCTGATCTCGCCCGGCACATTCACATTGTTCACCGTTCGACCCGCCCAATGCACCGGCACATCCATTTCGACAATTTCGACCTCGCCGTGGCCCAGGGCTGCCGTCACATTCAACTCGGCGTGGGAGAGAAGCTGGATGGCGCGGCTCACACCCCACGCCGTTGAGGAAACCGTCTGCAGCCCCAGCCGCTGATAGATCTCGGCGCGGCGCGGATCGTAAAGGCGCGCAATGACCTTGGGCACGTGAAAGATGTTGCGCGCCACGCGCGCGGTGATGATGTTGGTATTATCGCCCGCCGTCACCGCCGCCAGCGCATCGGCTCGCTCGACGCCGGCGCGGATCAACACATGGCGATCAAAGCCCACCCCTTCGACCGTTGCGCCCTTGAAGCCTGCCCCCAAGCGATAAAACGCCCGAGGGTCCCGGTCAACCACGGTCACGTCGTGACCATCGTGCCACAATTGAAGGGCCAGTTCCGATCCCATCCGGCCACAGCCAACAATGATAACTCTCATCTCACCCTCCTGGCGCCAGCCGCATATCCCATCGGGTCAGCGTCACTGGCGTTAATTCTACTCGGAAAAATGATCTCGACAGAGATGCAGCGGTTTCCACGCAAGTCGTGACTCTGAACACCACATCGGTCTGTTCCTTATTCTAGTTTCCAGTGCGAAACTCAGCGGAGGGCGGCTCCCATGCCGCCCATCGCCGGGCATGGGAGCCCGGCCGGCTGGTTTTGTACCGGAAACTATTCTATTGTGATCACCTGGCGCCTGCGCGAGCGCAGGTAACGGACCACGTTCTTGCGCATCCACTCGACCAGGTATAGCGCAGGCCCAAAGAGAATCAGCCCGCCCCAATAGTTCAGTGGGATCGGCCAATGCTCAAACAACCACGCCAGCGGCGAGAGGTAAATCATCGCCAGCAGAATCAAAACCTCGATCGCAATCCCCATGAGCAAAAAGCGGTTCGTCAAAAAGCCCATCCGACGCACCTGCTCGGTTTCGGTACGACAGGCAGACGCATTGCCGACCTGCGCCATGACCACGCCCGCATGAAAAACTGTCGTCGCCAGGACGTACACCTGGCCCGCGCCCCAGGCCAGCCGCTGAGAATAGGGCGACCAATCAAAGCGAGGCAGAGCCAGAAAATGGGTATAACCCGCAGCATAGTACACAAAAAAGAATCCGGCATAACACAATGCTGCTTCGATGAACCCCAGCCACAACGCGCGCCATACCAGGCGGCGGTCGAGCAACGACTGGCCTTTCGGGCGCGGCGGGCGAGTCATGATATCCGGCTCAGGGCGCTCGGTGCCCAACGCCAGAGCTGGCATGAGGTCTGTGCCCAAATCAATCGCCAGGACCTGAGCGACCGTGAGCGCCAGCGGCACATTGAACAGCGCCGTCACGATAAAGGGAACGATCTCGGGCACGTTGCTGGCAAAGATGTAAGTGACAAACTTGCGAATATTGTCATAGACCGCCCGGCCCTCTTCGATGGCGCTGACAATGTTTCGGAAATCATCGCCGGTCAGGATCACATCGGCCGCCTCTTTGGCCACGTCGGTGCCGGTCACGCCCATCGCCACGCCAATATCGGCCTTGCGCAGCGCGGGCGCATCGTTCACGCCATCCCCCGTGACGGCGACCACCTCGCCGCGCGCCTGGAACGCCGCCACCAATCTGAGCTTATGCTCAGGCGCCATGCGGGCAAAGATCGTCTCCTCACTTAACGCAGCCTGCAAGGCAGCCTCATCCATCGCCTCGACCTCGGCCCCGGTGAGGATGCGCGGGCGCGGCGTGGTCAGCATCCCCACGCGCCGTGCCACCGATTCGGCGGTCAAGCCATAATCGCCCGTGACCATCACCAGGCGAATGCCTGCCTGGCGGCAAGCCTTGACCGCCGAGGCCACCTCTGGGCGCGGCGGGTCCATCATAGCCAGCAGACCAAGGAACGTCAGGTCGTGCTCGATCTTGTCCGGGGTGTAGGCCGCCCCGCTGTTCAGCGACTGCGGCGGCAGCTCGCGGCAGGCCAATGCCAACACGCGCAGCGCGTTGCGAGCATAGTCATCGTTGGCCGCCAAAATCTGGGAACGCATCGCCTCATCCAGTGGGATCACCTGACCGCCGATGAGAATGTGCGTGCAGAGTTGGAGCACCTCGCGCGGCGACCCCTTGACGAACGCTACTTCAGCCGTGCAGGCTTGATCGTCCGGCTTGAACCAGGCGGTGGCGACATTGCCCACGTGGTGGATTGTGCTCATCCGCTTGCGCCGCGCATCAAAAGGCAGCTCGTGAATGCGAGGGAACGCTTGATGGGCCGCACGCTCCTCAATGCCACGCTTGAGCGCGACCACACGCAGTGCCGCCTCCGTCTGATCGCCCAGACTGGTCCAATACGGATGCTCCGCCGTTGGCGGGTTGAGACGCGAGTTGTTGCACAACGTCGCCGCCATGAGCAGCTCGCCCAGATCGCCTGCCAGCGCGCCCGAAGGCAGCGGCGTGAACTCGCCCTTTGGCTCATAACCTGCTCCCGAAACGCTCAAACGCGCTCCGCTCACCCAAATCTCGCTGACCATCATCTGGTTCTGCGTCAACGTGCCGCTCTTGTCTGTGCAGATGACCGAGGTGTTCGCCAGCGACTCGACGATCGCCAGTTTCTTGACCAGCACACCGCGCCGGGCCAATCGTTGCACCCCCATCGCCAACGCGAGCGTCACGGTCGGCAGCAGCCCTTCGGGGATCGTTGCGACAATGATGCCGATGGCAAAGATGAACGCATCATTGACTGGCAGGCCAACGTCAGTGACGCCCAGGATGAAAATGATCACACCCAGCACAATCGCCACCATCGAGAGCCTTTGGGTGACGCGCGCCATGTCTTGCTGGATGCGGCTCGGCTCGTCCTGGACTGCCTGAGTGAGATTGGCGATGCGCCCGAACTGGGTCAACATGCCCGTGGCAAACACGACCGCCCGGGCCGTGCCGGAAACGACCGACGTTCCGGCAAAGATCAGGTTGGGGCGTTCCAGTTCGGTGAGGCCTTCGCGCAGCGAAGCTTCCGCTGTCTTGCGAACAGGGACCGCCTCGCCCGTCAACGTCGCGTGGTTCGCGCGCAAGCCGTACTCTTCCACGATGCGCGCATCGGCAGGGATGTTGTCGCCTTCGGCCAGCACGAGCACATCGCCGGGCACGACCTCACTCGCCGGGATTTCGATTTCTTCACCCTGTCGGACCATGCGCGCATGAGCCGGCAGCAATCGCTCGAGCATCGCCACCGCTTCTTCGGCGCGATGCTCTTGCCAAAAGGAAAACCCCGCGTTGATGAGGACGACCATCCAGATCACCAGACCGAGACCGACATAGCCGCCGAGGACAGCGATCGCCCCCGCCACCCACAGCAGGAGCGCCATCGTGTGCGTCAGATGGCCGAGCAGCTTGCGGTAGAAAGGGACGCCAGGTGCGGGAGAGATGACATTCCGCCCATACGCCGCCAGTCGCGCCTCGACTTCTTGGGGCGTGAGACCATCCGGGCGGGTCTCTAAAGCGTCATAGACCTTGGAGACAGGAAGAGCATACAGCGGTGCGGTTGACATGGCGTTCGGTGATCAGTGACCGGTGAACAGTGATCAGCAGTCTTCACTGATGACTGATGACTGATCACTGATTACTAATTACTGATTACTGACCACTGATCACTCCTTAACCGGCGGCTCCGGTTCGGCGGTTTCGGGCGGCGGACCGCCCAGGCGCGGTTCGGGCTGGGGCTGGCTGGCCAGGTACTGATCGAGAAACGAGCGCGACTCGAGGTGGTCCATGTGAATGACCTCCTCGTAATCGCCAGCCGGCGGCGGCGGCTCAAAGCGCATTGGACGGCGCACGCCGAACCATTCCCAAAAGCGCGAGATGGCGACCAGCAACTTGAAACGATACTCTTGCGTCCTGAGCGATTGCCACTCGACGATCGCGCCCATCGGCCCTTGCACGCGCGACTTGACCCGCACGATGCGATAGATCTGCTCCGGCTGGCGGTAGCCGATGGGTGAGATCAGGATCGCGTGCGCCATGAGAATCAGGATGGACAACGAGATCAACACCAGCCAACCGCCTTCAGTCCATTTGCCAACGATCTGGCCGACAAAGACGGTGCCAGATAGAATGACCGACAGCGTCGCGCCGAACGCGCCCCAGGTGCGGGCACGGCCCTGGGTATTGAGTAGAATGTGTCGCCGGATCGCCAGGCCCATCGCGGTGATCGGGAGAAACACACCCACGCCATAGTACGGCATGGCCGCGCTGCTCTTGCCTTGCACGAGGAACTGGATCAAGACAGCCGCCACCAGCGCCGCCGTTACCGGGCGAGTAAACGTACCTTTGGGATTGCGATACACGACGATTTCCGGGATTTCGCCGATCGCCACATTGCGCCAGGTCATCGCCTGCAAGTCCTGATACGCCGTCATCGAGGCCGCCGATAGCAGGATCACGGCCAGGACCTGGTAGGCCCAATACAAGAGCGTGCCGCCGGGCACCTGCCCAAAGCCAATAAAAGCCAGGTTGCCCACCAGCGTCCGGCCCTCCGTCCCATCGAACACGTTGAAGCGGATCGCACAAGTCGCCAGGAACAAAGTCGTCAGTCCGCCATAAAACAAAAAGGCCGTCTGCACAAATCGCCCGATGCCCGACTTGCCGCCGTAAAAGGCCCACAGTCGCTTGAGGCGCGGCAGATGTTTCTTACCCCACTTGACAAGGCCCGCATCGTCATCAATCACGAATTGGATACCGTTGGACATGGCCTCCAGCCCGGTGAGCGCCACCATGCCTTTCATCGAGGCCGTCAGCAGGTGATACATCGCTTCGACCAGCGTGGGCGCGTGAGGCGACTCTGGGGATGGCACTGGCGGGCGGCCCGACAAGTGCGCGATCAGCAGGCCGACTGCCATCGTCAATGTCAACAGCACAAAGACGCCCAACATGGTAAAGACCACCTGCGCCGATTCGCCCCGCCCGCGGATCGTGAGATACCACGTCATCGTCGCCAGCGCCGCGCCGAGCGCGAAACGCCAGAACCAGTGGGCGCCATAGGCGTTGACAATCGAAAGCAACTGCTCAACGCCAGACAGCGAAGAGACGACAATCGTGAGGACATAGTCCTGGATCAATACGACGGCGACAATCAGACTCAACGATGCGCCCAGGTAACGCATCGAGGCGGTGAATGACCCCCCGCCCTCGTTGAACACGCCCAGCGAGTACATGTACAGCGCACCAAAGACGAAATTGGCAAACGCGATGAACGCGACGGCGATGTAGCCATACCGCTGCAAGCCATACGGATGAAGGGCGTGCATCATCTCGCCGGTGGCGTAATAGTAGGAGGTGAAATAGTCCACGCCGAACAGGGCCAGGGCTGCCAACAAGCCCACCTGGCCTGCGCCGTGGATGTGCGCATCCTCCTGCCTTTCGCGGGGCGCAGCCTTGTACGATAGAAAGACGATTAAAAGCAAAAGAACAATCGAAAACAGGTACATGGCGGGTCAACCTTCAAATCGTCGAAGCGTTTAGGCTTTCGGGGTAGCGCGGGGCGACCAGTTTTCAAACGCCCGCTCCAGTGCCTTCAGCTCGGAAAGGAGGTGGAGACGGGTAGAATGGCTGAGGCGCGTGTCTTGCGCCACTTTGCCTTGTTCCTCACGCGCCGCGCGCACGACAAACGCCGGGATGAACATGATGCGTCCCGCCGGGATGACCTCGAAATCATACAGCTTCATTTGCAAGGCCTGATCGTCAAAGTACGGCAGGCTCAGACTCAAGCCCCGATTGAGGTCTTGAGCGGCCGCGCGCCGCTTGATCGTCGCAATGATCTCGCCCGTCTGATAACGCGCCAGCGCCCGGCCCTGATTGACCAGTTGCCCCAACATCCCATAGCGTTTGCGCTGGTAATCCTCGTCGGCCACCATGTACGGCGCCAGCCCGACGGCCAGGTGCAAGATGCGCAAAAATCGCTGCATCGAGGCGACGTGCGCTTCCGCTTCGGCCACGGTGTTCACCAGCAGGTGTCCCTCATCGTCAAAAGCAACCCAACGCGGCAAATAGAACTTGCGCGCCGCGGGGGCATAAGGGACCTGGAGCTCACCGCGCCCTTCCTCTGCTTCTCCCTCTTCGACAATGGCATCGGTCCTGGCGGTGATGGCGGAAGCCGGTTCGAGCACATCGGCCACCGGGATCGTCGGGATCTCTTCGCCTTCGGCCGGGACATAGGTCACAGACCGTCCCGCCGGGAGCATCTGGTGAACCAGGTGCGAGGCGGTCGTATAGCGGATCAAGCCTGCGCTGACCGCCACCGCCGGGTCGGACGACTGTTCCAGCTCCATCAATCGGTGACGGAGCGAATCGCGGGGGTCCGCGCCGATCAGGCGATCGATCCGGCTGCCCGCCACCTGTTCGCGCGACTCGGCGGGAATCAGGATCGGCGGGTCGGGAGGTTTGACGACAACCCGCTCGGGCAGTGTAAAGCGCACCGGCGAGACGCGCCTGTGTTGAGCCAGCAACTCGCCCAACTGACGGCCCTGCGCTTCCAGAAAGCGCTGCACCAGCGGCGGTTGAGCCTGGAGCAACTGTCGCTGCTGCTCGTATTCTTCCTGTAATTGGCGGGCGACACTTGCGCTCGGCTGTACGAGTTCGCTCATGGCTTTTTCGATTAGGTGTGACCAAATCTGGTTGATGCGTAGGGGCGACCCTTGCGGTCGCCCGCATTGGGGCAGGCCTTGCGCCTGCCCCTACGGGGTGACCAACTGATTTTGGTCACACCCTTTTCGATTCCAAGGGCAGATCGCAATACTTGCCAACCTGCCTATTGGCGATTATTCTAGTCCCGTTATCCCCTTTGGTCAACGCATAATAAAAGAGTTCCACCGGCTGGCAGAACTCTCTGGAAACACGGCCAGGTTCGCGCGCGAGATTCTAGCACTGAACCGTCCCCGTGTCAACGTTAATGGCGCAGCCCCGGCGGAGCGCGAGCCGGGGCTGCCACACGCTATTCAGTTGTTGGGGCGAGCGCCCAGGCACATGACCTGCGATGCGCTTGCCTGCGGGGCAGTCCACATTCCCACACGGGAGGACTGCTCGAGGGTGAGCATAGCCCAGTCACATTAAGTGCAAATGAGAGAAGCATAAGGGAATGATCACAACTGCATTACGAACTGCAAACGATTGCCCTACGGCGTTCGAGCGTCGTTTGACTTTTTCAAGATGAAGACAAACTCGACAGCTCGCCCGGCGGGATTAAGGTTGCCGGATCAACTGTTTTGCAGATAGCGTCCCAAATGCCCACCATCAGTCTTTGATCTTCAGCGTATTCCAGAACATCATAACGGCGATAGACTTTGAGTAGCAGGCTCAACGCCTTGCTTATGCCTGTGGGAGAAATGAGGATAGAAAAGATCGGTTTGGCGACTTTGCTGTACCCAAGTAGCTGGCTTACGTCCCGTAGTGTCAGCGTCGCCAACTTACACTCTACAAAGGCAAGGCTAGGGTGCTTGCCCTGGACAATACCTGTGATGTCAACGCTGATCTCATAAGTCTGATAGTCGAGGAACAACTCGGACAAACCCTTTTGCTCCAGAAAACGACTCAAGCTAACCCGCGACGTGTCGCTGACCATCACTGTTGACTTTGGAAACCTGACCTTGAGGAATCCCTGCAACCACGCGCAGGCATCTGGGTACATATCGCGTTCATTGGCATAGCGCGCGCTAGTGGGCCACTGTTTCGATTTCAATTTCGGTTGCCTCATCAATGTCATGTTCAAACGGTGCAGCAACCTCAACCGACACGCACTGCTTGCATCCCAACTCAAGACAGATTTGCCAATAGGCGTCAAAATGATGATTCCGCAGACGTACCGGCAACGCAGTGCTCTTCTCGTCAGGATGACGCTTTTTCGCTTTGACGCGGCGAATATCTTCATTCGGGTTACAGGGGACAAGCCCTCCGCGCAACCTGCGATCCTGGCGCGCAAACTTTTGCAGTGTCTTGTTCTTGTATTCGATAGTGAACCCAACTGGCTCGAACGCTTCCGTAAAGATTTTGACTTGATGTTCGCGCGCCCAATGTGAGCCGCCTCTCGGCTCGCGCATATTGGGATGTCCCCATTGGATCAACTGAACCGGTACATCAAGCTTTTGCTGAAGCAAAGCACACAACTGAATGGACAAAATCCAATTCCGATTGTGAACTTCCAAGTACACCCGGCGGCGTCCGTCAATATAACGGTTGCTGTCACGGATGAATCCGCCAACATCCGCCACACCACGCATGAATTCGATCTGGATCTCCTGCGGGGCGTTCATAACACCGGCAGGAATTTGAAAGTCTTTGTACGAACGTCGGCTCCCCAGGTGATAACGCAAATTGCGCCAAGTCACAGGATTCTGCAAGAATCGGACAGAAAAGATGAACGCACCACTGGCTTCTTCAACTTGTACCAGCGATTCGACCAATTCTTGGATACGGTCTCTGATACGGTTCACACTGAGCTGAAGGTGCAACTCCTGATCAAATCCCTCAACCCGCAAGCTTTTGAATGGGAACTCGATGGTAATGCCTCGCTCGGAACCACGATCGTACAATTGACCACGCATCACAATCAACCCGAGCAAGTAAGCTACATCTTCATCAAGAAAGTTCTCTGTGATCATAGTCCCCCTTGCATGAAACGCAGTAGTTACTTGGCCGGTTTCTTAAAGATCAAAATGTACTCGTGAGCCTTGTTGATGCGGAAAACATGGGGATAGCCTAGTGGACGCATATTGTTGTACTCGTGACGGCGATCCCAGATGATAAGGTCATCAAAGATGAATCCCACTTGCTCGCTCAACTTGCGCGCCAGATCGGCATGGAAAGGGAAAAACCTGTCCTTTTTCCGCAAATCCATGACAACCACCGCACAATATTTGTTTGGCTTGAGCACTTGAAACACCAGCCGAAATATCTCTACGAGCGCATCTAGAAACTCTTCATAGTCGGCAATTTTGCCCAGATCGCGCTGAGCATCTCCATAATGTCGGATCGTCTTGTAATCGGCTGTACGCCTCTGCATCAGGACATCCCAATAGGGAGGCGACGTGATGACCATGTCCACAGAATCGGGCGATACATATTTGAGCAGGTTGAGCGCATCGTCGCAGTAAATGCGACTGGCGTGCTGTTGAGCAAACAACTCTCGTTGCGCCAGGCGAGTCTCTGTCACGCGCACGAACTCGGGGGAAATCTCAATGCCAATTCCCACTTTGCCGGATCGCTCAGCAGCAACCAGTGTCGTTCCCACTCCGGCAAAAGGGTCAAAGATGACACGGTCAGTCTTGTTCGTAAAGCTTTCTATGAGCCGTTGAGCAAGCTGCAAAGGGAACATAGCAGGATGACCCAACTGAGCTTCTTCGGCAGACTTTTTGAGATCACTCCAGATACTGATCGAGTTCCGCGTCCACGTCTTGCCGTCGAGTTCGTTCGCTCGATGCTCACTGCGCTTGCGAATGGCCGTTGAGGTCGCTGATGCTTCTGCGGTCAGGAAACTGGCTTGCGATTCCTTGACACGTTTCATACTGCCTCCATCATTCGGACTGTGACCGAATAAGCACTGACACCGTGTTTTGATTGTAGCACGTTCCCTACTTACGCACAAAACCACCTTCAGGTATCCAACAACCGCTGCTCATAGATTCGCCGCACCGTGGACTCGATGTCCGGCTCGCGCACGGAAAGGTCACTGATGCGCAAGCTCGCACTCACCCGCGCGATCAACTCGCTGGCGGTCAGGCCATCGGCGCCAAAGCGATACGTCACGCGCCGCCCCTCGCGCGCGACGACTCGCGCGCCCTCCACCGTCACGTCATCGTAATCGTCCGTCAGGTCAACGACCAGTTCGCGCTCGCCACCAAAGCGTTCGCGCAGCCGGGTCAGCGGTCCATCAAAGAGCAAGCGACCCCGGTCAATCATCATCACCCGCTCGCACAACTTTTCCACATCGCCCAGGTCATGCGTGGTGAGGATGATCGTCACGCCGCGCTCGCGGTTGATGGATTGGATGAACTGGCGGATGCGTTCTTTGGCTACCACGTCCAGGCCGATCGTCGGTTCGTCGAGAAAAACGATCTTGGGATCGTGCAGGAGCGCCGCCGCGAGATCCGCTCGCATCCGCTGGCCGAGCGAGAGGCTTCGTACGGGCGTGTGGAGAAACTCGCCCAGACCAAGCAGCTCCTGAAACTTGAGCAAGTTCTGATAATACCGCTGCTCCGGCACACGATAGACGTGATGCAATAGATCGAACGACTCGATCACCGGCAAATCCCACCACAGGTTCGTGCGCTGGCCGAACACGACGCCGATGTCGCGCGCATGAGCGGCCCGCTCCTTCCACGGCACACGGCCATTCACCATGGCCTGACCGCTCGTGGGGACGAGGATGCCGGTGAGCATTTTGATCGTCGTGGACTTGCCCGCGCCATTTGGGCCGAGATAGCCCACCAGCTCGCCGCGCTCGATGGCAAACGACACATCGTTGACAGCATTGATAGTTCGGAACTCGCGCGTGAACAAGTTGCGGAACGCGCCCGTCAGCCCACGATAGTGCCGAAAGACCTTGAAATCTTTGCAGAGATGGGTAACCGAGATGATCGCCATGTCGAAGGTTCAACTGCCGGTGCTGGTGTAATGCGCCACCCCGAATCGCCACACCCGCAGCGCGACAAAAAATACGCCCAGGCAAACCACAGGCGCAAGGAACGGCACGAACGGCGGCAGGTGGAACGGGTCGGGTCGCTCCAGGAAAAAGAGCGTCGGAAAGTAATTGATAAACGCCACCGGCAGCACGTACACAAAAAACTTTTGCATCCATTCCTGGTAGATGGTCAGCGGATATTGGAGCATCGTCGTGCCGCCGTAAGTAAAGATGTTGACCACCTCGGTGCTTTGAACCGTCCAGAAGCACAGCGTACAGCCGGCCATCGAGATCGCCAAAAAGAACAGCCCGCCTCCCACCACGACGAACGGCAAATACAGGAGCTTGACCAGCGTCCAATGCGGTTGAGCCAACGCCGCGCCTAGCCCGAACGCGACCAATCCTTGCGCCATCCGTCCAAAGCGACGCAGCAAGAAAAACTCGGTGAGCATCTGAAAGACGATCGGCAACGGGCGGATGAGCAGTTGGTCGAACAGGCCTCGCTGAACGTAGCCTGCAAAGACATCGTTATCGAACGCGCCCTGGAACAGCTCATGCAACGCAAAGCTCACCGAGGACAGGCCATACAGGAACGCGACCTCGCCCAACGACCAGCCACCGAGCGCCTCGACCTGCGTGAATATCACCAGCAGGGCCGCAAGGTCCGCAAAGGTGCCCAGAAAAGTGCCCAGTGTGTCGAGCAGAAACGAGACGCGATACTGCATCTGCGAGCGGACGCGGCTGGAGATGAGTCGGAAATACAATCGAAGGTAGGCTGCCATCCCCAAGGCGGCCTGGTGATCCGTTTCCATCATCCTCCCTGAACCACCAGCTTGCGAATGCCCGCGGCTAGCATCAGCCGCCCGACGAGCATCAGCGCGACGAACCACAGCGCCTGTCCGATCAGCGCGTTCATCGCCGCCGGGCCGACGAGAATCCCCAGCCAAATTTGCACAGGCGTCTCGATGATGGATGGGAACGGCGTCCAATAGGCCATCGTCTTGAGCCAGGGTGGAAAGAACGCGACCGGCACCAGAAAGCCGGACAGGAACATCGCCAGCGTGTAACCGAGCCGGGCAATGCCCAGCGCATCCGTCGTCCACAGCGCAGTGATGTTGATGCAGAACCGCCAGGCAAAGCTCACGAGTATCGCCAGCAGCAGGCTGATCGCAAAGGTCAGCGCCGCGCCGAAATCAACGGGCCGCACCAGCGGCGTCACCATTGCATACACCAGCATGATCGGCACACCGCGCACGATCAGATGAACGATGTCTGCGCCCAGGTCTTGGGACAGCCAGAAAAAGTAATAGTCGAACGGCTTGGAAAGGTCGGAGACAATGTCGCCGCTGCGGACCGTCTTGATGAGGTCAACCCAGCCAAAGATTTGCACCGCGCGCAGGATGGCTTGTGTCAATCCCGTGTAGGTGACAGCCGCCGCCATCGTGTACCCGGCGATCTGAGATCGTGCGCCGTAGAGCGCGATCAGGACGTACGCTCGCAGCGCGCCGAAAAAGAGATTCGTCAGCAGCCCGGCGAGGTTGGCCTGGCGGTAAGCCAGTTGCCGTTGAGCCGCTTTTTTGGCGAGTTCAAGGTAGAGGTGCATGGAGGGACGGGCGATGCCTGACCATTCGAACGCAACAGCGCGCGGGATTCTAACATCGAACGGTCAACGTGTCAAAGCAAAATCAATCGCTCTGTGGTATAGTATTAATCTCAAAAACTATCACCCTCACCGAGATTTTGCGAACACACATCTGAATCCGAACGCGGCGGGGCAAGCGCAAGTTACTCCAAAAGGTAAGGCATATGCCTGATGTTTGCCGATTTTTCGGGATTGTGATTTACATGTATTTCAATGACCATTTGCCGCCACACTTACGCCGAGTACGAAGGGAGTGAGGCATTGTATGAAATCGAGACCCTGCGTGTCTATCGCGGCAAGCTTCCGCGTCGTGTCCACAGTATGGTTATCGAGTGGGCTGACGCACATCGTGCCGAATTGATGGAGAATTGGATACGCGCGCGGCAAGGGCGATCTCTAGTAGACATCGAGCCGCTTGAATAGAAAATGAGAGAAGAAAGGAACGACTATGATGGACCAAGACCGACTGATCCGCATCCAAGCAGTTCAAGTGCTGGAAGGGTTCAAGGTACGGCTCGAATTCACGGATGGTACACACAAGGAAATTGACCTGGAGGTTTACTTACGTGGGCCAATATTCGAACCGATACGCAATGACCCGCTGATGTTCCGTTCAGTTAGAGTTGACAAACGCATGGGGACAATTGTTTGGGACAATGGCGCGGACATAGACCCCGACGTGCTGTACTATGGACTCAGGCCAGCATGGATGGAAATGGAGACAGAGTTGACTCCGCTCAAGGTGGCGGAATAGGCCAACTGCCTGCGCCATGAGATACAGCCTTCAGGGATCAAAGAGGCTTGGTGTGCCTGGAGCAAAGCCATGAGTGAGGCGACACAACCGATCCGTGTCCATCGTGTGGCGTCGCAGGCGCCGATCAAAGCGCCCGTCTCAGCCTGGGCCTTTGTCCCGCCCGTGCTGCTCGTCGGCGTCATGGCCGCCGTCTGCCTAGCCGTGATGATCTTTGAAATCGCTTATGCGGGTCGGATCTACCCGGGCGTGCAAATGTGGGGACTCGATCTGAGCGGGATGCGGCCCGAAGAAGCATCGCTGGCACTTGAAGCCCGCTTCCCCTACAGCAGCCAGCCGATCATCACCTTGCGCGATGGCAACCGAACGTGGACGCTCCGCCCGCGCGATCTGGGGATCGAACTGGACAGCGCCGCCATCGCTCAAGCGGCGTATCAGTTGGGGCGCAGCGATTCCCCCCTGGAAAATTTGAAAGCGCAGAGGCGGTTGATCTGGTCGGGTGCGCAACTCGCCCCGATCGTCCGCCAGGACCCTGCCATCGCACGGTCGTACCTGGAAAACCTGGCCGCCTCGCTCAACGTTGCGCCGCGCGACGCCAGCCTGCGCCTGGAGGGGCTGAACGCTGTGGCGACCCCGGCTGTCGTCGGACGCACGCTAGAAGTAGAGACCGTCCTCGCCACCTTGCTGGCCTCGTCAGAAACGCTTGCCCCAGTAGATATGGCGCTCACCTTCCAAACCATCCCCCCGGCGGTGGCCGACGTCTCTGAAGCCAAAGTGCGCCTGGAAGCCATCACCCGTGCGCCGCTGACTATCGCTGCCCCCACTTCCATGCCGGGCCATCTCGGCCCCTGGCAGCTCAGCCGTGAAGAGATGGCCAGCATGACCCTCGTCCGGCGCGCGGACGCCAACCGTGTGGACGTGGCGCTGGACGAAGCGCGTCTGAAAGCCTTTCTCACCCCGATCGCGCCCAAGATCGAGCAGCCGTCGGTGAATGCGCGATTTGTCTTTGACGATGACCTGCGCGAACTGCGGGTCATCTCGCCCAGCCAACCCGGGCTGGCGCTCAATATCCCTGCGACGATCGCCCGCATCCAACAACAAGCGTTGACGGACAATCGCCTGGTGACGCTGGCGATCACCACCACGCAAGCCACCTATCACGATGGACTGCGCGCGCGCGACTTGGGCATCACCGAACTGATCACGCAAGGCGTGACGCATTTCAAAGGCTCGTCGGCCACGCGGATCAAAAACATCAAGACCGCAGCGAGCAAGTTTCACGGCATCGTCATCGGCCCTGGCGAGACGTTTTCTTTTGCCCAATACCTGGGCGACGTGAGCCTGGATGAAGGTTATGCCGAAGCCCTGATCATTTTCAACGGTCGCACAGTCAAAGGCGTGGGCGGGGGCGTATGTCAGGTTTCGACCACCGCGTTCCGCGCGGCGTTCTTTGGCGGCTTTCCAATCGTCGAGCGATGGCCGCACGCTTACCGGGTGAGCTGGTACGAAAAAGGCTTTGGGCCGGGGCTGGACGCGACGGTGTTTGCGCCTCAGGTGGATTTCAAGTTCAAGAACGATACCCCCTATCACCTGTTGATCGAAACGTATACGAACGAAACGAATGGGACGCTCACTTTCAAGTTTTACAGCACCCATGATGGACGAACTGTCAAGATCACCGGACCGACGGTGACCAACATCGTGCCGCACGGGCCGGACAAGTACGAAGAAGACCCGGCGTTCAAGCCGGGTCAACGGGAACAGGTGGACTGGGCCGTGGACGGCGCGGACGTGACCGTCAAGCGCGTGGTCGAACGCAACGGCCAGGTGCTCATCAACGACACCATCTTCACCCGCTACCAACCCTGGCAGAACGTGTTCAAAGTCGCGCCCGGCGAAATCCCCCATCCAGAAACGCCGCCGCCGCAAGAGCAGTGACGCTTTTAGAACAGCGTCTCGACATCATGCGCGCCGCTCTCGCGCATCCCGCCCGGCGTCATCCGAATGAACTCGGCGTTCTGCTGCAGCTCCGCAATGCACGTGGCGCCCGCATAGCTCAAGCCGGATCGCAGTCCGCCGACGAGCTGATGCAAAATGTCGGCCACGTCCCCGCGATAAGGCACCACCGCCTCCACGCCCTCCGGCACGACCTGCTCCCACTCGAGCGGATCGGCAGGCGCGTCCTGGCCTTTCTCGATCGCACGCCGCTCAACATTGGCCGAAAGCGACGCCATCCCCCGCACCACTTTGAAGCGCCGCCCGTCACGCACAATGCTGGCTCCAGGGCTTTCTTCCGTGCCTGCCAGCAAGCTGCCGACCATGACCGTATCGGCTCCGGCCGCTAACGCTTTGGTGACATCGCCGCCGTTGCGGATGCCTCCATCGGCAATGATCGGCACGTCCAATTCGCGCGCGGCCCGGGCGCAGTCCATGATCGCCGTGAGCTGCGGCACGCCAAAGCCCGTGACGATGCGCGTCGTGCAAATCGAGCCTGACCCGACGCCGACCTTGACCGCGTCCGCTCCAGCCTCGGCCAGATCGCGCACACCCTGCGCCGTCGCGACATTGCCCGCGATCACCTCCACTTGAGGGAAACGCCGCTTGAGGTCGCGCACCATGTGGATCGCATGATCTGAATGGCCGTGCGCAATGTCTACCACGAGCGCATCGGCGCCGGCGGCCACGCACGCTTCCGCGCGTTGGAGGTCCGAGGGTCGCACGCCCATCGCCGCCGCAACGCGCAAGCGTCCCTTGCTGTCTTTGGTCGCCTGCGGGTGTTTTTGCAGCTTGACAATGTCCTGCGACGTGATCAGCCCGGCCACCTGTCCATGCCTATCCAGCAAGGGCAGCTTTTCGACGCGGTGCTCGTGCAAAAGCCGTCGCGCCTCTTCCATGCTGATCCCCACCTGAGCCGTCACCAGTCGCGCGCGCGGGGTCATCAACGTCTCGACCGGCGCGGACGGATCGAGCGCGAGCAACACATCTCGTCGCGTCAACAGGCCAACCAGCTCGCCGCCATCGCTCACGACGAGCAGGCCGCCGATGCCCTGCGTTTCCATCATCTGCCGCGCTTCACCTACGGTCGTTTGGGGCGTGATCGTCGCGGGCGACTCGACCACGTACGATTCGGCCCGCTTGACGCGCGTCACCTCCGCCGCCTGCCGCTCGATCGTCATGAAACGATGGATCGCGCCCAGCCCGCCCGCGCGCGCCATGGCGATCGCCATCGCCGATTCGGTGACAGTATCCATGTTCGCGCTGATGATGGGGATATTGAGCATGATGCGCCGCGTCAGCCGTGCGCTCGTGTTGACCGCCGAGCGGCTCACAATTGCCGAGCGTTGAGGGACCAACAAGACATCGTCGAACGTCAACCCTTCGGTATCTCGAACTTGCATATCCCCCTCCTCCGTGACGAGTGTGCGTTCGTCCTTCGTCTTTGGGCATTGGTCACATCGCCCTGATCCTGGCCGCCAGTCGGCGCGCCCGCTCGGGCGCATCGCCGACGTAATCGCGCGCGTCGAGCAGCTCGCGGGCTGTCTGCGGATCGAGATAGCGCGTGATGCGCTCGTCGGCGCACAGCGCATCTACCAACGGGTTTGCGCGACCCGCCTTGACCTCAGCCCACGCCTGCATCGAATGTTCACGGATGACCTCGTGCAACGCCTGGCGATCGCCGCCTGCCCTGACCGCTGCCATCAACAAGCGTTCTGTCGCGGCAAAGGGAGCGTAAGCGGCGAAATTGCGCGCGACCGCTTCCTCATCAATCACCAGGCCGCTGATCAACCGCTGCGCCGTCGTCAACAGCTCATCGGCGCACAGGAACGCCTCCGGCAAGATAATGCGGCGGTTGGCCGAATCGTCGAGTGTGCGTTCCAGCAGCGAGTGGGCCGCGTTGTCCCAGGCAATGCGGGGGAGTTGCACCAGATACCGCGCGAGCGAATCCGTCTTTTCAGCGTGGATCGGATTGCGCTTGAACGGCATCGCCGACGAACCGACCTGTTTGGCGCCAAACGGCTCGCTCCACTCTCCAATCGGGGGCGACTGCAACACACGCAGGTCGAACGCAAACTTGTTCAGCGACATGGCCAGCCCGGCCAGCGCGTTGAGCACCTGCCAGTCTTGCTTGCGCGGATACGTCTGCGTCGCCACGTCGAACGGCTCCAGATCGAGCGCGCGCATGACAAGCGACTCCAACCCTTGCAAAGGTTCCGTGAGTTCCATATACGACGCCGATGTTCCGACCGCCCCCTTGAATCCCTTGCCTTTGAGGCTGACGCGCACGCGGGTCAACTCAGCGTGATCGATCATCAAGTCTTGGGCATATTGGGCCAACCGATAACCGATCGTCGTCGGCTCAGCGGGCTGGAGATGTGTAAAAGCCATCGTGGGCGTCCCGGCCCATTTTTCGATCTGCCCGGCCAGCGCGTCCAGCACCGTTTTGAGCTTGCCGATGATCAGGTTGAGCGACTCGCGCAGACGCAGCGCGTCGGCGTTATCCTCAATGTCCATCGAGGTCGCGCCGAGATGAAGAATGCCGCCGCCGACCGGGCACTGCTCGGCAAAGGTCCTGATCTCGGCCATCAGGTCGTGCCGGATTTCGGCTTCGATCTCGAGCGCGCGGTCGAGGTCAATCTGATCCGCGTGCGCGCGCAGATCGTCCACCTGCTCCGGCCTCACCAGGCCGAACTGCGACTCGGCTTCTGCAAGCGCGATCCAGATGCGTCGCCACAGACTGCGCTTGTGGACTTCACTCCATATCGCGCGCATTTCCGCCGAGCCATAGCGCCAGGAAAACGGCGATTGATAGCTATCGAATGAGGCCGACATGGGTTGCTCTCCCTTTGGCAAAGGACGAACGACTGACCGATCACTGATCACTGATCACTGTTCACTGTTCACCGATCACCTGAAAGATTTGGGAACGATCGGGGCCGACCGAGACGTGCGACACCGGAACGCCTGTGAACGATTCGATCTGCTCGATATAGGCTCGCGCGGCAGACGGCAAATCCTTCAGGCTCTGGGCATGACCGATGTCTTCCTGCCAGCTGGGCAATTCGGTATACGACGGAGTACATTCGGCCAGGGCCGTCGAATCGGAAGGGAAATCGTCGAGCCGCCGGCCGCGATGCAGATAGCTCGTGCAGACGCGCAGAGGTTCAATGCCGGTCAGGATATCGAGCTTGGTGAGGACGATCTCGGTCAGACCATTGACGCGCGCGGCATGTTTGAGCGCGACCAGATCGAGCCAGCCCGTGCGGCGCGGGCGCCCCGTCGTCGAGCCGTACTCGTCCCATGGCTGGCTGCCCGTGCCGCGCAATCGAGCGCCTATCTCATCGCGCAACTCGGAGGGAAAAGGTCCTGCGCCAACGCGCGTGCAAAAAGCTTTGGCGACGCCGATGACGCGCGTGACGTGCTTAGGCCCCACCGCCAGATAAGTGAGCACGCCCCCGGCGGTCGTGGCCGAGCTGGTGACGAAGGGATATGTCCCGTGATCGAGATCGAGCAGCGTCCCCTGCGCGCCTTCGGCCAGGATCATCTCGCCGCGCTCGAGCGCGTGATGGACCAGCGTCGTCACGTCGGCCAGATGAGGCGCAAAGCGCGCCGCCAACGCCGAATACTCCTGGACGACGGCGTTGACATCGAGCGGCGGCTGATCGTAAATGCGCGTCAGCATCGCATTGGCGCGCTCGATGTGGCTGCCCACCGCTTCCACAAATGCTCCGGGGCTTGCCATCAGCCCGGCGCGCAGCCCAACCCGCGCCGCTTTATCGGTATAGGCCGGGCCGATGCCGCGCCGGGTTGTGCCGATCGCCTCGGCCCCGCGCTGGCTTTCGCCCGCGCCATCGAGCGAGACGTGGCTGGGCAGAATAAGATGCGCCGCCACATCAATCTTGAGGCGATCGGGGTTCAGGTCCGCGCCAAGACGATTCAGCTCGTCCACCTCGCGCGCGAGCGTTCGCAGGTTGATCACCATGCCGCTCCCCAGCGCGTTCACCGCCCGAGGGTGAAACGCGCCCGCCGGCACCAGGTGCGTCCGCACGAACACGTCTCCGATGGTGATCGTATGCCCGGCGTTATCGCCGCCGTTATAGCGGGCGACGATGGAGGCCTGAGCAGCCAATTTATCCGCAATGTGACCTTTGCCCTCGTCGCCCCATTGCGCGCCTACAAGTGCGATGACCGGCATAATGTCCTCCTCCTTGCACCGTCCGAGTGCCGACCGTAGATTATTTGTAACGATTCAGCCGTCATTGCGAGAACCCCATATCGCCGTGGGGCAATATGCCAAACAACAGAAACTCGCTATCCATCCCCTGTTATTCTGAGCTGCGCGAAGCGCGGCGAACCTGCCCGCCGCAGACAGGGAATCTCCACCATGCCAGGCAGAGACTCTTCGCGCCCACCATGCCCCCTTTGGGGGTATGGGTCGCTCAGAACTTGCCCTGAACGCAGTGAAGGGGTGACACGGGTGAGTTTCTGAACAGCAGGCCGACGAAGCGGAGGGGCCTGTCCGGCCAACACATCACGCCTGCCCTGCGCCCTCGGCCGCGCGGCATACATAGATTTGCGGGGTCTTGCCGGTGCGCGCTGGATACCTGGCCTGAATCGCTTCGATCACGGCAGGCACAGCCTCTTCTCGGACCAGCGCAACGGTGCAGCCGCCAAAGCCCGCGCCCGTCAACCGTGCGCCCAGACAGCCAGACACGCTCTGCTGAATCTCGACCAGCGCGTCGAGTTCCTTGATACTGACCTCGAACCAGTCGCGCAGGCTGGCGTGCGATTCGTTCATCGCCCGACCAAAAGCTTCGAGATCGCCGCGCTCTAAAGCTTCGACGTTCTTGAGCGTGCGATCGTTTTCGGTCACGACGTGCTTGCAGCGTCGAGCGACGACCGGAGGTAATCGCTTCTCGTGCGCCGCAAATATTTCGACACTCACATCGCGCAGCGCCCGGACGCCCAACAGCCGCGCGCCCTGTTCGCATTGAGCGCGGCGCTCGTTATACGCGCTGTCCACCAACCCGCGCCGCACGCCGCTATCGGTTACGATGATGCGGACGCCGTCGGGGATGGGCACAGGACGGTAATCCAGACTGCGACAGTCAATCAGCAGCGCGTGATCGGCCTTGCCCAAGGATGAGATGAACTGGTCCATGATGCCGCAACGCATCCCGACAAATTCATTTTCCGCTCGCTGGCCCAGCAGCGCGGCTTTTACCGGATCGAGATCGAGTTGACCCAGCAGCCGAAACGCCGTGATCGCCGCCAGTTCCATCGCCGCCGAAGACGATAGCCCCGAAGCGCGGGGGACGTTGCCAGTGATCGCCGCGTCCATGCCACGCAGGGCATAGCCTTCGCGCTGGAGCACATCGGCAACCCCGCGCACATAGTCGGCCCAGATGACTCGCTCCGGGGTGATGCGGCGAACGTCGTCGAGGCTGAACGTGTCGCGCCGGTCAAGGTCCACCGAGTAGAGACGCACCAGGCGGTCCGGTCGGGCGCGCGCGGCCACGCGGATGTCGAAATCAATCGCCATCGGCAGGACAAAGCCATCGTTGTAATCGGTGTGCTCGCCGATCAGGTTGACGCGGCCCGGCGCGCGGACGATCACATCGGGCGCGCCATCAAAGACTCTGGGAAAATGCCGGGTGAGGGTTTCGTTGCGATCCATAGAGTTGAGGTCTCCGCTACCCCTTTAGAATCTATCCGAAAACCCAGCACAGGTGGCTTCCATGCCGCCGAAGGTCGGGCATGGTAGCCCGACCCGCTAGTTTTCGGATAGGCTCTTGGCCGTAACCCGCTGTTTCAACCTCTCCCTACAGTGGCGTCATGGCAGGGATGGAGGGCACGGTCAGCGGCTCGTAACGCAAGAGCATGATCTGATCCGGACGCAAACCCAGCGATTCACAAGTGCGTCCATGGCGGTCGCTGAATTCCACCTCAAAAGTAGTGCCATCCGCAAGGATTTCAACGACTGTGCCAACTTGCCCGCGCCATAGATTATACTCAGGCAGGTCAACAGTGAGCGCTACCACATCCAGCAGTTTAATCGAACTCGTCATTTACCGCCTCTCAATCTCACAAAGGAAAGCAGGAGGTCAGAGTATTTTCCACTTGACGTGGGTCGCGCTGTCATTGCGAGGGCGCGCAGCCGAAGCCGCGAGCGAAGCGTGGCGGGCTTCCGAAGCAATCTCCGGATAGGGAAAATGAGATTGCTTCGCTGCACCTGCCCCCGCCAGGGGGTTCGGCGGCTCGCAATGACAGGTTGTGGGGTCTACCACACTATGTGGGAAATACCCCAGCTTGCTAGCAAACGCAGCCTGAAGGCTGCACTCCGGTCTAGGCCATTACCGGATCAATTTGTAAAACTGCAACAAACCTGCGGGAGGGTGAAGGATCATTTGATCACTATCGGCAGGTAGATGCGGTGCGGCCAAGCCACGTTCACCTCGACGCGGACTGGCTCCTGGATCGAGTGCGCCTCGTTGCCCCGCGTGTCCACATCGGCCAGCCAGTACCACCACACGCCATCGGCCGGCACCGTGTCGGTATAGACGTAGGTCGCGCCAAGCCGATGGGCCTGGGCTGCTGCCGGTTCAAAGTGGATGAACTGGGCGCGCGCCCGATCGTTGGTATCGGCGCGGTACAGGTTGAAGCCAAAGTTGTCAATCTCGACTGCCGTTGCCCACGCCAGGCGCACCTGGCGACCGCTCACGCCGTCCACGCGGAAATAGAGCAGCTCGACCGCAGTAGGGATGTTGATGATCGGCACTGTGTCGGTCGGTCGGTTGGTGGGATTGTCGTACACATCTATCGCGCCGGTGATGATGGCCGTGTTGATCGTGGTGGTGATGTCGTGCACCACGCTAAAGACGGTGGTGATGCGGAACGACTCGCCGGGGACCATGTTGTGATCAAAGCCATATGGAGCTGGCCCGGTCAGATCGCGCCAGGTGAGCAGGCCATCGTCGGCGTCCTCTTCGGGGTACGGCGTGGCGGTGACGAAACTCAGGTAGTAGGGATCGTACTGGTCCAACAGCGGCAGCACATCAATGGTGCTGATGCCAACGTTGGTGATGACAATGGTGAACGTCACAAAGTTGGGCGCAACGTCGTCCAGGTCGGCAGCCACCAGTTGCTTGTCTATCGCCACGACCGGGTCTTGCAGCACAATTGGCACGTCATCGGTATCGGTGAGCACGCCGCCCGGCGTGGTGCCAGTGACCGTCGCCATGTTGATGTAGGTGCCGGTGATGCCCGTCTCGGCGGTGACGGCGAACGAGACCGTGATCGCCGCGCTGGGCACGAGCGGCCCCAGATCGTTCCACACCAGCAGCGGCTCGGCAATGGTATCGGGATCGCGCGGGCTGCCGGAGCCTGGGACGTAGTAAAAGCCAGGCGGCAGGTTATCGCTGAGCATCAACGGATTGAAGGTGATCTGACCGGTGTTGGTGATACGGATCGTATAAGTGAAGGGCATGTGGCGCACGGCCTGCCCCGGCGTGACGCTCTTGACCAGCTCTAGACCCGGCACCAGCGGCGTGGTCGGCTCATCGTCCGTGTTGTTCGTAGGATTGTCATCGGGCGTCTCACTATCCACCACCACCGTGTTGGTAAAGGTCTGCGTGACCTCGGGCCTGACCTGGACCGTGACGGTGATCAGGCGCACCTCGGCTGGGGCCAGTGTGCCCAGCAACCAGACAAGCGGCGCAGTGCTTGAAGGCACCGGCATCGCGGAGACAAAAGTCACCTGCGCGGGCAGCATGTCCGTCACAACCACGTTGACGGCAGCGCTGGGGCCCAAATTGGTCACGATCAGCGTGTAGGTGAGGAGCGTGCCCGGGATGACCGGGTCGGGATCATCGGATTTGGTGATCGCCAGATCGGCGACGGACGTGACCGGCGTGGTGATGTCATCGGTGTCGGTCAATCCACTGGTATCGGTGATCGAGACGACGTTGGTCAATACGGAACCGACGGGCAGGTTGGCATTCACCCGCACGACCAGCGTTGCAACGCCGGACGTGATCGGATAGAGCGTGCCCAGTGACCAGGTGACGAGTCCGCCGCTTTCGCTGCACGGCAGTGGCCCGCAGGATTGGTAGGTCGTGCTGACCGGCACGGTGTCGCTGAGGGTCACGTCCTGCGCCGGTTCGTTGCCCGTGATCTGCCAGGCGATGGTGTAGGTCAGCAGACCCCCTGCGGCCACCGGATCGGGCGACGCGCTCTTGGTCACGTGCAAAGCGTGCGCGCTTCCTACTGGCGTGGTGATGTCATCGGTGTCGGTGATGCCCTGGATATCGCTGATGAGGACGGCGTTGTAGATGAGCGCGCCGGTGATCAGCGGGCTGTCCACCCGCACGGTCAGTGTGACGAGGCCAGCAGCCGGCGGGTTGAGCACGCCGAGCGTCCAGAGGACTGTATTGCCGTTCAGGCCGCAGGGCGCACCGTCGCAGGCCTGGAAGGTGGTGCTCTGCGGGACGGTATCGCTGATCGTCACGTTCAGCGCGGGTTCGTTGCCAGAAACGCTCCAGGCCAGCGTGTAGGTCAACAGCTCACCCGCCTGCACAGGCGAAGGCGAAGCAGTCTTGACGATGGCAAGGCTGTGGCTGCTGGCGACCGGCGTGGTGATGTCATCGGTGTCGGTGATGTCCTGGGTATCGCTGATGAGGACGGCGTTGTAGATGAGCGTGCCGCTCACCAGCGGCGAGTTCACCTGCACCACCATCGTGACGACGCCGGAGGCGGGCGGGGACTGGTCGCCCAGGCTCCAGGTGACGAGGCCGCCGGCCTGGCTGCACGGCGCGCCGTCGCAAGCCTGGAAGGTGGTGCTCTGCGGGACGGTATCGCTGATTGTCACGTTCAGCGCGGGTTCGTTGCCGCTCAGGCTCCAGGCCAGCGTGTAGGTCAGCAGGTCGCCCGCCTGCACAGGCGAAGGCGAAGCAGTCTTGACGATGGCAAGGCTGTGGCTGCTGGCGACCGGCGTGGTGATGTCATCGGTGTCGGTGATGCCTTGTGTGCTGGTGACCCAGGCGGTGTTGGTGAGGACGGTGCCGTTCGGGAGCGGCGAGTTTACCTGCACCAGCATCGTCAGGACGCGCGGGACGCCGAGGTCCAGCACGCCCAACGTCCAAGAGACCAGGCCGCTCGCTTCACCGCATGGCATTGGTCCGCAGGATTGAAAAGTGGTGTTGGCCGGGACGACGTCGGTGACGATGACGCCTGTGGCCGAGACGATGCCGGTGTTGATCACCGTCAGCGTATAGGTCAACAGGCCGCCCGCCTGCACGGGCGAGGGCGCGGCTGTCTTTTCCAGGTCGAGTATGGGCTGGCCGGTGACGATGGGCACCGTATCGGTCGGGATAGGATACTCGCGCTCACCGGGGATGTCTCCGGGCTGTGTGTCGTAAACGCCCCAGGCTGTGTTGGTGAGCAGAGTGCCTGCTCCAATGTCCCATGCCACTTGCGCCGTGAAAGTGATCAAGACATAGCCACCCACGTTCAGTTGCGAGACCGTCCAAACCGGATAGTCGCCGCTCAGCGTGGCCGTCGTCGGGTTCGTGAGCGTGAACCCTTGCGTCGCAATGAACGTGACGCCCGTCGGCAGTGCATCGGTGATCATCACATCAAAAGCAGGCCAGGTGCCGGTGTTGGCGAGGGCCAGCGTGTAGGTGACAATGTCGCCCGCGCCGACGGGATCGCGCGGCGTCTGCACCGACTTGTCCAGCGTGACGTTCGGCTCGGCCACCGTCACCGTGACCACGTTCGAGGGGATCGGCCCGGTCGGGTTATGGGTGTAATTGAGTTGGGCCAGGTTGGTGATCAGCGTGCCGTTGGTCACGGTGATCAGATCGCGCACGGTGGCTGTGATGACGACGATCTCTTGAGTGTAGGTAGGGATGAGCGTAAAAAAGGCCGTCACGACCTGCCCGTTGGCAGCCGCGTTGGCGCTCACCGCTTCGATCTGCAAGCGGCTGTCCACCACGTCGGTCAGGACGACGTTGTACAGATTGGCCCCAATCGGTGGAGTGGGCAGCACAATGCTCATGACCACCTGCGAGCCAATGGTGACGGTCGGCGGCGCCGCGCTCTTGCTCAGGCCGGTCACCCGCGGTGTGTGGACGGTCGTCGTGCCGGTGATCGGGCCATAGTCCCGGTCGCCGGGCACCGGGCCGGGCAGGCTGGAGTACGTGGCCTCGGCCTGGTTGGTGAGGTCCAGGGCGGCCTGCACGTCGCTATCCACGACGGCCACGTATTGGATCACCAACTGTCCGCTCACCGGGAGGCTGAACGCCGGGCTGAAGGTGATGGTGAACACGCCGCCTGTCGAGTCATAGCCGGTCGCGTAATCACTGCCTGGGATCGGCGCGCCGTTCAGAGTGAGGGCGACGAGCGCAGGCGTGGCGTTTCGCATTCCCACCGGCAGCGTATCGGTGAACATGACATCATAAGCCGGGCTGGCCGTGATGGCGGAACTGTTGGTGATGCGGACCGTGTAGGTCACCCGCTGGCCTGCGCTCACCGTGTTGCTGGTGGGCGGCTCGCTGGCCTTGACCAGCACGAGCGCCGGCTCGGTGACGGTAAAGACAGGTTGGTTGCTCGTCGTGATGCCGGTCGAGTGCGATAGAGTCGCCAGGTTGGTGATGGTGTTGCCCGCCATGGCCCCCAGCGGGTCGGAGAGGACACTGGTGATGGTGATAAAGCGCTGCTCGCCGTGCGGGATGGAAGGATAGGTCACGGTAAACGCATTGCCCGCCGTGACCACGCTGCCGTCGGGGCCATCGGTCACGGTGTGGAGTTGCAGGCGTGGGTCAATCTGGTCTGTGACGGTGACGCTGTAGAGTGTGGCGGTGATGGGCGTCGCCGGGACGACGATGACATACGTGATCACGTGGCCCAGCGTGGCGGTAGGTGGGGTCACCGTCTTGGTGATATTGGCATTGACGGTTTGGATGGCGGTCGAATGAGAGCCGCCGCTGTAGGGACGGGTGATGGTGGTGGGTTGCGTCGCGCCGGGCCAGGCGTCATAGGTCAGAAAGGCCTGGTTGGCAAGGACGGTGCTGGCAGGGATGCCGTCGGCGACCGCAAGCACCACATTCAGGGTGATGGCAGTGTGTCGGCCCCAGGTGTAAGGGACGGTCGGCGTCAGTTGGTTGATGCCCCAGACCAAAGCGCCGGTTGCGCCGGGGATCGGGAAAGGCTCTGCCGTGACAGCAGAAGCCAGGTCATTGCTCTGCATCGTATAAGTGACCAGGCTCGTGCCGTTCGGAATCACATCGGTGATGACCAGATCGTAGGCGGGGAGGCGGGCCTGGTTGGAGATGGTGAGGGTGTAGGTGACCAGGTCGTTGGCGCCGACATAGCAGGATTGATTCCCCAGGCGGGTGACGAGGATGTCGTCAAAGCGGGCGACGGCCGTGCCGGTGCCGGCAGCAGTAATATTGTATAGCCCTATCCGCCCTGCAGCCAGGGCCGCGTTGATGGGGGTGTTGAACCGTAGCACTCCGTTGATCCAGACGCGAACCACGTTGCCCACCGCCTGCACCTCAACGTGATACCAGGTATTGGTCGTGAAAGCATAGGCCAGATTGGTGTCTGTGTTGACGGCGGCGACGCGCTGCCGCAGGCGCAGGTTGGCATCGCTGGACCAGTAGAGCAGCACGTAGTTGTTGGCATCGGTATAGCGCAGGTACAGCCCCGGCCGTGATCGGGCAGTACCGGTTGCATCGCCGCGCAGCATCGCGCTGAAACTGTAGTCGGTCCACCCGGTATTGCCGTTGAGCCGGGTTGCCCCTCCGCTAGAAGTGCGGTATTCACCTTGGACTACACTCCAGGTGCCGCTGCCGGCCACCCAACCCGTTGCGTCCCCGTCGTTAAAGTCATCTTGCAATAACGTGGCGTTGCATCCATACGGCGTCACGTAGGACTTGCCCAGGTGCAGCAGCGGCTCCAGCACGTCCACATTGGCCGTGTCGGTGTAGACGTAGGGCTGGCCGTCGTCGCTATAGGTCAGGGTCATGCGGTTGGTCAGGCGAATGCCGTCATAGTTGGATGGAACATCTTGGATGACCGCGGTGATGACGCCGTCCACCTGCACCGTGCCGGAAAGATCGCCCAGTCGCCAGACGACGTTGCCGCTGGCCAACGCGGTGGGCGAAAGCGTGGGCGTCGTCGAGATAAAGGTAAAGGGGCCACCCTGACTGGCGTCGGCGTCATACGTAGCACTGAGAATGGACGCGACATAGCCCAGTCCTGTGGGCAAAGTGTCGGTCAGGGTGACGCGCTCGTACAGGGCGTCCCAGTCGGGCAGCGAGGCGGTAAAGGTAAAGACGGCCAGGCTGCCGATGGTGCCGGTCTGGATCTCCGGGTTCTTGGCGAAACCCTGCAACAAAGTCGTCAGCGCGGTGTCGGTCACAGAAGCGGTCTGGCAGCCGGTGGCGCAGCCGGCGGTGGCCGTGACCACGTTGCGATTGTCGCCGATGGAAGCCAGGATCGCGCTCACGGTCACGATCCAGCTTCCGCCGACCGGGATATTGGTTGGCGTCCAGGTGATGACGCTGCCGACGATCGTGGGAGGCGATCCGTCGCTGCCGTTGGTCGCGCTCGGGCTGGTATAGTTGCTGCCCAGCACGTCGGTGACGATCACATTCTCGGCGAGGCCGCTGCCGGTGTTGGTCAACCGGATCGTCCACGTGATGGACTGCCCGACGTCGCCAGTCTGGGCGTGCGGCGTCTTGGCGATCTGCAAGGTCGGCGCGACGACGGTCAGATTCGCGCTGGTCGTCGTGCTGAGCGGCCCAGGGTTCGGCGTGCACGTCGGGTTATAGTGGTATTCGAGTGTGGCGGTCACCGGGCGGCCATTTTCGACGGGACACGCGCCGCTGGTCCCGCTGTTGCGCACTCGCAGCGTCATGGTGAATTCGTAATATGGATTGGGATTCACCCGGCCGGGGATCACATTCCACGCAAACCACGGCGAGGAGGTGCCGACCCCGCCGCTGGAATCCGGCGGCAGACTCGCGCCGACGGTTTCGCTGTACACATAGCCCGGCGGCAACGTGACGGTGAGGGTATTGGTGTACGCCGCCGCGCCCAGATTCCGGATCGTGAGTGGAATATCTCCCTGGCAAACCGGCAAGGTCCCCGGCGAGAGAATCACCTGGAGGTTCGGCTGGCTGTCCAGGTTGGCTGTGTCCATCGGCGCCAGGCTGCTGAGGCAGCCGTCATCGCAGCCAAAGTTGAGGAGCGCGCGGTTGATCGTCGTCGCCTGGCACGAGTCGCCCGTCAACGTGCCGGTGATGTACAAGTACAGTGTGCCGCCGACGGCGACATCTCCGATGGCCCAGGTGATTGTGTTCGAAGCGGCGATGATGGTGGGATTGTAGTCGAGCGTGGCCGTGATGAACTGAAAGTTGGAAGGCCAGGTATCGGACAGGGTCACGTTATGGGCAACGTAGGCGTGAGCGGTGGGACGATTTTCCACCCGAATCCGCCAGACTAGGGTATCGCCGGGATTGGCATAGACGGTTTTGCCCCAATCTCCAGTAGGCCCGCGGCCTTCTTTGACAATCGTCATGTCGGGCTGTTGAGTCTGAAGTGTGACCGCGTTTTCGGTATAGCCGAGCTGTTTGCCGCACGGCCCCAGCGCTGAAGCCGAAGCAAACGACTGGGGCGTGCCCAGCGCACACCCGATGCGCACCGGCACGGTGATGACGACCACCGAGAGTGGGTCGAGCACGTCCAAGATACCCATCGGCGCCGAGATGGCTCTCCAGATCAGCAGCAAATCGCTCCCGGCGAGGACAGAGACCGGCGTGAAAGTGGTCGTCGTCGTGATCACCGAGCCGTTCCGATCCACGATGCTCAACGTGAACGGCTGCGTGTAATCCGGCGTCAGGTTGCGCAGCGTTTCGGTGATGTCCAATTGATAGAGTGAGATATCCGACGAGGCGTTCTTGGTCCTGAACACGATCGTGCCTACGTCGCACATGGGCAAGTCGGCGGTCTGGCCGTTGTTGGTCACCAGATACGGGTCGGGTGTGTTAAAGTCCACGCGCCTCTGAAGCTGCGTGCAGGTTGTGCCAAAGCAGTCCAGTCGGGCGATAATGTCCACGTACAACGGGTTGCATTGGACGACCTGTGCGGTCACCGTGACTTCGCGCTGTTCGCCGGGCGCGAGCTGTGTGATGACAAAGACAGCCGGATCAGGCGCGGTGATGGGCGGGCTGGCGGTGAGCGAGAGGCTGCCCGCGCCGCTGTTGGCCGAAAAGGTCAGCACGGCCAGCCCGTGGATGGCATTGGTGACCACCACGTTGGTGGCGGTCAGGTTGCCATTGTTGGCGATGAACCATTTCCAGATCACATCCCGCGTGCGGACGGTGTACTGAATCGGCGTGGCAAACAGCGTCAGGTCAGGCGCGCGATAGAGGTGATCGCGCGCGGCTGTGTGCATATAAGGCACCGCGCACAGGCTCTGGAACGAGATGCCCACGTCCCATACCGCCGACTCGGTGCAGTTGACGTCCATCTCGAACTGGATCGTCCCGTCGCCGTCGAGGTCGGCAGTGAGAGGCAGCGTGAACGTGATGACGCCGCGCCCGCCGCCTATGGTCGTGTCGGTGACGATGTTGATCGGGCCGACCGGGGCCAGCGAGCCGGAAAAGTTGAAATGGCGAGCCGACATGATCTCGGCGACGGACGAAGTAAAGGTCACGACGATATGATCGGTGATCCGGCCCGGCGCATTATCGCTCACGCGGATGGTCACCGGGTTGGCGCTGCACCGATTCAGGATTTGGGGTTCGACCGCCACGAGCAGATCGCCCCGGCCGATTGTCAATTCCAAAGCCTGGTTGAACGTGTTGTTGTCGGCGCATCCGTCATCGCTCACGCCGGGCAGGTATAGCCGCGTCCAATCGTAAAAGCTTTGGGTCACCAGGCTGCTCAGCGAGCCTTCCGTGATCGTGACCGTGTACGTGATCAGCAGCGTGACGTTTTGCGTCGGCGCGCCGGCGGCTTGCAGCGGCGTCAGGTCAATGACCAGTTGACCGGTCACGTTGACCGTCGGGGTCAGGGAAGCGGTATAGTCGGTCCCGTTGACTGTGACCTGTAGCGTGCCCGACACATAATTCAGCGGGGGCGCGCCTGGCGGCAGCGCGCCGCCGCCCATGTCCGCGCCCAGCGCATCCATGAACATCGCGCCGGTCCAGGTGACGATGGTGGAGCCGGTGATGACGTATTGGTTATACAAGGTCAACCCGCCCAGTCCACAGGCTTCGGTGGACCCCGCATAGGAACGGGAGGCATAGATGCCTTCGTTGTTGACGATGGCCGTGTCCACTGCATCCGAGTCGGCCAGGATCGGACAGCCCGGACAGGTGGGCAAGGCTGTCACCTGTGCGTTGTTGTTGACGATCTGGCTGGCGCCGCATTGCGTCTTGGTGAGGATGCTCTGCACCTGATAGGTCAACGTGGCGCTGAAGGGGCCATACAGATTCGGCGGATCGAAATTCCACGCGAGGGTCTGGCCGGTCGAGGTGAATGTCCCGGCACTGGCCGAGATCAGCCCGGTGAGTTGGAATTGTGCGGGAATGACATCGGTGATGAAAGCCAGCCCGGCAATGTTGATTCCATTCTCCCCGGTGATCGTCACCTGATAAAAGAGCGTCTCGCCGCTGTGGACAAGCCCCGGACCGCTCTTGACGATGCCGATGCTCGGCGCCTGGCCCTGAGCGTACTCGTAATTCAGGCTGACCGGGTTGGCGCGGAACAGGTCGCCGCTGCACACGTCGTTGTAAAGAGCTTCAAAAGCGACGCTGCCGCTGCCGGCCGCGCACACCCAATCCCGTGGTCGGACCTGGAATGTCAGCGTCACCGGCGAGCCGACGTTGAGCGCCGGGATCGTTCCGGTCGGGCTGCCGCCGGTGTAGGAAAACACGCCGGTGGCAGGGATGTATTGCCAGTCGGAGCTGATCAAAGAGGTGATCACATCGAGGAAAGCATTGCTCTCCAGGTCCGAGTCGAGGCGCAAGTTGCCGGCCGGGCCGCCCGAATTTTCTATCGAAAGCGTGACGGTGCGGGTGACGGGGGCGCAATACGGAAATGTGATGGGCGACGAGACCTGAATGTTGATCCGGGGGATCTGGGGCGTGAACAAGACGCTGGTCGTCGAAGAGACCGGATTGCTCGCTGTCGCGTCGCCGGCCAGGTTGCCGCACGTCCACGCGGCCTGCGCGACGTTGGTGAAATTGCATGCCTCTACTCGCCCCACGACGGTATAGCTCACGATCTGATTGATGTTCAACATCGGGATCGTCGCCGTGGGATTCAGGTCACCGGAGGGCTGCGCCAGGTTGATCCCGCCGGTATCGGTGACGACCGCGCCATATAAAATGCCCAGACCGGTGTTTTGCACAGTCACGGTCCATGTGATCGGCTTGCCAAAGTCGGTCGTGCCCAGATTTTGAAGGGCTGGCTCTTTCTTGATGACGAGGTTGCCGCGCCCGGTGGTGATGTTGAGGCCGGCCGTGTTAAGCTCGACGGGCGGCTGCGCGGGATCCGCGTTATAGCGCACGCCTACCCGCATCTGTTGACCGGATTGGGCATCGCAGGCAGCCCGCAGCTTGAAATTCAACGTGAGGACCTGGCCCGGCGCCAGGTCTACGGTGTTCTGCGGCGTCCAGGTGATCTCCGTCGGGTTGATCAAAAGCGTGAACGGGATCGTGGCTGTGGTCGAGCCGGTGCCGGTGATGATCTGATCGCCGCCATCGTGAATGAAATACGTTTGATGGGTCGCAGTCAGATAAACGGAATACGCCGTCACAGTGCTGCTGTTGCGGACAACGGCGGTGTACAGTTCCCCCGCGCCGATCGGGCTGCCCAGGCTGGCGACCGGCGGACCATATACGTTGACCGTGAGCGAGGATTCGGGAATGGAGAGCTGCAAGGGGCGCGGCGGCGGAGAGGCGACCCCTGTTTCAGCAGGTTGGCTGTAGCCGGTGAACCAGGCGGGCAGGGCGTTGCCGGTTGCGATCGGTTGAGCCGGGGCCGACTTGCTGGGAGACGCAAACCATCCCGGCAGCGGCGAGGCAGCGTTGGACGATGGCTGCGCGCTGGCTGCCGGTAAGGTGAACCAATGCGGCAAAGCCACATTCACCGCCGCCCGCGCCTCGGCCGAGGCGCTGAACCTATCGGCTGGCGTGGAGGACGAGGCCGCCATCACCGGGATGGGCAAGAGCTGGGCAATGATCACTGTGATGCATAACAAACGGATCAATGCGTTGAACGTCATAGCGTCACCTCCTTCCCCTGTCCCATAGCCTGGGTTTGCAGAGGCGGAATGAGAATCACTGTGAGAGATGAGTCAAGATTTCGGATGGCGATGGTCTATCGTCTGCGTGCTTGCCAATGTATGACCAGGTGATCTGTCCGGCCGGGTTGATGACAAACACGGCTGGGGCGGCAATGCCATCCCCGAACAAATTGAACACACCATAAGCGTCGGCCACTTGCTTCGTGTCGGCCAGGATGGGATAATCGGCCTGGATGAGTTGATCCATCAGCTTGGCGCGCGCCACATCCTGGACAGCCACCGCCACGATCTCGGCCTTGCGCGCGCGGAATTGCGGGTACGCGGATTGCAGCTCGACGAGCTGCTGCCGACATGGGCCTCAGGTTTGCCCCCGGTAAAAGACAAGCACCACACTGGACTTGTCACGATAGTCGCTCAAGCGAACCAGTTCGCCGTTTTCTCGCGGCAGACTGAAATCGGGCGCCGCTCCGAGACCCGAAGGGTTTTCTAAACCCTTCGGGTCTGTGGGCCAAGACGCTGTCAGGAACGGCGTCACATATTCTGCAATTTTGTCCTCCGTCAGCGGCCCGACGTGCCGCGCACGGATCAGCCCTTCTGCGTCCAGGAATAGCGTCGTCGGGATGCCGCGCACCTGATAGCGCTCCGAAACAGTGCCGTCATGATCAAGGAGCAGCGGATACGTCACGCCAAACTGCGACGCGAACTGGGAGACCTGCCCGGCGCTTTCCCGCAGATCAACGCCCAACACGATCACCCCCTGCTCACGGTAGCGTTGATACGCAGCCTGTAAGGCGGGCATTTCCTGGCGACAAGGTGGGCACCAGCTCGCCCAAAAGTTGATGATCACCGGGTGCCCACGCAGGTCGCTGAGCCTGACCGGCCGGCCGTTCACATCGTCGAGGGCAAAGTCAAAGGCCGGTTGCCCGGGCGCGGACCCGCTGGCGATCTGGCGAACGCTGGTGGGTTGGGCCGGGCTGGGTGTCGGGGTCGGCCCACTCGCCACTGTCGCGGGCACGCTCAGGTCAGCGTAGAGGCCGATCTGGGCGCGTGAACGCTGTGCCGTCAGCCAGGCGGTGGGGTCGGGCTGCTGCCGCAGATATGCCTCGACCACAAGCAATCGCTTGATCTCGGCGAGCAAATCCTGGCGCGTCAGCCCGGCCGAGGCCAAGGCTCGATCCACCGTCGCATCGTCTGCGTTCCAACTCTGCTGAAGCTGCGCCAGCCGCGTGTTGGCGTCCGAGTCTTGAGCCGCGATTTTGGTCTGATGCAGAACCAGCCGTCCGTTGATCAACCGATCGAGGGTGGCCTCGACGCCGGGCACGGGCTGCCCGGCCAGTTGGCTCATCGCCCGATCTAACGCCACGGCCTTTTGCCATTCGGCGCGCGAGATCGGGTCGCCATCCACGATGGCAACAACATCGGTTGTGGAGACCGTCTGAGCAAGGGACTGGGTCGGAGCAGAGAGAGTCCCCCCTTGCTGGAGCGCCATCAAGAGCGCAATGACCAGGGTCAGCCCCCCTGCCGTGATCAGGATATTGAGATACAGCCTTTGGCGTTGGCGCAAAATCGCCCCTCTCAGGTCTGGATCGTTCGGCGAATGATCGCGCCCACAGCCCCGAGGATCAGGGCGCTTGCTATGGCGAGTTGAATGATCTCGATCCTTTCTCGGTCGCGGGCTTGCTCACCCGTAATCGGCAACACGCCAGGTGTTGCGGTCAAACCTGCCGTTGCACTTGGAACAGGCGTGTCCCTGGGGGGTCTTTCCGGTGACGGTTGAGGCGTGTTGGTGGGAACGATTGGCGTGTTGGTTGGCGCAACGGGTGTGTTGGTCGGTGCGATCGGCGTAGGGCTGGGAGGGGGAGGCGTAGGCGTGAAGCCGGCCAGCGCTGGACCTGCCGGCCAGGCCGTGAGCCCAAGCGCGATCAGACTCAAAACAATAGCAGTACCTAAAAGGTTTCGTTGTGGCATGGTCGTCTCCCCCTGATCCTCAATACTGTATCTGGGCATGTGAGCGATCTACTTGGTTGAGAGTATATCATGTGGTCAATGACGGTTCAACGTTTTTTGTATACAACTTGATTGCAATTCTGTAGCAAGATCATAGCGCGGCACCTCCCACAGGTTGTCGCCGCAAGGCATCCACGATGAGTGGCCTCAACCCCATTGTGCCAGAGCAGCACAATCAGCCCAACCTGCAGAAGGCTGAACAGTTGCCCTCTTTTTGGGCAAAATCCCAAGTTTTGCGCCGTTGCAAGGCGAACACGCAGAATTGATATGTGTATAAAGTTTATTTATTTATGTTTCAAAAATGATACATGAAAGTATTGACAAATATCAATTATCGTGATAATATACTAAACGATTTTTATGAGCGTCTAGACAATCTTGAGCAAAGGCTACAGACTATGAATCCTCTTATCAGCCAATGTCCCATCTGCAAAGAGATCCTCGAGGTCACGCGGCTCTACTGCCCCAATTGCGATACAACCCTCGAAGGCCATTTCGCGCCAGGTCGGCTCTTTCGGCTTTCGAACGAGCAATTGGCTTTTATCGAGACGTTCGTTCGGTGCGAGGGCAAGATCAACCGCGTGGGCGAAGAGCTGGGCATCTCATATCCCACGGTCCGCAGCCGATTGACCGATGTCATCCGCGCGTTGGGCTATGAGGTGGGCCAGGAGGAAGAACCGTCGGGACCGATCCCCGATGAGGAACGCAAGGCGATCTTGGAACAGCTCGCACGGGGCGAGATCACCTCAGAAGAAGCGATCAAGCGGCTGCGCGGCGAATAACCTGTCATTCGGAGGAGCGGCAGCAGGAGCCGCTCGCCAGAAGGGAGAGATTAAAATGAACGGCGACGTGAATCGAATTGAAATCCTCAAGATGGTCGAATCGGGCCAGCTTTCGGCAGCAGAGGCGGCGGTCAAGCTGGCGCCAGCCAAACCAACCCTCAAGTTGACCGGGCCAACGGGCCAGCCGCGCTGGTTCCGTGTGCGTGTGTTCAACCTCGACACTAACCAGCCTCAAGTCACGGTCAATTTGCCGATGAGTTGGGTGCAGGTGGGCCTGCGCCTCGGCTCGCACTTGGCACCGGAACTCGACGGACTCGACTGGAACGAGATTATGCGTGCGCTCAACGATGAGACCGTCGGCAAGATCGTCGAGGTCGAAGACCTGGAAGATCGCCGGCGCGTACAAGTGTACGTCGAATAGCTTGCGGGTTTTGGATCTCGGTCGGCATGGCGTTTGGGTCAGGCGCCGAAATCCGCGATCCACAATCCGCCATTGAAAGGGGTGTGGCATGGCACAGACTTTAACTTCTGATGCGCCTCATCTCACCGTTGCGCGCTGCAACGCTGATCTGATGATTGTCGGCGACAGTGAGCGTCAGGTCGTGGTGATGGGCGACGAAGACAAAATCCATGTCGAGCGGCAGGGCGAGTCGTTCACGATCGTGGCGGACGACGATTGTGACATTCACTGCCCCTCGGGAGCGAGCGTCACGATCAAGCAGGTCAGCGGCGATCTGCAAGCGCAGGGGATCAGCGGGCCGCTGGCGATCGAGCTGGTCAGCGGCGATGCCGAGTTGCGCGATGTCGGGCCGACGACGTTGCACCAGGTGAGCGGCGACCTGCAAGTGCGCCACGTCAAGGGCGAGCTGCGCATCCAGTCGGTGGGCGGCGATGTCAGGCTGCGGCAGGCCTCGGGCATGGCCGTGCTCGAGTCAGTGCAGGGCGACTTGGCCGCGCGCGATCTCGAAGGCGGCGCGACGGTCAAGAGTGTGAACGGAGATGTTTCGCTGAGCACATTGTTGGCTGAAGGCGCCTCGTACCGGTTCGAGGCGCGCGGCGACATCTCGGCCAAAGTCGAAGTCGGCAGCGGCGGCGCGCGCTTGACGCTCGAGGGGTGTTGTGTTCACTGCCGTCTGCCGCTCGAGTTCACCGAACGCTCGTCACGCCGCATGGTGGGCATGCTGGGCGAAGGCAAGGCCGAGCTGATTCTGAGAGCCCAAGGCGACCTGGCTATTTCGGAGCGTGGCGAGAGTTGGGGGCCGGCGGTCGAAATGGAATTTGAATCGGCGATGGAATCCTGGGCGCAGCAGTTTGAAGCGCAGATGGCGGACATGCAGCGTAAACTCGAAGAACGGCTGGCGCATATCCCGTTCGTGGATAGCGAGCACCTCTCTCGCCGCGCCCAAGAGGCCGCGGAGCGCGCCCGCCGCCAGGCCGAACGCGCTGCCGAACGCGCCCGCGCCCGCGCCGAGCGCGCACACGTGCATGCCGAGCGTATGGGTCGCAAGCACGGACCTCGGACGTTCGGGTTTCAAATGTCGTGGGAGCCGTCCTCAGCGCCCAAGCCGTCCCAATCGCCGGCTGAGCCGGTCAGCGATGCGGAGCGCATGGCGATCCTCAAGATGGTCGCCGAGAAAAAGATCACGGCGGAAGACGCGCAAAAGCTGTTGGCGGCGTTGGAAGGTGAAGCCTGATGGTGGCAGCGACGTTGCGCCGTTCGGCCTCCTTTACCGGCGTGCGTCCGATGGATCTGGCGCGCGATCTGGCTGGGGTCGCCGAGGTGCTCACCGAATCATTTCGCAGCGAGATGGACCCGGCTGGTGCGCGCGCGGTTCGTGAGATGCGCACTATCGGACGACTGGGGCCGCTGGCCTGGTGGGTCGAGTTGTTCCTGCCGGTGGGTGAGGGCTTTTGGCCCGGCTTTGTGTGGGTCGAGCAAGGGCGCGTGGTGGGCAATGCGACGATCCGCCGTGCGCCGACGTTTGGGCGAGGTTATCTCGTCGGCAATGTAGCCGTGCTGCCCGAATATCGTGGGCGCGGCATCGCCCGCCGTCTGATGGAGGTTTGCCTCGAAAAAGCGTGCGACGAGGGCGGCGAGTGGGTGGCGCTTGAAGTGCGCGTGGACAATGTGCCCGCACGCCACCTGTACCAGAGTCTGGGATTTCAACAGACCGGCGCGGTGGTTCAGTGGAGGCGCGAGGCAAGCACGACTATGCCCGACCAGGGGAGTGTCTCCCCGGACGCGCAATTTCACACGCGCCGCGCGCGGGGGACAGATGAGAGGGCGGTCTTGGCGTTGGCTCAGGCGGCCACGCCAGAAGGATTGCGTTGGGCCGAGCCTCTGCGCGAAAGCGAGTTTTCCTTTGGATGGGACCGGCGTCTTGAGCTGTGGCTGGCAGGTCGGCGCGAGTCGTGGTGGGTGGTCGAATCCAAAGACTGGGTGGTGGGCGCCATCCAAGCGGAGACATCGCGCCATCCACGTGAGGAAGGACGACTGCGGATGTGGGTGGCCCAAGGTCACACCTGTCATGCAGCTTTGCTCAACGCCGCGCTCGGCGCGCGCGAGGTCGCTGGGCGGCCCCTGTTTATCGCGCATCCGGCGACAGATGTCCATGCGGCCCAAGTGCTGGAACATTTCGGTTTCCGTCATGTGTGGACTCTGGCGCACATGAAGTTGAATCTGAAATAGGGAGCGTGAGGCGTATTTCGTGTTGCGTACCTGGTTTGCGTGATGTGTGGTGCGCAGTGAGGGAACGACATGGAACAGATTGAACGACCATCGAACTGGAAAATTCCATTCTTTGCCATCTGGACCGGTCAGACGTTTTCGTTGATGGGCAGCAGCCTGGTGCAGTTTGCGTTGGTCTGGTGGCTCACCTCGACCACTGGCTCAGCGACGGTGTTGGCGGCCGCGACACTCGTGGCGATCTTGCCCGAAGTGCTGCTGGGGCCGTTCACTGGCGCGCTGGTGGATCGCGGGAACCGCCGCATGATCATGATCGTCGCCGATGGCTTTGTTGCGTTGGCGACGCTGGGGCTGGCTGTCATTTACGCGCTAGGCGCGATGCAAGTCTGGCATGTGTATGTCATCATGTTTTTGCGCGCGGTCGGCGGCAGCTTTCACTGGGCCGCAATGCAAGCCTCGACTTCGCTGATGGTGCCCGAAGAGCACCTCTCGCGCGTAGCCGGACTCAATCAGACGTTGCGCGGTGCAGTGAACATCATCGCGCCGCCGCTGGGGGCGCTCTTGCTCAGCGCGATCCCCATGCACGGCATCATGAGCATTGACGTGACGACAGCGCTGCTTGCCATCACGCCGTTATTGTTTGTTGACATCCCACAGCCTCAGCGGAAGGGAGCAGCTCGATCGGACAGCGGTTTGGCTGCGCTGTGGGGCGACGTGCGCGAAGGCTGGCGTTACGTGGCGAGCTGGCCGGGGATGCTGCTGTTGGGCGCGATGGCCGCGGTGCTCAACTTTTTGTTCAATCCCGCCTTCTCGCTCACGCCGATTTTGGTCACCCAGCATTTCAACGGTCGGGCGTTTGAGCTGGCCTGGATGGAATCCGCGTGGAGCGTCGGCATGGTGATCGGCGGGATCACGCTGGGCGTGTGGGGTGGCTTTCGCCGCAAGATGGTGACTTCGCTTGTGGGCTTGTTGGGCATGGGCACGGCGACTTTGCTCATCGGCCTTTCGCCCTCGACGGCTTTCGGGCTGGCGCTGGGCAGCATGTTCGGCGTTGGCTTTATGAATGTGATCTGCAACAGCCCGATCTTTGCGATGGTGCAAGCCAAGGTCGCTCCCGAGATGCAAGGTCGTGTCTTTATGCTCATCGCGAGCGTCTGTGGTGGAATGTCTCCGCTGGGCATGGCGATCGCGGGGCCGGTCGCCGATGCGTTGGGCGTGCGGTTCTGGTTTGTTCTGGCGGGTACTGTCTGCGTGTTGATGGGTGTGGTCGCGTTCTTTATCCCGGCGCTGATGCGCCTGGACGACACGAATGGACACCGTGACATGGAGGCGAGCATGGCGGCTGCGCCGGTCGCCGTGGTGGTGGATGTGGAATAACCGCGGATGTGGTCTGTCGTTTGCGGGCAAGGTGGGTAAGCTCATGCAAGGACAATCGAACGTCAGCTTTATCCAGGTCTTGCGTAACGGGCGATTCGCTCGTCTGTGGCTGGGGCAGGTGATCTCGGCGGTCGGCGATTACTTTTACTTTCTCGCGGTGCCGATCCTGATCAACGAGCTTACCGGTTCGACGACGGCGATCAGCCTGGCAATGATTTTTGGCTTTGCGCTGCCCCAGTTGCTGTTTGGCCTGCCGGCGGGCGTGATGGTGGATCGCTGGGATCGTCGGCGCGTGATGATCGCGACGGACCTCCTGCGCGCTGTGCTCGTGCTGGGTGGGTTGCTGGTGCGAGATGCGCAGACCATCTGGATTTTGTACCTGGTCGGCTTTATGGTCTCGGTTGCCAGCCGATTTTTCTTTCCTGCGCGTTCGGCGCTGATCCCGTCGCTGGTTGCGGAAAACGAATTGGTCGCTGCAAATGGCCTGTCGCAATTGACCGAGACCGCTTCTTTGCTGATCGGCCCTGCACTGGCTGGATTCACGATTGCCTGGTGGGGCGAGGGCGTCGCGTTTATCGCGGACTCGATCTCGTTCCTCGTTTCGGCCGTAGCGATCTGGAGCATCGGCGCGGTGACGGCTCAACCCCGGCGCGCGGCGTCTGAGCAGACGATGCGCGCGCTGTGGCGCGAACTCTTGGAAGGACTGCGTTTTCTGTTCGGCCATCCGATCTTGCGCGGCATTGTGTTGACCTTTGCGATTGTGCATCTGGGCGTGGGCGCGATCAACGTGCTGTGGGTGCCGCTGCTCTCTCGGCATTATGGCGTCGGGCCGGAAGGCATGGGCGTCGTGGATTCGCTCCAGGGCGTTGGGATGGCATTAGGCGGGCTGGGAGTCGGGTGGCTGGCTGCGCGCTTGAGCAAAGTATCCATTGGTGCAACGGGCCTGGTTGTCATCGGCCTGATGCTGAGCCTGACCGGGGTCGCACCAAGCTTTGCTTACATCATGCTCTTTACGTTTGTGCTGGGCCTGGCGCTTTCGCCGGTCGAGGCCGCGCTCACGACGCTTATGCAGCAGATCACGCCCGATAGCACACGTGGACGGGTGTTTAGCGCGCTCGGCACATTTGGCAGCCTGGCAGGCGTGATCTCGATGGCCGGCGCGGGCGGCGTGGCCGATCTGGTCGGCATCCCAATAGTGTATCTGGCGTGTGGGGCATTGGTGGTGCTGTCTGGCCTGTTGTTCGGCACGCTGGTCAGGGAACCCAAGCCCGCTGAATCGCCATTGCCGTCCGTCACGGAGCCAGCTTGACCAACTGCCGCACTATGGCACTATCGAACGAGAGGACAAACATGAACGACGAACGAATGAAAATCTTGAAGCGCGTCGAGGCGGGCGAGATTACGGCCGAAGAAGCTGTGCGCCAGATCAACGAATTGGGCCAGGCCTCGTCGAGCGCGCCTGAACCCGAGCCGCAGGCGGTCGAGCCGGAACCGGTCCGCTCCACCTCTGCGCCGCCACTCGAGATACCCAAGGGCCTTGCCCAGTTCTGGGTCTATCCGCTGTATGTCGGCGTGGGCATGGTCGTTCTGGGCGCGCTGCTGCTCTATGCGGTGTATGGCGCATTGGCCGGGTGGGGCTGGGCCTTGTGCGGCTGGCCGATTTTTGCGACTGGCGTCCTTGTCGTTGCCACAGCGTGGTGGTTGCGGACGGCGCGTTGGATTCACGTGCGTGTCCGGGGCAAGGAAAACGTTACCATCAGTATCCCACTTCCACTGCGGTTGACGGCGTGGGCGTTCAAGATCGCCAAGCCCTTTGTCCCGCAATTCAAGGACACTGGCATTGATGAAGTTATCACGAGCCTGGGCGATACGCTCGGTAAGGGCGGCCAGCCAATTTACGTGGACGTGAACGACGAAGAAGAAGGCGAGCACGTGCAGGTCTATATTGGATGATCATATGTGTCAACTTAAGGTTGGAGTGCAGGCTTCAGCCTGCATAAAACGCGGCCTGAAGGCCGCACTCCGGGGCTAAAGTTTACACCAATGATTGGATGATGTGCCGCACGCATTCTGTGCATAGACCGGATACGCAATACGCCGTGCGCAATGGATCACGGTGGAACAAATCGAAGGGGTGGGAGGCAATATGGCAACCGTAGAAGAACGCATGCAAATCTTGAAGATGATCGAAGAAGGCAAGATCAGCGCAGAAGAAGGCGCAAAACTCTTGGCCGCGCTGGCGGCAGGCAGCAAGCCCGGCGCTCCCAAGCGCGAAGGCGGCCCCAAGCAGTTCCGCGTCCGCGTCACCGATCTGAATTCGGGCCGCAACAAGGTCAACATCAATATTCCGATGAGCCTGGTCAATGTAGGTCTCAAAATGGGCGCGCGCTTTGCGCCGGACATTGAGGGCATCAATTTTGACGAGATCATGGAAGCCATCCGCAGCGGCTCGCAAGGCAAGATCGTGGACGTGGTGGACGAAGAAGACGGCGAGCGCGTCGAGATCTATATCGAGTGAAATGATCGGGCGGGAGATAAAGGATGAACAAGTTTTTGTTGCGTTGGCTGATCAATGCGGTGGCGTTGTATGTTGCCGCGCGTCTCGTGCCGGGCATTGAACTCGGCGATCAAGTGCCGGTCGTGCTGGGTGTGGCGCTGGTGTTCGGCCTGGTCAATGCGCTGATCCGGCCCCTGCTCAGCCTGTTGACCTGTCCCCTCATTATCCTGACGTTCGGGCTGTTCACGCTTGTCATCAATGCGGCCATGTTGCTGCTCGCCTCGGCCCTGAGCCGCGCCGTTGGCCTGGATTTTGTCGTCCAGGGGTTCTGGCCCGCTTTTTGGGGCGCGCTGGTTGTGAGCATTGTCAGCCTCATTGCCACAATGTTGATCCGGGAAGACGAGAGACCTTCGAGGTCTTAAGCCTCCCCGGTCCCTACGACAAGGACACGAACGGGTCATCATACCGTTCGTGTCTTTGCCTTTTTAGTAGTTCAACAGGAGCCGCCTTGTCTTATCAACCTCCCCCAAACGGATTTCGCACGTTCCTGATCGTCTGGGTCTCGCAATCTGTCTCGGTCTTTGGCAGCGCGCTCACGTTCTTTGCCATCACGATCTGGTTGACGCAGACCTTGTACTCGCTGCCCGAACAAAAGCCGCAATTGGCGGCGGCGCTTTCGGTGGTGGCGCTCGCGTTTGCTGTGCCGGTGGTGTTTGGCGCGCCGATTGCAGGCGCGTGGGCTGACCGGCACGACCGCAAGCGCACGATGATGGCCATGGATTTTGCCAATGGCTGTTTGAGTGTGCTGCTGGCCGTGCTGGTGATCACCAACACGCTCAATCTGCCGCTGCTGATCGTCCTCGTGGTGATCGCAGCGATCTTGGGTTCGTTTCACAACTCGGCCTTCGATACATCCTATGCGATGCTGGTGCCGGAGGCACAATTGCCTCGCGCCAACGGCATGATGCAGACCATGTGGTCGCTTTCTGGCATTCTTTCGCCCGCGATTGCGGCGATGATCATTTCGATCCCGGCGCTGGCGCGGCAGGGTGCGATCTCTGGGCCGTTCGGCATGACTTTGGCCCGGCTGCAAAACGGCGCTTCGCTGGCGATGATGGTGGATGCCGTGACTTTTTTTCTCGCCGCGGCGACGCTCATCTTTCTCACGATCCCCTCGCCTAAGCGCACTGACCTGGGACAGGATGGCGGCCTGAAGAAAAGCTTTTGGGGGGATGTGCAAGAAGGCGCGCTGTACATCTGGCGTCGTCGTCCGATGCTGTGGCTGCTCGGCACGTTCACGGTCGCCAATTTCGCCAGCGCGCCGCTCGAGGTGTTTTTGCCGTTGTTGCTCAAGTTCAACCTGGCAGCCGATTGGGCCGCGCGCGGATTCACCTTCGAGACGGCGATGGCGCTGCTTGGCTCGGTGGCCGGCATCGGCGGCGTCGTGGGCGGGGTATTCATCAGCGCGTGGGGCGGCCTCAAGCGCAAGCGCGTCTATGGGGTGGTGCTGTCCATGATCGTCGCCGGCATCGCGCAGATTGTTTTCGGCCTTTCTTCGTTCTTGTATCTTACCGCGACAATGAATTTCCTCCTTCCGGCCATGACGCCGATCATGAACGCGCACTCACAAACTATCTGGCAGACGCAGACGCCGCGCGAGTTGCAAGGCCGTGTGTTCGCCGTGCGGCGAGTGATCGCCCAGTTCACCTGGCCGCTCAGCACTGCGCTGGCCGGTTGGTCGGGCGGCAGATTCGATCCGGGCATGGTCATCGCTGTGCTCGGTGCCGTGTTCGTTGTCTTCTGCATCGGGCAGTTGTTCAATCCGTCTCTCTTGCGCGTGGAAGACAAATCCCTGTTGGATGAGATGGCTGCGCGCGCAGAGGCTGAGCTAGCGTAGGCTGCGGTCGTGTTTGACGAAATCGCCGCTTGTGGTAAAATCCCACCTCGGCCCGCAAGGGTACACTCAATCTCGCACGCTCCTGGATCGCTCGAGGCGTGCCGGGCAGACAGCCGCCCCACCAGGGGGAATGTCCGGCTCTCGGGTCTGGAAGGGAGCGGAGGCGAAAACGCACAGGAGGCATCCTCAATGGCTGTCATACAGATGAAAGCCCTGTTGGAAACGGGCGTCCACTTTGGTCACCGCACTCATCGTTGGAACCCCAAGATGAAGCCGTACATCTTTACCGAACGCAACGGCATCCACATCATTGACCTTCAGCAGACGTTGGGCGCGATCGAGAACGCTTATGCCTTGGTGCGCGACACCGTCGCGCGCGGCGAGCCAGTGTTGTTCGTCGGCACCAAGCGCCAGGCGCAGGAAGCGATCGAGCAGCAGGCGATGCGCGCCAATCAGCCCTTCATTACGCACCGGTGGCTGGGCGGCACGCTGACCAATTGGCGCACCATTCGCCAGCGGATTGACACGCTGGTCAGTCTCGAAGCGCGGCGTGACGCAGGCGAGTTTGAGCGATTGACCAAGAAAGAAGCGCTGCTGCTGTCGCGCGAGATCGAAAAGCTCAAGCTGCGACTGGGGGGCATCCGCGACATGAAGCGACCGCCCGGCGCGCTGTTCATCGTGGACGTGCGCCGTGAGGCGACAGCGGTGCGCGAAGCTAACGTGCTCAATATCCCCGTCGTCGCTATGGTAGATACCAACTGCGATCCCGACCCGATTGACTATGTCATCCCATCCAACGACGACGCGATCCGCGCGATCAAGCTGGTTGTGTCCAAGATGGCCGACGCTGCACTCGAGGGTCTGGCCATGCGTAAGGAAACCCTGCCGGCTGAAGAGGCCGTCGAAGAGGGTATGCCCGAGGCTGAGGAAAGGTACCTGGGCGCCGCCACGCTTGCCAAGCTGCGCAGCGGTCAGCTCGAGTTCGAAGAGGAAGAAGTGGAAGAGCAAGTCATCGAAGACGAATACGAAGCAGAAGCATAATCCACGAAGGAATCCAGTATGGAAATCACAACGGCTCAGATCAAAGAACTGCGTGAGGCAACCGGCGCAGGCGTGCTGGAATGTCGCAAGACGCTTGAAGAGACCCAGGGTGATACGGCCAAGGCCGTCGCGCTTCTCAAGGAGCGCGGCCTGGCGAAAGCGGCCAAGAAGGCCGAGCGCGCCGCCAAAGAAGGTCGCGTCGAGGTGTACGGGCATCCTGGCAACCGGGTGGGCGTGATCTTGGAAGTCAATTGCGAAAGCGATTTTGTCGCGGGCACTCCTGATTTCAAGTCACTCGTCCATGAGTTGGTGCTGCACATTGCCTTTTCCAATCCCAAATACATTCGACCGGAAGACATTCCGGCTGATGTGCTCGAGGCCCAACGTGCGGCCTTTCATGCTGAAGCCGCGGCCAGTGGCAAGCCGGCCAATGTGCTTGATCGGATCGTGCAGGGCAAGCTCGACAAGCACCTGGACGACGTGTGCCTGCTCCGCCAGCCGTTCGTCAAAGATGACAAGATCAAGGTCGGCGAGCTGGTGACGAACGCGATTGCCAAGCTCGGCGAAAACATTGTCGTGAGGCGGTTCGTCCGTTACGAGCTGGGCGAAGAATAACGTTTCTGCGCAGGGCCGACCGGGTGATTGACGATTGGACAATCACCCGGTTTTGGTGTAACCTATATCCAGCAGAGGAGCAAAGCCCATGGCAGTCCCCAAATACAGACGCGTATTGCTCAAGCTGGGCGGCGAGTCGTTAGCGGGGCCAGGCGGATTTGGCATCAGCCCGACGATGGCCGAAGAAGTGGCCGCCAAGATCAAAGCGGTCAGGAATCGCGAAGTCGAGATTGCCATTGTCCTGGGTGCGGGCAACCTGTGGCGTGGCAAGGACGGTCTGGCGCACGGCATGGAGCGCGCCACAGCCGACCACATGGGCATGATCGCGACGGTGATGAATGCGCTCGCGCTGCAAGATGCGCTCGAACGTCAGGGCATGGTCACGCGTGTCCAAACGGCCATCGAGATGCGCGCTATCGCCGAGCCTTACATTCGCTTGCGAGCCATCCGTCACCTGGAAAAGGGCCGCATCGTCATCATCGGCGGCGGCACGGGCAATCCCTACTTTACAACGGACACGGCCGCGGCCTTGCGTGCGATGGAGATCGGCGCGGACGTGCTGGTCAAGGCGACCAAGGTGGACGCCGTCTATTCGGCTGACCCACGCACGAATCCCGACGCGCAGCGATTCGAGCGCCTGTCATACATTGACGCGCTCAACTTGCGCGTGGGTGTGCTCGATAGCACCGCGATCTCGCTGTGCATGGACAACGATATGCCGATCATCGTGATCGATCTGTGGCAGCCCAACAGCCTGGAGCGCGTGGTGTTGGGAGAATCCATCGGCACCGTGATCGCCCGGTAGGATTCAATGAACAATTTCCAATGTTCAATGTGCAGCGGTTCGGTCCTGTTTTGATCATTGAAAATTGGAATTTGACGATTGAGATTCGACTATGATCAAAGACCTTCTCCACGAAGCCGAAGACAAGATGAAAAAAGCTGTCGAGGCGTTAGAGGCCGACCTGCGGACAATCCGCACGGGCCGCGCATCGCCCGCGCTGGTTGAGCGGGTGATGGTCAACTATTACGGCATTCCGACGCCTTTGGAGCAACTGGCGACGATCACCGCGCCGGAACCGCAACTCCTTACCATTCGTCCGTATGATGCTTCCTCGCTCAAGGACATTGAGCGGGCGATTTTGGCGAGCGAGCTGGGCCTGACGCCGAATAATGACGGCAAGCTCATCCGGCTCGTCATTCCGCGCCTCACCCAGGAGCGGCGCACCGAGTTGAACAAGGTCGTCCATAAAAGGGTGGAAGAGGCGCGCGTGTCAGTGCGCAACATCCGCCGCGATGCGATGAACGACCTCCGCGACTTTGAAAAGGAAAAACTGATCTCGGAAGATGAGGCCGAGCGCGGGCGGGAGGACCTGCAAAAGCTGACGGATCGTTATATCGAAAAAGTGGATGCTTCCGGCGCTCGCAAGGAAAAAGAGATCGCCGAGGTCTAGCATGGACCGCAGACGGCAAACTGTGAAAGTGCACCGGCTGTGGTCAAGTGTTGTATGTCATCACCTCAATTACCAAGTCGAATTCCGACTCATATCGCCATCATCATGGATGGCAATGGCCGTTGGGCCAAGGCGCGTGGCCTGCCGCGCCTGGCCGGCCATCGCGCCGGCACGGAAAACTTGCGCCGCATCCTCACCGCCTGCGTCGAGTTTGGTGTCAAGATTCTGACTATCTGGGCTTTTTCCACCGAGAACTGGCGTCGCCCCCAGGAAGAAGTCCGTGGCCTGATGGACATTTTAGAGCAGGTCATTGACCGCGAGCTGAATGAGCTACACAAGAACGGCGTGCGGCTGCGCCACATTGGGCGATTGGAAGGCATCTCGCCGCATCTGCAAGCAAAGGTACACCACGCCATTGAGCTGACCAAGAACAACGATCGCCTGACGCTCAACGTCGCTTTCAACTACGGCGGCAAGGCCGAGATTCTGGATGCGGTCAAGCGCATGATCGCCGATGGGGTCGCCCCCGACGATGTGGACGAAGAGCTGTTCTCGCGCTATCTTTATACCGCTGGATTGCCGGACCCGGACATGATTATCCGCACGGGCAATGAATCGCGCATCAGCAATTTCATGCTCTGGCAGGGAGCGTACTCGGAATATTATTTCACGCCCGTGTTGTGGCCTGACTTTGACAAGGAAGAATTGCGCAAGGCGCTCGAAGATTATGCGCGACGCGAGCGCCGCTTTGGAATGACAACCGAACAAGTCAAGGCTGCTGCTCGTTAGCCGGTAGCGGCCTGTCTTGCCCTGTTCCCTCATCGCTCGCTTTCCCTCATGATTCGCTATCGCGTGTTGAGTGCAGCCGTGCTGATCCCCCTGGTGCTGGGGGTGACCTACCTGGGCGGCCTGTGGTTCTTGGGCCTCGTCTTGAGCGTGCTGACGCTGGCGGGTCATGAATACGCTCGTTTGCTCAAGCGCGGGGACGATGGGCCTTCGGAGGTCTTGATCGCCATCACGCTCTGGATGTTTGTGCTGGATGCCCAGTTCCCGCAGTGGCAGTTGCTTCGACTGGGCTTGACCTTGAGTGTGTTGGGGATGTTGGCCTGGGCGGTGGTGCGATACGAGCAGGGGCATGCCAGCGCGGTAGCGGACTGGGCCTGGACGGCGGCCGGGAGCCTGTACATCGGGTGGACCGGCGCGCATTTTGTCTTGGTGCGGAATTTGAATGTGCCGCCGCAGGCGAGCTTGCTGGGCCCGGTGTATGGCGATGGCCTGTGGTGGACTGGGCTGGCGCTGGGCGTGACCTGGCTGGCCGACACCGGCGCGTATCTGGTTGGGCATACTTGGGGGAAAAGCAGAATGTCTCCGAACGTCAGCCCCCTCAAGACATGGGAAGGCTTTGTGGGCGGCCTGATCCTGGGGGCGGGGGGCGGCGTTTTACTCGCGTGGTTGATTCACCTCATGGCTCCCTGGTTGGGTTATCCTCCCAAGATGTCCATGTGGGATGGGTTGGCGCTGGGACTATTGATCTCGATTTGTTCACCTCTGGGTGATCTGGGTGAATCCATCATCAAGCGACACGTGGGCGCCAAGGACAGTGGCCATCTTATCCCCGGTCACGGCGGGATGTTGGATCGGATTGACAGCCTGTTGTGGGCGGCGGTGATCGCCTTTTATTATGTGACCTGGCTCGCGCATTGTGACGGCTCATGATCGCGGCGCGAATGGGAATCAGTTGCTCCTCTGGCACATACCCGCGCCATCAAAACGTGCGTAGAAGCGTTTGCAGTTACTCCTGGACTTTCGCCAAAAATGAGCTCACTTGAGCATCGAGCGTTCTCGGTGTAAGATAGCGGCTTGCTCCAACCCTATCTGATGTCGAGGTTCCTCCATGCTCAAGACAATTGTACATCAATCGCCGCAACTGGTCAGCTTTCTCGTCGCGTTGCAGTTGG
>DAOTXX010000058.1:0-22419 GCA_034434835.1 Thermoflexales bacterium | reverse complement strand
CCCCCCCCCCCCCCCCCCCCCCCCCCCCTACCCACAAAACCCCAAGGTGCATGGTATATAATCTCCAACCCCGCAGGGGTTTGGCTCTCTCATGAAAAAATTGCGAATGATCGTTATCGTGCCTGCCATCCTGGTGACCGCAGCGTTGGCTGCACTCTTGATCTTGCGAGTCGTCACGCAAGCTCAGGTGACCAGCCGAATCTATGCCGATGTCAACGCCGTCCCATCGGCACCCGTCGCGATCGTTTTGGGCGCGGGATTGTGGCGCGATGGCTCGCCCACGCCCGCACTCTACGACCGCGTGGCGACAGCAGTTGATCTCTACCAGGCCGGCAAAGTCAAAAAGCTGTTAATGACCGGCGACAATCGGTTCGTCCACTACAACGAACCGGCGGCGATGCAGCGACTGGCGATTCAGCTTGGCGTGCCCCAACAAGACATCGTTCTGGACTATGCCGGTCGCCGCACGTACGACTCGTGCTATCGCGCCCGCGAGATATTTGAGGTCAGGCAAGCCATCATTGTCACGCAGCGTTTCCACCTCGACCGGGCGCTGTTTCTGTGCGATACGATGGGCGTCTCGGCTGTGGGTGTGGCCGCCGACCGCCGGGTTTACCCCACCTATCGCTGGTGGGAGCTGCGCGAAGTGCTTGCCACCGCCGCCGCATGGTGGGACGTGAGCATCCGTCGCCCGGTGCCAGTGCTGGGAGAAAAGCTGCCCATCCAGTTCTAAGTCTGCCACATTATTGTCACGACCAAAGACGAATGACGAACGACGAATGTCATTCCGCCCAAAGGAGGTGCCGACCATGAAGCGTAAAAGGAGATTGTTTCCATCCAGCCCGCTCGTTCTGGCGGGCGCCGCTGTTTTGGGATACCAGGGCCTCAAAGCACTATTGGACCTGAGGCCCGGCGCAGACGCCGACTTTTTCAACTGGACCGGCCCCACTGCCCAAGGGGTGGATGTCGGCTCAGCCAAAATTGACCTGCCGATCATGTACTATCGCGACGACAGCTTTATGGGCATCTTTAGCGCGGCCTATGAGCCGGTGCGCGCCCTGCTGCCATCGCCGGAGCTGCACCCGGTCACGCTGCCCGGCGGGCGCGCCACGATCGCCGTGATCGCGTTCAACTATCTGGAGACCAGCATCGGCCCGTATGGCGAAGTCGGCATTGCGATCCCTTGCACCTACCGTCGCCAGGCCCCGCCACTGTTGCCGTTGGCTTTGGAGGGCAAATTTCCGAATTGGGGCGGCTTTGTGCTCCACCTGCCGGTCACCTCGCGCATCGCGCGCGATGGCGGGCGCGTGATCTATGGCTATCCCAAATTCATCGCCGACATGGAATTTGAAAAGCGTCCGGCCTATCAGCGCGTGCGACTGGCCGAGGGCAACTCGCACATCCTGACGCTCACCGTCCGGCAGCAAGGCTTGCCGCTCAAAGACAACCGACCGCTCATCACCTATAGCGTGCTGAACGGCCAGTTGCTCAAAACCACCGTGCCCAGCCGCGCGTTCTATCAAGTCGGGCTGACGCCCGGATCAGGCAGGCTGGAATTGGGCGACCATGCGATCGCGGATGAGCTGCGCCGCCTGGACATTTCGACCACTGCCGTCGTCACCAAGAACTATTTGGCGCGCTACGGCATCCTGCCGGCGGGCGAGCCAATCGGCCCAGCCGAGCGACCTCATCCGGGGCACATCGGACGCGATCTGGACCGGGGCCGCCTCACGGTCAACTATGACGATGCGGGCAAGACGATCGATCTCTACGCCCGGTGAGCACGACAATTCAGTCTCTCGCAGATTCAGACAGCCTATTGTACAAGCGGCGACGCTTACCGCTTACCGACGCATAGGGATGCGTCGGTTACGGATTTTCGGAGAGGTTCAAAGCAGCCACGATGTTCGATCCCAATGAACAGCAAGCCATCGAAGCGACCTTGCGGCGCTTTGCGGCCAAAGCTGACCGGCTCTTGTTTGCGACTCAAGACCCCGATGGCAGCCTGGCTCACATTCCGTCACTGCTGGCTGAAGCGCGCGACATGGGCATCCTTGCCGATCCTTTGCCCGGCTCGGCTGGTCACGAGTTGGGCGTATGGGGGCAAGGCTGCCACACCGAAGGCCTGAAGCGTTCGCTGTTGACCCTTGCGATCCTGAGCGAAGCCTGCGCCGGATTTGCCACCGCCATCCACGCTCAAGGGCTGGCCTGCCTGGCGCTGAGCGAGTCATCCCTTGTTGCGCCCGGCACGACATTGGCTGCCGCCTTCACATTGGACTATGGCATCCCACTCGGCACGCGACTCGAGCCAGAGGATAGCGGGTTGCAATGGGTGGATGTCGAAGGCGATCTCCAATTGAACGGGACGGCTCACTTTGTGCTGGCCGCGGATGCCCCGGATAAGCTGATCTGTTTTGCGCGGCGAACCATCACGGGCAAACCGGAGCCAGAATGGGTCTCGCTGCTCCTGGACGCCCAAACACCGGGCGTCGAAATGATCGAGGTGGCGCATCGCACCGGCCTGCGCGCCGCCCGGCAATACCATCTGCATTGCAATCAGGCGCGAGTCACACGGGATCGGCTCCTCGACACAGGCGAGACGGCTCGACGCTCGCTGGCGCAGGTGATGGCCTGCGACTGGCTGGGCCAGGCGGCCATCGCGTTGGGCGCAGCTCGCCGGTCACTGCGGGATTCCAGGCAGTACACAGCTCAGCGTTACCAGGGCGGACGAATCATCGAAGCGCACGCCAGCATCCAATTGCTTCAAGGCACTGCCGAATACGACATCGCCACAATGACGGCCATCCTGGATCAACACGCCGACGAGCCACTTGCCTCCCCAACCCCTGTTTTACTTCGATGGGCCGCTCAAGCTAAACTGGCAATTGCCGAGCACGCACATCGAGCCGTGACCCACGGCCTGCAAACCTTGGGCGGGTACGGGTACATGCAAGACTATGGTTTTGAAAAGCGGCTGCGCGATGTGAGCGTCCTCAAGAGCTTGCACGGCACGCCGGATCAGCTCAGGCTGTTTTTGAATCAACTGGCGCGAGAGGAGCAGTAAGGCAATGCACGCGAACCTGGCTCACTCGATCCAGCGCCTGGCGCCGCTGGGCCGTTGGCTATACGATCACTCGACTGAGACCTTGTGGGAGCGAGAGACGCGAACGCTCCCACGATACTTGCAGCCACGCCGGCGAGCCTATCGCCGCTTTGCTCAGGAGCATATTGCACCGCTGGCCTTTCAGGCCGACCAATCGCCTGAGGATTTCGATCCGCGTCCGCTGCTGGCAAAAGCCGGCAGACTGGGTTTTCAGTCCGAGTTGCTGCCGTGGCCACTGGGGCGAATGTCTTACCGGTCGCTGCTGGGAAGCAAAATTTTTAGCCTCGTGCTCAAGGCCGAAGAGTTTTGCGCTGCCTGCGGCGGGATCGGCCTGGCACTCCTGGCACACGATCTGGGGATGGGGCCGCTGCTGCTTTCCGGCCACCTCCCCACCCTGCTGCGCTGGCAGTGGCCGATCAACCGGGCCAATCTGCAGGGCCAGGTCAAGCTGGTCGCGTTCGCTATCACTGAACCGAGCGCCGGATCCGATGTCGAAGAAAGCGAAGGCGCGACCCAGGCGCACTATCTTACCACCGCCCGCAAAGTCGCAGACGGGTATGTGATCAACGGGCAAAAGGTCTTTATCTCAGGTGGAGGCCGCTGCGACTATGTCACGGTCTTTGCCGTGCTGGAACGCGAAGATGGGAGCCAGGCGCAGGTGGACACTGACTTTACTTGCTTTATCGTCGAACGGGGCCGGCGCGGCTTTCAGATCGGACGGCGCGAGCGCAAGCTGGGACAGCGCGCTTGCGATGCCTCCCAGTTGTTTTTCGACGACGTGCTGGTGCCCCGGCGCAACCTGATCGGCACGGAACGTTCGGGCTGGGCGCTCAATCGCAATGTGCTCAACTATTCGCGCGGCCCGGTCGGAGCGATTGCACTCGGCATCGCGCGCGGCGCGGTCGAAGCCGCCACACAGTTTGCCCGCGAAACACGACTCAACCACAAACCCTTGATCGCTTATCAAGACATCCAACTGGCATTGGCCGAGATGTGGCTGGACACCATGGCGATGCGCGGCCTGGTATGGCAGAGCGCGCGCCACCCCTTGCCGGTGCAAGGGATCGCCAGTGCAGCCAAAGCCTTTTGCGCCGATGCAGGCTTTCGCGTCGCCAATCGCGCGATGGAGTTGATGGGCGACCATGGTTACCTGGCGACGCAGCGCGCGGAAAAGGCCATGCGGGATGTGCGGCTGAATCAGATTTACGAGGGGACCAATCAGATCAACTATCTGGCGTTCATCGAGTCGTTTTGGGAATCCGAGTTTGCGGCAGTATAGAACGTTCCCCACTTGCCAATTCCTGATGGGGCTGTTATAATCTGCATCACTACGGGGCGTAGCGCAGCCAGGCTAGCGCACTTGAATGGGGTTCAAGTGGTCGGCGGTTCAAATCCGCCCGCCCCGACTTAAGACACTTGATATGGCGATTTATCCACCCAAGTGTTCTCCGCTAGGTGGCCTTGCAAAACCGGAGGCCACCTAGTTCCCCCCTCCTCTCTGCAAGAAAAAAACCCAACCGCCAATAATCGGAATTGAAACAGCACTTTTCCGGTATTGAATTCCAGAGAGGAGGTCACATATGTCCACTTCCAAGAGTATCACCCTGTCCCAGGCCATCGACGGTATGCTGTTCTATAAGCGAGCAGCGGGCAAGAGCCCCAATACCATCGACAGCTATCGATTCCTGCTGGATAAACTCAAGCTCTTCTTCAAAGACGACCCGCCGTTTGCGTCTATCAACCGTGATCAGTTGATCCAGTTTTTTGCCTGGTTGCGAGACGGCTATGCCTCCGAACATCGCAACGGACGTCGACCGCGCGTCGAAAAGCTCTCACCCAAGACGGTACTCGATATCTATGGAACGGCCTCAGCGCTCTGGGGCTGGGCGGTCGAGGAAGGACTGGTCGAGAAAAATGTCGTGCGCTCCATCGCTGCGCCCAAAGCCAACGATCCGGTTATTGAGACCTTTACCAAGGAACAGCTTGAGGCCATGCTCAAGGCTTGTGACCGGAGCGGCGTGTGGAAATCACGCGAGTTGACCACCAACGCGCGTCCGACCGCTGATAGGGATCGAGCTATTATCCTACTGCTATCTGACACAGGCATGCGTGCTCAAGAGCTGTGCGACATCCAGATGAAGGATGTCAACCTGAATGGTCATAGCATCAAAATCGTCGGCAAAGGCAGCAAGGAGAGAATCGTATTCTTCGGCAAGCGAACCGGCAAGGCGCTGTGGAAGCATCTCTTGCCCAGGCTGAACACAAATCAGTCCCAGGACTATTTGTTCGTTGTGGACTATCCCAGAGATCCACGCAAGATGGACCGCGGCGTGTTGATGCATCTGCTCAAGCGCATCGGTGATCGTGCTGGCGTGCCAGGCGTACATCCTCATAGGTTCAGGCACACCTTTGCGATTACGTATCTTCGCAACGGCGGAGATGTTCTGACTCTGCAGGCGCTACTCGGCCATGCCGATCTCAAGATGGTCAAGCGATATGCCCAAGTCGCCGCCGCCGACTGCGAACGAGCACATCAGACGGCTAGCCCAGTGGATAATTGGAAGCTATAAGATACTGCTGGTGCAGGTCAAATGGATAGGATAGCCAATTTGCATGGGGGGACTTGCTACCGCGCCTACTCAACGCGGCTCTCAAAGTGCGCCTAGGCCGGTATATCGGGGTCGTTCATGATAAAAAGGGGAATGGCTCCCTCTTGGCTCAGCAGAGCTCCTCCTCGGCAAAGCATGACCTTGCCGAGGAGGAATCCAATGGTCTCGATTCGGCAGCTGAGCCCATCGGATTGACTACGCCGTCAATACCTGTTCAGCGAGGGTGGACAATGTCCGTCTCAGCGCCACACTGCCTCCCATGGACTCGACAATCTCTGGCAAGCTTGCACCGGCTTCGAGGCTCAACCCTGCATAGGTGCGACGAAGAACCTGGCAGTTAACCCCAGCTGACTTGACGCCAATCGCTTGCAGATAACCATTCACCGCTTGTCGCAGCCCTCGTGTTGAGATTCGCTGTCCGGGGTTCGCTCTTCCAGATGTCCAATGCAACGTGATAAACAACGCGGCGCTCCCTGAATCTAATAGGCGACGCACCGCTAGCCATACCTCGATGACTTGGCGTGTAGCAGCAGTCAAATATATCATACGCGGTTTGCTACATCGGCCAGATACCCGAATCGTTCCGTTGGCCAGATCGACATCCTCCAGGCTCAATTGTTGAACCTCCCCAATTCTAAGTCCATGCAAAACCATCAACACCAGTACCGCACGGTCGCGGATGCCGACCGGGCGGTTAGGGTCAGGCGTCGCCAGGAGCTGGCGAACCTTTTCAACCGACAATCGTGTGTTCCGGGGATGCTTCTTCGTCTCGCCGTAAGGAATGCGTAATCGGGCTACGGGGTTGCAGGGAATAAGATCGTGCTTGTGGAGCGAGGCGTAGAGTCTGCGGAGGATGCAAACTTTGTGATAAATGGTCGACGGAGCATAGTGCCCGCAAGGTCCCGATGTCAGCGTATCTATGTTGCCTTGCAGGTAAGAAATGTAAGCCCGTAAATCTCGCTCGTCGGCTTCTAGCACTATTTTTCCCCGGCCGTTAAGCCACTGCGCGAATTGCTGAATGGCCGTGCGATATACTTGCCAGGTATCGTGACCCAGCGGGCCTAGCAAAACTCGGATCTCATTTACACTGATATCGTTATTGATGCCCTTTTGCACCATGTGCCTCTGCTGACAGAGTATGGAATCTTCCTCGCGTTCTACGATAATTCCTTCAGGTTTTCCTTTTACAGTTACTAGTCAACTGGAATAGTCCAGTGGGCGGTGATATAATGGCTACGTGTCGCGCTATGGTCCCTTGCCCCATCGTACTCTGCACAATCTCGTTGTTGGCTCCCCTGTGTGCGCGCTCTAGTGATATATTACACATCAGCCGTTTCTAGCTGTTTCAAGGTGTTTCAGCCGAATGAAAGAGCCTGATCTGAATCTTGTCGCCTTCGGACGGCGCATCCGACGCATCCGCGAACTTGCCGACGTGTCGCTGTCCCAACTGTTTAGCGAGACCCGCATTCCAAAGGCGTGGATGTCACGTCTGGAGACTGGAAAGCTAAAGATAAATCCACACCGGGTGGATGATTGGGGACGCATCATGGCAATGGTGGAATGGCTCCGTTCGCGCACTCAGGCCCTGTATGATCCCCGCGATGTCTACCGCCTGGTTTGCCTGCTGGGCCGCGCGCCGACGGTAGACGAAATGTACCGGATGTGTCCCAATGTTGACTACGAGACTCTGCAGCAACAGGTTTGGCTCAGATGGCCCACGACGATGCCCTGGCTCAAACAGCCGGTGGTAATGCGAAAGGTCGAATGGCAGTGGCTATGGGAGCACGTGATCCCAATTGAAGACTTTACCCCCGTTGCAACCACGGCCACGTCCCGGATAGATGCCGCCATCGTCGGAGCGCCCGGCATGGGCAAGAGCACTCTGGCATTGATGTTCGGAAGCAGCGCAGCAGTAGCTACACACTTTCCCGATGGAGTGCTGTACGCCAGTCAACAAGCTGCGGATGCGCGGGTATGGCTGGCGCAGTGGGCAGAGCAATACAGCCTGGAATTATCCAAGAGTGGCGCGGCCGTGTTGTGGCGAGACGCATTGCGAACTAGGCTCAAGGGCCTGGCCGTGCTTGTGATTCTGGATGACGTGCGCGATCCATCGTTCGCCGAGTCGCTGCTCGTGGTGGACAGCCTGCATAGTCGCGTCGTGATGACAACCCGAAGGTTTGACTTGCCTGCCAAGGTGGGTATTGCGCCCGATAGAATACTTGACGTGCAGCCGATGACGGTAGAGCAAGGCGTCGAACTGTTGCAGATGTATGTGCCCAAGGGGACGTGGACAGACAAAGACGACAAGACTGCGCGCCAGGTGATTGACAAACTCGGTGGCGCCCCACATGCTATTGGAATCGTGGGACAACACATTGCCCAGGCGGAGCCGGGTCAGCGGGATATGCGATGGCAGGGCACTTTGCGGCGACTGAGTCGGGATCGGCTGACTCCGCTGGAAGGCGTGCGAGCAACGTATGATGAGGCTTACGCTGATCTTCAAGAGTTGCAAGCGGCTTACCGTGTGTTGGGCGCAGGGGCATGGGGAGCGCCGATGGACGATGGATGGGTCACAGCATTGCGCGCTGTACCCGAACAGCAGGCGCGCAGCGAGATACTTGAGCTTGCCTCGCAAGGCTTGATTGCTCAGCACTCAGACGACGAGATGCGTCTGTGGTATCAAGCGCACGTGTTGATTGGCGAACATGCGGCGAGCCAAATGAACAAGTCAGAACGCGCGCTGTATGCTGAACGCCATGCTCGTTATTTCGCGCGGTTGTTGCTATCTGCTGTAGCTTCAAAGATGTGGCAACGAATGCCGATCGGGCTGCCGCACGTGGATCAGCTGCGCCAGGCAGCAGCGTGGTGCGCTGACCACCTCGATACGCCAGAGCACATCTTACTGGCCCAGGCCATTTATCTTGGAGCAAGTGGGCGTATCGCCCTCGGCGGCAAATTGAAGGACACATTGCCGTTGGGTGAGGTATTGTGCGATCTTCAGATGCCTGGACGCGTGTCCGGATGTGTGCTATGGACACATGGCCGCGCATTGCTGGATGTCGGCAAGGCGGCTGACGCATCGCGTTTACTCGAACGGGGCGGCCAAGTGCTATTCGAGTGTGGCGACTTGCCGGCCGCCGTGTGCTGCTTGACCGATAGCTCAACGGCATACCATGAAGCGGGCCAGCGTGAGGCGGCGAAACGTACTGCCAAGCTGGGCAATGGATGGGCTACGGCGCACGAGGCAGAGATTGATGCGATATTGACCGTCAAGGATTTGAACCGTGCTCGCCAGGATCGGAGATTGCTCGGACAGGTCAATGCCGTACTTGAGGTGCCTGATCAACCCTCGCCTTTGTTCATCGTCGCGGTGCGGCGAATGTGCGTCCTGAACGCCAAACGCCTGGCAGCAGAGGTAGCAGGGCGGCCGATGACTGTGCGGCGGCGCCCAATTGGACGCCTGCCCTGGCAGCCAGAAGATCTGGTCTACGCCGTGACGATCCGTCAGGTTGCCGAGTCATTGCTGACCGGTCTCGAAGGCTTGTCCGGGCGAACGGCGAACGAAACCGGCCAGGCATGACAAGTTGTTAATGTGCTACAAGATTACCGCTTGCCAGTCGTCTTTTTGATGATCTTGCGACGGTCACCCATGGCGACTTTCTGATCGGGCCGCACTGTGCGGCAGAATCAGGAGCGCCGAAGGCCTTCGTGACTCCTATGATCCGATCAGCCTGAAGGGGTGATCAGTTCCGCTGTGCTGATCGGATTCCTAACCAATGAACGTTTCTCTACCTTTCCTCGCTGAAGAAGAATGTCGCCCTTATCAGGCTGAGGGTCTGACGATGTAGGGCGATGTTACCTGTGCCAGCGGTTCTCCACCGAGCGCCCATGGCGAGCTAAAAGCGCCGATGGCGATCAACACATCGCCCAGGCTGAATGCGACTCGCCAGCGGAACGGCGGCGGCACACTGAGCGTAAAACGATCCGACAGCCACCACAGACGCATCGAGGCGACCGGCAGAACAATATCCTTGGTGGTTCCAAGACGCTCTCCGACGTGCCAGGCATCGAGTGATGCGTCGGGCGCGAGCTGCATGACGGTTTCTGGACTGATCGGCATCAGGCCACCGTTAAGAGTGATGACCAGCAGATTCAGAACCAGACCTATCCCCATTACCGCAAATCCCGTTTGTTTTCGGTTGCACCAGGCGAACAAGAGCAAGATCGCTTGTGAACTTGTCAGAGCCGCCGCAGCAAGGTCGGCACTGATCAACTGGCGCGTGATGGGCAAAAAGAAGGCGGCCCATTGTGGCGCAAAGGCGAGTGGCGCCAGCCACACAAGGCGCAGGCGGGGGGACGAAAGCCCGCGTCCCCCACGCCATGCCCTTGCTGCGCCTGCTGCCAATCCGGAGACAACTGCCAGGAGCAGAATCATGCGCCTGCCTTCAGTGGCCGCCAAAGTCGGCTGGCGCGCCGGCCCCTATCACGAACAAAACCAGGCTCAGCACAGCCAGCATCAGCCGGACGTGGCGCTGATCCAATTGCCCTAACGTCGAGACCAGATTGTAGAGACGGTACTTCATTGCATATCCTCCTGAGTTTGATGCTCAAAGGATACAAAACACCACTGGACAGAGAACTGGACAGAGGACTGGACAGCGTGGGAGAATCCACAAGAAAAAAAAGCCAGCCCGTGTTTGGGCTGGCTTGCGCAAAGCATGAAAAAACGCTCTATTGGCGCATCAAGCTGTCGTAAAGAGCTTTGGTCTGCGGTGAAACAGGCGTATCGAGGTCTTCTGTCAGGGCTTGACGACACCGCTCGAACTGGCGCGTTACGGCTACCAGGTTGCCCATGGCGGCATAGGCGCGCATGGTCAAGCGATAGGCTTCTTCCAGGTAGCGATCTTGTGCCAATGCTCGCTGGCAGCAATCTATCACGGCCTCGTACTGTCTTGCGTCCAGGTACAGTGTAGCCAGCGCCAGAGCGGCTTGTAGAAAAGCTTCCTGGAGCCGCGTTCTCTCTGTCACGGCCCAATCCTCGTCCAATTCAGACAGATATGCGCCTTCGTAGAGATCCATCGCCGCCCGATAAGCTGCGATGCGTTCACTCGTATCGGCGGCCGCTTTCGCTTGCTTCAGTTTTTCCTCAAAGACATCCACGTCGTATTCATAGTCCAATGCGCGGTTGATGTGATACTGGCCCTGATCGAACAGCACCACATCTTGCTCTTGCTCGAGAGCGCGGCGCAGGCGATAAAGGGTCTTATCGAACTGCCCTTTCAGTTGACGTGGCGATTTGTCCGGCCAAAAGATGATCCCGAGTCGTTCCCGGGTGAGCCCGTCAGGATGCGCCAGGAGACAAAAGAGGAGATGGCGTGCGACTTGAGCCTGCCACTCTGCGCCTGTTACTGGCCGCCCTCGCACGGCCACTTGAGCTTTTCCCAGCGTCTTGAAGGCCAAATGGGGCGGCATGAACGGGATGGCGGAGGCTCGCCGTCGCAACTGGCGGCGCAAGGTCGGGACGTCCTGCTCGAACTGGAGGACCTGGCTAAGCAAACGAGACGCCTCAAGGCCAATCTCCGGATCGTTTCGAGCGTCTTCCAGGAGTGATTTCGCTTGCTTGCCGGCAACGGCCAGAACGTGCTGGCTCTGCAAATCGGCAGCCAGGTGGACAGCCTGCCGCAGATGGAACAGAGCCGCTTGCCCGTCGCCGCTTGTCTTGCAGGCGGCGGCCAGGTAGAGGCAAGCTCGCGCGCCTTCAACGCGCTGCCCACCTTCGACAAAGTGATGGATGGCTTCCTCCAGATGAGTCATCGCATCTTGGGCATTGCCTTCGGCCAAAGCCAGTTGTCCCGCCTCCGAGTGCCACAACCCTTTTTCAGGGCCTGAGCCACTGGCCTGAGTCAAGCGTTGGGCTGACCCGACCAACTGGCGTGCGCGAGCCAGGTTTCCCTGCCGGCGGCTCAGAGAAGCTTCGGCCAAGTCCAGGTGAAGCAGCAGAAAGCCATAGTTTATCCGTTGAGCAATGTCACGCGCTTGCCGGTAGGCATCCAGAGCCGCCTCCACAGCATCCAGGTCGGCATAGAGGTCGCCGATGCTGGACACTGCCAATGCCTCGATGCGGGCAGATCCACTTTGTCGGGCGCAGTCTACAGCTTCTTCCAGGAGCATCGCCGCCCGTTCATAGTATCCCTGGAGGTGTTCCAGCACTCCCAGGTTGTTGAGCACGTTGGCCTGCCGGCCAAGGTCATTGACTTTGTACCAATGGTCGAAGGCGCGGTGATAGAGCAGGAAGGCTTGATCGTACCGTCCGGCGATCATATGAGCCAGCCCCAAATCCATGCAGAGCATGGCGACTCTCGCCGCGTCGCCTAGCGAGTCATATACTTCCAGGGACTGCGCCAGCCACGTGACGGCTTCGTTGGGTTGCCCCATCCGAGCCAGGCATGTGCCTTTGGCCCTCAGCGCTTCAGCCTGGATGTCGCGAAGACCCTCGTCCCTGCTCGCCAAAGTCAGCGCTTCCTCTGCATCGGCCAACGATGCCGGGTAGTTTCCCAGGATGCGATGGTCAATTGCGCGATGCGCCAGGGTGCGAGCCAGAGCAGAGAGATCACCGGCAGACCGGAACGCCGCTTCGGCCTGGTTTTGCAGGGATAACCCGCGTTCCACTTCGCCCTGCATCGAAGCGGCTATTCCTCTCAACGAAGCAAGGTGGGGACGAGAGGCAAGCAGGTTGGGCGGCAACTCGTCAATCCAATGGGCGAGTGTCGTCACACGTCCACTCTTGACCAACAGCAAGCCGGCGTGCTCGATCAAGTCTGCCACCAGGGTCGAGTCACCAAGGTGTTGGCACGCGCTGTGAGCCCTGTCCCATTCGCCGCGTCCCGAGTACACTGTCACCAACCGTCGCAAGATCCGGTCCCGTTCCCCTGGATGCTCGCGCGCCAGTCGGGTCTGTAGGAAATCTCGAAACAAAGGATGGTATCGCAGGGATGTCCGCCCATCGTTCACCGGCAAGACGAACAGGTTGCCTCGCAGCACGGTCTCTATCAGGTCATTCCAATTCTCGCCTGTTCCCAGAACTGCTGCGCACAAATCGGCGTCAAACTCTTCCGGCAACGAGGTGCGTAGAAGGAAATTACGCACCGGCGTCGGTTGCCGGTCGAGCACCTGTTGGGCAAGATAGTCATACAGTCCCACGCCGGAGGCCTGGGCAAGACGCACCCGATCGGTCATACCCTGTCCTATGCTCTGAGCCGAGAGCAATAGTCCCGTGATCCAGCCCTCCGTGTAGCGCGCCAGCTTCTCGGCTTCCGAGTCTGACAGGCTCAAGCCATAGTTTTGAAGCATGAGTGATTGGATTTCGTCGGCGCGGAAGGCCAGTTCCTGCGATGCCAGCCCGCCCATTTGGGAACGCGCCGTCATCAACTCTAGATCCGGCAACTTCAGCGGGGTACGAGAGGCCAGGAAGAGATGACAGTTCTCATCCACGCGCTGCGCGAAACTGCTGACGAACTGGTCAATGGCCTCGGCGCCGGTGACCAGGTGATAGTCGTCCAGGACAATGACGAAATGTTCTCGGATCTGTTCATAGGCTTCGTTGACAATGACTCTCACCAATTGGTTGAGGTCGAAAGTGGCCGAGGGGTCGCTCAGGATGGCTTCTGCCTGTTTCCCGAAATTCGGGAAGCGTTCGGCGATGGACGCGATAAAGTGGGTCAGGAAGCACTGCGGGTCTTGATCCAGCGCGTCGAGGGAATACCAGCAAACCGGCATGTCTGCCTGATGGGCAAAATCAATCAGCAGCGAGGTTTTGCCGTAACCGGCCGGGGCAGTAACCAGGATAAAGCGATACTCCAAGAGATCGAGCATCAGATCAACGAGCCGCCCTCGCGTGAGCAGGTTTGCGGGGCGGCGTGGCACGACAAGCTTGGTGCGAGTTATCATTGCGTTCATCAAATGATCAGCTTCACTATGGATACCCGCCAGAGCAGGACGGCAAGCCTTCCGAAATGGATTGTCTCGTCGTTCATGGGCGCGTGGCCATCGGCGACGCAGGCCACATCAATCGGGTCGCAGGGCCAGGATTCTGCTCGGCCTGTCCAACTGTCTGGCAGAGAATGACCAGCAGGAAACACTTGCAGAGGAGAGTAAGGGCTGGCCCGCAGGACTCTGCGGCAATGTACCGACGGGGACAATCGTTCGCATTGTAAACCCAATCAAAAGAAAACGCCAGTGACACGCCGTGCGAGGTTGTTTCTACGAAATCAATACCCAAATCCTGTGCACGGTGATACAATAGAAATACGCTGGATCTGTGTGTCGGCCTCATCAGTCGTCCTGGTTACAAACACGGACTCGCAACTATGAATACTCCAGCCTATCTTCCCTCGCATCTCACCGAGCAACAACTTGCTGCGATTCTGCATTGCGGTTCCCCGCTCCTCATCATTGCCGGTCCCGGTTCCGGCAAAACCGAAGTGATTACCTGGCGCGTGGCGCATCTGATCAAAGCCGGCCAGGTGATGCCTGTACACTGTCTGGTCACCACGTTCACCAACAAAGCCGCGCTCGAACTCAAAGATCGCATCCAGCAGAAACTACCGGAAACAGAGATCGAGCAGATGCAGGTCTGCACCATCCACTCGTTATGCGCCGACATCTTGCGAGATTATCAAAGCCGCAGCTCGCTGCCACGCGGGTTCCGGATTCTGGACGAAAGCGGGCAGTTCTTGTTTGTTTACACCCATCGCAAAGCTTTGGGGTTGAATTCGTTGGTCAAGGGTCGCCCACACGACTTTTTCTCTGATGTGCTACGCATGTTCAACCTGGCGACTGAGGAATTGGTCACGCCAAATCGGCTGCTGGAATGGTGTCAGGAGCAGCAACAGGCCGCCGAGCAACGCGCTGCTGAAGCCGCCAAAGGCAAGAGCAAGACAAAAGCCCAAAAGTCCGCCGACGAAGTGGAATTATGGCAGGAAGAGGCCATTATCACCGACTCCTACCGCGCCTACTGCGATCTGTTGCGCGAGCATGGGCTGGTGGATTTTGCCTTCCTGCAGCGTCACATGCTCGATTTGCTGGAAACGCATCCAGATGTAGTTGCTGAACTGGGGGATCGTTTCCATGAAATACTGGTGGACGAATATCAGGACACCAACGCTGCGCAGGAGCGCATCCTCGAGCACCTGGCAGGGAATGGTGAGCATCTGGCCGTCGTGGGCGACGACGACCAGGGGATCTATCGCTTTCGCGGCGCGACCGTTCGGAATATCCTCTCATTTGCGGAACGCTATCCAGGCGCACACATCGTTCGCCTGACGCAAAACTTTCGCAGCCGCGAGCCTATCGTCCAGCGTTCGCTCAACGTGATCGTCAACAATCCCGCTCGTTTCTCCAAAGACTTGTTCACCATGCGAGGCAGCGGCAGCGACATTTTACTGGTCTATGAGCATTCCGTGAGCGAGGAGGCGATGGCGCTTGCCCGGTTGTTGCGCCGGCTGCATGATGCAGGCAAAATCCGGCGATGGAGCGACGTGGCGCTGCTCCTGCGCAGCGTGCGGTCATATAGCGCTGACTATGTCGAGGCATTGCGCGCCGAGCAAATCCCTGCGTACGTCATCGGCGATGCCACGCTCTTTGAGCGAGGCGATATTGGAGACCTCTACAATCTCTTCAATTTCCTGGGAGCATCCAAGCCGTGGGGCGATTTGCACGTGCGCTGCTCGCTCATGGGACTGGACGATTCGACGTGTGAGGCGTTGCAGCAATACAAGGGCAATCTGCTTGATGTGGCGGATGAGGATGGCTTGCGCAAGATTGGAATAGAATGTGATGACGATCGGCGCAGGCTGATGGAGCTTCTGGCACTCAAGCGCCGCGTCCAGGCCAAAGAGCACGCCAACTTGCTACAAGTGTTCTATGACCTGTTAGCTATCACCGGATATGTGAAACTGTGCGAACGCGCCGGATACTCTGAGCCGCTGATGAACCTCGGGGTGATGAGCCAACTGATTGCATCTTTTGACGAGCACGGCGGCACGCGCAACTTGTATCCCTTCCAGGATTATATGCAGTTGATGAAGGAAGGCGGGATTGACCCGGCATTGACTATCCCTGAGGATGCTGTGCAAGTGATGACGATTCACCAGGCCAAGGGGCTAGAGTTTCCTGTCGTGGCAGTTGGCTCAGTCATGGATGGGCGACTGCCTTCTACCCGCAGGCGGGATCGGTACGAGGTTCCACATCACCTGCGCGCAAGCGGCCCGCCAGAAGTGCAAGACTTGCATCTGGTGGACGAGCGCAAGCTCTTTTACGTGGCGGCGACGCGCGCCAGAGAGTTGCTCATCCTGGGTACCGCTGACGTGGTCAACAAGCGCGGCGGCGGCCCCAGTCCATTTCTGCATGAGATGTTCTGCGACGATCTGCACGCTGTCGCCGACTTGAGCCGGAAGCGCATTGACGAGATCGAGAGCCGAGTGGGGACAGCCCGCGGTCCGCGTGAACGGTTGAGCTTTAGCCAGCTGGCATATCTGCTTCAGTGTCCAGTGCGGTTCAAATTCGCCGTCGTCTATGGTCTGCAGGCGCCCAAGCCTGATCCGGTGGATTTTGGCGCGAATGTCCATCGCGCTCTCTTGGCAATTCACGAGCGAGCCAGGGCTGGACAGCCGCCGTCCGAAGGTCAAGTGGAAGAAATCGTCGAGCAGACCTGGATTCCGGCGCTGCAAGCTGACCCTGCTCAAGACCGTCGGGCGAAAAAGGCTGCGGTCAGGCAGCTCGAGCGATATGTGATCCACCACGCAGATTCATTCAACCAGATAGCACGCGCCGAGGCAAGTTTCTCCTTTGGATTGGAACAACACGTTTTGCTGGGCAAGATTGACTTGATGCGGCGTGTTGGAGACGGCGTCGAGATCGTAGACTTTAAAGCCGGCAAATCGGTGCCAGCAGCATTGGAACAGATAGACACGCAACTCGACCTTTATGCGCTGGGAGCGGAAAGCAACCTGGGGGCGCGTGTCGTTCGACAGACGGTGCATTTCCTGGAAGATGACAAGACATATTCGTGGGATTGGTCGCCAGATAGGGCCAGGGCGGCGCGCGCTCGTCTGAGCGAGGTGGTGGGGCGGATCGCTCGCCGCGATTTGCCGCCGCGCGTGGATTATTGCCCGCAGTGCAACGAATTCCGCCGCATCTGCCCGTACGCACGGAGTTGAGTGATGAAAAAGTTCGATGAGCTGCTTCAGCAAGAGATCGCCGCGTATGAGGGCCGCCACGACGATCTGATTTTTCAGGCTCCGGCGCTCTACCGATTGATGACGCAACTGCTGGATGACAAACGCTTGCCTGGACGCTTGCGTCCGCTGATGGCGTGCGCGATTGCGTACTTTATCTTGCCCGCCGACATTGTCTCTGAAGACATCTATGGCCCTTATGGGTACGCTGATGACATCTGGTTGTGCGCCTGGGCGGCTGACGTCGTGCGCCGTGAGGTTGGAAGTGAGGATATCCTGACCGAGAACTGGGACGGCGAAGCGCCGCTCATGCCGCTGTTGCGCGACATTCTGGAACGAGAGACAGAATTGATCGGCGATCAACGTGACAAGATTCTGTGGTACACGGGATGTGATAGGCTGGGTCAAGCCTGAGGACAGTCTTGCAAACCGTAATGGACAGTCGGAAAGGGGCAATGGTCGCTGCAAGAAAAAAGCAGGCTGCGCCTCCGCATCCCAGACGCGCAGATAATGCGCTTGTTGGTTCAGGGTGCGCTCCGACCTCTGGCCGCCCCGCAAGTTTCTGAATCAAGTTCGAAGTAGTCTATCCAATTCCTGAAGTACCCGATCCGCGCTGTCCGGCCGCTCTTCAGGAACAAATCGTATCATTTTGGTTATGATCTGCCATAACCCTATAGACAAGTCATCATCACGCTTTGGATTTTGGACCGTCACCGTTTTTGTCTGCAAGAGTTGACTGATGTCTCCATACGGATGTTGCCCAGTCATCAGTTCGCAAAAGATCACCCCAAGGGAAAAGATGTCCGAGCGATAGTCAGTGTCCTTGGGAAATTGCCATTGTTCGGGGGCTACGTAGCATGGGTCACCTAGAGGGCGACCCTGGAAAACCGTAGACTGTCCCTCGGCGCGAGCATAGTCAAAGTCGCGTAGCTTGAGCAGCCCATCTTCTCGAATGACCAGGCACCGTGGAGACAAGTTGCGATGCAGAACCCTCCGGTGGTGAGCGTGGGCCAACGCATGGCAAGCCTGACGCATCCAACCAGCGATCTGACGCCCTTCAATCCGACCAGGCTGGTGACGAATTAACTCCGCCAGGCGGACACCTTGCACCCATTCCTGGAACGTGTGAAGCACTGAAGCATCATCAGGATCCGGGAATGCATCATAGACCTGGACGATGTTGGGATGATCACCGAGTTGGCTAATGACCAGGATGTCCCGCTGGATCCGCGCAAGTTGCTGCTGAAAAGCCTCTTTCGGCAGCCAGGCTTGCATGTAGTACGACTTGAGGCGCGCCCGTCGGCCCGGGATGTGCAGGTGTTCGACTTCGTACTCAGTGTATAGGTCGGTAACGTTAATTTGCCGGAGCAGCCGATAATGCTTGAGGACCCTTTCAGGTCGTGGCGCGCGTTCGCTGCGGGCCAGCCACTCCGCTATTCTCTGAACAGCTTCCGTTGAGAGGCATGGCCTATCCAACAGAAAGTATGCGCCCAGATCATCCAACCCTACCACGGCGTCGCCGACCGCCGCACGCAGATCAGACGTCAATTCGCCCGACACCAAAATGACAGCAGCTTTGATGAATGGCGGGCGAAAGCCTGCTGACTGAAGCAGCGATTTGAGCACTCTAGCTTTTTGGTTAGTCACGACGACTGGGCTGGGTAGTGTCTCTCCATCATCGCGGACCCAGTCGTGCGCATCGCCGTCAATTTTTCCGCGCCAGGCTTTAACCTCGACTACCCAAATACCATTGTCGCCAATGACGATGGCGTCGTATTCGTAATAGCGATTCCCTTGGGCCAGCTCGACGTTGGTAATAATGTGAAAGCGGTTGGGCAGGTTGTTTTCCAACGCAGCAAAGGCTGTTCGTTCGCCTTCATTGACTGGCTGGCCGATGGTGTGAATGATTGCCAAGGCCTATGCTCCTTGTACAGGCAATTGAGTCAATATGGACTCCAATGACGCAGCCACTTCGCTGGCACTTGGACGTTCAGCAGGCTCCTTGGCAAGGCAACGTAGAATCAAAGCATCCAGAAAGTCGGGTATATCGGGTCGATAGGTACGCGCAGATGGAGGCAAAGTACTCAGATGGTGTGAGGCAAGTTCCCGTTCTGTCTCTGCCGAGAAAGGTGGACGGCCCGTCAACAGCTCAAATAGCACACATCCCAGGCTGTAGACATCCGCCCGAGGGGTTGCTTGATGCGCCCGTTCAATTTGCTCTGGCGGGATATAGTCAAGCGTGCCTAGTGGCAGGCCTGGTAAAGTATCTCCACTTTGGCCGATGATTTTGGCAATGTTAAAGTCGGCGATCTTGACCTCTCCATGAACACCCAACAGAATATTGCCAGGCTTGATGTCCCGATGGATGATGCCTTGCTCGTGTGCGTATGCCAGGCCATGACAAACTTGAATGGCGATTTCTACGGCGCGACGCAACTCCAAACGTCCCCTATGGTCGAGTTCATCCTTCAACGAACCACCCGGCATATATTCCATCACAATGGCAAACACGGGCTGCCCCTCATAGAGCACAAAAGTCTCCGGGTCATAGATGCGGACGATGTTGGGATGACCCAGACGACGGGCAATAGCCTCGCGCGATCTCATTCGTTCGGCATTCCAGCCTGGATCCAGAATGATCTTGATAACCACAGTCTCGTCACCAGCATGTGTATCGGTTGCCCGATAGAGCAGGCTGTGGCAGGTGTGCTGAGGCAAACGCTCGACATCCACATAGCGGCCGGCCTGGCGAATGACAGCTCGCATCATATCGAGTTCGCCCGTGGTGATGCGCCTTCGCGGCAACTCAGGGCCGGCGGTGGCGCGGCCCTCTGCCAGAGCGCGGTATCTGGCCCGCAGTCCATCAAGTTCGTTCGGATCTACAACGTAACGTGGCCCTTGCCCCATTGGGGCCAAGAGAGTAAGGGGCGAACCGACCAGCGCACCCCAACGACCAATCCATCCACTCTGTTCCAGCGGCACAGCCGGAACAAAATGAACCTGGAACGTTTCTGGAAAGTTCAGCCGCAATTGATTCACCAATGCCTCAGGGCCAGCCAGGATATCGCTGCGAGTAAATGCTTGCGAGAGGGGCTCGCAGATCACGTGCACCTGGCCTCCCCTGGCAAGAATCCATCCAAGTATTTCGCTCAGAGGGATCTCAGTCATCGCCAGATCAGGCCAGACTGTTGCAAAGCTGGCCCGCCCAGCCAAATCCAAAGACACATCCAGAGGGCGAGCCTGAACCCACCACAACTCGTACGGAACGCCAACGCTGTGGAAACCAATGATTTCGTTCAGAAACAAGTCTATCCAGATTTGGCCACCCACGGTTGACGATGGCTCAGGGATTTTGGGCATGGGGCAACTCCAGCGGACAACACCGCAAGGCCAATCTGTAGCGCACATCCCGGTTTGCCAGGTCAATCCGTTCGTAAGCTGTGCCGTTGATTTTCACACCAAAGGGTCGTCCTGCCTGGACGATGGGCTCAGCCAAAAGCGTTGAGGTCAGAGAAGCCACTTGCCCTGCTTCGGCACGAGTATAGACCAGGTAAGCCACACCATGTCGGGCAAGACAATCGCGCACTTGGGCCAGCAAGGTCTCGGAAACCCGTTGGTGTGTGGTGATGGTGAGAGGTCGCCGGAGCTTGTTCATTGCCACGGCCAGAAGGCGGCGGCTCAACAGAAGGCTGGAGCGTTCGGAGGCAGCCTCCAATTCACAGGGGCCGTGCAAGCAATCGGGGCAGCCATCCACACAAGTTGTCAAGAATCGCTTGCCCATCTCCGAGCGGAGACGCGCCTCAACGTCCTTGGGCGGTAACGTAGTCTCATAGTGAGACTTGAGCTTATTCCAGGTAGGCATCTGATCCGGCGTGGCGCTCAGCAGTTTGTATGCCCGCCCCTCCAACTCTTCAAACGATGGATGGTGAACCAGCGAAGTCAATCTGGTCAGCAGGCCGATGTTCAGTTCCCGATACAATCGCCAGTCGTCAATGATTTTCCCCGCCTCTAATTCCAAAGGCTCTCCAAACAGGCGCACCAGCAACCGGCGCAATGACTCGGACAATTCCAGGCCATATTCATCCCGCATGTGAGCATCCAGCGCGGCCACGGCAGCTTGCCGGTCCTTGAAACTGGGTGCTCCACGAATGGCAGAGATCAGGTTGGCCAATTGCTCCAAACAATCTAGGGGCAGGCTCAACACTGCCTGCAAAAAGGCTTCTTCGTCGCCCGTGGGGCAATGCCCCATGCGTTCCTCAACTGCGTTCCACACCGCCTGTGGCATCGTGGGGAATTTGTTGAACCAGTCCCGCATGTAGCCAATGCCATACAAGCCAAACTCGAAAAGCGTCATCTCTCGCCGGTCGCCCATGTTGGGAAAGTCGTAGCTGGCGTGCCACCAGCCGCCCAGGTTGATGCCTGGCTCGGCTCCCAATTCAGCCGCTACTGCGTCGCGCAGGGTGTGCTTGAAGGAATGGAAGAACACATCGTTGACAAACAACCGCTCGGCATCAAGATCGGGCTGGGCCAGGCGGCGCTCAAAAGCCGGCACGACAACGCCGTGCCAGAACCGATCATCGTCAAGCGATTCCAGGATAGCAGATTGATGTTGCTTGGGGAACCGTTCTGGAAGCCTCTTGAACGCAATCTTGATCTCTTCACGCAAGGCGTCACGGTCGGCGCGCAACTGGCGAGCAAACTCCTCTTGCCCCAGTTCGTCATACCAGATGAGCAATGCGTCAACCAGTGCGGCCGTCGGCAACAGGCGGGGAGCATCCGGCCTCTTGCTAGCATTGAGGACGTCGAAACAGAAAGCGGAAACGCGCAGACGCTGGCGCAAATCCGGCGGCAATTCATCGGGCGAAAGGAACTCGGTATCGGTCAGGTTCAGGGCAACGCCTTCGGTATGCATGGTGTAACCCAGGGCCGCTTCGGCTCCTTTGGCGGTGTAGCTGTACGTCCAACTCTTACCGAGGCGATCCTTGAATTTCGCCCAAACCTCGCTGCCCAGGTTGACCTTGTGAACCTGCATGTACTCGCCGGCGTTTCGGTTGAAAAAGGTCAGCGAGCCAATCAGACGAGCAAACGGCCCAAACCAATACCTCTCAATAATCACGACATCGTGCGCTGTTTTTTGCCCGAAATCTAACCGGGCCAGTAATCACGACATCGTGCGCTATTTCGTCTGAATTGCGGTCGTACAGCATGAACCGTTTCCTTGAGTCGAAATGGTCGTGTTTTGATCAACCGCCAGTCGGCCTCAGCGTCCATCTGATGCCACAAGGTCAAGGTTTGTTGAGCCGTGTCAATGGTGGCCCGCACGTATTCGCCGATCCACTCGGCACCGACGGGCCACGTTTCATTCAAGAACTCGATATGTCCAGTGGTGTCTACTTTACGCATGAAGTGAATCCGTCCCGCCGTAATGGGCAGGTGCTCGATTGGAATCAAGCGGCGCAGGTCAGCCGTCAAT
>DAOTXX010000057.1:0-39048 GCA_034434835.1 Thermoflexales bacterium | reverse complement strand
CCCCCGCACGCGGGGGAGGGGTAGGGTGGGGGTAGCTGGCTTCAGCCAGCGCCGCTGCGTAGCCCGCCGACTTGATCGGCGGGCGGACCAGTGCAAACAGATTATCGAAATATGGTTCCGTGAATGTGCAGCGACGGCGGGCAGGCACCGAATATTGCCAGGACATGCAGGCACAAGGATTTCAGGCAAAGTTGGTGTTGGGAGTTTGAGTGATCTGATGAAAAAGACTTTGACCTTGATTTTAGGTGGCGCGCGAAGCGGCAAGAGCGCACACGCGCAGAAGCTTGCCTTCGAGCGCGGCGGCAATGACGTGCTGTTCGTCGCCACCGCGCAGGCGCTCGACGACGAAATGGCAGCACGCATCGAAACGCATCGCCGTAAGCGACCTGCTGCGTGGCGCACGCTCGAAGCGCCGCGTCGCATCGGTGAGGCGATCTCGCGCGTTCAGCCGACTGCGGTCGTGCTGGTGGACTGTCTGACGCTGCTGGTCAGCAATGTGGTGCTGGCCTTGCCCGAATCGGCCAGCGCGCCAGAAGCCGAAGCCGCAGCGCTGGCCGAAGTTGAGGACATGATCGCAGCTTACCAGAGCGGCACAGCCAGTTGGATCGTCCTCTCGAACGAGGTGGGGATGGGCGTGGTGCCGGCCTACCCGCTGGGCCGCGTGTATCGTGATGCGCTGGGTCGCGCCAACCAACGCCTGGCCACCGAAGCAGACGAGGTGCTGTTGATGGTGGCCGGGATTCCGATGAGGGTCAAGTGAAACGTGATGCGTGAGCCATTCACGTTTCACGGATGACAAAGGGGGCCGAAATGCTTCTTGATGAAACGCTAGTCAAGATTCAACCATTGGACGAATACGCCATGCAGGCCGCGCGCGAGCGACAGGCACAGCTCACCAAGCCGGCTGGTAGCCTGGGCCGGTTGGAAGAAATCTCGATCCAATTGGCGGGCATCACCGGTCAGGCGCGCCCGCGCATCAACCGACCGGTCGTGATCACGATGGCGGGCGATCACGGCGTGGCGCGGCAAGGCGTCAGTGCGTATCCGCGCGAGGTCACGCCGCAGATGGTGCTCAACTTTATGCGGGGGGGCGCGGCGATCAACGTGCTGGCGCGTCACGTGGGCGCGCGGGTCGTCGTCGTGGACATGGGCGTGGCCTCGGTTTTTCCACCAGAGGCCGGCCTGGTGGACAAGAAAATTGCGCTGGGCACGCAGGATTTTTCGCAAGGCCCGGCGATGACGCGCGATCAGGCGCAGCGCGCAATCGAGGCGGGCATCCAGGTCGCCGTGCATGAGATTGAGCGCGGCGCGGACATGCTGGCCACGGGCGACATGGGCATCGGCAACACGACGCCCTCCAGCGCCATCGTCGCCGCGTTCACAGGCCTGCCGGTGGCGCAGGTGACCGGGCGCGGCACGGGCGTGGACGATGCAGGCCTGGCGCGCAAGGTCGCCGTGATCGAGCGCGCGCTCGCGGTCAACCGGCCCGATCCTTCTGACGCGCTGGATGTGCTGAGCAAGGTCGGCGGGTTCGAGATCGGCGGGCTGGCGGGCGTCATTCTCGGCGCGGCCTCGCGGCGCGTGCCGGTGGTGATGGACGGATTCATCTCCGGCGCGGCAGCGCTGATCGCATTTCACCTCGCGCCGGCCGTGCAGCCGTACCTGATCGCGGCGCACCAGTCGGTCGAGATCGGACATCGCGCGATGTTGGAGCACATGCAGCTCAAGCCGCTGCTCGATCTGGATCTGCGCCTGGGCGAAGGGACCGGCGCGGCACTGGGGATTTCGCTATGCCAGGCTGCGTGCAAAATCCTGGATGAGATGGCGACGTTTGAGGAAGCGGGAGTGGCGACGAAGGCCAAAGGTCTAACGACGAATGATTATCTCAGCACAATTGGCAGGTAGACATAGTGCGCCGATTCGGTATAGATGTAGGCCGCACCCTGGTTGTTTACGCCGCCGGCATCGGCCCGGTACGCTCCAATGGCGATCGTGTTCCCGTCAACCGAGACCGAGGTGCCAAAATAGTCATCCGCGGCGCCGTCGGAGGCCAGGAGCTTTTTCACCTGGCCCCAGTTATCGGCTCCACCCTGGTTGCGCTCGAACACATAGGCCGTACCCTGCTCGTTGTTGTCGCCTATATCGGCATACCAGGCTCCGACAACGGCAGTATCCCCACTGAGCGAGACCGAGACGCCAAAGTTATCTGCCTGCGCGCCATCTGATGCGGTGAGCTTTTTGACTTGCCCCCAGGCATCCGCTCCGCCCTGGTTGCGCTCGAACACATAGGCCGAACCCTGGTTGCTATTGCTGCCAAGGTCATCTCCAGGCGCTCCGACGATGACCGTATCCCCGCTGATCGAGACCGCGCTGCCGAACCGGTCATCCGCTGCACCTACAGTGTCTGTGATCATCTTGACCAGCCCCCAGTTGTCGGCCCCACCCTGGTTGCGCTCGAACACATGAGCCGAGCCTTGATCGCTATTGAGGCCGATATTATCCCCTGGTGCCCCGATGACCACAGCGTCCCCGCTGACGGACACAGAGATGCCGAACGAGTCGCCCGCCGCGCCGAAGGAGGTCGTGATGACCTTGACCTGCCCCCAGTTGTCCGCCCCACCCTGGTTGCGGTAAAAGACATAGGCCGCCCCCTGGTCGAGGGACAGGCCGACATTAGCCGCGGAGGCTCCGACGACGACGGTGTCCCCGCTGATCGAAACAGAATCGCCAAAGCGATCGCCTGCCAGGCTGTTGGAGCCAATCACCTTTTTCACCTGGCCCCAGGCGTCGCTCCCGTTCTTGTTGCGCGTAAAGATGTAGGCCGCGCCCTGCGCGTCACTGCCACCGACGGCGGCATAGGCCGCCCCAACGACGAGCGTGTCCCCGCTGAGCGACACGGCGTTGCCAAACTGGTCAGTCGCCGCGCCGTCTGAGGCGATTGGCTTGGCCCATTGGACCCAATGGTTGCCGCTGCGCACAAAGAGATAAGCAGCGCCCTGTGAGGCGTTACTGCCAATTGAGGCATCGGACGCCCCGACGACGAGCGTATCCCCGCTCACCGATACAGAGCGGCCAAAACGATCATAGTCGCCGCCGTCGGCCACAGTCAGCCTGTTGACCTGGCCCCAGGCATCGGTCCCGCCCTGGTTGCGCATATAAACGTAGGCCATGCCCTGATCAGTGTTGCTGCCGACATCGACCTCGGGCGATCCGACGATGACCGTGTCCCCGCAAATCGAAACAGAGCGACCAAACTCATCGCTCGCCGCACCGCCGGAAGTGGTGAGCTTTTTGACCTGGCCCCAGTTGTCGGCCCCACCCTGGTTGCGCATAAAGACATAGGTCGCCCCCTGATCATTGTTGCTGCCGATGTCATCCCCCGGCGCTCCGACGACGATCGTATCCCCGCTGATCGCGACCGACGAGCCAAACTCGTCCGATTCCGCGCCGTCGGAGGCAAAGAGCTTGGCGAATTCGCCCCAGTTATTTGCCCCGCCCTGATTACGGTAAAAGACATACGCTGCGCCCCGATAGGCAATGCCACCCACATCGGCCTGAACCGCTCCGACCACAATCGTGTCCCCGCTGATGGACACGGCGTAGCCAAAGTAATCAAACTCTTGACCGTCGGAGGATACAAGCTCTTTTAACTCGCCCCAGTTGTCGGCCCCGCCCTGGTTGCGCTCGAACACATAAGCCGCGCCCTGGCTGTTGTGGTTGCTGACACCGGACTGGTACGCTCCAATGACGAGAGTGTCCCCACTGATGGATACCGATGCGCCAAACGATTCAACCGCTCCACCAGCGAGGACGAGCAGCTTTTTCACCTGGCCCCAGTTGTCGGCCCCGCCCTGGTTGCGATAAAAGACATAGGCCGCGCCCTGATCACCGCTGCCGCCAACAGAAGCCTGGAATGCCCCGATGATGACCGTGTCCTCACTCACCGATACCGACCCGCCAAAGCGGTCATTGGCCGCGCCATCGGAGGCAGTGAGCTTTTTCACCTGGCCCCAGGCGTCGCGCCCGTTTTTGTTGCGGGTAAAGACATAGGCCGCGCCCTGGTTGGGCCTGCCACCGATGTCGGCATCCGGCGCTCCGACGACCAATGTGTCTTGGTTGACCGATACAGACTGACCAAAATAGTCCTCGGCTGCTCCGTCGGTGGCGGTCAGCCTGGCAACCGGAGAGGTGAGCAAGGGGTCTATAGCGAGAGGGTAGACTGCGTCGGCATCATAGATGACCATGCGGAGGGTCATCCTCTCTGGGTGGAGCGTGCGATGCATGGAGGTTGCGTGCGCAAGCTCAAGATGGGCGGGAGTCACCTTGCCGTTTGCGTCAGTGACGACCAGGTCGGCGTAGCGCAATACGACCTGCCCGCTTGAATCGGCAAACAGCACCGCTTGACGGTCTTGCGTCAGGCGCGGACGGAGATCGGTTTCCACTGCCATTTCGAGGTACAATGGCATATCGCCGCTTGATCGGGCTGGACGGCGCTGCAAGGTCATGCCATGCTCCAGGCCGCGCTCGTCGTTGATGTACCATTCGGTCAGCGCATCATGCCACTGATACGTGACCCGGCCGGCTTTGACATGTTGAACTGGCTGACTGGTCGCGGGTTGAAGCTGATCCGCGTATCCCCAGGCCGCGAGCCAAAGTCGCCACGACCAATCGGCCTCAGCCTGGACAAAGCTGGGTTGGACGCGCAAGCCTTCGGCTCCCAATGCCGTGTGCCAGGCCTGGGCGCGGTTGGGGGCGACGTAAGCTGCGCTGGGGTCGTGCCAGGTGTAGTGATACTCGGCCTGGCGCATCAGGTCTTGTATCTCGTTCCAGTCGCCCGCGCTCAGGCCACTGGGAACCTGGTTTGGCTCGATGATCTGCGTGCGTCCATGCGAATCGGCAGGCACAACAGAATGACTTGCTGTTTGGCTGCCCGGCAGCCACGCGCTGTTCAACAGCCATACTGTGACCAGAATCAAAGTAATGCAGAGATGTTGGGGCTTCATTGGGGTACTCCTTTGCGAGCTTGTGAGTGAGAATCTGAGGGACAAAGTGTAGACTGTGGACGCCACGCATTGCGCGCGGATATGTTCCAACGTCAGTCTGATTATAACATTTTACGTGGTCGCGTCGCTGCAGTAGCAGATAGTGTGCTGATTGCCACGCACGTCACCAAATTGTCTCGACACCGGGAAGACGGATTTTCGAATCGCGGCTGACAAGTGGCACTCCCAAGTGTAGCGCAGTGGCTGCGATCACACGATCGGGCAGCTCTGGCATTTGGTTGCGTGGCACTCGCTGCACTGCCAACGCTATGGCGTAAGTGATCGGAACGACCTCCAATATGGCGGGTTGCTCTGAGAGACTTACTTCCAGCAAGGGGAGTGTTGTGAGGGGAATACGGCCTTTCTCGACGAGGTAAATAACCTCGATGATGCTCATGCTGGACACGCCCACTGTTATTCCTGCCATTCGGCACCTTTCAAATGGGTGTGACCAAAATCAGTTGGTCACCCCGTAGGGGCAGGCCTTGCGCCTGCCCCAATGCGGGCGACCGCAAGGGTCGCCCCTACGCATCAACCAGATTTGGTCACACCCCTTTCAAATTGTTCCAAAGCTGCTGCGGACAGGCGCGGCGAGTCCAGCAGGTACCACACGACAGTATGCGTATCGGCGATGGCGCCGGGCATCAGATGTCCTTCCGTGGAAAGTTGGCCCAGGTTTCGCGACGGGCCTGGTCAATTTCTTCGCTGATGTCGAATCCGAGGCCTTTCCGCAATCCCCGCTCATTAGCCTGGCTCCGCGTTACTTGGCCAGCTTGCGCAGCGCCGCCTCATCAATCATCGGCACGCCGAGTTCTTGCGCTTTGTTGTACTTGGTCCCGCCGGGGTCTGCGCCGACGACAAGGTAACTCGTCTTCTTGCTGACGCTGTCAGTCACCTTGCCACCGTGCGACTTGATGAACGCGGCGGCTTCCTCGCGGCTCATCGTCGGCAGCGTGCCGGTGATGACGAACGTCATGCCCGCCAGCTTGCCGCCCGCTGCGGGCGCTGCTTTGGCTTTGGCCTCTTGCACGCGCACGCCCGCCGCTTTGAGCCGGGCGATCAGCTCCCGATTCGGCGGGTGGCTGAACCACTCGATGATGCTCTGGGCTGTGACCGGGCCGATGCCCTCGATGGTCTGCAATTTCTCGGCGTCGGCGCGGGCCAGTTCATCGAGCGAAGAAAAATGCTGCGCGAGCAGCTCGGCCACTGTCGAGCCGACGCCGGGGATGCCCAGCGCCATGATGACGCGCACGAGCGGCCGAGACTTGGACACGGCAATCGTGTTCAGCAGGTTGGTCGCTTTCTTGTCCGCAAAGCCTTCCAGTTCCAGCAGTTGCTCTTTGGTGAGAGCGTACAGGTCGGCCACGTCGCGCACCAGCCCGGCGTCAATGAGCTGATTGACGATCTTGTCGCCCAACCCTTCCATGTCCATCGCATAAACAAAGTGCGTCACCTGGCGGTCGAGCCGGCCGGGGCAATCGCGGTTGGGGCAAAAGATGGCGACGACGCCTTCTTGCCGTGTCACGGGCGTTTTGCAGAATGGGCAATGCGTCGGCGCGCGGATCGGCTTTTCCTTGCCGGTGCGCAACTCCGTCACCGGGCCGACGACGTAGGGGATCACATCGCCGCGCCGGACGACCGTCACCGTATCGCCGATGCGAATGTCCTTGCGCGCAATGTCGTCAAAGTTGTGCAGCGTCGCCCGCTCGACGATCACGCCGCCGATCTCGACTGGCGCAAGCATGGCGACCGGGTTGATCGTCCCGGTCCGCCCGATGTTGAACGCGACATCGCGCAGCACCGTCGTCGCTTCGCGCGCCGGGAATTTGAGCGCGATCGCGCCGCGTGGGTCTTTTGCCACGACGCCCAATGCCTCTTGCGTGCTCAGATCGTCAATCTTGATCACCATGCCATCCGCTTCGTAAGGCAGGCTGTCGCGTTTGGCGACCCAAGCCTGGCAGTAGGCGATGGCCTGATCGAGTGTCTTGAAGCGGCGATTGACATCGCGCGCGGTCGGCAAGCCCATCGCGTCGAGATATTCGAGCGTCTCCCATTGAGTCTTGGGCGCGTCGGGCGCCGGTTGAAAGTCAACGATCTGGTAGCACAAGATGGAAAGCGGACGCCGGGCGGTGATTTTCGGGTCGAGCTGGCGCAGGCTGCCAGCGGCCGCGTTGCGCGGATTGGCAAACGTTTTCTCTCCGGCGGCAGCGAGTTCCTCGTTGAGCTTGTCGAACGCGGCGATGGGCAGGTATGCCTCACCTCGTATGACGAGAGTGGAGGGTAGAGGGTAAAGAGTGGAGGGTGGAGGGTAGAGAGTAGGGATGCGCAAAGGGATCGCGCGCACAGTGCGCAGATTCGGCGTAATGTCCTCGCCCACGTCGCCATCGCCGCGCGTCGCGCCTTGAACCAGCACGCCCTCGCGGTAGGTCAGCACGACCGTCAATCCGTCAATCTTGGGTTCGACGACGAATGCGGGCAGCGGCGCGCCCTCCGGGATCAGCTTGCGGACACGCTCCCACCACGCGCGCACGCCGTCGGCGTCGAACGCATTCGCCAGGCTGAGGATGGGCCGGGGGTGCCGGACTTTGAGGAATTTTTCCGAAGGCTGCCCGCCCACGCGCTGCGTGGGGCTATCGGGCGTGACCAGCTCGGGATGCTCGGCCTCCAACTGACGCAGCTCGGCCACCAGTTGGTCGTATTGCGCGTCGCTGATAAGGGGCGAGTCGAGGACGTGATAGCGATAGTTGTGAAAGTTGATCTGCTGGCGGAGTTCGGCCATGCGAGTCTTTACATCGGCCATCGTTCTCCTCCTGATTCAAACGTCATGCGTCAAACGTCATGCGTCAAACATCATGCGTCATGAGCACATGCTGACGTTTCACGTTTGACGTTTGACCGCTCCGCGTGACGCTACACGAGTTATGGGCTGGTCAACTGAAGATAGTCTGCCGCGGCCCACCCCACATCGTTCGGATCGGTTCGGCTCTGGAGCTTCCACCACTTGAGTTGGTCCACGTCCTTTGGCCCATCCACAACGCGGAGGACGGTGCCATCGGGCAGTCCCTTGAGCCGTTGACCTTGCAGGCCAGGGTCCTTGCGAAAGCTCAGTCCGCTCGGGCCGGCGTTGACGACTTTGACGAACGCGCCGATGCCGATCACGCCGGGCGTAGGCGTGATCGTCGGCAGCGGGGTCGGCGTGATCGTCGCAGTGGGCTGGGGCGTGCGTGTCGGGATCGGCTTGGGCACGGTAGGCGTGGCGATCACGATGGCCGTTTTGCCCGGCTGCGCTTTGAGCAGCGCCCGCCCGCCGAGCGCGCAAAACAGCACGGCGGCAAGAATGACGCCGAATAACATCAGCCACTCGTACCAGGCGATGGCGCTTTCGCCGGGCCGGGGTGTGGGGGTGACTTTGAATCGTTCGCTCATGGGACCTCTTGGGGCGCGCCAGGCGTGTCGCCCTGTGTTGTTGACGTGCGGATTCTAACGCGAGTGCGCGGATCGGTCAAGTCTGCGCGCTTGCTGATTCAATCGGGCCAGTCTTGGACGGCGGAAAGTAGGTCTCGCCGCGCAGCACCGCGTCTCGCGCCCGCAGCAATTCTTGGAACTCGAACGGCTTGCAGACGTAACCCGAAATCCCCAGCCTTTGTGCTTCGGGATAAACCAGTTGCGGCGGCAGGACAGTGAGCAGCAGCACCGGGACGTTGCCGAGGCCCGGCATGGCCTTGAGCCGTTCAAAGACTTGATAGCCATGCAGGTCGGGCATCATCAAGTCCAGAATGATCAGTTGGGGCGGACTCTGCGCCGCCAGTTCCAACCCCTCCAGTCCGCCGCGCGCATAGATGACCTCGTCGCCGCGCTCGTAGCCGAGCAGGCGGGTCAGTATCTCTTGGATTTCGGGCACGTCGTCAATCACCAGCACCCGACATTTCTTTTTCTGCTCCATCGCCTTCTCCTGCGCCAGGCGCGTCGAATCCGAGAGCGCGCAAGTGCGGCCACCACCCTACTCTCCCCCCGCGAAGCAGGGGAAGTTGGAAGGGGGATAGCGGGTCTCTTTGCAATGACGGCTGAATCGTCAGGCTTTGCGGGCCACCCAGATCATCTCGCGGCTGTTTTCATCGAATGGACGGCGATCAAAGCCGCCGTACAGCGTTTCGACGGTCAGGCCGGATCGAGCCAGCAGATGCTCGGTTTCGTAGCGATACATCCAGCGCAGCTTGAGTGGCTTGTAATAGCGGCGCACAACCAGACCGCGCTCATCCAGCATTGACCTCTCCTAACCCCTTCCGCACCCTCCCCTTCCCTCTCCCTGCGGGAGAGGGAAGGGGAGGGCCGGGGTGGGGATGGGCGAGGGATTTTTCATGGCCCGGCATCAGGCACCAGGTACGTGCTCACCGCCCAGCCTTCGGCGTTATCGCTCGGATCGCGCACCGGCCACCACAGCGCACCTTCGACCTGCCGTCCTTCGCCCGTGACGATCAACCGCGTCCCGTCCGGCACGAGCTTGATCGTTTCGGACTGGCTGCCGGGCGCAGAGCGGATGCGCAGTTGGAGGCCCTGCGTGCCGGCGACGCGCACAAAGCGCGTGGGGCTGGTCCCGGGCTGCACGGTGGGCACCTGGCTGGTCACGACAATGTACGTCGGCCCGGGCTTGGGGGTCACGGTCATGAGGATCGCCGTGGGCAGCGCAGCCTCTTGAGCCGGCCTGGTGGCGTACGCAATCATCACGCCCGCGCAAGCCAACACGATCACGGCGAGGATGACCAGGCTGACGATAGACCACCACGGCCATCTCGGCCTCAAGCGCGGCGAAGGCTGTGTGAGATCAGCAGGTCGAGTGGGTTGAGTCATGGTCCGCATGCCTGTACCGAAACGTCGTCGAGATACATGGCCGTCACGCTGTCTTGACCGTTGTTGTACACGCCCAGTCGAATGGTCAATGCGCCAGAATAGGCTGAAAGGTCAACCGTCGTCGAGATCCATGCCTGCTCATTCGATCTGACTGACCAGATAGTTGTCACAACCGTTGGACTGGGACCTATGGCAAGATATTGCAAGTCGCCGGTCAGATCGCTCGAGACCGGATAACGCCAAAAGGTCAGCGTGGTTTGGGTGGCTGTGCTGGGGATGGTGATCGTCTGCTGGATGGACGAATAGAGCATGATGGATGGCGTTGTAGTGAGACCGAGCATCAGACTGCCCAGGCCGCTGTGCGTCGGGCTGGTGACCCATGTCGGCGTGATGAGAGACAAGCTGTACCACTCGTTCTGCGTCTCGAACCCGCCGTTGGTCACCAGCTCCTGACATTGTGGGATCGGCGGTAAAGGCGCATAGTCGCGGAGAACGATCGGCAGGTATATCATGTACACTGTGCTGGAAAAGGTCGCCGTCGCCCAACCTGATGTGTTGCCTGCCCAGTCGAACGCGCGGACGGCCCACGTGTGCGCGCCCGAAGGCAAAACGCCGGGCGAGAACGAGGTCAGCGTCGTCGTGTACAACCTGTCGTCCACCTGGATTGTGTATCCGGCCACGCCGTTCACATCATACGCCGGGGTAAAGACGAGCGTCACCGGGTTGGGCGCGGTCACCCCACCTGTCGGCGTGATGATGACGGGCGTCGTCGGTGCGATCGTGTCTATGGTAAAAGTGACCGCCGTGATTGTACCGGAAATCCCGCTCGTCGTCCAGGCGCGCGCCCAGATCGCATACGGCCCATCGGCCAGCGAGACGGAGGGCGTCAAGGCCCACGTCGCGCTGCCCGTGGCCGACATCCACGTTTGAGACGCCACCCAGCTCGTCCCGCTGAGGAAACGCGACTGGGCAATGTCCACCATCGCCACGTCCACGTGATCGGCTGGCGTCCAGCCCGTTGCGACGCCGTGGATCGGCGGTAACTGGTTATAGTATCCGCCATCGAACGGCGAGAGGATCGTCGCCTGTGGCGCCAGGCTCAGGCATGCGCCGAGGAAATCCAAAATGCGCGCCATCACCGCCTGACGGGTTGAGGCCGGATAGATCGTCTCGAACGGGAAACCCATATACACCAGTCGCTGACAGCCGTTGGCGTACTGAATGGCGGCTGTGCCGCCTGCGCCTCCCACGTAACTGAGCGCGGCGGTCGAGCCGTTCGCGGGCGAGAGTACGTCGGGATACAAGACGGGATACGTCCCATGCGCGCCCTCGTCAAAGTTGAACGAGGCCAGCCCTGAAAAGATGCCGCCCGCCGAAGGCGAAACCGAGAACGTGTTGGCATCGTCATTCACGTATTGCGCGCGCAGCGTGTTGCTCAAAAAAGACTGCGCGCCCAGGTTCGTCGCCAGGTCGAACGCGACCTCGGCGCCACTGAGGAACAGCGCATGCCCACTGTTGAGATGTGCGGCCAGCGCGTCCCGCTCGGCGGACGTGAGCGCGACCTCGCTCGTCCCGTTGGGGATGGGGGCTGGGGTCTGCTCTTGTCCGGCGATCCAGTCCACGATGGCATAGCCGCTCAGCGCGATGTCGCCGCTGTCTATCGCACCGCGCATCGCGCTATCCAGCGGCAGCGAGATCGCCTGCGCATGCTGGACCACATAGCTCTGGTCGTTCATCTGCCCCAGCCAGATGCGCCGATTCGGGCAATTGGCCGGGGGCGTATCGCACCGCTGGAGGTCCATGTACCGGTCGAGTCGTTCGTAGCCATAGGCGATGAGCACCGGCGCGCTGCCGGCCGGGGCGACGCGCGCTGCCGCGATGGGCGTGGGGAACGATTCGCCGCCGTCGTTGGTCGCCGTCACGCGGAAAAAGATCAACTGGTTGGGCGCGAGGCCTGTCAGCGTGAACACAGTGTTGGTCGTCGTCACGCCATGGCTCCAGCCCAGGCCGCTTGTGCTCGTGTACACGCGATAGCCCGTCGCCACATCGCCGAAAACGCCACCTGCGGGCGGAGGCCGCCACGAGAGCGTGACTTGACCTGGCCCGCTGTTGCGGACGATCAAGTTTCCCGGCGGCTCGGGCAAAAGGACGGCGTTGGCGTCAAAGTAGCGGACGATGCCCTTGTACATCGCGCGCGCGGTCAGTTGAGCAAAGCGCGGGTCCTTCAAGGCATCCGCATCTTGCTGCTGATCGTGGAACGCGATCTCGACCAGCGTGCCCGGCATGGTATGCAGCTCGCGGACTTCGCCAAAGTTGGCCTGCTTCATCCCGCGATCGATCCAGCCCCAGTCCCACCCGGCGCGGATGTCGTTGATGAGCGAGGTGTGAATCTGCGTTTGTAGCTCGAGGCTGCCGGTCGTCGCTCCGCCGTTATAGATGTAGCTTTCGGTGCCGCGCCCGCCGCCGCCGTTCGTGTGCCAGGAGACGTACACTGCGTCTTCGCTTGACGAGCGTTCCCACTCGGCGTATTTGGGGCGCGCAGTGACATCGTCACAAAAGTCTTTTTGGCCCGGCAAATAGCTACTGGTCGGGCAGAAAATCGAGGCGTAGACCTCGGATGGCGCGCCTTGATATTTGGCCCAGTAGCGCGCGGCTTCTTCCCAGCGCGGCTTGCCGCTCGGGCTGGAACTGGGCGGCGGACCGTCGCCACGTTCAGTCCCCATCCCTCCGCCCACGCGCACCGCATCGGCGATGACGGCGGCCCCCGTGGTGGCCGACTGATTAGTGAGCATCACCTGGCCGGGAGTGCCAGCAGCAAAATGAAAAGTACCGATGTAGCGCCACGTGTAGCCGTGGACGCGCTGATCTATACGGACCTCGCTCACGCCGCCGCTGTGCGCGACGAGGTATTGCGCGTCTGGCGCGCCGTATGGACCCGACGTGTACCACGCATAGACGGCGTATTGTCCCGAAGCGGTCGGCGTAAGGGTCCAGGTCGCCGTCGCCGTTGCCGTCATGGTGACGAGAGCATAGCGGTATGGCAGGCCCTGATAGCCAGTGAAGGTGCTAGTGGCCCACGCGCCACTTTCGAAATACGCGGGCTGGCCGTGCACGACGATCATTTCTTGCGTGTTCATGTCGTGCTCGCGCACCGGCCACACGTCGGCCCCGGCGTTCCGCAGGTACGAGATCAGGTACTGGTTGACCACCTCGGCGTTGTTCATGTCCTCGATGATCTGGTAGCTGTCGGAAGCGTAACGCTGTGTCCGCCATTCTCCCCAATAGCCATCCCAGTACCAACCGTGCCCTGCGCTCAGGTAAACGGCCTTGCCGGTCAGTGCGCCAGTGGGCGTTGCGCCGGTAATGGTGGACGCGGCCTGTACGCTTGCTTCATCCTTGCGCGGGATCGGCGGCTCGTGCCAAAAATCCGAAAGCGATTTGAGCGCGCCGCCCGGATCGCGCGGGTCGAGCGCGAGTACGTAGAACCTGCGGAGACTCTCGACCGGGTACAGCGTCTTGATGATTTGCGCGTTGATCTCGTCGGACACCAATGGGTCGAGACCGCCGTACAGGAACTCCTCGGGCAGGCTGAGCGCGACGGTGATAGCATCGCCTGTCACGATCACGTCGGCCAGTTTTGCTTCGGCGGGCAATGCGCTGCGCAGCCCGGATGCGCGCTCGCCAGCCGTTGGCCCGGCCATGAGCGCCTCCAACAAGGCGCGCGCCTGTTCCCCGGCCGAAGCGGCAGCTTGCATCGCCGGACGGCTCACACAGACGGGTGCGTGATCACGGTAGAAACATACGGGGTATTGGGTATTAGATATTGGAGATGGGGGGCTAGAGCTTGGAGATTGAGGAGAAGCTGCAACTTGCGCCGAGAGAAGCAAAGACGCAAGTGCTACGAGTGGAACAAGGCATGCGGTGATCAGTGCAATGTGTCTCTTGCATTTCGCGCACAGTGTACCACTCATTGTGTCGCTCCTCTCACTCAGCCTCTAGGAGAGTGCTGAAAAACCCCTTCTTTCACCGCTGAGCACGCAGAGAGCGCAGAAAAAACCTAATAAAACTCAGCGTCCTCAGCGGCCTCTGCGGTAGAAAGATGACTTTTTCAGTGGTTTCCTAGTCCTCAATCTTCAATGATCAATACCCAACACCTAATATCCGATGCCTGATACCCAGTTCAAAAGTCGTTCCAGCGGCCACGTGTTCACCACATCCTCTTTTGTAGCCCAGGCGCGTCGGGCGACGGCCACGCCGTAAAACATCACGTCGAAGCCGGCCGGCTCGTGCGCATCCGTGCCGATCGAGAGCTTGCAGCCCAGTTCGATCGCGCGCCGCGCGTTCAGGTCAGTCAGGTCGAGCCGCGAAGGGTGCGCATTGATCTCCAGGATCGTCCGGGTTTCGGCGGCGGTTTGAAAGACGGCCTCCCAGTCCAGGTCGGCCCCGTCGCGCTCGCCGATCAATCGCCCCGAAGGGTGCGCGAGAATGTCCACGTGCGGGTTGCGGATCGCCGCCAGGACGCGCGCAGTGGCCTTGGCGCGTTCCTGTCGCAGACTCGAATGGAGCGAGGCCAACACCAGGTCGAGCGAGGCCAGGACATTGTCGTCAAAATCGAGCGCGCCGTCGGCGCGGATTTCGACTTCGGCGCCTTGCAAGACGCGGATGCCCTTGAGCCGGGCGTTGACCGCGTCAATCTCCTGACGCTGCTGCTTCAGTCGCTGGGGCGTCAGCCCACCGGTCACACCCAGCGACTGGCTGTGATCGGTGATGAGGATGTAGCGATAGCCGCGCGCCTGGGCGGCGCGCGCCATCTCTTCGACGCTCGCTTTGCCGTCGCTCCAGGTCGTGTGCATTTGCAGATCGCCGAGCAAGTCATCAGCCGTGATCAATTTGGGGATGTCGTGCTCGAATTCGCCCCGGTCTTCGCGCAGCTCTGGCGGGATGAGCGGCAGGCCCAGCGTGCGATAGACCTCGGCTTCTTCGGCGCAAAGGATTTCCTTGCCGTCCTTTTCGCGCGTGATCGCGTACTCGCTTAGGCTGAGTCCCTTTTTCTGAGCGATCTCGCGCAGGCGAATGTTGTGCGCCTGCGAGCCGGTAAAGTATTGCAGCGCCGTGCCCCAGCGAGCCGGTTCGATCACGCGCAGGTCGGCCTGCGCGCCGTTGGTCAGCCGCACGGACGATTTGGTCGGCCCGCGCGCGATCACTTCTGCCACGACCGGCAGAGAGACAAAGCGATCCATCACTGGCTCGGCCTGGTGGGAGGCAATGAGAAAATCCAGGTCGCCGATGGTTTCCTTCATGCGGCGGAGGCTGCCGGCCGAAGCCGCGCGCAGGACGCTTGTGACTTGCAGCAATTCTTGCAGAATGGATTGGGCCAGGGGAAACGCGACGCCCAACGGCATGCGCGTCTCGGAGGCGCGGCGCTTGAACGCGGCGATGTTGGCCAGGAGCTTGGCTTCCGATTTTGCGCCCAGGCCCGGCAGTTCGCGCAGCTTGCCCTCACGTGCCGCGGCTTCCAGCGCGTCCAGGCTCGTGATGCCGAGCTTCTCCCAGAACAATTTGGCCTTGCGCGGCCCAACGTCCTGCACGCGCAGCAATTCGACGACCCCGGCGGGCACCTCGGCGCGGGCGCGGTCGAGCAAATCAAAGCTGCCGGTCGTCAGGAGTGAGTCGAGCTTTTCGGCGATCGCTTCGCCCACGCCGGGGATCGAGCGCAGTTGGCCCTCGCGGCGCAGCTCGTTGATGTCGCGGGAAAGGCTGGCGATGTTTTCCGCCGCGCGGCGATAGGCCAGCACCTTGTAAATCACCTCGCCTTGAATTTCCAGTCGGTCAGCAAGCTCGGTGAGCACTTGGGCGACCTGGGTATTGTTCATGGGGTCAACCTTTCGGGTCATCAAACGTCAGGCGTCAAACGTCAGGCGTCAAACGTCAAGCGTCATCCGCCGGAGCCTGGCGTTTCACGTTTGACGGATCACGGGTGTTTGCTGCCATCTGGCATGGTCGCGCCCGTGAGGTCGGCGTCAGTCAGGTCGGCTCCTTCGAGGTCGGCGCCTTTGAGGTTGGCGTTGCGCAGGTCGGCCTGGTTGAGGATGGCCCGGATGAACTTGGCGTTGCGCGCGTTGGCCATCGAGAGGTTGGCTCCGGCGAGTTTAGTGCCGGTCAGGTCGGCGATTTCGAGCGTGGCTTGGTTGAGCTTGGCCTCACGCAGATTGGCGCGGCGCAGATCGGCCAGGCTCAAATTGGCTTTGCGCGCGTCCACCATCGTCAGATTCGCACCCACCAGATGTGCGCCCGTGAGATCGGCGCGGCCCAGGTAAGCAAAGGTGAGATTCGCGTCGCTCAAGTTGGCGCCGCCGAGGTTAGTTTCATAGAGTTGGGCGTTGCGCAAATCGGCCAAGGTCAGGTTTGCCATTTGCAGATCGGCCTGGCTGAGGTTGGCTTTTTGAAGGTTGGCGGCCGAAAGGTTCGCCTCGCGCAGATGGGCGCCGCGCAGGTCGCACTCGGCAAGATCGAGGCCGCTCAGATCGGCATTGTTCAGCCAGATGTCCGCCGTCTCTCCGGCGAGCCTGGCCGCACACATTTCCAGAACGTCCTCACGGGTCAGCTTGGTCATGCGCATATTCTCCCGTGTGAGAGTATACGCTTTCTGGCAGGCTTGTCAATAACGCTTCAAGCCCAGCGCAGGGCCGGGCTTGATCAAAGGTCTTGGCTTTATCGGCAGGAATTGTAGACGGACTTGGTGGCGGCGTCGCAGGTGATCACACAGGTGCCACCCGGAGGCAGGTAGAACAGATTCAAGTCAACTTCTCCAATGTCCACGGCCAGATGCGCCCCGTATCTTCCGGGCGGGAGTACCTTGGAGGCGGATTTTTTGCCCTCCGCCCGGATCACCGCTTCCTGCTGCCCGAACAAATTGGCCTGGCACGCCCCAGGGAACGTGTTTCTGACGATAATGGTTCCGGGGCCGGTGCCACTTTGGGTTGGTGTGGCTGTGGCCTGACCGGTGGCCGGCGTCGCGCCCCAATCGGTTTGGGCTTTCTCGACGGTGAGGATGGTGAGCCGGTTAAAGGCCACCTGGGCTGACGTGTTCTCACCAGTTCCGGCGTACACACCGACCAGGCCGCTGCTGATCGAATCATCTGTGACGGTCTTGACCATAAAGCCGTTGATGTAGAGCGAAATCTTGTCGCCTTGGGCCAGCACGCCGATCACATTCTTGACCTGGCCTTTTTTCACATAGTTGGAAGCAGTCGCCGGCACTGGATCCTGATCGGCCCATTCGCCGTCCACTTTCTTTTGCATGTAATACTTGCCGTCGGTGGTCACGCCAAAGATGTAGTAACTGTCTTTGCCGGCGCGGAAGCGCAGGCCATACTCGGCATACCCGCTGCCCGTTGACTGCGCCTCGGTCTCTGCGCCAAAATCGGTGTACTGGCCATCGGGGGTGCCAAAGCCAAGATAATTTTTCCTTTTGACCGAAATGATGTACTTGTTGGCGGCCCAGGTCGTATCCACGTTGTCGCCCTTGGTGAATTCCCAACCATGATCCTCGGCGGCTTGCTGCGAGCTGAAATCCTCGCTAAACAGCACACCGGAGGACAACGGGGCTGTCGTCGGGCGCGGCGTGGACGCGCGGGTCGCGGTGGCCGCGGGCCTGGGTGTGGCCGTAGGCGCGGATGTGGCAGGGGGGTTGGTGGATGGAACGAGTGTGGACGTGGCGGCTTGGGTCGGGGGAACCGGTGTGGCAGTGGGCGTGGGCGTCGCCACCGAGCAGGCCAGGCTGATAAGGACAACCAGGGCAAGGACAACTGCGGGCAATTTTAAGTGAGACATATTGACTCCTGACATCGAGTTGCGGCAGCGCCGCGGGTTAGGCGGGCATTACCCGCCAAAACGGCGAATGCGAAAAATCCCAGGTGCAATCACAGCAAAGGTGTGTGGGAGTTCTGTGACATGCTGGTTGATCACAGAAGCGACCACCTCCGCCTTGCGAGCGGGCGATAACCCGGCCAGGCGTATCAGGACAACACCTTGCGTGTAAAGATGCTGACGAAAGACCATCTCTCCAAAATCCTTGTCGGCAGTTAGCAACAAAGCGGCTTCTCGGCTTGCCAAGTCAAGGACCATATCGTCAGAAATCCCCGGTTCCATCTCGGCCACATACTGCACGTGATGTCTATCTCGGCGGAGACGTTCAACAATTTGACGGTCAACGCTCTCATCAGCCAAGAAATTCACGCTGCCGCCTTGACCACAGGATAAATGACATCGGCGCGTAGCGTCTCTTTTGCAAATGCAATTGCAGCTAAAACGGCTTCACGCGTCAATCGAGGATGGGCGTCAAGAATCTGTTCGATGGTTTCGCCAGCCGCCAGTTTTTCCAGGATCAGTTCGACTGTAATGCGTGTATCTGCAACAACGGGTTTCCCCATCATCACGTCTGGATCGGATACAATCCATCGCTTTTCCATAACTCTGGCCTCCATCGTGACCATATTGAGGCAGCCCTGCTCGCCTTACCGATTGTTGAGCGCTCAAACACTGAGACGACTGCTGCAATTGTAATATGCTTCGTGGGGGGACGCAACTTGCCCTGAGCGAAACCTCCCGCAGGTGGCAGCCCTGCGGGAGGTGGTCAGTCGAGCGCCTTCATCAATTCGTTGACGAGCATAGGCTCGGGCACGGCGCCTTCGATGTGGATCGTCTCGTTGATGACGGTGCGGGGTACGCCGTACACCTCGTACTTGTTAGCCAGGTGCGGGAACTCGGTGGCCTCTACCATATCGGCAGTGATCCAGTCGCTTTCCAGCGCCAGGCGATGAGCGAGCACCACGGCTCGCGGGCAATATGGACAAGTGGGGGTGACGTACACCTGGATGTGAATCGGCTTGGTGATCTTGGCGACCGCCGCCTTGGTCGCCGCGGCCAGCCCGGATTCGCCCTTGGACACGGTCAGGATGTCGTCCATCAGGCTGCTGAACTCGTAGCCGGACGGGATGCCATAGTATCGGATGCCATAGTCTTTGGCGCCCACGATGGCGATAGCCGGAATCTTGTCCACCTTGTAGGACTCGACAGCGGCTGTATCAGTCAAAAAGTCGTGCACCTCGACGCTGAGCTTGCCGGTCGGCGCGAGCGCCGCGACTTCTTCGACCAGCGCGCGTGTCTCGGCGCACATTTCACATTCCAGCGCATTCGATTCCTGAGTGAACATGATCAGCTTGACTGGTCCGATCATGTCTTCCAATGTCTTGCGAACCTGACTTTGAATCTTGTCGTTTAAAAGCGGCATGTTGACCTCCTCGCTTGTTTAGATGCGGCCCAGTCTTGGGCGTTGCATGGCTGGACATATTGTACCATGCAGTCGGGTAATCGGAGAATCGTCTAGTCAAACAGATGGCTACCGGACTACTTGACGGCCATGCGGCTCGTGTTATAATCTCGCTCCGCAATCCAAAATGAGGAGGGACTGCCTTGTCAGTCTATTTGAATCTGGCCCAGATTATCATTGCCATTGCGCTGATCGTCGTGATCGTTCTTCAGACCCGAGGCGCGGCGCTGGGAGGTGTCTTTGGCGGGAGCAGCAGCGCCATTCAACCACAGCGGCGCGGCATCCAAAAGACCATCTTTAACGTGACGATTGGTCTCTCGGCGCTCTTTTTTATCCTGGCTCTGCTCAACGTGATGGCGGTGGGCTAGCCGCCTTGGCGGGTATCCGGCAGACTGTTAGCAAGCATCTTTGTAGGGGCAGACCTATCTCCCTCTTTAGGGAGTGCGCCTGCCCTGTGGGCGACCGCAAGGGTCGCCCCTCCAAAACATTATCCGAAGGTCTAAAAGTGCACCGGGGGGTGTCGGCCGCCCAAGGGGCCTGGCGGGGACACCCCTTTTGTGTCCTATGAACACACGCAGTGCGGGCGCTCGACACATTCGTTGGCAGGTCATTGTCATCGTCAGCGGCATGGCGCTTTTGGCGACGCTGCTGATTTACGTGGCGCTGACGTTTACCACGAACCTGATCCCGGCACGGGGTGGCACCTACATCGAAGGCATGGTGGGGCAACCGTACGCCATCAATCCTTTGCTCGGCCAGTACAACGATGTAGACCGTGATCTGTGCAGTCTGGTGTTCAATGGGTTGATACGCCTGGATGCGCATGGCTTGCCCCAGCCAGACCTGGCGGTGCGCCTGCCCGAAGTTTCACCCGATGGCAAGACGTATACGGTCACGCTGCGCAGCGACGTGCGCTGGCACGATGGGCAGCCACTCACGGCGGATGATGTTCTCTTTACCATCAGCCTCGTTCGAGACCCAGATTTCCCGGGGCCGGAAGACCTGGCCGAATTGTGGCGCTCGGTCGAGATCAGCCGTGTCAATGCGTACAACCTTGCGTTTACTCTGAGTGAACCGTTCGCGCCGTTTCCGGATTACTTGACGCTGGGCATAGTTCCAGCGCATGTTCTCCGCAGCATCCCGTCTGCCGAGTTGTCTTCAGCAGATTTCAATCTGCGTCCGATTGGGACTGGCCCGTTCATAGTCGAAGAGGTTGCTATTTCGGGCGGTCAGATCGATCACGTGTTACTCGCTGCGAATCCTTATTACTTTGGCAGTCAGCCTTTTCTGGATAAAGTCGAGTTCAAGTTCTTTGCCGATGATGGCTCGGTATTCAACGCTTACCGTGCTGGACAGGTTCAAGGTATTGCCCGAGTCTCCTATGTTGATCTGCCCCGCCTTCGCCAATTTCCCAACTTGAATGTCTTTTCTGCACCGGTCGCTGGCTATTCGATGATTTTTTTGAACCAGGCCAACCCGGATGTTCCGTTCTTTCAGGACAAATCAGTTCGCCAGGCATTGTCGCTCGCGCTCGATCGCAACCAGATCGTCGAGCGGGCGCAAAACGGCCACGGGATTGTCGTGCCAGGGCCGATCCTGCCGGATACGTGGGCATTCGATCCGGGTCTGCCGGCCCCTCCGTTCGAGCCGGACCAGGCGCGCGCACTGCTGGACGCGGCCGATTGGAAAATCGGGGGAAACAGCGCGACAACGCCGGGGGTGGTGAACCCGGCTTCGCTGTTGCCGCCGGGCGTCCGCAGTAAGGAGGGCAAGGCGCTGGCCTTTACGCTGCTGACCAACAATGATCCGGTTCACGTCAAGATGGCTGAGATCGTTGCTGAGCAGTGGGGGGCCGTTGGGGTGACGGTGACGGTCAAAGCCGTGCCGATGCTGGTGACCAACTATCTGACCCCACGGTCGTTTGAGGCAGTGTTGATCGATCTCTCATTGGCGGGTGATCCTGATCCCTATCCCTTCTGGCATGAGACGCAATCGGTGACTGGGCAAAACTTTAGCGGGTACAAGGACCGCGATATGAGCGAGATCCTGGAGCAGGCACGGCGCACGAACGATCGCACAGTTCGCGCTCAGTTCTACAAGCGCTTTCAACAGATGTTCTTGGACCAGGTGCCGGCCATTCCCTTGAGCCAGCCCATCTTTACCTTTGCGGTGGACGGGCGGGTGCGGGACGTACAGATCGGCCCATTGCAATACACGTCGGACCGTTTCCGCAATGTGATGGACTGGTACATTGTCACGCGGCGGGTCATCGTCAGCAGCCGCTAGTCTTGACATCCGTGAGGTTTGTTGTACAATACCGGCGCGCCGAAGTGGCGGAATTGGCAGACGCGCTGCGTTCAGGGCGCAGTGAGGGTTCCCTCATCGGGGTTCAAATCCCCGCTTCGGCACAGAGTCCCAGCCATCGAGCTGGGATTCGTGGTTTATGTACCTCGACGATGCCACCCGAAGGCAGATATCCAGTCCGCTTTTGGTCCGATGCCCTACTTGTATCGCTCTCGGCGGTGAATCCTCAGAAGGACGGGGGAAACTCGCTCGAGTGCACTTGCTGAAGCGTGTTATACTTCACGCGGCCACAAACTGCACTTTACAGCAGTGGTTAGTGTATGCAGCTCAGGCTGTCAACGAATCTGGAACGAATATACGAATCGCCGGGCCATCATTCGTTTATTCGTTGGCCATTCGCTGACAGGGATAAAAAGTGCAAATTGTGCCCGCGCCGAGTATAGCTTGCTTGACTTGGCGCGCGAACCAGAGTAAGATAATGGCAGTAGTTGGAAATTTCGAAGCCGGGCCGCCTCTGGCTGTTTCAGGACAGGCTCTGCGTATCCTGCCGTAACGGTCACTGATCAGTCGAGCGCGCCTATCTGGGGCACGCTGGTTCGCCACCCGGAAATTCATCAAGGCGGTTGACGTGACATCTGGACAATTTTCTCCACCGAGTCATCTGCTGCATCGGTGGACTGCTATATTGATCGTCTTGGTCGTCGCACTATTGGCGCTGAACTTTAATGCGCGGCTGGCAACTATCCAGCAGATGCGTCAGGAAGAAACCCGGTTGAGGCAAGCGGTCGCCAAAGAGGAGGCTCGACAGATTGGCCTCAAGTCGTTGCAGGCTTATGTGGCCAGCGACGACTATGTGGAACACTGGGCACGTGTCGAAGCGAGGATGATCAAGCCCGGCGAAATCCCGGTGATCCCGATTGCGGCTCGTACGGCCCAAGTTGAACCCGGTCTGTCTCCCCCAGCCCGTGTCCCTGCTACGATCTTGGAAGAGTGGTGGATGTTATTCTTTGGCGAAACGCCTGCCATACCTTGACGATCCCAGCCCCGCGTGGTAGAATGGCCGCCGCGGGGTAGAGCAGTGGCAGCTCGTCGGGCTCATAACCCGGAGGTCCTTGGTTCGAATCCAAGCCCCGCAACTATAAGCCTACGTGAATAGGATTGGAACTAACGACCCGCAGATTATTGGTTCTGATCCAACGTGCGCAACCTCTGGAACGCCATAGACCATCCGTCTATGGCGTTTTCGTTTTCCGAGTTTTCGGCTCATTCAATCGGTAGAACCTGGCGCAGGACTCGTGTGGATTGGCTTCATATCTCGGGCTAGATGTAAAATCAGAGCTGAAGCATCTCGCCCCGCACGGTAGCAAGCCAAAGAGTGATACGTATGGCGTTTGACGTACAAGACGTAGAGACGCCGAATTTGGAAGAGTGTGGAGTTGTTGCCTGCCGTTCCCACCATAGGTAGACATCGGCCGCTCCTTGCAAGCTCAATGTGAGCAAGGGCGAATGAGCGGATAGGGAAATGCCGATCTGATGTCATCAGATCGGCATCTATTTTGATCGTCGGTTACAGACGAAGCGCGCTATGTAACGACAGTTCGACGGGCACATCATTGTGCGCCAATTAGCTCCCTACTTGCCGCTTTCCATCCGAGCCAGATAGAATTGTTTCAATAGAGCCAGCTCATTGAACAAGGTCCACTCTTCAACGAACCGGCCATTCTTGACCACATGCTGCGTCATCCCCCAGATGCGAACACGTTTCCCCGTTGGCATCCCATAGATGCCATGACCGGTATGAGTGCCCACCAAGCTCCAGCGCATAGCCGTGCGATAACCTTCTCGCTCATCGCCATTCCAGAATAAATGATCGATAGAGAATCGCGCGTCCGGAAACATGGCAAGCATGGAAAGCACAAAGGCCGTAAACTCGTCCCGGCCATACAGTTCCCGGCCTGACGCCGAATGGCAGAGATAGTTGTCAGCATAGTACGCTGCGATCTTGTTGAACATCCGCCAGTTCCAGATGTCATGCGTACTTCGCCGGACGAAATCCTCGATATCAAAACCTTCGCAGGTTTTGGGCGGCAAGACCTCCGGCGTGGTCTGGCCGAACACACGGCCGATCTCGCCGTGAACTTGTTCGCCCGTCTTGCTGGCACTCTCTTTTGAGGCAAGTCGGGCGATGATCTCGTTTTCGTCAAAGCCGAGTTGGCGGATGATACTCAGGTCGTCGCGGAGTAGCCACTCTTCGCAGATTCGGTTTTCTTTGACGAAACAGTTCGCGATCGCTCGCCAGACGACCTTTTTCCCCGTCGGCGGCCCATAACTGCTATAACCGGTATTATGGGCGACGCTCGTAATGTGATGGGAGGTGTGAAAACCATTTTGATCGTCGCCCGTCCAGACAACCGCATCGGCAAACAGCTTCCTGTCGGGCAGGGCGGCCAACGTCTGAATCGAGTCGGCCAACACTTGCTCGCGGCCATAGACGGTTCCATCGGCGGTGTGAACTGTGACATTGTGCAAATAATGGCTGTAAATCAGCCCCATGCCTTTTTCTTCCCATATCTTGTGCGTGCACCGGACGATGTAATCTACAATGTCCACATAATCGTCATCAAATCCCTGCATACTCTGTCTTCGCTCTGTGCCGTGCGCGAGCAACTTGCTTATATCCTGGTTGTGCACTGTGGTGATAGGTGGTTGTGACATCGGAATCGACTCCTCGCTAGAGAGTTGCACTCTGGCCTGCCTGGCAGGGACGAGCGCGTCAAATGCGTGCGCCGGCCTGTGTGACAGTTTTCAGGCGAGCGCGTCAACGTTTATCAGCATACCGTCCAGTTGTCGGACTGTCAAGCCTGCTGGCGCGTCCTGATTGATGTAAGCACCATACACCGGCGAGGCCACACTTTCAGCCAGCCGGAAATTCCTCTCGGAACCTGGCAACTGCGTCGGCAGCCATTTTGGCAAGTGCGACGCCATCTGCCATCACGGTCACCATCTGATAGCCTTTCTGGTAGAGCGCCTTGGCCTGTTCCCATGTCCCCGATACCGTTGCCAGCACTTTGCCGGCCTGTAGAACTTTAGCTTCCACTTGAGCGATGACAGCTTTGACTTCAGCGGCACCGGGGTCACCGAAATGGCCCATCGAAGTTGCCAGGTCCATCGGGCCGATAAAGATGCCGTCCAGTCCCTCGACGCTCAGGATTTCATCGAGACTGGCGACAGCCATCAGCGTCTCGACGGCCGTCATGACAAAGACCTGATCATTCGCCCTAGTCAAATAGTCCATGGATTTCTGACCAAAACCGGGCGCACGCGGACTGGCCGCAATGCCCCGGATGCCGGCCGGTGGATACTTGCACGCGCGGACAGCCGCTTCCGCCTCGGCTCTGGTGTTCACATACGGTATCAACACGCCGGCCACGCCGGCATCCAGAATGCGCTTGATGATGACAAAATCGTTCCACGGAGCGCGCACAAAAGGCACGACGCCTGAGCCGTTCATCGCTTGCAACTGGGCGATCAACATCAATATGTCTCCAGGGCCATGTTCCATGTCAATTATCAGCCAGTCAAACCCGGCGCGGCTCAGGATCTCGGCGGTCAACGGGCTGGCGATTTGCAGCCAGGCCCCCACAGTCCGCTTGCCTTCTTTCAGACTTTGTTTCACAGGATTTTCAAAGACAGTCTTGATTGTCATGTCAACTATTCCTTGTAGTTTCTTGGGGTCATGTCGCTTTGTCCAGCCACTCGACCAGTCTGGCCTTGATCTGCTGCTCGCTCTGGTGATAGTTCTCCGGCTTGATCATCTGGCCTTTCTCGCTCGCAGTAAAGCCGAGGGCCGCGGCCTGGCGCATGATTTGTGCGCCCCAGTAGGGGTCTTTGCCGGCAAACACCTCATGCTGCTCCAGCACGGCAAATTTGCTCATTCAAGTCGTTAGACCTTTTCTCCTCCAGTTTCTCCGATCAATTTCGATAGGCTAACCCGATGTCACTTGTGTGCATATCGCGCCATACAGTGTTTTGTCTTGGCAATCTACTTCCCTAGCTTGAGTGCGCCTGGGCCGCCTCTAGAAGCGCTTTGGCTCGATGAGCCGCTGCCGACGCATCCGGTGCGTATAGATCGGCGCCAATGTGAGTGGCGAATTGCTCGGTGACGGGGGCGCCGCCGATCATCACCTTGACCCGATCGCGCACGCCGGCTTCCTTGAGTGCGTCCAGCGTCGAGCGCATGGCCGGCATCGTGGTAGTCAATAGCGCGCTCATTCCAACGAGGTGGGGTTGATGCTCACGCACTGCGCTGACAAACTTGTCCGGAGACACATCCGTGCCCAGGTCAATCACTTCAAAGCCTGCGCCTTCGAGCATCATCGCCACTAGATTCTTGCCAATGTCGTGCAGGTCGCCCTTGACGGTTCCGAGCACGACTTTGCCGACTGGCTGAATATCGGCTTCGATCAGACGCGGCCTGAGGATTTTCAATCCGGCCTGCATGGCGCGCGCTGCGATCAGCATCTCGGGCACAAAATACTCGCCTTCTTCAAACAGCCGCCCTACCTCGGCCATGGCTGCGATCATGCCCTGGTTGAGGATGTGGGCTGGGGCAGACCCGGCCTGCAGCGCCTCGTTCACGCCATTGACGACACCCTCGGCATCGCCTTCCAACACACTTTGGTAAATGCTTTCAAACATGATTCGACTCTCCTTCGGTTGACCCCCAATCACCTCTGGGACGGCACGTGCCGCCCGGCAACTGGCATGTGACTCGGGCTCGATGAGCCTGTCTGGCCGGTCTCTGACCGCGCCAGAGGGCCTCGATGAGCCACGCGTCGGCGGTCATCAGTTCGGCTCGCTAACGCGCTGGGTAACGCCCCAACTCGTGTGCCGACTCAAAAAGCGCAACGACGTTAGCAGGTGGAATGTCCACGTTGATGTTATGGCAGGGAGCCAGAATATATCCACCACCACGCCCCAGATCAGAGATGCGCCGCTGCACTTCTTGCCGCACCTGTCCCGGGGTCGCATTGGGCAAAAACTGCTGCACGTCAATTCCGCCGTGAAAGCAGATACGGTCTCCATATTTGTCCTTGAGCGCCCGCGTGTCTTCTAGTCCCTTGACGACCGTCTGGATCGGGTTGAGGATGTCCACACCGATTTCGATGAGGTCTTCAATGATCGGGGCAATCGCGCCATCGCAGTGCATCAGCACCTTGACGTCGGCGGCAGCTTTGATGGTTTCGATCAGCGACTTGAGGTACGGCTTGATGAACACCCGGAACATGCGCGGTGAGATCATCAGCGAGGTTTGCGTGCCCTGGTCGTCGGTGATGACCACCACCTGCACGTAGCGGCCGATAGCGCCCATGTACCGGCGATACATCTCGTTGATGATGGCCGAGATGCAGCTCAACAGAGCGTGAGCCAAGTCGGGGTTGAGCGCAAAATCGGTAAAGAGCTTGTCATAGCCGCGCAGTTGCGACGCAGTCTGCAAGATGCCAACCTTAATGCCGTCCGCGCCCACGATGTAATCCGTGGTCTCTAGCCAGTGGCACGCCTGCTCGGCCAACCCTTCAAACATGGCCGGCTGATCGGGATCGGGCCAGTCGAATGAACCGATCTCAGCCTCGGTCAGGCTCTCATGGCCCAACGGCTGGCCCGCCACCGCATAGTAGCTACCTACATCCGTCCACTTGTGCGGCGTGTGCCACATGTCCAGATAGCCCGGTTCGCCGTCCAGTTCGATGTCACGCACGCCAACCCAGTGCGGGATGATCCAGCGAAAGTCGAGTCCGAGCCGCTGGCACAGGCGATCGGGCAGGACAATGTTCTGGGCCATCCGATCGAGAATGGTCGGCTGTTCCGGCAAATCCAGTTCGGTCATATGCGCGCGCAGCCGGTCATACGCCAGCCGGTGGAACGAGCCAATGTGCTTGCCGTAATCCACCAACACGCGCTCAGGTTCACGATGGTTCACGGTTGCGTTGAACGCTTCTCGACGATTCATCACCTAGCTCCCCATAGCGTCCATCACTGCGACCGTGGCGATATCCACGATGTCGCGCACATCGTCGCCGGCTTGCAGAACATGCACCGGCGCACCTTCTTATGCTGCCCAAGTGAGGCCAAGCTCCGCCAGTTTGCCGGCACTCGGGCTGGCGCCGGGACCGGTCCAGCCAGCCATGTCATAATACAACTCCAGCGCCTGAGTAAAGCGGGCGCGATCAATTGCCCCCTTGCCGTCGAGAGGGCCGCCCTGGAAGGGCGTGTAGAATAACTCGGGCATAGTGTCCGCCTCGCGCGTAAAGCCCTCGCGCTGGTTGAAAAGACGCATCATATTGCTCAGTCGCTCGCCGGCTTTCATCAGTTCCCACAGCTCCAGCCCCCAGCCTGTCGTAGCATTGACGAGGTCCACCAGGCGTTCAATGGGCAGGATGCTGCGAGCCACGGCGCCAAAAACGCACATGCCCAGCAGATCGTAGGCCGAAGTTAGCATGTGCGAGTAGTAGAAGGAGCGCACCTTTTCTGGACCGAGGTCCAGAACCGGCACCGGCTCGCGGATGCCGATGGGGCCGAGGCCCTTGAGCCCAGGCGACCCGGCCTGCGCATAGAGGGGATCGTGCTGCGCGACCCAGTGATCCGCGCCATGGCTGGACAGGGCATATTGCAAGCCCAGACCTGTCTTGACGCGCGGATCGTGCATAGGCACTTCCTGTCCCTTGGCGTGACGCAGCAGACTCGCAGAATTCTGGCCGATCACCTCGGCCGCCCGCACCGAGCCTTCGGCCAGCAGTGCTCCAAATCCCTCGCGGCGAGCGATAGCTTCGAGCAATGGCAAGAGTACGTCGGCGTTGCCAAAGCGCAAATCCAGGCCACCGGTATCGGCCTTGCCGATCAACCCGCGCTCAAAGCAGTCCATGGCAAACGAGATGGTCATGCCTGCCGAGATGGTGTCGAGGCCCAGCGCGTTGCACACCTCGTTGGCCTTGGCGACCAGTTCCAAATCGTCCAGGCCCAGATTTGAGCCGAAGGCACCCAGCGTTTCGTATTCGGGTCCGCCGTACTCGGGGGCAACATCAAAGCGCTCGTTGTGCACCTCGACCACCCGCTTGCAGCGAATGGGGCAGGCAAAGCAGCCCCCGCGGTCGGTCAAGATTGTCTCGTTCATGATCTTGCCACTGATGCGTTCGGCCCCGGCGAAATACCCGGTCGTCCAGTTGTTGGTGGGCAATGCGCCGGAGCTGTTGACCGCGGCGATGCCGCCAGGGGTACCAACGTCATGCAGGCCCCAGGCTTGCGGGTGATCCTTCATGTTTGACGCCACCCAGCGCGTCGTTTCGGCTACAGCACCACTGTCGGCCACCTCGACCTTGTGAGTGCCACGTACCGCGATGGCGCGCAGGTTCTTGGATCCCATCACCGCGCCCAGGCCATTGCGGCCGTTGAAGTGGGCAAGTTCATTGGTAATGTTGGCGTAGCGCACCCTGTTTTCGCCCGCCGGACCGATTTGCGCAACGCGGATGCTCTCGGAACCCAACTCTTGCCGGATCAGATGCTGGGCCTCACCCGTGGTCTTGCCCCATAGCTGTTCGGCCGGCCGGATCTCCACCCGATCATTGTCGATCCACAGATAGACTGGCGTCGCCGCGCGGCCGCGGATCACCACGGCATCCCAGCCGGCCCGCTTGAGTTCGGGCCCCCACCATCCACCCGCCTCTGACTTGCCCACCGCTCCAGTGAGGGGCGAACGCGCGCACACGGTGAAACGGCAAACCGCCGGGCCGGTGGTGCCGGTCAGAGTGCCGGCAGCGAAAGTCAGGATATTGCCCGGCCCGAACGGGTCTGTCCCAGGCTGCATTTCCTTGAGCAGATAATACACGCCGATGCCGGGGCCGCCCAGGTACGTACGGTAAAACAGCTCACCCGGCTCCTCTGTCCAGGTTCGGCCCTCGGTCAGGTGGACGTGCAATATCTTTCCCTGGTATCCCATTGCCATGTTTGTTATCCTCCTTGCCACTTGAATTAGATCGTCCGCACGAGAGGGGTTTCAGCCACCGCCGAAAAGCGGGTAAAGATCAATCCGCGCATCGGCGTCTGGCACATCGGCTTCATGTCGCAACTCGCCGTCAACCACAAACAGCCCGACCTCGCCACGTGGGATGTGTAGCCAATCCTGCAATTCCAGCAGGGTCGCGTCCGGCGGCAGGTCCACTACCAGTGGGCCAGCGCGGCCCAGGTGGCGCTCCAGCCCGCCGTGAAGGTGTACGGTCACCGCGGGCATTCTACACCAACACAATTGGCGCGATGTCCAGCATCGCACAGAACTGCTCCAGCTCCGCCACATACGAACCCGCCACGCCAGAGATGTGATTCGCGCCATATTCGGCGATGATGCAGTCAAAATCCGCGCTCACTTGAACGAACGCGGTGGGCAATTGGTGCGGCCCGCGCGCGGCCACAAATGCCGCGTATTCTTCGTCGGTGGGCGTCACTGCCTCGCCGGGGATGATGGCCATATGATAGCGCCCCGCGCGGCGGAACAAGCGTGCCAGCGTCATGGGGCCGGGCGCGGCCTTGAAGTAAGTAATGGCCCCGCCGCCGGGCCGGACGCTGGGCCGCAGCTCGATCTGCGCCAGGTTCTCGGCCGGCACACTCGACCGGCCCGCGTACCAGGAACAAACCGCGCCGCAGTTGGGCAGGTAGAGAGTGCGCGTGCTCTCGTTGAGGTAGCTCAGGTCGCCAAAAAACGGCGGTGTGCCGCCCGACACGTGCTTGAGCACCTGCATCGTCAGTGCGCCGTCTGCATCCGCCTCGCATGCCATGGCGACCGGATCTTTAGGTCCGTCGGCGTCATAGGGACTGGGCACGAATGCGGCCGAGAGACACTGGGGCACATGATTGTTGCTCAAGTCCGGCATACACTTGACCGCGACAAAATCGAGGCCCTTTTCGGCAATGATCTCTTTGGTCGCCAGGTAGCAGCGCGTCTGGAAGTTGAGTTTGTCCGGCGTCAATCCCTGGCCGTTAAAGCCAATGCTCTTGACGTTGGCAGCCAGCCACGCGGTCATTGGCTCCGCGGCCTCGACCGCCATGCGCTCGGCGCGGCGGATGATCTCTAGTTGGTCAATATGCTCCGCGTCCACACCGAACAGGGTGCGCCATTGCATCGGGTCAAAGCTGCCAGTGTCAATGCCGAGGCTTCGCCCGCCAAAGAGGCCGAACACCTCGCCGCGCAATCGCTCCTTAGCCGCTGCCGCCCGCAGAAAGGGCAGCACCTTGCCCGCCAGCGTTGGATTGTCGAAATCCTCGCGCACGCGCAGGTGGCGGTAGCCGATCTGATCCAGCGCGCCGCCCGCGCCCAGCAGGCCAACCGTGCCGTGGGTGGCTGCGCTCTTGTTGGAGAGCAGGACAGTCGGCAAGCCCATGCGCTGGACGCCGTGCAGCACCAGATTGGGCGCAGTCCAGCAAGGCACGTGCGCTACCAGCGCCTCGACGTGAGCAGCTGCTAGCGCCGCAACCTGGCGGTCAATGTCGTCGCGCGTCCGCGCCACATCATCGAACGCATGCAGATTCACCATATCGGACAAGCCGCGGAAAAAGGACAGCGCCTCGGCATGTTTGGCCTCAGTGGGCTGGCGAAAGACCTTTTCCCATTCATGAGGCCGTTCGTCACCGAAGGTGATCAAACCGACTTTTGGAGGCGTCATCGTTATTTCTCCATGTGTCGCGGAAAGCCCTGGATCGAGCGCCCACCGTCCGGGTAGACGGTCTGGCCGACAAAGTAGCTGGCGTCGTCGCTAGCCATAAAGACAATGACCCGCGCAATCTCTTGACACGAGGCAATATAACCGATGGGCAGCCGGTCCATCAGCACCGAGTGCTTTTCCGGGCTGTTCACTACCCGCTCCATCAACTCAGTCATCACTGGACCGGGCGCGACCGCGTTGACGCGGATACCGTGCTTGATCAGCGCCAGGCCCATCGCTTTGGTAAGTTGGTTGACGCCGCCCTTGGCCGCGCAGTAGGGGATTTGGTCAGCCAGTGCCAACTGCGCCATGACCGAGGAGATGTTGACGATGGCGCCAGGCTTGCCCTGCGCCACCATGACCCGCGCGGCAGCCTGGCTCAACAGGAACGTGCCTTTCAGGTCCACACTCATGACCCAGTCCCAGTCCTCTTCGGTCGTATCGAAAAAGTTGGCGCTGTGATTGACGCCCGCGTTGTTGACGACAATGTCCACGGTGCCATAGTGTTCGACCGTCCTGGCGACCAGCGCATCCACTTCTACCTTTTTGCTGACGTCACACTGGGCAAAGATCGCATCGCCGCCCTGCGCGCGGATCTCGGCCACGACGGCCTCGCCCAGGTCAGCACTGCGGCCGGCGGCCACCACTCGCGCGCCTTCTTTGGCAAACTCGTGCGCGCACGCCACGCCGATCCCTTTCGTCGCACCGGTGATGATGGCGACTTTATCTTTGAGTTTCATTAGGCTCCTCGTGAGGGGAGACAAGAATAAAGTAGACAAGGGACGCCAAGGGGCCAGGTGACGCAGCCTTGTCTACTTGTTACTTGTCTACTGACCCTTCGACTACGCTCAGGGCAGGCTTACTTGACTGGCGGCTTGACACCCAGCGGCCAGCGCGTTCTGATATCGCTGATCAACTCGCACACATAGTCCACCGTGCGGGTCACTAGCTTTTCGCCTTTCTCGAGCGTGGCCTTGGTGGGATCGCCAATCACGCCGTTTTCCAATTCCTTGTACTCGGGCCGGGCGAACGTGCCTTCAAAGTGGTACATCATGCCGGGGCGAGGCGTCTGGCCGGGTGCAATGACGAACTTGCGGTCGATCAACGCTTCGCCGCCGCCCTTGACGGCCTTGCTCATGTCAATGTACTGCGGGTAGAGATACAGGCCCACCGAAGTTTCAGCTTCGTCCGCATGCCACATATAGTCTTCCAACGCGCTCTTGTCGTCGCGCAGAAAATCGTACCAGTGCAGCGAGAGTGTAAAATGGCCTTCCAGTCCCAGTTTATGGACCGCGACGAGCGTCGTTGAGACCTGGCCGTGCGCTGACAGGATGATGAACTTGTTGTACCCGCTGACGGCGGCGCCGCGCACAATATCCACCAGCATGGCAATGTGCGTGTCGTAGCTTAGCGGGATCGTGCCGGGCATGTACCAGTGATGATAGGGATGGGACCCGTACATGGGGCATGGGATCAGCATCACGCCTGATTTTTTGGCGATCAGCTCGGCCATGTAGATGGCGTTATAGCTGTCTACGCCGCAGGGGCTGTGCGGGCCGTGCTGTTCAATGGACCCGATCGGTAGCAAGGCAATGTCGCACTCTTCTTTGGCCCAGCGCACGACCTCCGGGCCGGGCAACTCGTTCCACCACAAGAATTTCCGTTCTTTCATTTCCAGACTCCTTTCTCTGAATCACTCATTTATTCTCGGGGACGCGAAACGCACGTACCGTGTCCTGTGAGATTACGCTTCGATACGAGGCAAGGGGCTGGTCGCGCCCATGTCTTTGCCCAGCGCCAGCAACTCGTCATATAGATTGACCGGCAGCGGGATGCCTTGCGCCCGCCGCGCCTGCTCGGTGCGATGCTCCAGCTCGCCGGGGATCAGCATCTCTTTGCTCGTGTCCCACATGGGCGACGCCTTGACCTTGCTCACAAAAGCGGCCATCCGTTCCTGCAACTCGGCGCGCGACATCACAGCCTCGGTTTGGAGCGCGATCATCAAGTGACCTGTGAGGCTGGGATCGTCCGGGAACTTGTACATCCCTTTCATCTCATCCAGAAAAGCGCCGCCAGTCAGCACGCCGCACAGGATGTCCACCACATACGCCAGCCCCAGCCCTTTGTAGCCGCCCATAGGCAGTAAAAAGCCCTTGAAGGCCAGGTCGGGGTCATCGGTGGGCCGGCCCTGGTTGTCGGTCGCCCAATCCAGCGGTATCTTGACGCCTTTTTTGCTTGCCAACAGCAGCTTGCCGCCCGCCACGTTAGAGAGCGAAATGTCGAGCACGAACGGGAACTCACCAAAGGTTGGGATGGCGACGGCCAGCGGATTGTTCCCGACCACCGGCTTGCTGCCGCCGGGTGCTACGACGTTCGGCACCACGTTGGTCATGGCGATGCCGATCATGCCGGCCTCTGCGGCCATGCGCGCATAGAGCGCAGCCGCGCCAAAGTGGTTGCTGCGCAAGACGCCCACCACGCCCACGCCGAACTGACTGGCCAGCGCAATAGCCCGTTCCATCGCGGCCTTGCCCACCACCGGTCCCGCGCCGTCGTCGCCGTGCAGCACCTCGAACGCTAACGCGCCACGCACTTTGCGGATCTCTGGTCGTGGATTGACCGCGCCCTTGCGCAACCGCTCGACATAGACTTTGGTTCGCAGCACGCCATGCGAGTCAATGCCCCACAAGTTGGTCTGCACCAGCGACCAAGCGTAGAACCGGGCGTCCTCGGCGGGCATGCCGGCTTTATAGAACAGCTCGGCGACCAGGTCCAGCAACGATTCATAATGTACCATGATCTGGTTTTCTGCCATCAACTATCTCCTCGATATGATGCGCCACCACCCGCTCACGGGCAGATCAGCGTCGGCAAACAACTGCGGCGGAGCAGCTCGTCCACTGTGCTGCCCAACGCCATCTCCAACACAGGCGCGTAGCCATAGCCGCCGACCACGATCAGGCTGCTGTGCTGAGACTCGGCCGCGGCCAGGATCGCATCCGCGACGCGACCGGTGGCGGCGATCTCGGCTGCGATCACGCCGTGTTGGTCCAGGATGCGCTGCGCTCGGGCCAGCAGCCTCTCGGCATCTAGAGTGCTTTCTGCCACGCTGACCACCGCCAGGCTGGCATTCCAGCGTTGGGCCAGGTAAGCCGCCACGAACAGCGCGTGCCCGGCCTTGGGGCTGCCATCGTAAGCCAGCAGCAGCCGGTCAAGCCTGGGCGTCGGCGTGCCAGGGGTCAGAAGCAGCGGACTGTGGCAGCAGCGCAGCAGGTTGCGCACGCCTGAGCTCAACCGAGTCAACTTGCCCTCCGGCGGCGGATAGGCCAGGCGCAACACTGTCAGGTCAGCCCACCCCGAGCGTTCGCACACATGGTCGGTCACGCTCCCGACCTCCACGGCCAGGCGACCCACGATCCCCGCCTCCTTGCAGCGCCCTTCAAACTCGTCGCGCACGGCCTGCACAGCCTCCAAGTCCCGCCGCGCTTCCTCAGACACCACATGCAGACCCAGCACGCGGCCGCGCTCATGGCGGGCCACTTCCAGCGCCAGGTCGAGCGCCTGCCAGCCCGCCTCTTGGCCGCTGACCGGCACCAGCAAGGTGGTGAACAGGTGCAACGCCTGCCCCGCGGCCTGCCCTGCCCGTGCGAGCAACTGGGCCCGGCGCCAGTCGCCGGGCTTGGGACCGTCCCCCATCCCCCGCAGCCGATCCAGCACCCCATCGGTCAATGGCTTGAGCACCTGACCCGGCTTGCCTGTGAGATCACTCCTGATTGGCGCATCACCGCCCAACGTCCAGTCCATCGCCTCATCCAGCAGTGCCCGATAGCCAGATACCCACAGGTAGACATCTGCCTCAGTACGGCCTGGCAAGTCGCCTAATACTCTGCGTTCGCGGATCACGGCTACAACGGGCGCATAGACCCGATCGTACCAGTCGCCCACCGCCTCAGCGTAAGGTACCTCCGCACCGCGCTCTACTGTCAGCACATATTGGTGCAGGGCAATGTGGCGTTCCAACACCTCGTAGGCCTCCGCATCGCTGGCGGTGAAATCGGCGTCCGGTCGCAAGACGTCCAGGCCGGTGCGCTCTAGGAACTCGACGTGCCGCGCCTCGCGGGCCAGGTCATCCAGATCCATGTCCGGCGTCACTGGCACCTTGACGCGCAGTTCGGTAACATACGCCTCGATCCGGTCGAACCCAAGCTGCCGGGCGACCGAGACGCGATGGTGACCGTCGCGCACAAAGTACGCCTCACCCACCTGGTAGACCTCGATGGGTGGCAGGCCCTGCAGGTCCAGCGTCCCGGCCTTGACACGTGTCCAGCGCTCCAAATCGCTGGTTGTGCGCGGCTTGAAATCGCGCGTAAAGTCCTGGGGTCGTCCCACACTGCCTACGATGGCCGCCACCGGGATCTCTTTGAGCACTCTGTGCGGGAGACTCTCCGCCCGCAATCGCTGGCGCACCTCCTCGAAATCGAGCAGGTCAACAGACTTGCCCGTCAGGCGCGCCAGCACTTTCTCGAGTTCGGCCTGGCTCCGGGCCCGAAAGAAATCATCAGCCAGTTCGACATTGCTCACCTGGCTTGCCTCACTTGACGGCGTCCATTCCAATCCCTTCGACAATCTTCGGTATTTCAAGGATCGGTAGGCTCAGGTCTGCGGTCTGTGTCCTTGCGCGCTGACTTTATCTCGGGCACATGGCGCCACCGGATCGAGACCGGGTACCTGAACGCGAACGCGATAGAGTGCTGTCGAAGCGCAAATGAACAGGCTCTGCAAGTCATCATCCCCCCAGCAAAAATTGGCCGTCTGCTCGGTCATTCGGATCACACCCAGGCACTGAGCTGCCTGGTCGAAGATGTGAATCCCGCCTGGCCCGCAGCAGAAAAGGTGGCCTGCGCTGTCGAACTTCATGCCATCTGGCCCGCCGGCGCCTTCTCCCGTCGTCTCAGCCCATACACGCCCGTTTGCCAGCGTGCCATCCGGCTGGACGTCGAACACGCGGATATGCTGGCGCGGCGAATCGTTGACGAACAGGCGCTGTTCGTCCAGCGAGAAGCAAAGGCCGTTGGGCTGGTCAAAATCGTCGGCCACGGGCATCAGATCGCCCGTCTGGGCGTCCAGCCGGAACACGGCCTGGAAGGAGAGCTGCTGGGGACGTGGCACGCCATAGCGCGTGGGCCGCCGGCCAAAGTTCGGGTCGCTAAAGTAAATCGAGCCATCGCGCCTGACGACAATGTCGTTCGGGCTGTTGAGTTCCTTGCCGCGATAGTGCGACGCAAGCACCGTCATTCGACCATCCGGCTCTTGACGCACCACGCGGCTGGTCGCGTGTTCGCACGTCAGGAGGCGCGCCTGGCGATCATAGGTATTGCCATTGGCTTTGTGGCTGGGTGCCCGAAAGACCGTCACGCCGGCATCGGGCTGCCAACGATACATCGTGTCGCCCGGAATATCGCTAAATGTCAGATGTCGCTCCAGAGGGTGCCAGACGGGACCCTCCAGAAATTGAAAGCCGGTCGCGATGACTTCGAGCTCGGAATCGGGGCTGACCAGCCGGGTCAGGTCGGGATGACGAACGTCAAGAGTTACTGGCATCAACTCTTGATCTGTCCGCTGTAGACGCCGGGGCTGGGGTAAAAGAAAGCAATGGTCAGGTGCCCGCCCTCCTCGTATTCAAAGACGTGCCACTCGTTCTCTGGAAAGTGCAGCAGCATGTCGCGCTCCAACGGGAGACGTTCGCCCAGGGCATCCGGCTGCTCGCCAAAGCCGCCGTAGCGCACGTAGCTGTGATCCGAATCCAGCACAAACACGACCTCCTCGGCGTGACGGTGGGGCGACATGGGGCCGTATTCGACTGAATAGTGGGCAAAGCCCATTGTGATGGCGTTGCTTGGAGACGCGGCGTTCTCCTTGCCGGCCACGAGTTGGATCCCCCGCCCCGGTAGTGGGCGGATTGGCACTTGTCCGCGAATGACGAGATTCATAGATTCACCTCCTAGAGATATGTGTCACTTTAGCGTTTGCTGCCTGCTGTCGTAATCGCGCGAACAGGTCAACCCCGAACTGCATAAAGAGATCTGGCAGATCAATGAACTACCCGCGCGGCAAGCCGCGTAGTATCCGACCCGGTTGAGAAGAATGACCTGCGCACCCCACTCAGTCGGCGTTGTCGTTGGCGTGTCCTGCCATCATGAAAGTCGCGGCGCTCCAGGTCGGGGATGGCCGCGCAGCGCCGCCGCATCGCAGTCGTACAGGGCGGCCCTCAGCTTGCCGATGAGTCGCTTGTTGCGGCGGTGGATGTCGTGGGTCATCGGCGGTTGAAATCCTTCATTCACATCGCCTCACAGCGCCGGCAGGCGAATAGGCAGACTCGCGCCCGCGCGCAGGTACAGTGGGATGCGGTTCAGTGGCGCGCTGGCTGAGATCGTCTGGCCCCCGGTAAGTTCAGTCCCTGTCCAGGCGTCGGTCCACGCCGCTCCTGCCGGCAGGTATACTTGTCGCCCTGTCGCGCCGGCATAGAGCACTGGGGCCACCAGGAGATCGGGGCCGAACATGAACTGGTCATCCACTGCCCAACACGACGCATCATCCGGGAAATCCACGAACAGTGGGCGCATTGGCGGCAGGCCAGTCTCGTGTGCAATACGCATTTGAGCCAGGATGTAGGGGCGCAGGCGTTCACGCAGGGACAAGTACTCTCGCATGATGCCATACGCTGCATCGCCGAAGGCCCAGACCTCATTGGGACCGCCGGCGCCATCCCGAAACGGCTCACGCCGGCCGTGAAGCCGGCAGATCGGACAGAAGGTCCCGAACTGGAACCAACGCACGATCAATTCGCGGTATGCTGGTGCATCCGGATCGCCGCCCTCGAAGCCGCCGATGTCGGTCGTCCACCACGGGATGCCGCTCAGGGCGATGTTCAGGCCAGCGCGCACCTGCCGGCGCAGGCTGTCCCAGGTGGGAGCGATGTCACCCGACCACACCGCGGCGCCATAACGCTGGCTGCCGGCCCAGGCCGAGCGGCTCAAGGTGACGATCTCGGTCTCACCCTCAGTCTGCATGCCCTCGAAAAATGCCCGTGCGTGCAACAGTGGGTACAGGTTGGTCACCTCGGCGCCCGAGCCGAGGTAATAGCGCATGTTGGCCGGGTCTTCGGGATCAGTCTGCGGCTCGCATGTGTCCAGCCACCACAGCTTGATGCCGTAGCGGTAGTAGTTCTCTCGCACGCGCTGCCAGATAAAGTCGCGCGCGGCGGGGTGCATAGCATCGTAGAAGTGAACGTAGACGGGGCCGGCCGGCCGGTTGTCAACAAAGACGCGATTGGGGCGCACGCCGCGATCCGAGCGCACCAGGTAACCGGCATGGTCCATTGCGGCAAAGTTTTCGCTGAGCGGATTGACCGTCGGCCAGATGGAGACCATCACCTTGACGCCTAGCCGATCCAGTTCTTGCACCATCGCCGCCGGGTCCGGCCAGCATTCAGGATCGAATTTCCAGTCGCCCTGCAGCGTCCAGTGGAAATAGTCAATGACGATCACCGAGAGCGGCAGGCCACGGCGCTGATATTCCCGCGCCACCTCCAGCAACTCTGCCTGCGTCCGGTAACGCAACTTGGACTGCCAGAAGCCCGCGGCCCATTCGGGCAGCAGCGGGGGATGGCCGGTCGCATCGGCGTAATGGCGCAGAATGTCCGCCGGGGTGCGCCCGACGGTGATCCAATAGTCCATCTGGCGCGCCGCCTCGGCGATCCATCGCGTGCCATTGG
>DAOTXX010000056.1:0-16566 GCA_034434835.1 Thermoflexales bacterium | reverse complement strand
ATCGGTCCGCCCGATGCTCTAGCTTTGCTGTTCCGGCGGCACAGGGCCAAGCGGCTCCGCTGGGTGGCTGACATGCCGATGATTTATCAGTTGTTCAGGTTCGAAATGCCAAATTTGGCGAAAGTCCAGTTTTAAAATTCTCATCGAGTTCCTGTACTTTCAGACCTTCGAGGTCTCTGAGACCTCGAAGGTCTGTTCTAGAGCTTGGCGTGAACGAGTTGCTGTGTGTACGCTTCTTGCGGGTCTTCCAGGACTTGATCGGTGAGGCCGGTTTCGATGACGCGCCCCTGCCGCATCACCATGACGCGATCGGCCAGCGTGCGGATCACGCCCAGGTCGTGCGACACGATCACGATCGTGATGCGCGTCTCGCGCTGCAAGCGTTTGAGCGTGTCCAGGACGAGCGCCTGCACCGACACGTCCAGCCCGCTCGTCGGCTCGTCCAAGAGCAACAGCTTGGGCCGCAGCGCGATGGCTTTGGCGAGCTGGACGCGCTGCTGCATCCCGCCCGACAGTCGAAACGGAAAATCGTCTATGCGCGCCAGCGGAAACTCGGACGCCGAGAGCGATTCGCGCGCCGCGCCGCGCATCGCGTCAAACGATCGCTCGCCCGCCATGATCAATCGCTCGGCCACGTTGCCGCTGCTGGTGTAGCGCATGCGCAAGCCCAGGTGCGGATACTGGTAAACGATCCCAATGTGATAGATGCGCACCTCGCGGCGATGAAAACGATCCAAGTCCAAGAGATTCACGCCCTGGTAGCCGTCAATGTCCAGGTAATACTCGCCCTCGTCCGGTTTTTCTTCCAGGTTGAGCAGGCGCAGCAAGCTGGACTTGCCCGAACCCGATTCGCCCACCACGCCGAGCACTTCGCCTGGATAGACAGTGACGTTCACTCCGGCGACGGCGGTCACGCGGCCATAACGCTTGAACAGGTTTTTGGCTGTGAGCAGCGGTGGAGTGGAAACCAGGATGGGCGGGCGGAGTGTCACCGGGTCAAGTGTGGAGATAGCCTGCATGATAAAACTCTCCATTCTCGTCATAGTAGGTTGCGCCAATCGTCACGGTCTCGCCCTTCTTTTGCTTGAGCAGCTTGGCGGCGTAGCCCGTATCCGAGAGCGCGTAAAGCGAACTGCCATCCGACTGTGGAATCTCGTTCATGAACTTGTGACCGACGCCCGTCATAAAGCACACGCGCCCATTTTGATTTTCCACCGAGAAATGCACGTCGGAAAACTCAATCGGATAGACATCTGTGTACGGCGGGACAGCGTACAACCGTTTTTCCCGCCCGGCCGAAAGCAGCGTGAGGTGAGCGGCCTGGTGCAGCATGGGTGTGTCCCAGCGCGGGATGGGGCTGGGACTCATCAGGTAGCGGTGATGGACGATCACGGGATAGCTGGCGCCGGTGACGAACGAGCCGTAGCGCACCAGTTGCTCGTACAGTCCCAGCCACATGAGCGCATAGTCGGCGTCGGCGTGCATCTCTCGCGTCCTGGCCATGCTTCGCTCGATGTGGCGCAGTGGCTCGGGTATGGGCACTTGCAAGATGAGGACCTGCCCCTCGCGCAGCCGTTCTTCGGGGATGCGATGGCGGCTCTGGATGAGTGTGGCGCGCAGCGCGTCGGTCGTCGTTTCCACACCCGCCATGCGCGCGATAAAGCGCCGCAGGTTGGCCGCATTCACCGAATCGTCGTCGCCCTGATCGATCACCTTGACCACATCGCCAGGGCCGACCAGACTGAGCGTGACTTGGAGCCCGCCAGTGCCCCAGCCGCGCGCGATGGGCATCTCGCGGCTGGCATACGGCACCTGGTAGCCAGGGATCGCAATCGCCTTCAAGATGCGACGACGCAGCTCGCGCTTGGCAAACTCGTCCAGAAAGGCGTAGCTATAGTCTTGGCGCGGGTGCGCGAGTTTAGCGACCGTCATATCAGACGTCATGCGGGATGCTCCTCAGAAGAAAGTTGACCCATGAAACGGTATCCATGCTTTTCAAACCCCAGGCTTGTGTGGAATCGGTGCGCGCTCTCGCCGCAGGTTGCTCAAGAGTGCCAACTTGGAGCAGCCGGCTCGACTGCATTACTCCATCGCGTATTGCATTATCTGCTTGCCAATGTTCTGGCCTTGTCGCATCAGGTGAACGATCACATCTTCAACAATGCCCGAAGGCGCGCCCCGCAAAGCGTGCGCCAGGTTGTCCATGATCAAGAGCGCAAACGTCCCGACGATTTCGCCCCCGGCCACCGCCACATAGAGAGTATAGTTGGGCGCGGAGCGTGGCGCATCCGCTCAAATATGATTGCCGCCGCGTCTCGTCGTATAGCTGCGCCAGCCCGTCGAACGACAACGATTCCACCGCCCAGTTCCCTAGCCCGTCCGCCCTCATCGTTTGCAACACCGCAGGTACGTGAACGTCCCGCCCCAAATGTCCCATTCGGCGTGACATTCAAGACGACAGTCCTCAAATACCTCGCGTGGAATCGGGCGCATTCCATCAAACGTAAAGGCCAGCACGCGCCCCAGGTACAATCCTCGTTTTTTCTCAATCGGCTCTAGCAGACGCACCTCGCGCGAGGCGATGCGCGCTGTCTCTCCAATCGCTGCGTGTTGCGCCAGTGGCCGAAACAAGCCAATCGAGCCGGTCGAGATGACAAACTCAAAGTCATTGTCTGGAAAAGGCAGTTGGGTAACGTCCGCCACGGAAATGCGTTCTGTCTCGAAACCTGCTTCCTTTAGCTTGGCCTGGGCCTGTTCGACCATGCGCGGTGAGAGGTCAATGCCATAAGCGTCCAGACCTTGCTTGAGCATTTCCACGACAAGCCGTCCTCCCCCACAGCACACCTCGATGACGCGGCCAAACAGACCATCAAGAAGGCGAAGACGATGCTTGAGCCAAAAGTCCGCCTCGCCAATTTGCCCGTAGGTCTTGGCGAACCTATCCCAATAGGCTGGCATAGTTGTATGTTCCCTCTAGCAGTCTGTCGGAGAGCTGATAGTTTCCGCTGAAAATGGTGGCCCAGAAACCCGTTTTCTCCGAGAAAACGGGTTTCTCCGACAGGCTCCTAGGAGACCGCTGAACAAGTCATCTTTCTACCGCAGAGGCCGCTGAGGACGCCGAGTTTTGTCAGGTTTTCTCTGCGCTCTCTGCGGTGAAAGAAGGGGTTTTTCAGCACTCTCCTATAGATCTTCAGATAATGTTTTGGAACAGGGGCGACCCTTGCGGTCGCCCACCGGGCAGGCGAAAGGCCTGCCCCTGCCACAAATCTTTTTCTGAACATCTATAGCTTGCCTGGACAACATGCGTGTCAACTTAAGGTTGGAGTGCAGGCTTCAGCCTGCATAAGACGCGGCCTGAAGGCCGCACTCCGGGGCTAGAGTTTACGCCCATGGCCTGGACAAATCCTCAAGCGGATATGGATGTTTCCAGATCCACCGCGATGGCAAAGGATTGCGCCTCTACGTTGGGCGTCTGATTGGCGCGGACGCGCCGGATCGAATCCAGGCTGCTGCTAAAGGTCACATAGTGCGGCAGCTTGTAGTGGATGCAAAAGCCCGACGCTTCCACCGGTTCAGTGTGATACAGGACAAACTCTTCCGTGTGCGCCGGATGGGCCGAGGGCTTGTCCATTTCCATATCGAGCATGGCCGCCGCGATGGTCTTGACTTCGTTCCAGCCCAGCGTGGCCGCAAAGCCCAGCTCGAGTTTGTCCGCCTGGCTGCTCACCACCTCGGTCTGACTGAGGCGCACCCGGCCTGCGCTAAAGGTCTCGCCCGTGATGGGGTGGCGCAGCTTGACCTCGACATAGCCCAGGCGCACTTCGTTGACCGTGGGATGTGTCAGGCCATAGCCGCGCATTCCGGCGTAGCCCAGCGTCAGGATGCCGCCCGTATCGGCGCGGGCAAGCGATTGCAGACGATGTGCGCGCGGCGCAGGGAACACGATCGGCTCGCGCGTCACGTCGGGCAATTCGGCCGGGTCGGCCGGCTCGACCTGCGGCCGCGCGGCCAGCAGGCCATTCAAACGCTGCCAATCGGACAAGGCTGGATAATTGGGCGGGGCAGGTTGCTCGGCGGCCTCGAGCTCTTGCAGCCCGCCAGTCTGTCCATCAAGCACTTCAGTGTCCAGGATGCGATGGCTGTAATCAAGCGTAGGGCCGAGAATTTGGCCGCCCGGGATGTCCTTGAACGCCGCCGAGATGCGCCGCACGGTCAGCATCTCTTGACAGGATACTGGCTCAGCATAGGCCAGGCGCGGCAGTGTGGAGCGGTACGCTCGCAGCAGCAACACCGCTTCGTACAGATCGCCGCCGGTCTGGGCCAGCGCCAGCGCCGCCAACTCGGGCGCATAGAGCGAGCCTTCGCCCATCACGCGATCCACCAGGTAGGGCAAATGACGTTCGATGGAACGGACAAACTCGCCGCTGAACGGTTGATTCAACGCGCGGTAGAGTTGCTCGGCCCGCTGGATGGCCTCCTCTCCACCGCGCACGGCTACGTACGCCATCCGTTCACCTCCACTTGCGTCGTGCGCGGCAATCCCACAATGCCCTCGGAGCCGACAAGAAAAATGTCCCAGCCCATAGGATAGATATTCTTTTCCTGACGCAACTTCCAAAACTCGACTGGGATTCCATTGACTTCAAGTTCCACTTGCTTTTGGATCCCCGGCCCGCTGAGATGAAGTGGACAGCCGATTTCAAACTCCGCGCCGAGGATGAGCGTGGCCGACTCGTCGGGCGAGAGATAGGTACCAGTTGGCGCGTTTTGCAAAATCTGCAGACCTGCCGCATCAAGCTGAGGATAAAATTGATAACAAGCCGCCTCGGGCGGCTTGAACCGCGCGCCCAGCCGCGCCAGGTGAGCGTTCAGCTCAGCGTGGTTGGTGTAATAACTTGTCTCCAAGTCTATGAGCGTCTGGCCAATGCCCAGAAAGGTTTGCAATCCTTCCCCTGCCAAAGACTGGATGCGGCCCGGGGAGGCAAGCGCCCACATCAGCGCCCGAAAGACCTGTTGTGTGCGAGCTTCTTGATTGTTCATTTGGGCATGAGCCATTCAAACGTCTCCATTTCCACGCGCGTCGCTTCCACCCACCGGAGCAGTTGCTCATCGGCATTTTGCAGCCGGGCGGCCTGCGTCTGAAGAAAGTGGGCTATCTCGGCTTGGGCCAGGCCGGCGGCGTTGGCCGCGTCAATCAGCGCCAAAGCCAGGGCTTGTTCCAGATCGCGGCCCAGGCACGCGGCATAGCCTTCGACGCCGCCCGCGCGCACGCGAGCCTCGGCTATCAGCAGCTCGCCCAGGTAAAACATCGTCCCTTTGACCGGCTCGCTCATCGGGAGCATGACCAGCCCGATGCGATTGGTGAACACCTGAATCGGCTCGAGCGCCGGAACGAGCGCGTCGGCCAATTGCTTGACCTCGGCGGCCGGCGCGCGGCTGAGGACAGAGAGGCATGCGCTGCGATTGATCTGACCGTTACTAGGTTGAAGCATAGACAAATTACACCATACAGCGACCTGGCAGGCTAGTGCGGCCTGCCAGGTCGTTGGCAAAGCTACTGCATCGTCTTGAGATCGAGATCGAGAATCTTGGCGACCTCGCGCAGCGGATTGTAGAACGCGTCCAGATTCTTTAATCCCAACTCTTTGGACGGGTCCACGTACCAGCGCTTGATCTTGGCGATCTCTTCTGGATTGTCCTTGAGCGCCAGCAACGCGGCCTTGACCTCGGCCTTGAACGACGCGGGCAAGTCGCTGCGAACGGCGAAAGGCGTGTTGGGAATTGGATCGGTCATGGCGATGATGACGAGTTTGCCTTTGGGGCAGGCGTCATACATTTCTCTGATCTCTTGCTCAGTGCGCCGCTTGGCGATGTCGCCATCCGGCCAGAAGCAGAGTTCGACTTGCTTTTCGGTATGCAAGTTGTAGACATTGCCCAGATACGTCGCGCCGGCCTGCACCTTGTCGTTCCACACGGCGCTGACAGACGTGGGATGGCTGCCGGCAAAGATCGTCTTCATGTCCTTGTCGGGGTTGAGGCCGGCTTTGACCAACAACGACCGCGGCATCAGGTGCCCCGACGTGGACGCCGGGTCAACAAAGCTGAAATCTTTGCCTTTGAGATCGGCCAGCGTGGAAATACCAGAGCCTTTCTTGGTGATGATGACGCTATAGTAGTAAGGCGCTATCTTGGGATCGTACTTGGGGTCTTTGGCATTGGCCGAGATGCCAGCGCCCAGAGCCTCGGCGCCAGCTTCCTGGACGGCCAGGATGTACGAGAACGGGCCGACTTGCATCGCGTCGGCTTTCTTGGCGCGCATGGCTTCGATCACAGCCGAGTAACTAGAACCAGTCACCAGTTCGACCTTGATGCCCAGCCACTTTTCGAGATAGACGCGCATCGGCTCGTTGTTGAGCATAATCGCTTCTGGGTTATCGCCGGCAAAAAAGCCGACGACAAATTTGGCAGGCCAGCCGGCCTTGGGATCGGCGGTGGCGGTGGCCTTGAGCGGGGTGGGGGTTGGGTTCCCCGCCGACGTGGTGGCGTTGCACGCGGTCAGCGTGAGGCTGCCCAGCAGCACCAGGGCGACAAAGACCATGACGGATTTTTTGAGATGGAGCGACATGTCCTTTTCCTCCTGCAAAAAATGTTTTTCATTGTCCACGAATCGCGCAAGCCCTCCCGCGCCAAGTAGTTTGTTCTACGTAAAGCGCTTGCGAAGGCGGTCGCTGATCCGATCCACAATCGTCACGGTGAGGACGATGAGAATCAGGGCGCCCATCAATTTGCGATATTGAAACAGCGCCATGTACTTGGAGATCACAAATCCCACGCCGCCCGCGCCCACCAGGCCCAAGATGGTCGCGTGGCGAATGTTCGACTCGAACAGATAGATCGAATACGAGGCCATGAGGGGCAAGGCCTGCGGGATGACGCCGTAGCGAAAGACGTGCAAGCGTTCCGCGCCGGTCGCGCGTAGCGCCAGGACTTGTTGCGGGTCAATCGCTTCGATGGATTCGGCGTACAGCTTGCCCAAAAAACCAATTGAGCCAACGGCGAGCGCCAACACGCCGCCAAAAGGCCCCAAGCCCACCGCTGCCACAAAAATCAGCGCAAAGATAATCTCGGGGATGGCGCGGATCATGTTCATGATCATGCGCGTCGTCTGGTAGACGAGAGGGTGCGGTGAAACGTTGCGCGCCGCCAACAGTCCAAAAGGAAGCGAGAGAAACACGGCAAGCGTCGTGCCCACAATCGCCATTTGCACTGTCTCAATAATGGCGGAAACGATCTCGGGCACAAACAACACTGCTTCTGCCCCCAACCAGGTCACCAGCAGGTTCGGCAGGACAACTTTGAATTCGATGAGCGTGTACTGGGGCGGAAAGAGGCGAACGACAAAGTTGATGATATTTGGAATGCCCCGGATCAACTCGGTCAGATTGACCCGCGCGCCCTGAAAGCCCCACACGTACATGACGGCAATGATCGCCGCCGTCAGAATTGAGCGCAGGCCAATGCGAGGATAGGGGCTGAGCAACTCCTCGCGAAAGGTGGGCCGCAAACGCCGCGTCAGCTTTGCACCGGCTATGGTTTGTTCGACTTGCACGCTTTCCATTCGATCCTCCCAAACCTGTTACACAATTTGCGGCGCGAGCGCGCTCTCGACCGGCCGCGAACGGTTGATCCCGTAGACGCGATCCACCACGTCCTCGCTAAACTTGGCCGCGGGGCCGTCAAAGACAACGCGCCCTTGGGCGATCCCGATGATGCGGTCGCAAAATTCGCGCGCCAGGTCGAGGTGGTGGATGCAGATGAGCGTGAGCACCTTGTCTTCGCGGGCCACCCGCGACAGATCGCTGAGAACTTGGTGAGCCAGGTTAGGATCCAGGCTGGCTACCGGCTCGTCGGCCAGGATGATTTTGGGTTTCTGGGTGACGGCGCGCGCAATCGAGACGCGCTGCTTTTCCCCGCCGGAAAGTTGATCGGCGCGCTGCCTGGCCCGCTCGAGCAAATTGACGCGCTCCAGGTTGCGGACGGCAACCTCGCGCTCGGCCGGGCTAAAATAACCGAGCAGACTGGGCAGGCCACGAGTGTGGCCGAGTCGCCCCGTGAGCACGTTGGTGAGTACTGGCAGGCGATCTACCAGGTTGTACTCTTGCCAGATAAAACCGATGTGGCGGCGAAAGCGTTGAAGCTGTTCCTCGTCCATGCCCGTGACGTCCTCGCCGTCCAAAATGATCTTGCCCGCCGTTGCGCGTTCAAGGCCATTGATGCAGCGCAACAGCGTAGACTTGCCTGCACCCGAACTGCCGACGAGGCCCACAATCTCGCCTGCCTCAGCGGCCAGGCTCACGGACTTGAGCGCCTCAAGCCCATTGGGATAGATGACCTGCAAATCTCGAATCTCTAGAAAACTCATTGCGGGGATTCTCCAAGACCGTCTTGACGCGCACATTGAGCGTCTGGGGATCAACTAGGGGCAACTCTATCATGTGCAGGTTAAGGTGAGACAAAGCGAGTTTTAAATTAAGGTTAAAACTTGCACAAAGAAACTTTTACAGGCAAATACCGCAAAAGTTGCTATGGGCTGTTGATGGGCGGGTGCGCTTTCCATCGCTGCGCCAGTTCCTCGAGTGGGGCCTGAACTCGCTTGGCGGAACGGGTGTGCAGTCGGAATCGGCTGCGGTGATCGCGTATGCGTTGCCGCTGCTCAGAAACTTGATGGCGGGCAAAGGCACTGCCTTTGCCCACGCCAAGCACAAGTTTCTGCTATTCCACATGCCCTCTCCCTGCAAAGCGGGGGGAGTCGGAGGGGGTACGGGCATGAGGTTCTCGCAATGACAGCCTGTGTGGTAGAATGGTAGTTACACAAAACTTGGCGTCCTTTGCGTCTTGGCGGTTCAGATCACGAGGAAACCGCTGTAAGGAGTGAGAGCATGGCAAAGCGACTTGCGGTGGTGGATGCGGAACGTTGCGTCGGATGTCAGGCGTGCATGTTTGCCTGCGCGCGGCGAGTGGGCGAGGGGGGACTGGCCGCTTCGTGCATCGGCGTCCATTCGGCGGGCGGCGTCCGCCGGGGATTCGTCGTCGTCGTGTGCCGCGCCTGCGCTGACCCACCCTGCTCGCGCGTTTGCCCGACCGACGCGCTGCCGATGCGTCCGGGCGGCGGCGTGCGCCTCAAGCCGGAGCTGTGCATCGGCTGCGGCAACTGCGTCGAGGCGTGTCCCTTTGGCGCCGTGTTTTGGAATGAGCACGAAGGCAAACCGCAAATCTGTGTCTATTGCGGCTACTGTGCTCCTTACTGCCCCTACGAGGTGCTGGCGATGGAAGAGGTGGAGGAGGTGAGCCATGTTGCCGGATGATCCGCTGCGCCGCATCTTGTATGTTGACCTGACCCGCCGCAAAAGCTGGGTCGAGCAGCGGCCCGATCTGTTTGACGCGGCTCTGGGCGGGACGGGCGTCGGCATCAAGCTGTTGGAAGAAGAATGTCCCCAAGGAACTGACCCGCTCGGCCCGGACAATCCCATCATCCTCACCGTAGGGCCGCTGGTGGGCTTGTTTCCGCTCGGCTCCAAGACGGTGGCGATGTTCAAGTCGCCGCACACGGGCAACCTGGGCGAAAGTCACGCGGGGGGCCGCAGCGCGGTTGCCATTCGCCTGGCGGGCTATGGCGCGATCGTCATTCGCGGCGCAAGCTCCATGCCGGTCTATCTGGTCGTGGATGGCGACCAGGCGCATTTCCGCGACGCTTCCGCGCTGTGGGGCATGCGCAGCGCGTACACGATCGGCTCGGTCTTGCGAGACCGCGAGGGCGGCTCGGGCACGCGCACGATCTTGCGCATTGGGCGTGCAGGCGAGCGTCAGGTGACGTATGCCAACGTCATCGCCGAAACGTATCGTCATTTTGGACGCTTGGGCCTGGGCGCGGTTATGGGCAGCAAAAAACTCAAGGCGCTGGTGATCATAGGTCGCCGCTCGCTGCCGGTGGCCGACCGCAAAGCGTATCGCGCGGTGTACGACGAAATCTTTACGGCGTCCACCGAATCGGCCTTGATGAAAAAATATCACGAGCTGGGCACGGCAGTCAACGTTATGCCGCTGAACGAGATCGGCGCGCTGCCCACGCGCAATTTGCAATCCGGTCGCTTTGAGAGCGCACAGGCGATCTCGGGCGAGAGGCTGGCCGAAGCCTATCTGGGGCGCCGGGTGGCGTGCGCGCATTGCCCGGTCGCGTGCGTTCACCTGGCCGCGCTGCGATTGCCGTATGAAAACGATCCATACTTTTGGAAGACCTCGATGATCGGTTACGACCACGAGCCGATCTATGCCACCGGCAGCTTGCTGGGCATTGGCGATGCGCCGGGGATGCTGCAACTGATGGACGAGATGGAAGTGCAGGGACTCGACGTGATGAGCGCGGGCGTGGCGCTGGCCTGGGCCACCGAAGCGTTCCAGCGCGGCCTGATCACGACTCAAGAGACGGACGGCCTGTCGCTGACCTTTGGCAATGCCAGGAGCTACATCGCGGCGACGCAGCGCATCGTGAGCCAGCCGACCGATTTTTATCGCGCGCTCGCTCGCGGCGCGGAATACGCGGCTTTGGTCTATGGCGGGGCCGAGTTTGCGCTGACCTTTGGCCGCAACGAGATGCCAGGCTATCACACGGGGCCGGGCTGTCACCTGGGCTATCTCACGGGCGCGCGGCACAGTCACCTGGATAGCGCGGGCTACAGCCTCGATCAAAAAGCTGCGTCAAAGGGCGAAACGCTCACGCCGGAGGGGGTCGCTAAGGCGCTGGTGAAGGAGGAACGCTGGCGGCAGGTGCTCACCAGTTTGGTGATCTGCCTCTTTGCGCGAGGCATCTACACAGAAGATGTTGTGCTCAGGGCGTTGGCCGTCGCCGGGTTCGATGGGTCTGCCGACCAGTTACACCAACTGGGCGTCGAGACGCTCAAGCTCAAGAACCAGTTCAAGGCGCGCGAAGGGTTCGACCTGGCGCAGGCGCGTATCCCGCGCCGCATCCTGGAGACGCCTTCGCCGCTGGGGACGCTGGACGAGACGTTCATGCGGCAGGCGATGGCAAAATTTGCGGCGGAGGGGTGGGGCCTTGAATCACTGAGACACTGATGCCGGGCACGCTGAGGCCACTGATCAGTGGCCTCATTTCTCTCAGCGATTCAGTGATTCAACCCCGCCTCAATTCACCAGCCGTTTTATTTGCAGCTTGGCGGCCCCAAAATTGATCAACAGCCCCACTTTGTAGCCTGACGCTTTGAGGTACGACAGCGTCTGCACCAAGTCTACGTCCTCCAGCGCCGCCTTGGCCTTGATCTCGACCATCACCTGGTCAATCACAAAATCCACGCGCTTGCTGCCGACCTTGACGCCCTTGTAGCGCACGTCCATCCAGACCTCGCGGCTGAATTCCAGATGATGGGCCGGCAGTTCCCGCGCCAACGCGCGCTGATAGATGACCTCTTCAAAGCCAGGCCCCAGCTCGCGATGTACCTCCGTCGCCGCTGCAATGATGCGCGCCGTCACATCCGAAAGCGGATACTCGGCCTTGACGTACTGTTGGCTCATCACTCCTCCTCAGTGACCTCACTTTATTCAGTGTTGCAGTGATTCCAATCGTACCCCAAACGAGCGCCCCGGCCCAGGGGCATGAACCCAGGGGCCGGGGCTATTCTGTATTTGCCCGAGCCGCGCCCGCCGGACGCGACTGCGGCTCCCCTTCCCTTCGGTCGGGGACTGCGCAGGACTGGGCCGCGCTATCTCTCTCTATAGTTCGGCCTCGGCGCCGTGTCCGTGAACACACCGCATTGCTGGCCTGGGCAACAGAGCGTTCGGCTCTGATACCGTTGAACCCGGAGAGACATGGAACGCCGCCCCCGCTACGCGCCACACCGAAACCCGTTGTTGTTCCACTCGTTGTTCGGGTGATTGTGGTTGCGGTACGCCGCGCGGACGTTCCTCTCATTGTTGTCGAACGACCCGCCACGCACCACCCGGCGACGTTTTCCGGCCCGCCCCGCCATCCAGGGATGGCGCGGCCATTGTAACGGCAAGAACGGTTTTGGTCAAGCCGACTGGCCTGACGCCTTTTTCTGCCACCCGCCCAACAGCTTGCCGATCTCGAACACCATTTTGGAGACGTGCTCGTATTGGCCCATGCTCAAGAACTTGAGCTGGTGACTCAATCGCAAGTAGAGCCGCAGCCGCTGCAGCTCGATATCCGCTTGTTCCAGGTATTGGCGTTTGTGTATGCTGAGCGCTGCGGCGGTGATGGCCTCGTAAAAGTTGAACGCGGCATCTTGCACACGCCTGGCGAGCACGAACCTCTGCGACTGGGGAAATTTCATCGTCGTGTGCAGCAGCCATTCAAGCAAATCGAACGTCTTGCTAAAGATGGGCGATTCTTGCATTGAAATGATCCTTGTCAAAGACTGAGGGTAACAACTCGGCCTCCTGTCATGGCGAGAACCCCATGCCTGCCCCCTTTGGGGGTTGGCGGGCATGTGTAATGACAGAAACTTGTGCTTGGCGTGCCCGCACGGGGATGAATCCCCGTGCTACAGAGCAGCGCCCAATGAATTGGGCTAGCAGCGGAATCATGTTCCGCTGCTTTAGCCAGCGCCGCTGTGTAGCCCGCCGAGTTCATCGGCGGGTGGGCACATGCCGACACAGGCCCAAGTTTCTGAGCAGCCGCCGAAAGCGGCGAAGCAATCCTTATGCAGCAACGGGATTGCTTCGTCGGCCCGCTTCGCGGGCCTCCTCGCAATGACGCCGCTGTGTAGTCACCGTGCAGGTCAAAAATCCAAAAAAATCGTTTAACAGAAACCAGGAACCAGTAATCAGAAACCAGAACTAGAGAGAGATAGGGAACGCCGCCCCCGCTACGCGCCACACCGAAACCCGATGGAGTACCACCCGCGGTCCGGGACGCGGCGGACGCGAGACGCCGCGCGGACGAACCCCTCACCGTCGGGGAACGACCCGCCACGCACCACCCGGTTATCACGCGAGGACATGTTTTCGTGTTCGTCGTCGGCCTTATAAGGATAAGGCTTGTAAAGACTGCTTGTCCATTCCCAGACATTGCCCGCCATGTCCGCGCAACCATAGGGGCTATCGCCGCGCGGCGAATATCGTCCGACAGGCGTAGTGTCGTGCGGGCCGGAATCCCACATATTGCACTTGCTGGCATCCCACTCGTTGCCCCAGGGATACTCCAGGCCGTTGGGGCCGCGCGCGGCTTTTTCCCATTCCGCCTCGCTGGGCAAGCGGTAGGGCTTGCCGGTGACCTGGGCCAGCCACTTGCAATAGGCCACGGCATCATCCCAGGTCACATGCGTTACGGGGTGGTTGTCTTTGCCGGCCGGGATCGCGCCGCCTTCCCAATTGTGGGGCGGCTTGTGGTCGGTGGCCTCGACGAATCGCTTGTACTGGGCATTCGTGACGGGATACTTGCCAATCCAATAGCCTTTCAAATGGAGCCGGGTTTGTGGGGCTTCATCATCGAACCAGTCAACCCGATATTGCTTCTTCAACGCCGCGATGCGGCCGGGCGATGTGCCCATCCAGAACCAGCCTTCGGGAATATAGACCATCTCGGGTTCCCACGGCTGCCGGGGCCAGCTTTGCTCTTGCGTGATTTGCTCTTTGGTCTGATCCAAAACCTGGCGATCTATCTTGAGCCGCTCGCCCAGCGCCAGCAGCGCCAGCACATCGGCATGAGCCAGGCGACGCTGGCGGCGGGTTTCCAGCAAGTATGCCACCAGCGCCATCGCTACTTTCTTGGCCAACTCTTCCGGTGTCTGGAACTCGACCCACTTGGCGACAATGTCGCCCAAAAATCGCTGCGCTGCTTCGGTTCTTTGCTCCACCGATTTGACAAAGTAAAAGCAAGGCCGCTTGTGTTCGAGTGCGAGTTGGTGCTCGCGCAAGACAGCGGGTGAGATATCCTCCGCCACGATCATCACGAACGCTTCGCATCGCTCCACTTCCCGGCTATACACATCCTCGGGAGTATCCGGCGAGGCGGGCATATCTTCAAGGAGGATCGGGCGCGTCAGCCCCAGTTCCCTGCCCAGGTGCTGCAGGTATTCCCGGACGGCGGCTCGTTCCTGCTTCAACTCTTCTTGCATGGAACACACAAAAACACGCAAGGGGTCAGCCGGGCCGATCAGGATTTCTTCGATGACTTGTTCTGCTTCGGCCTTGATTGCTTGGATCTCTTGGCGTGTCTCATCCGCAATCTGGCGCAATTCTGCTGCGGGGCTGCCCTTGTCTTCGACGTTCAATTCCTTGCGGGTCTCTTCGATCAGTCGCCTGAATTCCTTCACCAGGCTCGGCCCGCCCAACAGCACCAGCGCAAGGATAATGACAATCCACCACTCGGCACTCAACATGCGTGTCCTGTCCTTGGGCTACGGCTTGACTCCAGCCAGCCACAGCACAATCGGAAACAGCAGCCCGGTCAAAAACGCCGTGATCAGCCCCACAACCAACTGCCAGCGTTCCAGTCGCAGCTTGCTCTTTTCGATGTCGAGTTTTTGCGTTTCCATCTCGGTCTGCTTCTTGACAGCCAGGGCCATTGCCTCGCGCACCTGTTTGATCTCTTGCTCCAATTCCAGCAGCGAGTTGGCGGTCTGGCGCTTGAAGCGGCTTACCAGTTCCACGACTTGTTGTACTTGCTGCCGAGTTGGGGCTGCCAGTTCACTGTCACGAGTTGCCAGTGCATCCAGTTGCGTTTCAATCTGGCTCAGGTCTTGTTTGACTAGCCGATCGTATGCGGATGACATGCGCATGTGGAGTGCATCCAGGGATCTGACAAGCTGTTGCGCTGTTTGAGGTTCAAACCAATGACCGCTTGTGCTCATCGGGGGTAGCTCCTTACAGTGGGGGCTAGAGTTGCTTGATGCTTTAACGCTTCGCTGCTAAATTGTAGCATCGTTTTCGTACAAGACAACTGGAGGGTGTGGGTGCCAGGTCAGCGCCCCTCGCCGGCGCATGCGGGACAACCCTGGTTCCTTGTGCGAGCGATTGACACCCATCGCAGCGTCAGTATAATCCTGCTGTTGGAGGCTATGCCATGCGAGCTGTCATTCAACGAGTGAAAAAGGCATCGGTCAGCGTGGACGGGCGCGTCGTCGGCGCGATCGAGCATGGGCTGGCGGTCTTGGTCGGCGTGCGCGTGGGCGATACGGAAGCTGAGGCGCACTGGATGGCGAGCAAGATCGCCACGCTGCGCATCTTTGACGACGACGAGGGCAAGCTCAATCGCTCGGTGCTCGACGTAAAGGGCAGCGCGCTGGTCGTCAGCCAATTCACCTTGTATGGCGACGCGCGCCAAGGCCGCCGCCCCAGCTACATCCAGGCCGCGCCGCCCGAGGTCGCCGAGCCGCTCATCCGCCGCTTTATCGAGCTGCTGGAAGCGGAAGGCGTCCCCGTGCAGACGGGTGTCTTTGGCGCGCACATGCTCGTCGAGATTCACAACGACGGGCCGGTGACGATTTTGCTGGAAAGGACAAAGGACCGCTCCGCGTGACCCATGACGAATTTGTCTTTCGTCCTTCGTCATTGGTCATTCGTCTTCCGGGAGGAAACACCATGCTGCTCGAAGACCTGAACTGGATGGATGTGGAAGAATATCTCAAACGCGATGACCGGATCATCCTGGTCACAGGATCGTGCGAACAGCACGGCTACCTCAGTTTGTTGAGCGACGTTCGCCAGCCGATGGCGATCGCCACAGCAGCGGCAGAGCGGGAAAATGTGCTGGTTGCGCCGCCGCTCAACTTTGGGGTATCGTCGTACTTTTCCGCCTATCCCGGCACCGTCAGTTTGAGCGTCGAGACGTTCAATCGCGTCGTGTGTGAGATCGTCACCGACTTGCATCGTCAGGGGTTCAAGCGCGTGCTCGTGCTCAACGGTCACGGCGGGAACGCCGGGATGGATTACGCGCTGCGCGAACTGGTCAACAAGCTGCCGGGGTTGGTCGTGCTCATCCATCACTGGTGGAAGGCCCCGGCGGCCGTCCAGTTCTATGCCGAACACAAGCTCGCGCCGGCGCATGCCAACTGGTCGGAGAATTTTCCCTTTACGCGCGTGGCAGAGGTGCCGGACGGCGAAAAACCTGCGACCGGCGTCACGCCTTACATGCCGGCGGACCAGGTTCGCCAGCGGCTGGGCGATGGCAGCTTTGGCGGGCCGTATCAGGTTGCGGATGACATCACGCAGGCGTTGTTCCAGGTCGCTGTGGACGAGGTGGTGCAACTGTTGCGCGGCATGTCCGCGAATGATGAGGTTTAGGAGACCACTGAAAAAGTCATCTTTCTACCGCAGAGGCCGCTGAGGACGCCGAGTTTTATTGGGTTTTTTCTGCGCTCTCTGCGTGCTCAGCGGTGAAAGAAGGGGTTTTTCAGCACTCTCTTAGCCTGTATTTCGCACCCCTGCGAGCGCAGCGCACAGGGGCTGGATGACCAATAGGCCCCATGGTAGGCTATCCAGCGGCCCATTGGTCAAAGATTTCGCCCGGTTGGGCGCGTATGCTCTTGTTGG
>DAOTXX010000055.1:0-24232 GCA_034434835.1 Thermoflexales bacterium | reverse complement strand
CGCCAGGCCGGTCGAACACACTTGGAATGACCCGATGACCCTGTTCAGATGCGGGAATGCCGCTTTCCAAGCTGTCGTCACATCGCCGGAAATTCACGGCCGCATTTATCTCAATGCTCTGGATGCACTACCGTATTTTCGGATGGACTGGAAAAGATCGTAGACCTGCGTCCGTTTATTGGGCAAGGGCTGTCGGCAGCTTTGCGGGACCACGACTATTTCTGTCAGGTAGCTGTTGAAAGTGGCGGAGGAATTTACTGGCCCAACGGCTATGACTTTTGTCCCAACTTTTTGCGCGATCAAGTGCCGGCGGTTGAGCTTGCGCCTGCGTATACTGGTCGGAAATGATTTCAGTGCAATCGGAGTCAAGGCTTTAGCCGGAATTAGCCGCAAGAACCGGCTGAAGCCTCGATTCCAATGCACTCGTTTGATTTCTGCTCAGTATAACGCGAGCTATTTGCCCTCTCCATCCACCACGAGCCGATAGTTGCGTCTCCACACCGGCACGATGTAGCGCGGCGCGCGTGGGTCGGGTTCCATTTTCAGGCCATCGGCGCACGAGCTGCACCAGCCGATCATCGCGCGTAACCTCCAAGACCCGAAGGGTCTCCGAGACTCTTTGGGTCTGCGATAGCTCCCTTTGACAATCATCCAGCGACGTGTTATCCTGTGCTTGTCAAACCCAAGGAGGAGAAAGATGCAAAAGCGCGATCTGCTGATCCGTCTGGCGGTCGAGCGCGCGCGGTTGCTGCACGCGCTGTTGGGCGCGTCGGCCGAAGAGATCGAATCGGCGCGCGTGGTGGGGGATTGGTCGCCGCGCGATCTGCTCGCCCATCTGATCGGCCGGGAGCAATACACGAATGATGTGGCACGTTACCTGCGGGCGCGGCAGCCGGTCCCGCCCAACCCCGACGTTGCCGACGTGGACGCCTACAATGCCAAGGTCGTCGCCGTGTGGCGCACCAGGCCGCTCAAAGAATTGATCGAGGCGTTGGCGATTGCCCATCGCCAACTGACCGTTGCGATTGCGGGATGCAGCCAGTCCCAGCTCGACCTGGAACAGCCGGTCGGCTTGGACCGCCGCAACATTGCTGGCTTGGCCCTGGACATGGCTCAGCACGACGCCGAGCACGTTCGGCACATCCAGGCCTGGCGGCCCACGACACGCCCTGATGAGGTCGGTCCCAAAGTCATTCTGCAGCACACGTTGGACGCCTGCCGTTCGGCGCTGTTGACGCTGATTGACACTGTGCCGCCCGACCAGCGCGAGACCTTGCCGGTGACTGGCATATGGACGCTCAAAGATGTGTGCGGTCACATCGCTGATTGGGATGCGCTCGTCGTCGAGGCGACGTTGGCAATGGAAAAGAACGAGCGCATCGTGTGGGAGCAGCAGGACTATGGCGAGGGATGGAATCAGTCTCACGCCGCAGCGCGCCGCGGACAAAGCTGGAATCGTGTCTGGCGCGATTTTGTGGACGTGCGCGGGACGGTCGTCACCGAATTGGCCGAGCGGGTGATGGAGCCGGACCTGGCGCGGATGCTGCCCTCGCCGTGGGGCGGGCAAATGTCGTTCCATGTGCTCCTATCCATCCCGTGCCGTCACGATATGGAACACGTCGAAGCGCTGCTCGAATGGCGCGTTGCGCGCCTATCGTATCGAATTGACAGCCCTCCTCATCCGTGTTAACATGCGCGACACGATGGACAGGCTTGAAGTGATCGTTGGCCGGCTCTTGGCCGAAAACAAACTGAAACTGGCGGTCGCCGAATCCTGCACAGGCGGATTGCTGGGACATCGGATCACCAACGTGCCAGGCAGCTCGGATTACTTTGAGGGCGGCGTTGTCGCCTATTCCTATGAAGCCAAAGAGCGATTGCTGGGCGTGCACCACGACACGCTGTATGAGCACGGCGCGGTGAGCGCCGAGACGGCGATGGAGATGGCGCGCGGTGTGCGCCGGGCGCTCGGTGCTGATATTGGCCTGGCTGTCACCGGCATCGCCGGGCCGGGCGGTGGGATGCCGGGCAAACCGGTTGGTCTGGTGTACATTGCGCTTTCTTCGCGCAACGGCGAATATGTGGAACGTCACGTGTGGGACGATGACCGCGAGGGCAACAAGCTTCGCTCGACCGAGGCCGCGCTCAAGATGCTCCAAGAGTTTCTGGAACAAAGCCGGTAAGGGTTGACCGCAGATAGCCGCGGTCGGTGGTCGGTTGTCAAAATGAAATTCGTCAACGAACCTGTATCGGTGGAAGTGCAAGTCACGGCAGAAGGAACGCCCCGGCCGACGGCCTTTGGGTGGCAGGGACGAAAGTACGAGATCGCCAGTTGGGGCCGCGCCTGGGTCGAAGGAGACACGCGGTGCTTTTTGGTGATGACGCCCGCCAACGAGATCTTTGAGCTTCGCCTGCTGGCCGATGGCCGATGGATACTCGCTCGCGCGCTGGAACGCCCTCCTCTGGCATGAACCAGCCTCGCTACCATCTTTTGCTGATTGTTGCTGTCCTCTTGTTGGCCGCCGCATTGCGCATCCTTGCGATCTGTGACGCGCCGCCCGGCCCACGCTTTGATGAAACCTACGAGGCACTTTGGGCGCGCCGCGTCATGAACGGCGAGTGGCCGATCTATTTCCCCGAAAACTTTGGCGCAGAGGCGCTCAATGCCTATTTCCAGGCGGCGTCGCTGGCGGCTTTGGGCTGGAGCGATTTCGCGCTGCGCTTCCCTTCGATCCTGTTCGGAATGGTCGAGGTCAGTGCGGTGTATGCGTTAGGCCGGCGCGCCTGGAATCGTCGCGCCGGGCTGCTGGCGGCGGCGCTGTGCGCTGTTTCGTTCTGGGCCGTGTTCTTTGCGCGGCTGGGGATGCGCCTGATCCCACTCACGGCGTTTGTGTCGTTGGGGATCTGGAGGCTGTTCGAGATGCGCGCCTCACCGACCCGTCAGGTGTGGGGCAGGGGCATCGCCGCAGGCATTTTGTTGGGCCTGTCGGTTCACACCTACACGGCCGCGCGAGCATTGCCCGTGTGGCTGATCGGCGCACTGGTTTATCTCGCGCTGTTTCATCGCGCAGAGTTGAGGCGTCAGATCGCCGGGTGGGTCCTGACTCTGGTCGTTGCGGCGTTGATCGCTGCGCCCTTGGTGTACTATCTTGCCACTCAGCCTCAAGCCGAGGCTCGTGTTGAGCAGGTATCCGGCCCGTTGGATGCTTTGCGTCAGGGCGATGTGGCTCCGTTGCTCGAGTACACGCTGGCGGCGCTGGGCATGTTTGTGCTTCGCGGCGGAACCGAGTGGCTCTACAATCTGCCGGGCCGCCCGATCTTTGATCCGCTCACGGCGTTGGCCTTTCTGACGGGCGTTGTGGTGGCGCTGCGCCACTGGCGCGAAAGCCGCACGGCGCTCGTGCTGATCTGGCTGGCCGTGGGACTGGCGCCCATCCTGTTGAGCTGGCCGCCGGCCAGCACCAGTCATGCGATCCTGGCTCAACCGGCTGTGTACTTGATCGCGGGATTGGGGCTGGACACCATCTTTTCGTTTATTGCCAAGAATGGATGGCTCAGGTCTTGGCTGTCAACGGTGTTGGCACTGGGCCTCCTCTCTTTGAATGTGACGTTGACGGCGCGCGATTATTTTGGCGCGTGGAACGCCAGTGACCAAGTGCGTTGGGAGCATCAAGCGACGGTGACGGCGATGGGGCGCTACGCCGACGCGCATCCCGAATGGCGCGATGTCGCTTTCATGGGCAACGCGGTGGATCACTATGACCCGTGGATGAAAGTCGGCAACTCGCTTACCGCTCGACGTACCGATGTGCGTTGGTTCAATCCTGCGCGCGCGCTGGTGTGGAACCCGACCAGGCCGATGACGTACTTTGTCCCCTTTCGCGATCCCAATCCGATCACGTTCAATCAGGTGGTGCGTGATCTGTTCTTTGGTGCGGCGACGCAGACGATAGAGGAGAGATTGCCCGATGGTCGCCCGGTGTTCACAGCTTACGTCATCACTGATGCCCGAACGCTGGCTGTGCAAGCGGTGGCCGGTGGGGCACGCCCTTATGATTTTGATGGCCGGCTGGCGCTGATCGGTTACGAGGTGCGTCCCAACCCGGCGCGGCCCGGCGAGTCCATCCGCGTGCTGACAATCTGGCGTGTGCTGCGCGCGGACCCGGGGGCGCTGGTGATGTTTGCGCATCTGGTGGGGCCGGATGGCAAGCGCGTCACACAAGAGGACCGGTTAGACGTGGCGCCGGAGACGCTACAGGCGGGCGACGAGTTCCTGCAGACCCATCGCCTGACCTTGCCCGGTGACCTGTCTCCTGGGACCTATCGCGTTTGGGTCGGGATGTATTCGCCGTTGACCCAGGGCCGTCTGCCCGTGGCGGGGAGCGATCGGGTCGAGTTCAGCCTTGGCGTCGAATAGTCGAACTATTCGATCGGACGCCTGAACGCGGTCACGACGGTGTCGGTTTCCATGAATCCAAAGCGGCGGTACAGCCGCAACGAGTTTTCGTTATACGTCTGGGTGTTGAGCGTGATCAGTTCCGCGCCTTGCGAGCGCGCATGCTCGATCAAGTCGGCCAGCAGCAGCGCGCCGATGCCTTGCCGCTGGTGCGCCGGATGAACCGCCAGCCGCGTGACGTGCGTGTGCGAACCACTGAGGTGAGCGAAGGCATATCCGACCGGCTCGGCTTGCCCGGCGACGACGAATCGGTTGGCACCGCGCATGGCTCGAAAGAACATCGTCTGACCGTACCACCAATCAGGCTCGAAGGCAGCGTGGTCAACCTCGACGATAGCATCCAGATCGGTCGAGCGAGCCTGGCGTACTAAGGTATTGCGGGGGAGAGTGACCGGCACTGTCATTTCGTCTTTGCGGAGCGTCACCACCCGGGCCAGGGTCGCAAAGCCGCGCGTAGGCAGTGTCTCGGCCAGCCAGTTGGGCCAGGCCATGCAGTTCAGGGCCTGGACGCCTTGTAGGCGCAAGGCGGCGATCAGGGGGGGCAGGAATACATCGAGGAGCTCACCCACGTTCAGCCCGTCTTGGGCGACGAGCGCGCGCAGCCATGCGGCTGGCGCAGCGTCTCGCACGCCCGCTGCAAAGCCGACGATTCGCCGGTCCAGTTCTGCGAGGAGAAAGCCCGGATTGCCGACCCAGTCCTCCAACGTCCATCCATCGAGTTGGAGGTGCGCGTGTTGGCTTTCTTCGAGGACGCGGCGCACGTGCGGCAGGTCGCTGCCTTGCGCGGGCCGAACAGACCAATCACTTGGGCGTCGAATGAAAGTGAAGGGTGACACGCCGACATCATAAAGTATCAAATCTCAAATGTCAAATCAAGTTGACGATTTACAATGTTTATGTTATGATTTCGCCGCGTTGCGCCCGGAAGCGTATCCGGGCGCGTTTGGAATCCGAGGAGAAAGGGAGCGTATTAGCGCCAGGGACCATCGCATCAACGAAGGCATTCGCGTCAGAGAAGTCCGGCTGATCGGCGCCGATGGTCAGCACGTCGGCGTGGTGCCAATTCAGGAGGCGCTCCGGCTTGCTCGCGAAAGCGAACTTGACCTGGTCGAGGTCTCGCCGACGGTTGAGCCCCCCGTGTGCAAGATCATGGACTATGGCAAGTTCCTGTACGAGCTGGCGAAAAAGGAGCGCGAAGCGAAGAAAGCGCAAAAGGTCATCGAGGTCAAAGAGATTCGGTTGCGTCCCAAAACAGACGATCATCATCGTGGCTTCAAGGTGCGTGACGCGCGACGTTGGCTTGAGCAGGGCATGAAGGTCAAGGTGCGCGTTCACTTTCGAGGACGCGAGATCACGTACCCGGACATTGCGCGCGAAGAGCTGGACAGCGTGGCTCGGGAGTTATCCGATATCAGCGTCGTCGAGCAAAAGCCGGACATGGAGGGCCGGACGATGTTGATGGTGTTGGCGCCTGCGCCCAAGAAAAAGTCTGCTCCAAAAGAGGTAAGTGCCAGTGCCAAAGATCAAGACTCACAAAGCAACGTCTAAACGGTTTCGATTGACCGGCTCGGGCAAGCTGCGCCGCACCAAGATCGGCAAAGGTCACCTGCGCCGGCGCACGCCGGCCCGCACCAAAGCTCAGTTCGTCGAGATGCTCTCGGTTGAGGGAGAGGGGATGGTCAAGCGCATCAAGCGCCTGGCACCCTATCTGAAGGGAAAGTAAGCCATGCCAAGAGTCAAGGGTGGGGTGGTTCTGCGCCGCCGTCATAACAAGATCATCGGGATGATGAAGGGCCAGCGTGGCAGCCGCCACCGGCTCTGGAAAAAGGCCAGCGAGGGCCTGCTTCATTCGCTGCACTATGCCTATCGTGACCGCCGCCAGCGCAAGCGGCAGTTCCGCCAGTTGTGGATCGCGCGCATCAATGCGGCGGCCCGGCTCAATGGGTTGACTTATAGCCAGTTTGTGACCGGCCTGCAGCGGGCCAACGTCAACCTCGATCGCAAGGTCCTGGCGGAGCTGGCTGTGAACGACAGCGCAGCTTTTGCTAAACTCGCGGAGATGGTCAAGGGCAGCTAGTGGACATTGCGAGTGACAAAGAGCGGACCTGGCGTTCGCCATTCGTCGCGCGACGTGGTCATTCGTCATGATCACCAGCACCGCTAACGACAGAGTCAAGTACGTCCACGCCCTTTCTCGCCGCAAGACCCGGCAAGAGGAAGGGCGTTTTGTTGTCGAAGGTCTCCGCTTGCTCGAAGAAGCGATCCGCGCCAATGTCCGACCCGATTTGGTGTTTTATACGCCTGACCTCGATGAGCGGGGCAAGAAGCTGGTGGACCGATTGCACGCCAGCGGCGTCGTCTGCCTCGACGTGACGCCCGGTGTGATCAAGTTTTGCTCCGAGACCGAGACACCCTCCGGTATCCTGGCGGTGTTGCCTTTTGCCAACTCGATGCTGCCCACGCGCCCGACGCTGTCTGTCGTCGCCGATGCGTTACGCGATCCGGGTAATCTGGGGACGCTGTTGCGCGCGGCGGCGGCGGCCGGGGCCGACGAAGTGCTGTTGGGGCCGGGCACGGTGGACCTGTACAACCCCAAAGTCGTTCGCGGCGCGATGGGTACGCACTTTCGCTTGCCGGTCGCGGCCATGACCTGGCCCGCGATCGCCTCGCATTTGAATGGCCTGTCTATCTGGTTGGCGGACGCGCGCGGTGCGATCCCTTACACGCAGGTGGACTGGAGCCAGCCCTGCGCCCTCATCATCGGCGGCGAGGCCGAAGGCGCCTCCCCCGAAGCTGAAAAGCTGGCGACCGGTCGGGTTTCGATCCCGATGCAGTGCGGCATCGAATCGCTCAACGCTGCGGTCGCTGCAGCGGTGATCCTCTTTGAAGCGCGACGACAGCGGGATATGGCTGACCCGCGCTCAGGTCGAGTCGAGCCATAGAGGGCATCTGAAAACTCACCACCAAGACACAAAGACACCAAGATTCTGCTGCAAAGATTCCGCAAGTGACCCAGACTTTGTGATTTCTTCGTGTCTTGGTGTCTTTGTGGTTCGAAAAAGGTATCATTCTCAAAATGTCTTGAACGCACAGGAGAATAGCCCCGCATGGAAACCCTCAAGCTGGTCGGACCCCAATTCCTGCCACCTCTGGATTCTGATTTTCGTCCGGCGGTGTTAGCCAACCATGCGTTTCGCCGAGAGGTTGCCACTTCCGGAGTCGGCGTGCCGCTCGTGCTGGGCCTGGAGCGCGCCGATGGGGAAAGGTCGCGCTTTGAGACACAGGTTTTCCCCGAAGGTCATCCTCGAGCCAAGGCCAGTCTGACGTATGTCGAGCGGCTGGTCAAGTTTTTGCTCTGGCAGCGCGGCGGATGGAAGGTCTATGTCGGTGGTCCCCCAAGTGTTGGAGAATACATTCGCAAGACCTATGCGCCCGAAGGTGAGCGCCAGTTTGACTATCATTTTATGGGCGAGGATGTCTATGAGCGTACCTTTGAAGTGATCCCGTGCGCTGCGGCCGAGGTGCCGCCTGTGCGCGAAGGCGGCAGGGCGTTGGGTCGCCACCTTGACGGCTGCCGCATTGGATTTGATCTGGGCGCGTCGGATCGCAAAGTCTCGGCGGTTATAGACGGCCAGGTCGTCTATAGCGAAGAAGTGGTGTGGGAGCCGCGCAAGCAGACTGACCCCGAGTATCATTACCGGGAGATCATGGCTGCGCTCAAAGCCGCGGCCTCCAAGATGCCGCGCGTGGACGCGATCGGCGGGAGCGCGGCGGGAATCTATATCAACAATCGCCCGATGATCGCTTCGCTGTTTCGGGGCATCCCCAAGGAGCGGTTCGATCAGGTCAAGAATCTGTTTTGGCGTATCCGCGATGACTGGCAGGTGCCGCTGGAGGTCATTAACGACGGTGACGTGACCGCGCTGGCAGGCGCCATGTCGTTGGAGGACAACGGCGTGTTGGGCATCGCGTTAGGCTCAAGCGAAGCTACCGGCTATGTCACGCTCGACGGCAAGATCACTGGTTGGTTGAACGAGCTGGCTTTTGCGCCGATTGACTATAGTCCGAATGCTCCTATGGATGAGTGGTCGGGCGATAGAGGTGGCGGCGCACTTTACCTTTCTCAACAGTGCGTGTTCCGTCTTGCGCCCCGAGCTGGTATCCAGATTCCGGGGAACATTACGGATGCCGAAAAGCTGGTGTGGGTTCAAGAGAAGCTCGAAGCCGGGCATGAAGGCGCGATCAAAATCTGGCAGAGCATGGGGACATACATGGGCTATGCCATTGCGCACTATGCCGACTTTTACGAATTGAAGCATGTGCTCATCCTCGGGCGATGCACCTCAGGTCGGGGCGGGCCGCTCATCCTGGAAGGCGCGAAGCAGGTGCTTCGGTCGGAATTTCCCGAGCTGGCGCACATCCACATCCAATTGCCGGACGAAAAGAGCCGCCGCGTCGGTCAATCCATCGCGGCGGCCAGCCTGCCTGAAATCCAAAGGGTGTGATGGGGTGGGCTGGAGCCACCTCCGCCGAACGATGATAGAATTGCGCGCATGGTAATGCCTCTCGTTCCTCTTGCGCTGGCCTGGCTCATCGGCGTTTGGAGCGGATCGCGCATCGCGGTGCCGTCCGTTGCGCTTGGCGTTGCAGTCATCGGCGTTGTTGCAGGCATCATTCTCACTTGGCGCACACCCAAGCCTCGCTGGGTTTTCATCCTTGCCCTTGCCGCGATTCTTGGTGCACTTCGTTTCAATCTCTCGCAGCCTCGCTTCGACGCGACCTCGCTTGCCACGTACAACGATCAGACCGGCCCGGTCCGCGTTGAGGGTGTCGTCATCTCCGAACCAGACGCGCGAGACCAATACACCAACCTGCGCGTTGAAGCTGAACGACTCATCATCAGCGATCAGCCAACACGAACCGTGCGCGGACTCGTCCTCATCCAGGCGCCGCCGTTCACCGACTATCGCTATGGCGACCGACTGAGAATCGAAGGCAAACTCCAGACGCCGACCGACGCAGGCGATTTCTCGTACCGCGAATATCTGGCGCGTCAGGGCGTCTATTCGATCATGTCGCGCCCGCGCCTGACGGTGCTCGCGCGCGATCAAGGTTTCGCTCCGCTCGGCTGGCTGTATGCGTTCAAGGCGCGGGCCAAGCGCGTCATCGCGCAGATTTTGCCCGAACCGCAAGCTTCGCTGCTCACGGGCATCTTGCTGGGCGACGATTCGGGCATCCCCAAGAGCATGCAAGATGCATTTCGCACGACGGGCACGACCCACATCATTGCCATCAGCGGCTACAACGTGACGATCCTCATCGGGCTGATCAGCCTGGGCGCGGTGAGGCTGCTCGGAAGACGGCGAGCGTTTTACGCGCTGGTCGCAGGTTTGCTGATCTACATGGTGCTTGTCGGCGCGTCGGCTTCGGTCGTGCGCGCAGTGATCATGGGCATCGTCTTTCTGCTGGCAACTCATGTGGGACGGCAGGGCGTTGCGCTCAACACGCTTTTTTTCACCGGGCTGGCGATGACGGCCTACGATCCGGATTGGCTGTGGGACGTTGGCTTTCAGCTCAGCTTTGTGGCGACATTGAGCCTGATCCTTTACGCCACACCGCTGCAAAAGACGGTCGAGGGCTGGCTCGAGACCTTCGAGGTTTTCAAAACCTCGAAGGTCTTGCCGCCAGTGATGGATGTGCTTTCGGACGCGCTGCTTGTAACGCTGGCGGCGCAGATCGCGACGATGCCGTTGTTGGCTTACTATTTCAGGCAGCTTTCCCTCGTCTCGCTGCTGACGAATGGGCTAGTGTTGCCCGCGCAGCCCGGGGTAATGGTGACCGGCGGCCTGGCGCTTTTGGCCGGGCTGGTCTGGCTGCCACTCGGGCAGGCGACGGGCTGGGTAGCGTGGTTGTTCCTGGCATGGACGACGGGCATCGTCGAATTGACCGCCAGGATCCCGGGAGCGGTGATCAAACTGGGCGAGGTGAGCACGGTGTTGGTTATTGGGTATTATGCGCTGTTGGCTGCCGTGACCTGGTGGCTCAAGCAGCCTGCCGAAACACGTCCCGGCTTGCGTCGAATGATCGAGTGGGTCAAGATTCGATTCACGCGGCGCAACGTCTTGGCGGCGACGGGGACCGCGATAGTGTTGATCGCTATTGCGCTGGTTCAATTGCCCGACGGCAAGCTGCACGTCTATTTCCTCGACGTGGGGCAGGGGGATGCGATTTTCATCGTCACGCCGACAGGCAGACAAATCCTCGTAGACGGCGGCCCAGCGCCTTCGGTCGTTCTGAATCAACTAGCGCGACGCATGCCGTTTTGGGATCATAGTCTCGACCTGATCATCGCCACGCAGCCCGATGCCGATCACCTGGCGGGATTGGTTGCGGTGATGGACAAGTACGCTGTCGGTGCGGCGCTCGCCGCCGAATGGCCGGATCGCGCTCGCGATCCGGCGGTGTCGCGCTGGTCGCAGCTCATCACCGAGCGCGGCGTGCAGCGCATCGCGCCACAGGCCGGGCAAAGGATCCAGGTTGAGCCGGGGCTGGAGATGACACTGCTTCATCCGGATATGAATGCCCTGGCTTCCCTCAAAGGCAACGATGCCAGCCTGGTCATACGGTTGACACATGGCGGCGTTTCCTTTCTCTTGACTGCCGATGTCGAAGCGGCGGGCGAAGTCGCTCTGGTTCGTTCAGGGCGGTTGCAGTCGGCCACGATCATGAAAGTGGCTCATCATGGCAGCAAGACATCGAGTTCTCCCGAATTTCTCTCCATCGCCGATCCTCTGATCGTGGTCATCTCAGTAGGTGCAGGCAATCCGTTTGGCCACCCGTCGCCGGAAGTGCTCGCGCGGCTGGCGGACCGGCGCGTGTTGCGCACCGATCAATCTGGTACTATCGAGATCATGAGCGATGGCACACGGTTGTGGATCAGTACGGATAAATAATATGAAGACCCCCGTTTTCCCGGAGAAAACGGGGGTCTTTACAGACGATGCGCGGATGGGCCGGATGGCGCTTCGCACCGTCAGGGTTCTGTGGTATGATCATGCCCAGTTCTGTGCTTGAATTGACTTTCAGGAGGCATCATGATAACCGTACCCAAAGTGGGGCAGTCCGCGCCTGACTTTGTGCTCCAGAGCCACGACGGGCGGACGATCCGTTTGAGTGATTATTGTGGAAAGAAAAACGTGGTGATCGCGTTCTTCCCGCTGGCCTGGACACCCGTCTGAACGAGCCAGATCCCTTCGTATCAGGCGCAGCTCGACCAGTTCGAAGGGATGAATACCCAGGTGCTGGGTATCAGCGTAGATAGCGGCCCGTGCCTCAAGGCGTGGGCCGATAGTCTGGGCGGCATCACGTATCCGCTGCTCAGCGATTTCTGGCCGCATGGCAGAGTCGCGCAATCCTATGGCGTGCTGCGCGAGGAGGGCTATTCGGAGCGTGCGATCTTTGTGGTGGATAAGCGGGGCATCATCCGTTACGTGGACGTCCACGACATTGATCAACAACCGGATAACGATCTCCTGTTCCGGGTCCTGGCCGAGATCGAGCCGCAGGCTGCGGCGGCGCGCAAGATCGTTCAACCTGCGACTGACCCGGAGCCAGTGGCCGATGTGATCCTGTATTGTACGTCGTGGTGTCCTGCCTGCCGACGCGCGCGCCATTGGCTCAAGGAGCGTGGGATCCAGTACGTCGAAATAGACATCACGCGCGACCGCCAGGCGGCTGCGCAAGTGCGCGGCTGGGCGAACGGCAACGAGACGACGCCAACGTTCAATATCAAAGGCACGATCATTGTGAACTTTGACGAAGCCAGGCTCAAAAAGGCATTGGGGATATAGATCGGACCTGAACTGTCAAGTATTGCAGTCTGTCATTGCGAGCGGAGCGAAGCAATCTCGTTCTGCCAGTTGGAGATTGCTTCGTCGCTTCGCTCCTTGCAATGACAGGATACTTGCCAGTCCGGAACGGCTGTGGGAAATCGGTGTGTCATCCCGTAACCGCTTGGGGCGTTCGTTCTGCACGACGGCATTGAGCTATGGGCAAGAGGCGGCTCACCCAGTAGCCAGCCTTTGTCTTTCAAGAGAGAATTCGCGTGGCTGGTGAAACGATCCTCGTCATAGACGACGCCTCCCCATCGCGTCAATTGATCGTTGAAACAGTGCTCAAGCCGAACGGCTATGTGCCGCTGGAAGCTGAAAACTTCGAGGCCGGTGTGCGAGTGGCCACCGAGCGTTCACCGGACCTGGTCGTGCTTTCCATGCAGACGCCCGGATTTGATGGCCCCGACTCGCTCCAACGGTTGCGCGCGCACGGTCAGCCTATCCCGACGATTTTGACGACGATCCGGCGCGACGATCGGGTGATACCGCACGCGAGTGTCCACGACATCTTGTCCAAACCCGTGGAGCCTGGCGCTGCCGCGCGCGCGATCGAGCACGCCCTGGATGAGGCGCGTTTGCGCCGCGAGCGGGACGAGCTGGCGGACAAGTTGGAAAAAACTCGCCGCCAGATGGACCGTCAGCTCCAGGAGCTGAATGCGCTGTACTCGGTCGGCAAGACCGTGTCGGCGGTGCTGGACCTGGAGCAGGTGCTGGCGCAGGTCGTCGAAGCTGCCACGTACATGGCGCGCGCTGAAGAAGGCTCGCTGCTGTTGTTGGACGAAGCGACCGGCGGGCTGTATCTGCGCGCCGCCAAAAACCTGGATCAGCGCGTGGCGCGCGACCTGCGCGGTGTCCGCGTGGAAGATAGCCTGTTAGGGCGGGTGATCAAGTCGGGTCGCCCGGTGATGCTGGGCAGCGCGGACCTTCACAAGATCAAGACCACGTATCTCGTCAAAGCCCTCTTGTACGTTCCCCTTCGGGTTCCGCCGGATCGCATCATCGGCGTGCTGGGGGTTGCTAACAAGATCTCTCAGCAAGCCTTTACCGAGCGCGACATGTTTCTGCTTTCGGCGCTCGGCGACTATGCGGCCATCGCCATCGAAAACGCGCGGCTGTTTGCTCAAGTCGAAGCCGAGCGCAGCAAGCTGGACGCGGTACTGCACGGCGCCGAAGAAGCGGTGATCGTCGTGAGCCAGGACAAAACGATTGTGTTGCTGAACCCTGCGGCGCGCAAAGCGTTCGGCATCGAGGCGCGTGCGGTCACCGGCCGCCCGCTGGCCGAGGTCCTGCATAACCAGACGCTGCTGGACTTGTTCCAACATCCTCCAGTGATGGGGCGGCCTGCGCGAGCCGAGATCCAACTGGCCGACGGGCGAACGCTCCAGGCTCAGGTGAGCGCCATTGAGGGCATTGGCTATGCGGCGGTGATGCAAGACATCACTCACCTCAAGGAACTCGATCGGATCAAGAGCGAGTTTGTGTCGGTCGTCAGCCACGACCTGCGCTCGCCGCTCACGACGATCCGCGGCTATGTAGAGCTGCTGCCGCGCGTGGGGCCTCTCACGCCGATGCAGATGGACTTTGTCAATCGGGTCGGCCAGAGCATGAAGACGATCACCGACCTGATCGGCGATCTCCTCGACATTGGCCGTATCGAAGCCGGTCTCGATCAAGAAGCCGCGCCGTGCCAGATGGCCGACATTGCGCGCAAGGCGGCCGAGTCGGTGCGCATCGCTATCGAAGAAAAGCGCCATACGTTGAAGGTGGATATTGCGCCTGGCCTGCCCACGATCACAGGCAACGCGCGGCGACTTGAGCAAGTGGTGATCAATCTCCTCACCAACGCGATCAAATACACCCCGGAGGGTGGCCGGATCGAGTTGACGCTTGGCACGCGAGGCCCGTATCTGATGTTGCGCGTCAAAGACAACGGCATGGGCATCCCGCTCGAAGACCAGCCGCACGTCTTTGACAAGTTTTATCGTGTGCAGAGCGACGCCACGGCAGAGATCGTCGGGACAGGCTTGGGGCTATCCATCGTCAAGAGCGTGGTAGAAAAGCATGGCGGGCGTGTGTGGGTGGAAAGCGCGCCCGGTCAGGGCAGCACGTTCAGCGTGTTGCTGCCGGTGCAGCGGACATAGATGACTCGCCCTATCACGGCATAAACGCAACCGCTCGCAGGCTTACGCTCGCAGACGAACGCCCAGGGCGCTGTATCGCTGCGCGACTTTGTTGTTGCGCACGGCCATCGCCAGCGCCTTGCGCGTGCCGACGATGACCACAAGCTGTTTCGCTCGCGTGACAGCAGTGTAGAGCAAGTTCCGCTGAAGCATCAAATAGTGCTGCGTGAGCAACGGCAGCACGACGCATGAATACTCGCTCCCCTGCGCCTTGTGAACGCTCGCTGCATAGGCCAGCACCAGGTCATCCGCGTCAATCCAATCGTAGACAATCCCTCGCCCGTCCATGTTCACTGTCATCGTCTGATTTTCCAGGTCGAGCGCGGTGATGGCGCCAATATCCCCGTTGAATACGTCCTTGTCATAGTTGTTGCGCGTCTGCATCACGCGGTCGCCCACGCGAAAGAGCGTCCCACTGATCTTGCGCTCCGGCTTGTTCGGCGCCGGGGGATTGAGCGCGGCTTGCAAGAGCATGTTGAGATTCATCACGCCTGCTGCGCCGCGATACATCGGCGCGAGCACCTGAATGTCGGAGGGCTTGAGGCCAAACTTGTTCGGGATGCGGCGGCGCACCAGGTCCACGATGAGCGTGGCAGCCTGATCGGGATCGTCTTGAGCAAAAAAGAAAAAGTCGCGTGCGCCTTTGGGGAATTCTGGGAATTGCCCCTTGTTGATGCGGTGCGCGTTGGTGACGATAAGGCTGTTTTGCGCCTGCCGAAAGATCACGTCCAATCGGATGACCTCGGCGCGGCCGGAGGCGATCACATCGCGCAGCACGTCGCCCGCGCCGACGGAGGGCAATTGATCCACGTCGCCGACGAGCAGCAGCCGCGTGCTGGACGTGAGCGCTTTGAGCAAGTGATTAGCCAGCAAGAGGTCGAGCATCGAGGCTTCGTCCACGATCAGCAGGTCAATCGGCAGCGGGTTTTCTGCGTTGCGCTTGAATCCCTCCTGCGGCGAGAATTCGAGCAGGCGATGGATCGTCTTGGCCGGACGGCCGGTCGCTTCCGAAAGCCGCTTGGCGGCGCGTCCAGTGGGCGAGGCGAGCGCGTAACGCAGCCCACGCTTTTCGCACACCTCGATCATGGCGCGCACGGTGGTCGTCTTGCCCGTGCCAGGCCCGCCGGTCAGCACGATCACCTTGCCGGAAGATGAAAGCAGCGCGCGCACAGCCTGCATCTGCTGCTCCGAAAGTGGCGTGCCGACCGACGAGACGGACAGGATGCGTTCTGCTTTTTCCTCTGTTCCTTGGGAACGGGTGGGGGCATCCATAATCGCGCGCAGCCTGGCGGCGACGCCGGTCTCGCCATAGTAGAACGGGGTGAGGTAGATGGCGCGTTCTTCGCGCAAGGCCCTCTCCCCCTGACCCCCTCCCCCGAGCATCGGGGGAGGAGGAACGGGGGTGGGGGCTTCCACTTTCACCTGCCCATCCACAATCAATTTCTCGATCCCAACGGCGGTCTGCTCTGGTGTAACGCCGAGCAGTTCGGCAGATTTGTGGACAAGCTCTGTCTCCGGCGCAAAGACGTGACCCTCGTCCGCGAGTTGGCTCAGCGTATAGGCCACGCCCGCGGCGATGCGGTTGGGGCTGTCCATCGGCAGGCCCAGGTCGCGCGCGATCTTGTCCGCTGTCTTGAAACCCACGCCGAAAATGTCGCGCGCCAATCGGTACGGATCGTCCTTGACGATCGGGATCGAGTCGTCGCCGTACTGCTTGTAGATTTTCACCGCCAGCGACGTGCTGACGCCGTGCGATTGCAGGAACAGCATCACGTCCTTGATCGCTTTTTGCTGCACCCACGCCTGCGCGATATTGGCCGCGCGCACCGGGCCAATACCCAATACCTGTCGTAACTGTTCTGGGTGGTGATCGAGCACGTCAAGTGTCTGCAAACCGAATTTCTTGACAATCCGCCCGGCCATCACCGGGCCAACGCCCCGCACCATCCCCGAGCCGAGATACTTTTTGAGGCCTTCGATCGTCGCCGGCAAGACTTGCTCGCAGCGTTCGGCCTTGAATTGCTTGCCGTGCTTGGGGTGATTCATCCACGCGCCGAGCAGCTTGAGCGATTCGCCCGGCTGCACTTCGGGCAGGTTGCCGACGACCGTCACGAGGTCGGCCTGACCCGGCACGTGAAGCCGCAAGACCGTGTAGCCGTTTTCGGCGTTGTAGAACGTGATCCGCTCGACCGCGCCTTGCAGGGTGTCCATACAACTAATGATAGCACAAAACAAAAACCCGGCCTTGTTCACAAGCCGGGTCCGTGTCACTTGTTTCATGCAGCGGCGAGACGTTTCTCACCAGGTGGTTGAATAGACTGCTTTCAATTCGTTTTTCCAAAAAGCTTCTTTTTGGGCGCGACTTGCCCCGTGTGGAAACTTGCCTAGCTTGGCTGCTAACTCAAAAAAGCCTGATCCAGGTATCCCTTCCTGTTGGTTGACAACCACTGCGCTTAGCATGGGCTTTCCCTCTCGACAAGTGTGGTCACTGATTTCGCCCAGCATTTGACCGGCCTCTTTCGCTGCATGATTGCCAGATCGCAACCCCATAATCTCGAAAATGGCATCGTAGCCTATGATCTCACGGTTGTTAGCTACAGACTTGAGTTTTTCATAGACAAGAGTATACAAGGGGGTCCCATAGTACTTGGGTGTTGCAAACATGGCTTCGTTCCCAGTCTTGTTAGGTTGAAATACATCTGCAATGGCAGGCTTTTCACGGGCCACTGATAGAGAGGCCAGTTCGCGCAAAGTATAGTCTGATAACCGGGAATCAAGCAATTGAGCCAAGTTGTCGCGCATCTCCTCGATTTCATCGCGGTATGCGCCACAGACACGCTCCAATGTTTCGTCATCGCAGTTGTCCAGCAAGTAGGTCAGCGCTTCGGCGTAAACGCCCAATTCATCTTCAGATGCTTCGAGACTCAGGAGCCGGACTCCGCTTTCCTCTCTCTCAGAAACAAGATTCATGTTCGTTTACCCTGTTTTTGTGGGATGGACTTGTCCATCTGCCAGACCGTACTCGTTTCTGGCGACCGCGCCGGGTAGTGTAGAAGCTGGTATGATGTTTCCCATCCGGCGTGAAAATGTGCGTACGCCCGCCCGCCCCAACGTAAACCCAGTTTCCGGTTGGAACGTCCAGATAGACCTCTCGTGGGTGATCGCGGTCACGAAACGCTTCGCGGGTGGGACGTGTACCCGATATGTGTCGTTGTCGGCCGTGTTCAGTTCGTTCGGGCATGACGGATCACCCTGGGAATTCCACCAGCGCAATCATTATAAAGTCAAAGAGAGCAGGCGTCAAATGTATCGAGTGACTGTGTGTTGCTCGCTCAGCCCGACGGTGCTATACTCCCGCGCACTTGCGTATTCCGTTTACGCAGCTGCACCTTGGAGATCGAAGGGACTATGACGAACCTGGCTGACCACATTGAATCCGTCATCCGCCATGATGCCCCGTCGTTGGCGATGTTATCAGGCGATGATGTGATCTGGCCGCGTTACGACGGCTATTCCATCGCCAACCTGCCGGCGACGTTCGCCGCGATTTTGGGTGCGCACATACCTGGTCTCCCGTCGCTGCCGGCTGACCTGTGGCGCGACCTGGCGCACGACGTCCGCCGCATCGTGTTCGTGTTAATTGATGCGCTGGGTTATCGCCGCTTTCTCCGCGCCATAGAAGCCGACACCGATTCTCTCTGGCGACCACTGATTGAGCGCGGGCGATTCTTTCCGCTGACTTCGGTCTTTCCTTCGACGACGGTCGCGGCGCTTTCGTCGCTGTGGACCGGGCGGGCGCCTTCGCAGCATGCCTATCTGGGCACGCGCCTGTTCCTCCGCGAGTTGGGCGCCGTTGCCGAAATGATCTCGCTCAAGCTGGTGGTCAAGGGTCGCCCCGGACAATTGCTCGAGATGGGGCTGGAGCCGGAAAAATTCCTGCCTGCGCCCAACCTGGCCGAAGTGTTCCAGTCTGCCGGCGTGGCCGTGTACGACGTGATCAACTATCACCTGGTCAAGAGCGGGTTGACGCGCATCTTGCATCGCGGCGTGGACAAGCTGACGCCGTTCGTCACGGCCTCTGATATGTGGGTGACGCTGCGCCGTCTCTTGGAAAATGCTGACGCAAGCCGGATGTATGTCTATGCCTATCATGCGCCGGTGGACAGCATCGCCCATCTTTACGGCCCGACGGGTGAGACGCTGGACGCCGAGCTGCGCGCGTTTGCGTATTCGATGCAGACCGAGTTTCTCGACCGGCTGTCCCCCCACGCTGCCCGAGGGACGCTGCTGGTCATCGGCTCGGATCACGGGCAGGTCTTGACCCCCGAGCCTTCGGCTATTGAGCTGCACAAGCAGCCAGTATGGAACGATCTGGTGATGATGCCCACGGCCGAAGCCCGCGTGGCCTATGCTCATGTTCGCGCCGAACGGATGCAGGCTGTGCGCGATGCTTTGGCCCGCGACCTGCCCGGCAAGCTTGTGGTCGTAGATACACGCGAGGCGCTTGAGGCAGGACTGTGGGGACCCGAGCCGTTTCATCCAGAGACGCCATCGCGCCTGGGCGACCTGCTGTTGCTGGCGACAGGCGATGGTTACCTGGCCGATTCAACGGGAGAGATGCCCGAGTTCCTGGGGATGCACGGCGGGGTGACTGCGGAGGAGATGCTCGTCCCTTCGCTTTGGGTGCGATTGGACGAGTGAGCGGTCGCTCACATCTCACGCCGGCCTTCGAGCGCGCGCGCCAGCGTCACCTCGTCGGCGTATTCGAGGTCGCCGCCGACAGGCAGCCCGCGCGCCAGCCGTGTGACCTTGAGGCCGAGCGGGACGAGCTTTCTGTGGAGGTACATGGCTGTGTTCTCGCCTTCGAGGCTGGGGTTGGTCGCCAGGATGATCTCGCGCACGCTGCCCGCCTGGACGCGCGCGAGCAGCTCGCGGATTTTCAAGTCCTCCGGGCCGATGCCGTCCATCGGTGAGATGACGCCGTGCAGGACGTGATACAGCCCGCGATAGTCGCGCGTGCGCTCAAGCGCCAACACGTCGAGCGGCTCTTCGACGACGCAGATGACGGCGCGGTCACGCTCTTGGCTCTGGCAGATAGGGCAGGGGGATTGTTCGGTGATGTTGAAGCACACCTCGCAGAACCGCGTCTTGGCCTTGAGGTCGCGCAGCGCATCGGCCAGCGAGTTGGCCTCGTCGGGCGACTGGCGTAGCAAATGATAGGTCAGCCGGGAGGCGGTCTTGGGGCCGATGCCCGGCAGACGCGAAAAGGCTTCGATCAGCCGTTGAACGGATTCGGGGACGGTTGGGACGGCCATGGTCAAACGTGAAACGTCAAGCGTCAAACGTCATGGGTTGCTCGTGTGACTTTTGACGCCTGACGTTTGAGGTTCAGAGGCCTGGAATGTTCAGCCCGCCGGTCAGGCCTTGCAGCTTGCTGGCGGCATGCGTCTGGCTGGCTTCAATTGCCTCGTTGATGGCGGCGACGATCAGGTCTTGGAGCATCTCGATGTCTTCCGGGTTGACGATCTCGGGTTTGAGGGTGACGGATTTGATGCGCTGCTGCCCGGTGATGACGACGGTCACGGCGCCGCCGCCGGCCGTGATCGTCAACGTCTCTTCGGCCAACGCCTCTTGCGTTTTGACCATTTCCTCTTGCAGCTTTTGAAGCTGCTTCATCATCCCGCCACCCATGCTTGAACCGCCCATCGGGCGGCCGCCGCCTCGAAATTTAGCCACGTTTCATCTCCTTGATGGTTGGATTGTGAATGGCGATCGTCCAATGCATCATGCGTTGACGACTCGCCCCCCCAGCTTGATGCCAGCTTGCACGACCGGGTCATCCTCCACTTTGGCTCTGGCCGCGACCACGCTCCGCGTTACCACGTGAACGCCGACGGCTTCGCTGATCACTTGTTCGACGAGCCGCTTGGTTTTGGCGTCCTCGTATTTGCTTTTGAGCATCTCGGACGGCCAGTTGAGCACGAGCGTGTTGCCTTCCACGCCCCCCGGCCGGCAGGATCGCATGAGCGCCTGGGTGGGAAGGTTGTGGGTCTTGAGCACGTCCAGGATGCGGCTCCACTGCTGATGCACAGCTTCCATCGAGAGAGTGGCCTCCGCTGCGCCTGCAGCCGCCGAGGTGGGTTTGCTCTCGACCGGCCGGGCTGCTGGCGCCGATTTGCGCTCGACCGTTGGAGCCGGACGCGATGGCGTGGCGGATGCAGCCGATGTTGCCCGAGGCGTCGGCGTCGCCGGGGTGGGAGTGGTTGTATTCCTGGCCGGTGTGTGTGCGGGTGGATTGGCGGATGGGCCGGGCAATTGCTTATCGCCCAAAATCGCCTCGACGTATGCCAACTCCAGGGGCAGTTGCGGCTGCCAGCTTGTGCGCAGGTCGCTTGCAGCCTGGTTGAACAGCTTGACCGCGCGGACAAGTTGCTGAGTCGGAAGCCGTGTTGCTTGCGCGTCCATCGTCGGGCGCTGCTCGGTGGGAACGTCTACCAGCTTGTCGCCGCCGACCTTGATCAGCATCAACTGGCGCAGGTAATCGGTGATCTGCCGCGCGAGCTGTCGAGCATCTGCGCCGCGATCCAGCGCCTGGTTGATCGCATCGAGTCCGCGCGCGGTGTCGCCGCTGGCCAATCCCTCGGCGACAGCGGAGATGACCTCGGTGGGGCCTGCGCCCAGCGTCGCTTGGGCGTGCGCGAGGGTGATGACTTGGCCGGAGGACGCCAGTTGATCCAGGAGCGATTCTGCATCTCGCATTGCCCCGGTCGCTTGCCGCGCAATCAGCGTCAGCGCGTCCGGCTCGGCCTCCAGGCCCTCCTCTGTAACGATCCGTTGTAGCCGCTGCGTGATCTCGGCCAGCGTCAATCGGCGAAAGTCGAACCGCTGGCAGCGCGAGGCGATCGTCGCGGGCACCTTTTGCGGATCGGTCGTCGCCAGGACAAAGATGGCGTGCGGCGGCGGCTCTTCCAATGTCTTGAGCAGCGCGTTGAACGCCGGCTCGGTCAGCATGTGGACTTCGTCAATGATATAGACCTTGTACTTGCCTTCGCCGGGCGAAAAATGAATCTTGTCGCGCAGATCGCGGATCTCGTCAATGCCGCGATTGCTGGCCGCGTCGAGTTCGACCAGATCGAGCAGGCGGCCTTCGGTGATCGCGTTGCAAATCGCACAGTGGTTGCACGGGCGATGGGCCGGGTCAGGGTCGAGGCAGTTGACGGCTTTGGCCAGCAGTCGCGCGGTGGTCGTCTTGCCCGTGCCGCGCGGGCCGGTGAACAGATAAGCGTGGCTGATGCGCCCGGCGACGATCGCGTGGCGCAGCGAGTCGGTGATGTGCTCCTGGCCCATCACCGCGTCAAACGTTTGCGGTCGCCATTTGCGATAGAGTGCTTGTGACATGTGTGTGTCCGTTTGCGAATTTAGGGCAGATGCTCCAAATCATCTAGGTCTCTATGCCGGCCGCTGGCTTTCTTGTTCACCTTCAAATGGCGCAGGCTGATGAGATTGACCTCAATGCCGTCTATCACATCCACGACCCGGCTCGTATAACATTCATCAAACGTGACGCCTGAGATGGTTGTGATGATCTCAATCCGCATTGGCGGTATTCCCATTCGAACGACGTTCTTGTCTTGCAAAGCATACCCGCCAATCAGCAGATACTCAACGCCATGTGTTCTGAGCAAGCTCAGAAACCCTTTGAAGTCGGGCGGTAGCTCGATGTCCATAGTTGATTCGCCGTAATATCTCCATGTGCCTGAGACGTTCTTGAGGAGAACGAGAGAACCAGTAGGTTTTCTCGTCCGAGTGGTCAAAGCGTGGCGCAAGTGAGAGCGCAGTTCTATCAATTCTCGGAGCGGATAGAGTGTCCGTAGTCATATTTCACACAATCCTTATAGGTCATACGCTGTGGGTATGGGTGCGGAGGCCTGACCTTTGGGTAAGCCGCAACTAGGTATCTTCATATAGCTAAATCGTGACGAATGAGTCAAGTTTTCGCGGGCGCCAACTGCGCGTTCGCAACGAGTTTATCCAGCTCCGCGTCCAACGCCCGAAAAGCGGCTGCCAGCGTCGAGGGCACTTCTGCCGAGGCGGTCAGGGCCACACTGGCCACATCAAAGATGCGGTGCTGGAGCTTGGTCATCAAGTAGGCCACCTTGCGCCCATAGGTGGTGAGGATATAGCGATGAGTTCCTGCGATACGAACGATCAAGCCCTTGAGCCGCAACCGGCGCAAGTCGTAGCTCATTTGGCTGACGGTGTACTCATCCGGCGAGAGGTTCAACAACGCCTGCACGGTTTCTCGCACGTCGGCGTTGTCGAAACCATTCAGGGCCGGCGCGAAACGACTCAAGGCGGCAAACAAGGCCATCACGCGTGGCTGTCCAAACCGCAAGCCGGGGGCACGCTGCCCAGTTTCGGTCATGGTCGGCTCCGACACACGCGCAAAGCTCTCCGCCGACAACAAACAGTCCTCGCTCACGCGCTCGGTATCCAGCAAGCGCTGCGTCATGGCCGCGCCCAGTTGGCGCAGATAGACCCAGTTGGACAGATCTTTGCCCACTCCAAAGTCGAGCGGGTTGTTGATCGTCGCCTCCGTGCGCAAACCACGGTTCAACTTGAAATATTGCTTCACCGACGAATGTTTGTAGGTGATGAGCAAACTGGGCTGCACGCCCATCTGCACCACGCGTGTGCAGAAACGGCTGGGCGTGTTGCGACGCACTTGGCGGCCAAAGACCACTTGCACTCGGTCGGGACGCCCCAAATCCAGATTCTCCCGAAGGACTTGTTCAAAGAACTCGCGTCCGCGCAGGGGACGCGTGAAAATGTGGGTGCGGCTGACCTCCATTTGCCAGATCGACAGCCGATGCTGATAGCCAGCCGCCCGGTCCTCGGCCGTCAGTGGCCAGGGCAACTGCGTGCTCCACTTGTCCAGGAAGGCTTGCACCTGCTCTGCGCCCCAAGACTGACACAGCGCTTGCAGATGCTCCGGATTCGCACAACTCAAGAACCCATTGTCCAAAGCTTCAAACGCAAGGCCTTCCTTGCGCAACTGCTGCTTGGCCCACTCGTGACCATTCAGGCACACCTTGATCGGATACGGCGCGTAAGTGCCGATTTTGATGAAGCCGGGCCCAAACTCTGGGTCTTGGAGGTAAACGTAATACGTCTTGACGTACACCGATTGACGCGAGAACTGAAACCGCACCCGCTGACCCTTCTTTTCCTTTTTGGCCTTGAAAGCATTCTGCTTCTCTTGCGCTACCCCAATAAACACTACGCCTTCCGTCTTCGAGAACTGGCGGCGGTACCGCGCCGCGACATCGTCCTTGCGCTGCCCGGGGACAAAGTGAACCACCGGAATATGATGCGCTTTGGCAAAGGCCTCCATTGCGTCAACGAACGTGCGCGTGATCTTGCCCAACAAGGCCGGCGACGCAATCGGATTCCCACGGTGACGTTCCAAAAAGTACACCAGGCCGCCCGAGGTTTGCAGCGTGGGCACGTACCCGTTCAGGTAGACCCGATCTACACTCTCGACTTCCAACGTCACATGGTCGCGCAACAGTTCTCGAATCGTCATCGTAGACATGGTTGTATCCTCCCACCAGAAAGAATACAACTCATGTCCATTCTTGCCAAGCGCCTCAACGCGCCGTGGCGTCACCACTTGTCGGTTTGAGGCGAAGCTTCGCTAGTGT
>DAOTXX010000054.1:0-9278 GCA_034434835.1 Thermoflexales bacterium | reverse complement strand
ACAGCCTCCACCGATGGTCGAGTGTCCACCTGAACGGTTTGAAGACCGACCATATTGACCTCCTGAAAAGTTATGACAAACCACCTATCAGCCCAACTCTACCACACTCCCAAAAATGTGGGTAATGATTAGCCACTCAGCCTGAGGATGGTGCCAGCTATTCCGACAGCCCATCCCTCGTTCGGCCCGCTCAACGCCACAGACGTGAGAAAGTATGAAGTTGGGCTGCTGACGGTGGTCCACGTTCCTCCGCTCAGCCGCAGGATCGTGCCCTTGTCGCCTACTGCCCAGCCTTCACTTGGTCCAGTTAGCGCGACGGAACTGAGCGTGTATGTAACTGGGCTGGTAGCAGGATCCCACGCTCCCCCGCTCAACCGAAGGATTGTGCCATCCTCACCCACAGCCCAGCCGTCGTTGGCGCCGAACAGTGCCACAGAGTTCAGAATAGCCCCCGTCGTGCCGGGGACAGCACTCCACGTCCCCTCGCTCAGCCGCAGAAATGTGCCGCCCATAACGGCCCAACCGTTGTTGGCATCGCTCAGGGCAATGGCGTGGATAGGGCTACAAACACCAGAAGGATAGATGGACTCCGGGTAGCAGGTCCAGTCCAAGCCGCGAATGGGGTCCTGAGGCGCGATGTGCATGGGAGGAACCGTAGCCGAGCGAGAGGGCCGATCAGCGGGTGGGGCAGCAGGATCGGCGGATACGCCAGAATGTCCGCCTGTGGGAGGGACGCCGAGGGTCAAGGGCAGCATCAGGATTGCCAGCAGAGCCAACTGAGTGAATAGGCGAATTCTCATCGTCGCCCTCCTTATTGCACAGGGCTGCGACGGTCAGCATGGCCTAGCATGACCTTTGAACGGGATTGGAAGAATTGCACAACACATGAAGAGAAAGAGATTCAGGTTGGGATTGACCAAAGTATCACTACCGACACACAACAGTATACACCGAAGTGGATTTGCAGGTCAATATGTTGTCATTTTTCGAAAAAGAACACCGACCTCACCCCCTTCGCACTCCCAAGGTGAACCTAGTCTCATCAGACGAGACATCGCGGGTCGAGTCCGCGTCTTGCACTTCCCAGGTTTCCTCTGCATCTTACAGACACTTGTATGTCGAATGCTCATTCATGAGCACAACGTCTTCTCCCCATATTCACGTCTTCCAACGCTCTCGTTGGAATAGCCACGTAACACGATTCTCGCACAGCCTCAATCACACCTCACGCTGTCTGGTCGCCACTCCACGTGGATAGCCCAGTTTCACCAGGCACGCACACGCTCGCAGCGAGCGCGTGCCCTATCGTCTCGCCAACGCGCGTTGCATCGCGCGTCCACACGATACCAAATCAAGGAGAACACGATGTCCAAAAAGAAAAGCGAGCTGATGCTCGCCAACGATCACGCCAGCGTCACCCTCTCCTCGGTCGTCTACGACCCTGGTGAGGATGACCTGCTCGTGGCGGCCTTTACGGTCGCCACGTCCGTCGAATTGCTGGTCGCCATCAAGGCCCAGCTTGAAAAGAACGGCCGCAACCACCTGCGCGTCATTGACATGGCTGGCGGCGACACGTTGTACCTGCGCGGCGCGGGGTTCGGCTACGTCACAGTCAAGTCGTCGCTGCGCAAAGTCAACGCGCGGGGGCTGGCCGTGGCGTTCCTGCACAAGGCCGCGACCGACCCGGCGCTCGTGCCCGGCGACTGGTTCTACGTCGTGGCAACCGCCGACCAGGTCAGCGCCCTGCCCGATCTGTTCGTGCAGCGGCTGATGTCGGCCATGTACCACACGATCCTGCCCGAGTGGAAGGACTATCTGCTCGCGGTGGGACTGAAGCGCAAGCTGGTCACCAGGCTGCCCATCGCGGGCGGCAAAGATGATTTCGCGCAAGCCCTGCGGGTCGAGCGTTCGCCCGAAGGCTGGCAAGACATCATCAGCGCCGGATTGCGTGACCACACGATAGCGTTCTAACACACGGCAACACGAATCCCCGGCAGGGGACGCACTTTGTCCCCGCCTGGGGCGAGGTGTGTCTCCTGCCCAACGCTCATAAGGAGATACATCTCATGGCAAGGCAAGAAGCTCAAAGCAAGCTGCTGTACTATCCCACCTCGAACCAAGTCATTGATCTGCTGGCGACCTGGCTCTCTAACCCATCGCACTCGCGCCTGGCCGACCCGTGCGTCGGTGAAGGCGAGGCGCTCGCGCGGCTCAAGAAGGCGTTGGGCGGCGACTGCGAAACGTGGGGCGTCGAGGTCAGTTACTCGCGCGTCCAGAAAGCGCAGCGCGTGATTGACGTCGTGCTCCCCGCGTCGTTCTACCATGTGCGCTGGCTCGAGCACACGGTCAGCCTCAGTGTGACCAACCCGCCGTACGATTTTTCCGACTATACCGACGAACGCGGGCGTCATATCCGCCACGAGCGGTTGTTCGCCACGCAAATGACGCGCCGCCTCGCCGCGGGGGGCATCCACCTCATCATCGTCCCGCGCATGATGCTGCTGGATGAAGAACTCGCGCGTCACATCACGAGCTGGTACGAGCGCGTACTGGTGTTCGGCTATCCCAACACCAGGTTCGACCAGGTGGTGGTGATCGCCGTCAAGCGCCTGCAGTATCAGCACCCGACCAAGACCCAAATCGAAGGGCTGACGGCGTGGGGCAACGCGGACGTGGCTCTCACCGAGTTGTGCCCTGGGGACGGGCGGTACATCATCCCGCCTGCGCCTGCTGTGCCCACTGATGCATTCGTTTACACGCCGATGACGCACGAGGAACAAGTGCGGGCTGCGCGGCAGTGCTCGCCGCTCAAGACGGACGAATGGGCACGCGCCGTATTCGTTCGACCGGTCGGCGCGCCGATTCACCCTTGCTTGCAAGAGAACATCGGCCACACGTCCATGGAGTTGTCGTCCGGCGGGGTAGGCGTGCTGCGTATCGAGACACCGGATGGCCCGATCCTGACGCGCGGCGCGACGACGAAAGAAGTCGTCGAGAGCCGCGAGACGTTGACCGACGACGAGGGTGAGCCGACCGGCGAGAAAGTGACCATGACGGAAAAGCTTGTGACCAAGGTCGCCGTGACGCACCCGGATGGTCGCATCGAGGTGCTGAGCACCGCACAAGAGGTGGGCGACTTTATCACCCGCTACGCCGAGCGGCTGTGCGATGCGCTGCTTGCGCGCAACGTGCCTCAATACGACTTCAAACCGCTTCCTTCGGAGTGGGCACTCACGCGCCCCATCGCCGTGGCAATGCCGCCGCTGCCGGGTCGTGCAGAACGCGGGCTGTTTGATATTCAAGCACACTTTGCCATCGCCGCCGCACGAGTGATGCGAAAGCACAATGCTGTCATCATCAATGCCGAGATGGGTACTGGCAAAACCATCACGTCCGTCGCATCACTTGAGCTACTGAACCAGTGGCCTGCGCTCGTGATGTGTCCCGGCCACATGACGGACAAGTGGCGACGCGAGCTAGAGATCGGCTCCAACCAGTCCGATCCTATCGTCGCGCGCATCCTCGATACTGGCGCGAAACCTGCGGTAGATGTGACTGCCAAGATTCGCAACGTAGACGGGCGCATCCTGCAAGATACCCGCGAGGGCGCGCGGCGCGAGTTGCGAGTCGAGTGTCCGGCCGATCGTGTCAAGACCGTGATGAACTATTGCGCCGACAACTGGCTCGATCCAACGATGGAATGTGACAAGAAAACGCAGCAAGCCATCGAGCGGGCCAGCGCCCAACGAAAACGCCAAGACGATGACGACTCGCCGGGTGATGGCGTGTTCGTCACCTGGACGTTGAACGTCCTCGACACGAACTCTGGTTCGCACTTTTTCAACGTCGTCCAGCCCATGATCGAAAACATGGGCGGCGAGATCGTCGAGAACCGGCGTGTCCAACGCGAATCCGAACTGGATGCCAAGACTGGCAAGGTCACGCAGAGTGGCCGCCGGCGTGTGTTGACTATTCGTATGGGTGCAACACAATGCGGCCGGCTCCTGGCCGAGTTCGACCGGCTGCGGCTGCGTGCTCACGTCATCATGCAAAGCGCGGACACTATCACCGTCGAGATCGCCGACCGCGACCTCTACACGCTGTTCGACTTTGTGCGCGATTACGAATCGGGACACTTGGGCCGCAAAGCTGTCGCCATCGTGTCCTACGACGCGGCCAAGTACGATGCTGGCTTTCGCAATCTGTCCAGCACCTTCGCTCGCCGTGTGTGGGATGAAGACGGTGGCGAGTGGGTCACGCGCAACGTCCGCGTGTGCCCCGGCTGCGGCCAGGCTGTGGAAGATGAATCGCTTGAGGCAGGCTGCTGCAAGCACACGCTGACCAGGCCCGTCTTTGACGAGAGCGGCAAGCGCGTGCGCGACGAGCAAGGTCAAGGATCCCCTTCAGGGGGCAACCTCGTCGAGAAAGAGTACGTGTGCGGGACGCCACTCTCCGAGATGTCACGTTGGCGGCGCGTCGGCGTGTCGCGGCTGGTGCGCGACAAGTTCGCCCACTGGTTCAAGGTGTACATCGTGGACGAGGTACACGAGGCGCAAGCCGGCGACACCGACATCGGCGCTGCTGATGGCCGCTTCATCAGCGGCATCAAACGCTCCATCGCGCTCACCGGTACGTTGTTCGGCGGCTGCGCGTCGAGCTTGTTCTACCTGCTCTTCCGGCGTGTGGCGGAAGTGCGCGACCTGTACTCCTACCGCGACGTGGGCCGCTGGATTCAGCACTATGGCGCGGTCAAGACGACGTGGACCGAAAGGTTCGACGAGCAGGCGGTGGGCCGGGGACTCTCGACCGGCATCCAGCGGTGGAACATGCACGTCAAGGAACTGCCGCGCGTTCACCCTGGTATCATTCGCCACTTGCTGCCGCAGACGTTGTTCGCCAAAATCACCGACCTGGGCTACGCGCTCCCGCCGCTATACGAGGAAATCATCCGCGTCAAGATGGGCGACAAGCTGGAAAAGCACTATCGCGACACGGACGAGAGGCTGTTGGAATACGCCAGGCATCAGCGCGCGGCGAACAAGGACAATAGGTGGTTCTCAATCTGGTGGAACACCATCTTGCGCCGGCCCAACAGCGCGTTCCGCGACGAAGTGGCGACGCTCAAAGGCGAAGAAGGCTTTGACCTGGATGCCATCGTCAACGGCGACGATCCTCACGACTTGCTGCCCAAAGAGGCCAAGCTGGTCGAGCTGGTCAATCGCAACATGACCGGTGGCCGCCGCACGCTGTTGTTCGTCGAGCAGACGGCGACCCGTGACATCCGCAAACGGCTCAAGGCAGTACTCGAAGCGAACGTCAAAGGCGTGCGCGTCGGCATCCTCAGTGCATCGCTTGAGGCCGCCAAACGCGAGGCATGGATTCGACATCACACTCCCTCACTAGATGTGCTGTTGGTCAATCCGCGCCTTGTGAAAACAGGCCTCGACCTGGTGATGTTTTCGGACATCATCTTTGCAGAACTGACCTACAGCCTCACAACGCTGTGGCAAGCCATGCGCCGGGTGTGGCGCACTGGCCAGGCCAATCCGGTTACGACGACGTTCCTGGTGTATGCAGGGGCGGCAGAGGATGCTGGGCTGAACTGGATGGGCCAGAAGATGAAGGCCGGCATGATCTTGTACGGCGATTCAGCGGCTGGTGCATTGATAGACGAGACGGAAGAGGAAGAGGAAGACCTACGCCGCGAGATGATCCGGCAGGCGCTGCAGGGCAAGTCCTACGAGGCCCTGGGCGACGTGGTCAACCTCTTTACCGATCCGAACCAGCGTGTCGGCGTGGCCGTCACCACCAGCCCAACGGGCAGCCCGACTGCGACATCGCCTCGACTGACGGTGTTCGACCTGCTGCTGGCGCAGGCGCGCGGCGAGATTCAAGTCGAAGGCCGTGCGCTGCGCAAATCGCGCGTGGTGCAAGTCAGCGAGCTTCAGTTGGGGATGTTCTAACGCGCGTTACCACCAAGAGGATGACAAATGAAACACAAGAGACACCCGACGAAACGGAACAAGATGTCTCGCCCGCGACGGCGCAGCGTGTATCGCTACGAGACCTGCGGGCGAAGCATCCCGCCACGCGAGATGGCTTGGGCGTTGTGTGGCCGTTGCGTCCACATCTGGCACCTGGCTGAGCATAACCTGCGCTGCGAGGATTGCCGGCAGGTATCCGCGCTGGCATAGAGATTCAAAAAGCCCTGGGGGTGTTCCACCCAGGGCTTTTGTGTTGCTGACCAGCATCATGTTGCCTTTGCATCGTACTGGCTGGCCCTACTGGTGCGCGGCCATTATGCCGACAAGCCCGAGATCGTCGCCCGTGATGGTCACGGTCGCCGGGTCGCCGATGCTGACCGCCACCGATGCGTCACTATCTTCAAGCAGATCGAGGGGGGCGCTGGCTTACCTGGACGCCGTTGGCGCACGCGCCGATGACGCGGCTTTGAGTACAAGCAACTGCAAGCGAATGCGGCTGGTGTTGACTTCGCGCCACGCCTTGCACAACCAGATGCACGAGCGAGGCACCTATCACGGCTGTGAAACTCCGCCGAACATCGTTGACACTCTGACACCTTGGAAAAGCGATCCAGCCCATCTACCGATTCTGTCACGCTTGCCGGGCCTGATAGTAGACCATTAGAATTGATCACTGGTTCTTTGAGCACGACCACCCGGGCTCATACGAGCCCTATGTCGTTTGCCCACTGTGCAGCGCACCGCTTTGCCGCCAAACAAGGGCTATCGCTGCTGGTGGACATGGGAGACAATGCTGGTATCTGTCAGGCGTTATGGAAGGGGTGGCACTGGACAGGTATCGCTCCATACTCTCACTGTGCGAGCCGATGCTGATTCGCGGGCGAGTACAGACTGACGGCATAGGCGAACAGTAGTTGCGTGGCATGATATGGTGCGCCTCGGCAACTACGGATAGCGATCTGGACAGAATGAAACATCTTGTTATCAAGTTGCCCGCGAAAGCCAAAACCTCTCGCTTATGTTCGGCGCGGGTTATAACACTTGGGCGAGGATAAACTAGGTGTGCATGAGACGACCTGACACTTGGTACCTCATGTAAAGAGTGCTATACTTCTATCAACAACACCATCAGTGTCAGCGATGCCGCACTTGAGGCAATCGCTGTATCTTCGTGGACGCTTGACAAACCGGCAACTCGGTCAAGCGCGTTCAAGCGAGATGCCAACACTGGTAGATGACAACCATACTTGACTCGCCTGGCAGCATGCTCAAGCCAGAATACTTGCTACAACAAGGGGAGGATCAAATGAGCCTGGACAAGATAAGCCTAACTCTGTACGACTTCCTTGGGTACCTGCTCCCAGGGTATATCTTAACCTTCGTGTGTTCGCTCGTCGAATCCACGTTCTTTGGCAGCGACCTTTTCAGTCTGTCGCGTATCAGTAACAACGTACTCCCGTTCACTGTAGTTGCTTACTTTCTCGGGTATGTGGCTCACAACATAGGCTCCTTGCTCAGAGATTGCGCTGTGTTACACTATAACCTGTCGCTTTTTTGAGTCCTATTTTGGCAAGCGGGATCGGCCCCGCCGTCGGCGCAGTAGTAGGGGCTGTGGATGGTGTGGGCAACTGCGTATTTTGCAGTTGTCCACACCATCCACAGCCCTCTGGGGGGCGGGATACCGACTGCCACTCAAAGCACAGGAGTCTACTCTCATGTCGAATCCGAAATCGTTTCAACGTTTGACCGCCCAGCGGAAGCTGGAACTCTACCAAGCGACGCGCGACCCGAAGGCGCCGCTGGGTGACATTCTACGCCAGTACAGCGTGCATCTCGACGATCTCCGCCAGATCGAGCAAATCATCGAGTCCGCCGCGCTGGCCGCCCTCAAAGTTCAAGGACGACGCGGACGACGTCCCACCGACGTGTCGCCCGAACGAGTGCTCCAACTTGAGCAAGAACTGCGGGAGAAAACGACCGCTCTGGCGGAGATGAGCGTCGCTTACACCTTGCTCGAAAAAAAAGATCGAGCAGCCTCCCGGGCTTCACCGCCGGCCAATCGCCGTCCGCGGAGACTCGCCAAGTGATCCTCGATCTGGTGACCGAAGCCCAAGCGCAAGGGCTGTCTGAACAACGCGCCAGCCAGGTGCTCGGCGTGAGTCCCCGCACCCTGCAACGCTGGCGAGCGCCCAGGGTACCCGTCCCCCGTGTCACATCACGCCCTCGGCCCCGGAACGCCTTGACGCGATCTGAAGCGGCGGCGGTGGTCAGTGTGATTCGCTCCCCCCTCCATGCCGATGAGAGTTGCCGTGAACTGGCCTTGACCTTGAGCGAGAAAACCCCCGCCGTTATTGTGTCTCACGTGACCCTGTGGCGCTATCAGGTGGAGATGGGCCTCAATGGCCCGCGCGGACGGCAACTCGGTGTGCGGCATCTCCTGGCCCCCGTCACCGACTGGGTGACAGGCCCGTTGCAATTGTGGGACTGGGACATCACTTATCTGCTCACCCTGCGGCGTTACGAGTACCTGTTTCTTTACAGTCTCCTCGACCACTTTAGCCGCAAAACCGTCGCTTGGCGAGTGTCCGACTCCTTGAGCAGTGAGCAGGTCCAAGCCTTGTGGGATGATGGCTTGGTCAACGAAGGTCTGCTAGATCAGCCGCGCGAACAATGGCCCAAGTCCCTGAGTGATCGAGGCGCACAGATGCGTTCCTACTCTACTCAGCAGTACTTCCGCAAACTCGGCATTGACCAACTCCTCAGCCGACCTCGTCATCCGAATGACAACCCGCGCATCGAAGCCCACTTTGGCACGGTCAAAACCTACCCGGCTTATCCCGGTTTGTTTCAGGATGTGCCGGACGCGGTGGCCTACTTCACGCCGTTCTATCACTGGTACAACAACATCCACCCGTTGACGACGCTGAACATGCTGACGCCTCATCAGGTGCATACGGGTCAAATGGACGCGCTCTTGGCTGCGCGTGAGGCGCGCAAAGTCCAAGCTCTGGAAGCGCGACGTGTCGCGTCGCATCAATCATTCACCTTGGAGGAGCTTATTGCCGAACCACTCCCCGATGCTTCTAACTGGCCCGTGTACTCGTGGGCGGGAATTGAAATTGACCCCGCAAAAAAGGCGACAGGTCTTGCGTAACTGAACGGTTGCAGCAAACCCACCCGGTCGGGTTGCCCGCGTTGCAACGCTTTGTATAAGCTGGGCCACTGTCGCCGAAAGGCCGGGCACAGCGACAATTCGGCAAACGAGTTCAACGTGGGTGTGAGCAACACCGCATC
>DAOTXX010000053.1:0-4141 GCA_034434835.1 Thermoflexales bacterium | reverse complement strand
CGATTTCGGCTAACATCCTTTTGCCTCCTGGTGGTGAGATAGGGGACCGAAAACCCTGGCAGGTTTTGGTCGCCATGATACCACCAGGAGCGCTTCCGAACACTCGTGCTAAAAGGAGGGCAACTTAATGTAAAGAGACTGGGCTGGGGTCGCTGTACGACTATGGCGCGCGTCGCTACTCGCCGCTGCTGGGGCGCTTCCTCAGCGCGGACAGCATCGTGCCCGGCGCAGCCGCTGGCGCAGGCGGCGGCGCGGCGACGGTGGGCTACGATCCCAAGACACGCCTGACGCCGCTCACCGTCAACCTGGCCGAGTTTGCCGCCAAGATTGGAGAAGAGAACCGCGAGATTGCTGAGTATGGTTGGTTCTTCCAATGGGACGAGAAGGTGCGCCAGCAGCACAATGTCCCGATGGGGCCGGCTAACCCACAAGCACTCAACCGGTATGCTTATTGCCTCAACAATCCGCTCAGGTATGTGGATCCGACAGGGCATTGGGGCATTGAGGTATATAAGCGCGAGCTTTCTGCTGAAGATGCCCAACGACTTATAAAGGCCCTTGACACGCTCAGTGATCTGGCATTTGATGCCGCAACTTTGCAAGCTGTGGTTGGCATTGTCGCGCAAGCAGCCCCAAATACGACGGTACTCTCACCCGCTTCACTGGCTTTGATAACAGGGGTGAGTATGGAGGCAGCGACAGCGATTTTCGCTGTTCTTCCATTTATTGCTGCAATAGGCGCAATCAACGGCGCTGCTACAATGCAGGATCTCCAGTCACTAAGAAATACACTGGCCGATTTGCATGCGGATGACACAGGAGCTACTATCACATGGGAAAGTGTAATGGCTATGGATCGAATAACGGTGGCAACACAAAAAGGGACAATATCACGGGTACAACTTCGTTTTGGGCCTTACGGAAGTTTTGCTGCACAAGCTTTTTGCTTGTGGTCAGAGGCAGATTGGTATTCACAGGGCGGTAGCATTTGGTAATGGGCATAACTCATTTGTAATATAAGATAGTGTAGTAATCTGACAGGTGTTTTGCTAAACCGAGTCTTCAGGGGGAGGGCTTCATGGTTCTGAGGTGGATCATGGTCGCAGCGATATTAATTGCAGACCTGTATGCTATCTACAATGAACTCCGGCTTCTAAGGCAATTCGTCCGCGCAAGAAGAACCAACACAATCATCAATGAGACACTATCGCACGCGCTTATGACCTGGACTGTGTTGAGCCTAGCTGCCTTTTTGGTGACTGTGGTGTCTGTCATGTACTTGATACGGCGGTATGGCTGGCCCATGTAACACAGGTCTGAACTTTTCTGGGCCAGCCATTCGCGCCGGCCCAAAGAGCATGCCGCGCCGCCGGCCGGCGTGACCTGGCGCAGCTATTACTTTGCGGGCAGCACGCGCCTCGCCATGCGTGTGACAGGCGATCCCGATCCGGCCAGGAATGGTGTATACTATTTGCATGGCGACCACCCCCGCCTGCGCGGGGGCAAGCCTTGGCAGCGCCTCCTTAACAACCGACGCGAGCCTGCCTGCGGCGGGCAGGCGGCAACCGCGTGGGCGAGCTACGATACAAACCCTATGGCGAAACACGCTCCGAGTGGGGCGTCACGCCGACGGGCCGGCGGTTCACCGGGCAACTCGAGGACAGTTACATTAAGTTGTACCAGATGGGCGCCCGGTGGTATGACAGCGACCTGGGCCGCTGGATCAGTCCCGATTCCATTGTACCACAAGCTGGCAACCCGCAAGATCTGAACCGCTACAGCTATACTCGCAACAACCCACTCAAGTACACCGACCCGAGCGGGCACAGGCCGTGCAATGACACTGATGAAAATGGAAGGTGCATACCAGAGCCACCAATACTGCCACCTCCACCGCCAATACCTCCTTCACCGCTCGGTGGAGATCCAGCGACTCCGTGGAAAGTTGGTGTGGAATGGCTGACAGGTCTAGGCGAACGACATCACGAATTTCGTGATGGCGATCCTTTTACAGAACTGTTGCAGACTCACAAGCATATCGAAGAGGTGCGAGCAAAGATTGTAAGCCGGGTGAGATCGCGCGATTATCGGCGAGGTAGAGCAGACTATAACCTGAGTGGTTTGCAGGGAGTCCCGAAATACTTCCAAGATTACTCAAATCTTTTGACGCTTGGACATACCGGTAATCTGGCAGTGACTTATCTGGGCACCTATGGACTCGAGTATTTCATCGTGAGTGTTGACCGTGACGCTGGCACTGCAGAAGTTCTCTTTCATGTTTGGAACGAGTCGACCTTTGCCTCCGCCACGCGTCCTCCGGTCGTGGGTTACACTCCGTTTTGGAACAATCACGTTGCGCCATTGGTCAACAATCTCACCTCAAGCGGCCCAATGTCCAGAGTGACCCAAAGCTTTTGGTGGCAAGAAACAATCCACTTCAAATAGCAAGGATGTGGCCTATGGTCAGAGGCTCCAAAATTCTCTACAGTTGGATTATCTGCTTATTGCCCATTTGCCTGACAGCCTGCGTACCTAAGAAGCCCACACCAGAAAGTATTGTAGGACTATGGGTGGAACGCCGAACAACTTCCAGTTCCGGGGATTCTACTGTCTGTGCATCCTTCAAGTTTTTTGAAGATGGACGGTTTGAAGCACGGGGTATTCCCAGAGAGTACTTTATCTTGCTAGGTATGTCTCCCACGCGGATCGATGCCACGGGCTCGTGGGAATTGGACACTTCATCCACAGGTCCCTTTGCTTGGCATCAGGTCAATCTGACATTTGACCCCATGTCAGGGTTTCCACTAGGATTCGATAGTGGTCTCTACTTTTACGGAGGTGAACTCTTTGCAGAGTTAGATGCAGGCAACCGAGTCACTTTCGTCAAAAGAGACAAAGCTGGCTGTGAATAACGAGGGTATTGCTCATCTGGCTGTGGCCCAGACTCACCTGGCCTTGAGTTTATCGCATTGTGGACAGTGCAACGGGGCAGAATAGAACGGGCAGGGTCACAGAGACCCTGCCCGGTTGCACCGTCGCCGTGCGGCGCTCAGGTTGCTCCGACGTAGTCGAGCAGAGCCTTACCCTCCGCAGCGGCATGACCATTCTATCACGACTCTGTGACCGAGTCTATTGCAGCACGCGGCGCATCTGCTCGACGAGATCGAGACGCACGTCCAGCTCGAGTTGCGGCTCGGCCAACTGGTTGACCAGTTCTCGCAGTTGCGCGCGGACCCAACACGCATTCACCCATTCGCTGGCGGCATCGGTGTCGGTGGTGAGGTCGAGCCGTTGTTCGATGTGTGTCATCGCGGCGTAATAGTCTTCGGCCACGGTCCGGTCGTGCACGCGCGCATGGATCATCGTCGAGTCCAATCGCCGATGGCCCGAGTTTTTGAATCGAAGCGGCGCGACAACTCGACGGGCCCATGGCTGGCCAGCTACGGCTACGACGCCTACGACGGCGTGAGCCAATTCGGCAAGGGCCGCCGCACGGTGATGACCGATACAACGGGAATCACCAGCTGGATCTATGACAAACGCGGGCGCGTGACGCAAGAAACCAAGACCATCTCCGGCGCAGGCACGTTCGCCACGTCTTACGCCTACGACGCGATGGATCGCGTCATCACCATGACCTATCCCAGCGGCGAAGTCGTCACGCAGACCTACAACCATGCGGCGCAACTGACCCAGGTGCGCAGCGCGACGTACAACCTGAGCTATGCCAGCGGCCTGACGTACAACGCGATGGGCCAGTTGACGCAGATGACCTATGGCAACGGCGTGCAGACGCGCTATGGCTATTTCGGTCTGGGCGGCGCGTGGGACGCGCGACCTGGACTGGGCGTTGGATCGTATGGCCGCCTGTGGCGCCTCCGCACCGAAAAGAGCGGGCAGCCGCTGATGGACTTGCGTTACGCCTACGACAACGTGGGGAATGTGGCCTGGCTGGTGGACGCGCCGCGCTCGATCGGCGGCACGCCCAATTACACGCTGACCGATCCGTTCGACAGCAAGAACACGACCCTCTGGACGTATGATACCTACCAAACGGTGCCATACAATGACGGCGGCAACAACGTCGTCAAGAACACGGGCAGCGGGAGCAGTTGGGACGCCGACTTTTATCGGAATCAGT